>CALHSW010000066.1 GCA_938038735.1 uncultured Bacteroidia bacterium | reverse complement strand
GCTCCTCGTCGTTGATGGCGTCCAGCATCGGCTTGTCGTACTCGTCCACCAGCACCACCACCGGCCGCCCCGTCTGCGCATGCGCCCGCATGATGACCCTTTTAAAACGAATCTCAAAAATATCATCAGACTCATCTCCGCAGTACACTTGCTCCCAGCTTGAGAGCATTTCATTAAGACTCGCCTCCAGCTTGCCCTTTCTTGAATAGTTAACCCCGCTGAGGTCAACGTGCAGCACGGGGTGCTGCGTCCAATCCTGCTCAAGCTTTTCTATCGCCAGCCCCGCGAAGAGTTCCTTCCTGCCCTGGAAGTAGGCCTCCAGCGTGGAGACCAGCAGGCTCTTCCCGAACCGCCGCGGGCGGCTCAGGAAGTAGTACCGCCCCTGCTTCACCAGCTGGTAAATCAGCGCCGTCTTATCCACGTAGACGGCGTTATCCTCCCGCAGATTCGTAAAGCTTGCCTCCCCGATCGGGTACGTTATCATTTGGTCCATGCTATTGCCCTCCTCGCGCCTTTTGCAGGGTAAAGGTACAAAAAGTTTTTAACGGCGGTGGGGCGGTAGGCGCCGCTATCATATAGGCTGGTGGGCTACTAGGGTCAGTCTTTCAGAACCTCTCCCCCTCAAAAAAACACTCCCCCCATACCATGCACAACGCCCTGCCCACGCCCTCATTGGTTTTCATCGCAACTGCAGCCCCGTCCGTAGGACGGTCTCTCAATAGCCGGGGGTCTTTAGACCCTCGGATTCTTGCCTGGAAGGCAAGCCAGTCTGAAAGACTGACCCGTGTGACCCGCTTACCTTTTTTAACGGCAAGAACCGCCGTATAGAGCCAACGCACCCCACCAAGCTTCCGCCGCAACCTGCACACAATACTGCCCTAGCGGCGGAAAGAGCCAGACACCTACTTCACCAGCTCCTCAAATTCCATCCGCAGCTCCCGCCCATCCTGCGGGTCGTATAGCGTGAGGCGGCGGAGGCCAAAATACACGCTCCAGCACGACTGCATGGCCCTGATGTATGCCGTGCGGGCATTGTCGCGCGCAATCTGCGCATCGTCTAGCACCAGCACATCTATCTTTCCTATCAAGAAACGCTCCTTCGCGATGTGGTAGCGATTCTGCGCAATCGTATCCGCCTTCGCCGCCAATGCAAGCTGGTCACTCTGCTGATTGTAGCGCATCACCTGCACGTAAAGGGCCTGTTGGAACTCCATTTTAGCCCGTGCTACTGTTGTCTGCACCATCTCCAGGTTTGACTCCGCCATCTTTACCCGACCCTTGCCTTTTCCCCAGTCGAGGATTGGCACCGTGATGCCCAGCCTCGCGCCGTACTGTTCAAGGGGGTGCTCGTAGGTCTTTTGTAGCGTTGAAGCTTGCTGTGTAAGCCCGAACGAGGCTCTTAGATTCGCCGCGAAGCCCCTTGCCTCCTTGGCTTGTGCCACCGTTCGCCGCGCCTCTTGCTCCTGCCGTTCGTAGGCTACCATGTCGGGGTGCGCCGCCTCGGCATGCGCTTTTGCCTCATCAAGAGAGACCTCGGCGGTTGGAAATTCTGTCGGAACCACTAGCGTCCACGCCAGCGTGTCGTTGAGCCCTAAGTAGTTCGCCAATTGAAACTGCTGCAGTTTAAGTTCCACCTCGCTGCTATTCACGGCCTGCTGCGCGTTAAGGTAGTTCAGCTCCATCTGCAGCACATCGTTTTGGGCAATGGTCCCCACGTTGTATCGTCCCAAAGCAATCTTGTAGAGCGTATCGGCATTCGCCCGGTTGAGTTTAGCCATGGCAAGCCGCTGCTCCGCGAGGATGCACTCAAAGAACAAATTGGATGTCTCTTGCGAAATGCGCTCCATATCCGTTAAGTAGGTTCTGCGAGCCTCTTCGTAGAGCAACGGCTCGATGCGCTTTTTCCACTTCAGCTCGTTCACCCCAAATATTGATTGCTGCACCCCTACCTGTACCGGCACGGCCATGTACTCCGTGGCGCGCCTCTTGCCGAAAATATCGGTGCGTTCAAGGCTCGTTGAGGCGAAAATCGATGTGCCCGTCCACCCCACACGCTGATTGACGGAGAGTGCTAGGTTCATGTTGTTGGAGAACTCCGGTATGTACTGATAGGTGCCATCAGATAGCTGGTAGCGCACGAGCCGACGGTTGAAATCGGGAAGATTTCCCGATAGCTGCACCGCCGGTAGAAATTCGGCTTTATAGGAACGGTACTGCCAGTAGGACGCCCTAAAACGATGCTTCGCCAGCAGCGACTGCGACGAGTACTCCCTCGCCAGGCGCAACGCCTCATCCAGGGTGAGCAGACGCGCATTGGGAATCGTAGCAGACGATGAAGAATCGCCGACAGTCCCCATAGGAATGGCTGAATCGGACTGCTGCGCCGCCCCCACCCTAGCGGCGCAAACCACCAACGCTGCCGCCAGAACAACCCGCCCCCCTTTGGCCAGCAGCGACTGCAATGAAGAAACAAAAAAACACGATGTAACTCTACTCATAGCGAAGCGATTCTATTGGGTTGCGATTAGCCGCACGGCGCGCCGGCGAAAAGCCAAAGATGACCCCAACCGCCGCGGATACGCCGAACGAAAGAGCCACAGAGCCAAAGGTCACCACCGTCTCTATATCCGCGAAATGGGTAATTAGCAAGGAAAGCACCACGCCTAGCACCACCCCCAGCAAGCCCCCCACCACGCTTATCAGCACCGACTCAGCTAGGAACTGCGCCACAATATCCGCACGCTTTGCCCCGATGGCCAGCCGCGTTCCAATCTCCTTTATCCGCTCCATCACAGAAGCGAACATTATATTCATAATTCCTATTCCCCCTACCAAAAGCGAGATACCCGCAATGGCGCCCAGCACCAAGTTGAATATATCGCGCGTGCGCTGCTGCTGCTTTAGCAGCTGTTCTGGGATGATCACCGAGAAGTCCTCAGCACCTTGGTGCAGCCGCGATAGCATTCGGGCTATCACATCCTTAGAGGCGTAGATATCCTCTGCCGCAGCCACCTGCACCACGATGCGGTCCAACCCTGATACGCCCCCCTGCGCACCTCGCTCCTTGGTCATCGGGACCTGCGTGGTGGAGCCGCGGCTAGAGTAGCGCAGCATGAGCGAACGGACTGGGATGTATACATTGTCGTTATACGCCGCCACCCCTAGCGCCTCATTGCCCGAGGCGGGCGCCTCAGCATGCTCTAGCACCCCGACCACTTCGTACCACACCCCACCGAACTTCAACCACTGCCCTAGCGCATCCACCGTGCCGAAAAGGTGCGCCCGCACCTCAGACCCTATAACGCAGACCGCATTGCCACGCTCCTCATGGGCCGGCGAGAAAAGCGTTCCCTGCGCCAGCGGGAGGTTGTATATACGGAAATAGTCGCTCGACACCCCCAGCGCCGCGCCCTCCATCTGTACCCCGCCATGCTGCATCACCCCGCGGTACACCACCTGGGGGCTCATGTGCGCCAGCGTGGGCAGCACGGTGCGAATGGCCTCTACATCGCGCATGGTAAGCCCTGCGCCCTTCTTTTTACTCGATGCAGCCTCCCCATTGCCCCCGCTACTGCCCTTATCGTCCGCAGTGCTGCTCTCCTGCATCGGATTAATAATTATATTATTTGCCCCCACCATCTTCATCTGCTCCAGAATCTCCTTCTGCGCTCCGTTGCCGATTGCCAACATGCTAATGACCGCCGCCACGCCGAAAATTATTCCGAGCGCCGTCAGTATTGACTTCAACGCATTGCCGCGTATCGCCTCTATGGCTATCTCAATGTCGTGGAGGTAACGTCCGATAAAAATCATAGCGTCCTCTCCGCTTCCGGTAATGCCACCCAGCGAAATTTCTCCGGCTTCTCGGGCTGGCTAAGGAAGAGCTTCTCGCCCGCTTTTAGCCCGCGAACCACCGCATGCGTATCGTTACGCTCGCCCACCTCAACCTGCTTTTTCTGCCCTGAAGCGGTGTAGACGAAGGTGGCTGAGTCGTTTGCGTAGATGCACTCCAAGGGGCAGAAAAGCGCCGAGTCGTGCTGCGAAATGACAATCTCGTTGCTGGTGGTCATTGAGGGGCGTATGAGCGAGTCAACGCTATCCAGCTTAATCATCACCTCAAAGACCCTGCTATCGCTGGTGCGGCTCTGCTCGCCAATGTTAGCCACCTGCGCCACCACGCCCGCGTATGCCCTGTCCGGGAACGCATCCACCCCTATTCGCACCCGCTGCCCCTTACGTACCTTGCTCACGTCCACCTCGCTCACGTACGTCTTGGAGTTCATCTCGGAGAGGTCCGGCAGCGTGGCAATGGTGGCGTCCCATGGGGAGATGGTAGACCCCACCGTCCGCTTCTCGCCGCCCCACTGCTTGAAGTATATCACCATGCCCTTCTTCGGCGCACGGATGGTGAACATTTTAAGGAGTTCCTGCATCTCTTCGCGCTTGCGAAGCTCTGTCTGTAGATTTAATGCCGCCTCGTGCATGCTCGCCTTATACTGCTTTTTGCGCAGCGCGTAGTCATTGAGTGCCTGTTGGTAGGCCCGCTTCGCCTTGTCCAAATTTATTTGCGCTTGCCGTATGGTGGCGGGCGGTTCGTACTTTGACTGCTCCAAGACGAGCTCCTTCTCCTCAATGTCAAACTTCATATTTACCAGGGAATTGGCTAGCGAACTCAGCTGCAGCGTAGTATCCAGCTGCACCTTGAGGTACTGCTGCTGCATCTTGTCCACATCATCCTCCGTTACCTTTATTTGGCTGCTTAACACATCTTTGTCAAGCAGCGCCACGAAATCGCCCGAATCAACCACAGTACCCTCGGGCACCAAATCCTTTATGGTAACATTGCTAAGCCTGAGCCAGCGCGACCGCATCCTGTCGGCGGGGGCATCGATCGTCTCGCTATGCACCGCCTCCAGCTCGCCCGTCACCTTCACGCTCACAGTAAACTCCCCCTCCTGCACCTCGGCGTAGATGGCACGCTGCCCCTCATCGCGGGAGAACCAGTACCATGCGCCCGCCCCCAACAACACAACGATTGCTGCAACTATCCACCTCGTTCGCTTTGATTTCAATGCATTTTTTAATCCCATAGTATCTTAGCTATTACCTAATTCTGCCTACAAAGCTAGTAAGAATGCGTTTGTTATCCCTCCTTTAGATCTCAATAGCTATTAAAATCAAATTTAAACAGTACGTGACTGCCCCCTGACTGCCCCCAATGGGCAAACGTAGCGGCATACCCCCAGTGCGACCAATTCGCAGCAATTTTGCGGCAGCGCGGGGCGCACCTGCGTTCCTCTAACGGTAAGGATGCAGGCAATGTCGCGCATAACATTCGCCGCATTCATGCCTCCGCGTGTTCAACCATTCAAGCCACAATCTGCACACAATGCTCCATCTCGCATTGGATACATTGTCACAACCTTGCAGCCCATCCGCAGGACGGTCGCGCAATAGTCGGGGGTCTTTAGACCCCCAGATTCTCGCCCACATGGGCGAGACGGTCTGCAAGACTGACCCTAGCGGTCCTGCATTCACAACTGCCTTACGCCCATTGATTTGCCACTGCCATCATTTCAACGTAACCACCGTGACCCCAGCCCCGCCGAGATCTTCCGCCTCGTCGTGGAACTCCTCCACGATGGGCGTATCGCGCAGCAAGGCGCGAATGCGCTCCCGCAGAATGCCACTCCCCTTGCCGTGGAGAATAGTCACCTGCCGCTGCCCCATCATGCAGGCATCGTCTATCAGCTGCTGCACCGCTGCCAAAGCCTCCTCGCCACGGTAGCCCCGCAGGTCAATGCGTGAGCTAAAATTCAACCTACGCTGATTGATCCCCTTGGCTGCGTCATAGCCCGCGGAGCGCCCTGCGGTATGTCTTGTTGCCTTGCGGTAGCTTGACTCGCTGACGGGCTCCAGCCGAAAAACGCTGATCGTAGTAAGCATATTGCCCAGCGAGAGCACCGCCGTGCTATCGTTAAACGTTATCACCTCGCCTATACTATCGGTGCCTACTATCCTCGCCTTGCACCCCACAGTAAGTTCCGGTGCCTCATTCTGTTTCTTTACGGGCTGCGGTGCCGCGGCCTGCTCCTTGGCCAGCGCCTCATCGTTCGTCTTCGCATGTTCCTCCAGGCGCTTGCGCGCCGCCTTGGTGGCTTTGCTCTCCGCCTGGTTCTCCTTTATTTCCCGTATCGTCTGCTCCACCGCCCTGTTGCTCTCCCGCAAAATCTCCTTCGCCTCCTGCCGGGCCTGGGTGATAATCTCGCGCTGGCGCGCCCGCAGGGTGCTGCTCTCCTCCTCCAGCTGGTCCCTTAGCCGCTGGCTCTCCTTTGCCTCCCTGCGAATCTCCTCCCGCTTGCGCAGCCAGTAGCGCCGATCCTTGGCGGCCTGCCGCAGCTGCCTCTCAAGGTTGATGTAATCTTCCCCCGCTATTGCTTCAGCCCGTGCCGTGACCTCCGCCGGAAGCCCCATGCGGTGCGCTATCTCAAATGCGTAGCTGCTCCCCGGCGCGCCGATTTCCAGCTGGTACTTGGGCTGCATAGTGCTGAGGTCAAAGAGCATTGCGCCATTGATGATCCCCTCATGCCGTAGCGCCATGCCTTTGAGGTTGGAGTAGTGCGTGGTGATAATGGCCAAGGTGCCGGTCTCCAGCAGCTTTTCTAGTATGGCCTCCGCAATGGCGCCCCCGGCGAGCGGTTCCGTGCCGGCCCCGAACTCATCGATTAGGCAGAGCGACTTTGGACTAGCCATCTGCAGCACCCGCCGCATGGCGAGAAGGTGAGAGCTATAGGTGGAGAGATCGTTCTCTATTGACTGCGCATCGCCAATGTCGATGAATAGATCGTCAAACAGCCCCATCTCGCTATTCTCCCCCACCAGCGGGAGGAAGCCGCACTGCAACATATATACCGCCGTGGCCGCCGTTTTCAGGCTTAACGACTTGCCCCCTGCGTTGGGCCCCGAAATGATGAGGATACGATCCGTAGCATTCAGCGTGAGCTCTAGGGGCATCACCTCTCTACCCTGCTGCCGCAGCGTTTGCAGGAGCAAGGGGTGCACCCCCTGCCGTATGTAGAGCGATGGGGTGTCAACGACAATGGGCATGGCGCCGCCTACCCTCGCCGCGAAGAGGGCCTTGGCGCGGAGCGCATCGAACTGCACGAGCAGCGCCATCGCCCCCATCAACGTCTCCACCTCGGGGCGCAGCGAATCGGATAGCTCCTTGAGCAGCCTCGCGATCTCCTCCTGCTCCTCCTGGCGCAGGTCGTCAATGTCATTCTGAATCTCTATCACCTCGTATGGCTCCACGAAGAGCGTCTGCCCCGTGGCGGAGCGGTCCTGCACCACCGCAGAAAAGCGTTTACGGTGGGTGGCGATTATAGGGATTACAGGGCGGCCATCGCGGAGCGTGGGGGAAGCCCCATCGGGCGCCATGCCATCGCGCTGCGCGCTGGAGAGGATCGCCGCGAGGCGTTGCGCAATGCGCTCCTCACGCGATGCGATTTGCGCGCGCAGCTGCTGCAGCCGCGGCGAGGCATCGTCACGGAGCGTTCCATCTGGCGCCACGATACATGCTATGGCATCCCGTTGCACGGTCGGCATCGGGACAGACTCGGCAAGAGACCGCAACGCAGAGTAGCCATCACGCTGCCCCAAGTACTCCTGTATCGCGATGAGCGCATCCAGCGCCTGCCGAACACGATGCAGCTCCGCAAGGGCGAGGCTCTGCTCGGGGCGGTGCAACCGCTTCAAGGCATCGCGTTCATCACCATACCCCTCGGCGGGGAAGGGGGTGTCAAGCAGCAATAGGGTCTTGAACTCATTGAGATACCGTAGGTTCTCCTCAATGCGTCTCCTATCGCAGGAAAACCCTGACCGCATAACGAGCTCCCGCCCCGCCGCACAGAGCGCCATACTGGCTATCTGCTCGCGTATCGGCGCAAAGCCTACCTTCTGCTCAAAATCCTCTGGGAATACGTGGGTGCTTGCCATCTTCGCCTCCTTCTTTACAGGCGCGAAGTTAGCAGTTTCAAGTGGAGACCGTGAAGGATCGCAATGGCGCACGCCTTTCCATGCTAGAGGCACACCCAACCACATCGGCCAACTCTCTAGCGGCACAACCCGCACATTGAACCCACACCTAGAAGCCACCAAGTAGGGATCCCCTTCGCATCAAATTCGGATTTCTCCGGAGAAATCCGAATTTGATGCGAAGGGGGTGGGAAGTTGATGGGGCATTGGCGGCAGAGTTGTTCCGCCCCGTTGCAGAAGCAGTAGAGCGTTAGTAGAGGGCTTCGTTCCCCCTTATTTCAATCACTGGTTAACCGTGCGGGGCTCAAGCTTTGTGTGGATATTTATGCTGTTAAAGTCGGCTAATATGACGAGGGTCACTCTTTCCGACCAGCGTGCCCAGCAGACACAAATCCTGTGGGGTGAAGCACCCCGACTATTGAGAGCCCGTCCTGCGGATGGGCTGCATGAGCGGCGAAAATTATGCGGAGATGGGGCGTATTGTATGTGCGGGTTCGGTGGCATTGCGTGCAGGTTTATGAGGTTTAAATCGGCACTGCGGCAGGGGGTGGCTGACCCTGACGGCCGCAACATCATGCGCAGAACCACGCCGTGGCAGGTTGCGAAATGCACGATTGCCCACTCTATTAAAAACGCAGATAAGAAGAAGGGTGCGGCGCAGCCGCTGCGCTTCCCGTCCGCAGGACGGTCTTTGAATAGCCAGGGGTTTTCAAACCCCCGGTATTCTGACCCTGGCGGCTATTGTCGCATTGAATGGCTAGGGCGCCACTAGTGTTTTAGGAAACCGTACTCGTAGACCTTCGGGGCAATCCTGTCGCCGAGGGCTTTCACCGCCGCGCGGAGCGCCGCGAGCAGCTCGGTGTACTGCGCGTCATCGCTCTTGGCGTTCATGATGCCCTTGGCGTTGCGCCCTTGGAAATGCTCTCGGATGTCGTAGTAGCTCGCGTTGGGGTTGGCGTGCGGCTGGGCATGGTAGTAGCTCCACAGCGCGCGGCCTGCGCTGAAAACCGCTTGCGCCTCCGCTGAGAAGACCATGGGGGATTGCGGGATGAGCGAAATCTCCTCAGCTAGCGGTATGATGGTTTGCTGCCCCTTGGGCTGCGTAGGCTTGCATTTCCCCCGCATGAAGTCCGTCATGAAGTGGCTCGCGAAGGGGCGCTGCGCGCCGACCTCCTCCTCGGTGAATGGAATCCAATGGTTGGTGCCCGCAGTGCTTCTAATAGTGTTTTTATCATGGAAAAGCATGTAGGCGAGGCAGTCGGATTGGAACTCTTGGTCATTTTGCCAGCCATCATTAGGCCTAAGAAACTGGTCGTAGTTGTTTATCCATGTCATGGCAATGCACTTACGTACTGAGAAGTAAATTGCCACATTGACCAAATACCCTGCATTTACGTTTACACCACGGGGAGAAGGAATATTTTCACTGCTATTCTCCAAACGTACTAATTGGCCATGCTGAAAATCGTTCCAACCTACCCCTTCAAGCCACCCTATTGCGTTCTCTTTGGGGGGGCGGATTTGGGTAATCCAGCGGTTGATGTACTTACTCCTTGGGATTATGGAGATGGTTTTAGCGGCGATATACTCCCCATTGGGGCTGTACACATCGGCCTTTATGCTGGCGAACGCCTCCCGCTGGCCGGTATCCCATATGTAAAAACCGATAGGGAACTCTCCCCGCACGTTGTCAAACGTGTCAGCGGGCACAACGAAGAGCCTCTGGAGGGATGCTTGGAACAAGGTCCGAAATTTTGAAAAATTACTAGATTGTAGATTCTTCAGCGTTGAAAAATTTGCAATCCAGCAATTCGGTATTTCTAAGTATATTCGTAGCAAAAACTGGGCGAAGAGCTCCCGCATGGCATGGCCAACCTCACTCCAGTGCTTTTTGTAAACAATAGAAAGTGCTACTCCATCCTTATTCTTTCCCGTATTGGCTATTTGTTTTTTGTTTCCCACCTCCGCGTAGGGAGGATTGATATAGATTACGAGCCTTTTTCGCTTCTCCTCGTGGGTGATGATGCCGTAGAGCTCGTCGGGGAGCTTGCCGCCCTGCGATTGGGGGATGAAGGGGTCGTTGAGGAAGTCGAACTGGAAGGTGTAGGCGGGGAGGAGGT
>CALHSW010000065.1 GCA_938038735.1 uncultured Bacteroidia bacterium | reverse complement strand
CGACAACGAGCTGGCCAACCTCAAGCTGGTGTGCGATGAAATCTTCGGGGCGAGGAATTACCTTGGGCTCATTACAAGGCGGTCGAGTAGTGGCGCAAAGAATGATACGAGTAGCCGTCGGTTGGTGGTGGTGACGGACTATGTACTTTGCTATGGGAAGCCGGAATTTCGTTTTCGCCCATACGCAGTGGCTAATAGCAAACGGTACCCAAAAAGAGATGCAGTAGGTGCCTATAGCATTAGGGCACTTGAAATGCAAGGGGGTGGCGATACGTTGACGGTGCGTCCGAAAATGGGATACTCAGTCTACTACCGTGAGGCCGATAGTAGCGTCCGCTTGCTTTTTGACTATGATTGGGAGCGACAGCCAGTTTATTTACCTCCATCGCCAGAGCTGTTGGCTGAGGGGTTCAAATGCTATCGCCCTCGTCCACGGGGCAGTGAGTTAGGTATTTGGCGGTGGGGCAGCGAAACGTTTTTGGCGCGCTTTGCGGACAATGGAGTCCACTTTGAGAAGGGGCGTGTTTTCATGAAGGAACGAGCCAAGGCTGAAGTGGAAAAGTGGCCGGATACGCTCATAGATATGATGCTCAACACGCGGGGTACTGAGGAGCTAAAGTCAATTTTTGGTGAGAGGAGCTTTGACTTCCCTAAACCAGTAGACCTAGTGGCTTTCCTCGTGTCTGTTTCGACGCGTAGGGATGCCATCGTGCTGGACAGCTTCGCGGGGAGCGGCACGACGGCGCAGGCGGTGCTGCAGCAGAACGCGGCGGACGGGGGGCACCGCCGCTTTGTGCTCATCGAGATGGAGGATTACGCAGAGCGGCTGACGGCGGAGCGGGCGCGGCGGGTGATGGCGGGGCACGGTGCGGCGGCGGGGCTGGGCGGTACGTTCGACTTCTGCCGGCTGGGGGAGTCGCTGGTGGAGGCGGATGGGGGGCTGAACGTGCGGGCGGACGAGGCGGCGCTGCGGGCGTACGTCTACTGGCGCGAGACGGGGCGGGCGTTGGCGCGGCCGCGGGAGGCGGCGCGGCGCTACTTCCTCGACGCGTGGCAGGGGGTGGGCTACTACTTCTACTACGAGCCGAAGGGCCGAACGGAGCTCTCGGCCGCGGCGCTGGAGGGCGTGCTCGGCCGTGAGCGGGCGGCGCGGTGCGTGGTGTACGCCGACGTGTGCACGGCGCGCGCCGAGGTGCTGGCGGCGGCCGGGGTAACGTTCAAAAAGATTCCGCGGGGGCTGGAGCGGGGGTAGCGGATGGTGAGCGGCGCCAGCGCGTGGCGGCTTTCGGCATCCTATAGCATTGCGGTAAACTTTTTTATCTTTGCGCCATG
>CALHSW010000064.1 GCA_938038735.1 uncultured Bacteroidia bacterium | reverse complement strand
GGTGCGTAGGGCAAATTACACCAATTGTAGCGGGACTGTATGCGGATTGCAGCAGAAGCCTAATCAACAATGGCCGCTGCAAAATAATGCGGAAGACCATACCGCTGCGGGTCTGAAATGTAGAGGTGACCATCTACGGTTGCCCATGCTATTGAAACCGCGGATATCTAGCAAGGTTCGGCGCAGCCGCTGCGCTTTCCGTCCGCAGGACGGTCTTTGAATAGCCGGGGGTTTTCAAACCCCCGGTATCCTCGCCCACAGGGCGAGACAGTCTGAAAGACTGACCCTGACGGCCTTCTGCATATGCCAATTCAACGTGGTTTATCATGGCGAGGGGCCATGGGACCTCCATTTTTCCTAACTTCGCGGCGGTATGCAAAAAGCTGATTCCATACAGAGTAAAGCGGTTTATGACCTCGGCCATGTGGCGGTGCCACAACTGATTTGGCAGAACTTCATGCCCGCATTCGTGGGGGTGGTGGTCAGCTCTCTATACAATATTGTAGATAGGATTTTCATAGGGCAAATGGTGGGACCCTTGGCGTTGGCCGGGCTTAGTGCCGTATTCCCCATCATGCTACTACAGCATGCGTTTGCCATGCTGGTGGGGTTGGGGTCCTCAGTACGCGTTTCCCTGGCGCTGGGGGAGCATAATCCCCGGCGCGCGCAACGTTTCCTGGGGTCGTCAATGGCGTTGTCCATTATCGTGGGGATACTCATCACCATTCTAGGCTATATTGGCCGGAGGCCGATGCTTGAGCTGTTCGGCGTGCAGCAGCAGACCATGGGCTACGCGATGGAGTATGTAGACATCATACTCATCGGGAACGTGTTCCATTTGGCAGGGTTCTCGCTCAACAACATCATGCGGGCGGAGGGAAACCCAAAGATTTCCATGTACACCATGATTATTGCAGCATCGGTAAATATAGCCCTTGATGCGCTTTTCATATACGTATTCGGATGGGGGGTGATCGGCGCAGCGCTGGCAACTATTATTGCACAGCTAACGCAGTGGGTGTGGGGCGTGGTGCATTTCACCAGCAAGCGGTGCGTGGTACGGTTGGAATGGCGCTTCGTGCAGTTCTCGTGGAACCTGTTCATGCTGACGCTAGCGGTGGGTTTTGCGCCCTTCGCGCTGCAGCTCGGGGGCAGCCTCGTGCAGGGGATGTACAATATGCAGCTCGTGAAGTATGGCGATGACATTGCGATTAGCGCCATTGCCATCATCAATTCGGTATCGATGCTGCTAGTTATGTCTGTGGTGTCGCTCAACATGGCGGCGCAGCCGGTCTACGGCTACAGCCAGGGGGCCAAGCTCTACAGGCGGCTGAGACAAGCATTGGTGACCTGCATCGCGGCCGCCACGTGCATTGCGTTCGCCGGATTTCTACTCGTTCAGCTTATACCGGGCCCTATCATACGCCTCTTCGAGTCAACCAATGAGGAGTTGCTACAAATCGGCGAGCGGGGTATGCGCATTTTCTTCATCTGCTTCCCGCTCGTAGGGATGCAGATCGTGTCGGGGAACTACTTCCAATCCATAGGGAAGGCGGGCATATCAGCCCTTCTTGCCCTATCGAGGCAGCTGATATTCCTTGTGCCGTTAATACTGTTTTTGCCTGGGCGATTTGGGCTCGTTGGGGTTTGGATGGCATCGCCTATATCCGACCTTATGGCGGCGATAGTTTGCGGGAGCTTCCTCATACGGGAAATACGACGGCTAAACCGCTTGATCATGAAGCAGGAGGGAACGCTAAACGTACCGGAACATGCGTAGCAATCGCATAGAGGCACTGCTAGCGGATGCCCTGGCGCTGCGTCAGCTATCCATAGAGGAGGGCAGTTACTTATGGCGAGAGGCGCAGCTCGACGATCTGTTCGCGGTGGCGAATGCCCTGCGACAGCACCACGTGCCTGGGCGGGAAGTGACATGGCAAATCGATAGGAACATCAACATCACCAACGTCTGCTCGTCGGGCTGCCTATTCTGTAACTTTCATGCAGGCGCATCGCCGTGCGCAAAGCCCTACATCACAACGCGGGAGGAGTACGTGCAAAAGATTGACGAGCTCCTAGCATTGGGGGGGGATCAAATTCTATTGCAGGGGGGGCTGCACCCAAAGCTTGGGTTAGATTTCTACGTTGACCTTTTCAGCTGGTTGAAGCTGCGCTACCCGAACGTGAAGCTCCATGCGCTTGGGCCTCCAGAGGTGGTGCATATTGCCAGGCTGGAGGGGATGACGATAGAGGCCACGCTGCGAGCGCTCATGGAGGCTGGGCTTGACAGCCTACCGGGGGCGGGGGCTGAGATACTATCGGAACGCCCAAGGGCTCTGGTTGCCCCGCGCAAGGCCACGGCTGACGAGTGGATAGAGGTGATGCGCACGGCGCAGCGCATGGGGCTTCTCACGTCTGCCACGATGATGTATGGGCACGTGGAGACCATCGAGGAGCGCATGGAGCATTTGGTACGCATAAGGGAGCTACAGGACGAACGGCCGGAGGGGAGTCAAGGGTTTCTAGCATTTATTGCATGGCCCTTCCAGGGTAAGGGTACTGCGTTGGCAAAGCGGTACGGATGGACTCCCACGAGCGCAGCAGAGCATGCACGAATGGTAGCGATGTCAAGGATAATGCTTACAAACGTGCCGCACATACAGGCCTCATGGCTGACTGTAGGAGTGGATGTAGCACTCCTAACGCTATTTACCGGGGCCGATGACATGGGATCGATCATGGTAGAGGAGAACGTGGTGGCCTCGGCAGGGGCGCATAATCGTCTTGATGCGGATGGGATGCAGCGCGCTATACGCTCCGTGGGGCTAGAGCCGCAGCTACGCGACCAGGGGTACAGGAAGAGAACATGGGCGGGTGCGCAGCCTCAAAAAGCCAAGTAAAGTAGTAACTTTGCGCATGGAGAATTCGGGAGGATACGGTTTGGCATAAATGGAAAGGATTTACAGGATGCGACTTTTAAATCGATGTTTACTAATTCTCACCTTGGCGGTTTCGGCAGCGCAGAGCGCAGCGGCGCAGGGCGTGATGGAGTTTGTAGAAAAAACGTACAGCTTTGAGCAGGTAGCCGAGGATGGGGGGCAAGTTACCCATAGGTTTGTCTTTAAGAACACGGGCGATGCCCCCGTGGTGATAAAGCATGTGAGTTCATCGTGCGGATGCACGGTATCGGACTGGTCGAAGGAGCCGGTGCTGCCGGGCAAGGAGGGGTTTGTTTCGGGAACGTATAACCCCATGGGGCGGCCGGGTGGCTTCACCAAGTCGCTCACGGTGGTGTCCAACGCGGAGCCGGAGCGCGTGGTGCTCTACCTCACGGGGAACGTAACGCCGCGCGCGCGGAGCAAGCAGGAGCAATACCCCTACCACATGGGGCAGGTTTGGGCGAGCGTGTCTTTTCTATCGTTGCCAAGGGTGCTGGATGACGGCACCACAGAGGGAACAGTGGGGCTGTATAACAGCGGGAGTAAAGAGATGGAAGTGCGGTTTGTAGACGTTCCTAAAAGCGTGCAGCTGCCCGATAAGACGATTAGGTTAAAGGGTGGCGAGGAGCGCACGCTGCGGATTACAGTGGATGGGCACCGCGTGAAGGAGTGGGGGTACACCACCGAGAAATTTACTTGCGCTATACAGGGCACAAAGTACCCCATAGAGTTGGGCTTCAATCGGGACGAGAATTTCAGCGCATGGAGCGAAGAGGAGAAGCTTAATCCCCCCGTGGCGAGCGTAGCGAACAGAGAGATAGACCTAAAGGCGGTGCGTCACGGCGATGTGGTGCAGGCGAGCTTTGAGGTGAAGAACACGGGCGGGTCAACGCTCTACATCCGCCGGGTGCAGACAAATTGTAGCTGCTTGCTCGCGGAGGTGGGGAAAGAGAAACTGAAGCCGAATGCGAGCACAAAGGTGTCGGTGGTATTTAACACAGAGGGGTATCGCGGGGTGCACGAGAAGGACATATCGCTCATCACCAATGACCCACAACAGCGTTACGTACGGCTGCGCGTGCGAGCGGACATTCGCTAATAGCTACCGCGCTGCGTACTTTATAGAGAAAGTGATGGATGTACTAGAGATCAAGGGGGTTAGCAAGAGCTATCGGGATCATCGTGCGCTGCACGATGTGTCGTTCAGCGTGCCGGAGGGGTCCGTGTACGGATTGCTAGGGCCGAACGGAGCTGGGAAAACAACGCTGATACGCATTATAAATCAGATTATTGAGCGCGATAGCGGCGAGGTACTCCTAAAAGGCGAGTCGCTGCGCCGGGAGCATGTGAAGCTCATTGGCTACATGCCGGAGGAGCGTGGGCTTTATAGGAAGATGAAGGTGGGGGAACAGGCGCTCTACCTGGCGCGGCTGCGGGGCATGTCGAGAGCGGACGCGATGAGCGAGCTAAAAAAATGGTTCGAGCGATTCGATATTGTGGGGTGGTGGGGCAAGAAGGTAGAGGAGCTATCAAAGGGCATGGCGCAGAAGATACAATTCATCGTTACTGTGCTGCACCGACCGCCGCTTCTGATATTTGATGAGCCGTTCAGCGGTTTTGACCCCATCAATGCCAACCTCATAGCCAAGGAGATACTTCGGCTGCGGGACGAGGGGGCAACGGTGATTTTCTCAACGCACGACATGGAGTCGGTGGAGGAGATGTGCGACAGGATAACGCTCATCCACCGTTCGGAAAACATCCTGACAGGGACGGTGGATGAGGTGCGAGCACGGTACTCTCAGCCCATCTACGATTTGCACTACAAGGGAGACCAGCAAACAGTGCAACAGTGTATACCTAGCGGGTGGCAAATGACGACAGGGGCGCCGGAGGAGGGATATGCCACCGCGGTGCTGCGGCAAACGGATAGCGCTGCGGGACAGGGACAGCTGCTGGCATCGCTAGCGCAGGTGGCAGAGATAGGGCGATTCGCGAGGCGGTCGGCGAGAATGAAAGAAATATTTATTCAGGCGGTGGCGGACCACACGCCTTCAAGTGAAGCAAAGGAGGCGTAGACAATGCGGAATGTATGGTTGGTGATGCAGCGGGAGATAAGCACCCGTGTGCGCAGAAGGGCGTTCATTGTAAGCACTATTCTTACCCCAATACTCTTCGCAGGGGTGATGATACTGCCATCGATTTTGATGCTCATGGATTCCGGTACGCGCTACACGGTGGGGGTTATTGACCGTAGCGATAGCCTCTATAGCCTCATGGAGCCCAAGGAGAACATGAGCTTCGTGCGGATGGGCAACGTTGAGCAGGAGGCGTTTGAGGGGGCGGTACGCGACTCATCGCTGGATGCGCTGGTGGTGATTGAGCCGCAGGTACTCAAAGAGGCGAAGGGGGTGACCATTTACGCCTCTAAGACACCCTCAGTAGAGGCGAAGATGACGATTAGCAGCGCGGTGAACGATGCGTTACGTGCCTACAAAATGACTCGATACAACGCAATACCGCAGCTGGGGGAGATTATGCAGGATGTAGGCCAAAAGGCGGAGGTGGGTACCGTGGTGTGGAGCGAAGAGGGCGAGGAGAAGAGCAGCAGCACGGAGCTCGTGGCGGCAATAGGTTACATTCTAGGGTTCCTGGTTTACGTCATGATTTTTGCCACGGGAAACATGGTAATGGCTGGGGTTATGGAGGAGAAAACCACGCGTATCGTGGAGGTACTCGTGTCGTCGGTGCGGAGCGTAGACCTGATGCTTGGGAAGATACTCGGGGTTGGCGCGGTGCTGGTCATACAAATGTTGCTTTGGGGGGTACTCACGGTGATCTTTGCGGGCGTAGCGTCACAGTTCATCCCTTCGAGTTCTCCTGCCGAGATGGGTAGCGTGGTGGCGCAGGGGGCAACCGATGATTTTGCCGATATGCTAACAACCGCAAGGGAATCGTTTGGGTCGATAAACATTGGCGGGGTGCTGCTGAGCTTTCTATTCTTTGCGCTGTTTGGCTACCTGCTCTACGCGGCGATATTCGCAGCGGTTGGCTCGGCAGTGGAGGATCAAAACGACACGGGGCAGCTGCTAATGCCGGTCACGGTGCCGCTGGTGATAGCCCTAATGGGGATGTTTATGGTTATAAAGGCCCCCGATGGGAATGTGGGCTTTTGGCTCTCGATGATTCCCCTTACGTCACCCGTGATAATGCCGGTGCGCGTGGCTGCTGGGGCGCCGCTATGGGAGGTTTTGCTGTCAGGGGTGCTGCTTGTGGCCACCATGGTGGTGGTGCTATGGCTTGCGGCGCGTATCTATAGGCAGGGGATCCTGCGATTTGGCAGGAAGCACTCGTGGAAGGAAATGCTGAAGTGGATATGGGAATAAACGTGAACCACTGCACTTTGCGTGGCAATACAACACAAGGAGGACGCAATGAATAGGGTTAAAGTTTTAAAGGTAGGGCAATGGGTGCTACTATCGCTTATTATGGTCTTGGCCTTATCTAGCTGCAAGGGAGGCCCCACAAGGGGAATTCTTTCATTCATGCCCGATACCATTGACGGTTTTGGGGCATTCCTCCATGCATGGTTCATTATTGTGCTGGCAACCATTGTGCTACAATTTCTGCTTAGTTTTATAGGTATAGGGGGGTGGATTGTAGATGTGATCCTATTTATACTTGTGCTATGGCTGCGGGACTACGGTTTTTGGATGACCCTTCTGCTGTTTCTCTTCTCATCGTTGGTAGGCTTCCTGCTGTCGCTTCTCTACGCAAGAAGGCGATGACAAGCCAAGAGCACATAAGGGAAAAAGGATAAGGATAGCGCTTGCGGAGGCGGTGTCAGTCCGAACCTTGGCCGCGGCACAGCCAAAGAAGCTTAGCCTTGCCAACACTGTGCACGCATGTCGGGGCGTTGCCTTGCTTCTCATCTTTAATTGCTACCTTTGCGCCGTGGTTTTGGCTTGCCATGGAGCGTATAGTTGCAAAAAATAGGAAGGCATCGTTTCAGTACGAGTTGCTGGAGAAGTATGTGGCGGGGATAGTACTGTCGGGCACCGAGATTAAATCTCTGCGGCAGGGACACGCATCGCTGTCGGACTCATACGCTCTTTTCCTAAACGATGAATTGTGGGTGCGGGGCATGCACATTCCGGAGTACGCCTTCGGCACGTACCTCAACCACGAGCCGAAACGGGATCGCAAACTACTGCTGAACCGTAAGGAACTCACAAAGCTACAGCGGAGCGTAAAGACGAAGGGGTATACCATTGTTCCGTTGACACTATTCATCAGTGAACGGGGCTACGCCAAGCTGCGTATAGCACTTGCACGTGGAAAGCAAGCGCATGATAAGCGTGAAGCGATAAAGGAGCGGGATGCTAACCGGGAGTTACAGCGCGCCAAACAGCATCGCTATAGGTAGTGTAGGTCATAAAGGGTTTTTAACCATTGTAACTATGCAGCAACCAATTATGTCGAAGCAGCAGCTTCACGAGACGCTCGCCGCGATGGGGGGTAAAGTGAAGAGCGTGGGGCTAGTGCCCACGATGGGCGCATTGCACGCGGGGCACGTCTCGCTGGTTAAACGAGCAGCCGCGGAAAACGATGTCGTTGTGGTGAGCGACTTTGTAAATCCAACGCAGTTCAACGACCCATCAGACTATAAGACGTACCCTCGCACGCTGGAGGCTGATGCTGGGAAGCTGTCATCTTTTCATAATGTATTGCTCTTTGCGCCCAGCGCAGAGGAGATGTACCCCCAAGGGGAAAAGGAGCAGCATTTTGACGTTTCCCCCCTTGACACGGTGATGGAGGGGGCGCGCCGCCCGGGGCATTTCGCAGGGGTGATGCAAATCGTGAGTAGGCTCTTTAGCCTGGTACGTCCCAATAGAGCCTACTTCGGAGAAAAGGACTACCAGCAGCTGCTCATCGTGCGCCGCATGGCGGAGCAACAAGGGCTAGGCATTGAGGTGGTAGGTTGCCCAATAGTGCGAGAGGCCGATGGCTTGGCTATGAGTTCACGGAACACGCTTCTAACCCCCGAAGGGCGCGCGGCGGCGCCTAAAATTCATCACTTCCTAGAAGCGTCGCGGGAGTTCATAAAGACGCATGATGTTACTAGCACGGTGCAGTGGGTGACGGAGCAGATCAACGCCGTGCAGGGGCTACAGGTGGAGTACTTTGCCATTACTGATGCGCAGACGCTACAGGCGGTGGAGCACTACACGATGGGCGCAACGATGGGTTTTATCGCCGTGAGGGTTGGAGCGGTGCGGCTAATTGACAATGTGAAGTACTAATTCCGGTGCATGCAGTTACTGGAATGTAAATCGTAGGTTAATGCAAATTGAGGTACTGAAGTCGAAGATTCACCGAGTAAAGGTTACCCAGGCGGAGCTCGATTACATAGGGAGTATTACCATTGACTCTGCGCTTATGGAGGCGGCTGGCATTATCCCGGGCGAGCGGGTGTACATCGTTAACGTCAACAATGGGGAGCGTTTTGACACGTATACCATCGCTGGGGAGCCCAAGAGTGGGGTGATATGCCTCAATGGCCCGGCAGCACGTAAATGCGTTGTAGGTGACGTGATAATCATCATATCCTACGCCTTGCTAGAGTTTGAGGAGGCGAAGCAATTCCGCCCAACCGTAATCTTCCCCGACACCTCAACCAATCGGTTGGTATAGCGTAGCTGCGTGGGGATGTCGCACGGTTCGGTAGCCGCGTTGCGTAGGCTCTGGGGGGAAGGCATTGAGGCGGGGGTTGACGAGGCGGGGCGTGGCTGTTTGGCAGGGCCAGTATGCGCGGCCGCGGTGATTCTTCCGCGGGATTTCAGCGACCCGTGGCTTTGCGATTCCAAGCTGCTGACAGCGAAACGACGCGAGGCCATGCGGGGCCGCATTGAGCGGGAGGCCATTGCGTGGCACGTGACCATGGTGCCGCCCAGGGTGATCGATGCCATTAACATCTTGCAGGCCTCCGTACTCGCCATGCAGCTGGCACTTGACGCATTGCCAGCATCGCCCGATTTACTACTCGTTGATGGGAACTATTTCCATACTGATAGCGGCATTCGCTACGAAACGATCGTTCATGGGGATGCGCTCTACGCATGCATCGCAGCGGCCTCCATTCTAGCCAAAACGCACCGCGACGAGTTCATGCTTCAGCTTGATAGGGAGTACCCTGGCTACGATTGGGGCTGCAATAAGGGTTACCCCACCGCGAAGCACCGAAAGGCTGTGCATCAGCTCGGGCTAACGCCGTGGCATCGATTGAGCTTTAGCATAGAACGTTAAGCGTTATGCGGATTCCCCTCCCAGCTGTAGTAGCTAGGGGCAATAAAAAAAAAGACAACCCTGAACCTAGGCTCACGATTGTCTTTTTAAATGTTTTAGGAAACCTGCTATGAAACGACTAGAAAAACAGCGGTCTGTACGAGGCTCGAACTCGTGACCTCCGCCGTGACAGGGCGGCATTCTAACCAAACTGAACTAACAGACCTCTCATCGTTCCCCTCCGCGTTCCTCACTCGCAGCCGCAAAGGTAAGGCTATTTTTCAAATTACAAGCATCCCGAACGCCACTTTATCCAATTTAATTGCAAAGAGCGGATAGATATAGTTGATTTTCAAGATTTTAAATCGTGTTCCGAAGGGTTGATTTTTAGTCCTCACTTCGGCGTATTGTCCCCCAATACAATCCAATCGTACCGTTTTCCCTCCCCATTTATTCAGACAAAATGACTACTTTTGCGGTAGTAATAATCGTTTGAGATGGAGAACCTTAGAGTAAAGGGAGCTTTGCGAAGCACGGAGGTGCTTATCGGGGAGAGCATTGACAACCTAAAAAAGTACATGCCCGAAGAGGAAGTGTTTATTATCTCCGACCGGCAGGTTTACCCCATGCTGCAGGAGCGATTGCCAAAATTCCCCGTCTTTCAAGTGTATCCGGGAGATTATAGCAAGAGCCTCCGTGTGGCAACAAGCATATATCGCTGGCTACAGGATAACTACGCGGATCGCTCCGCATTCCTCCTAGGGGTAGGGGGCGGCGTAGTATCAGACCTCACGGGCTTTGTGGCCGCCACCTACCTACGGGGTATAAACTTTGGTCTCGTCTCTACGTCCCTACTGGGTCAGATTGATGCCAGCATCGGTGGGAAGAATGCCATCAACTTTGATGGGTTCAAGAATGTGGTTGGCACCATTTACCATCCGGAGTTCATTCTTTGCGACCATACCCTTCTCAAAACGTTGCCCAAAGAGGAAATTCAAGGCGGTCTGGCGGAGCTGATTAAGCATGCGATTATCGCCGACGATGAGATGTTCAACCGAATAAACGACCACGCCGAGGAGATTTTGGCCATTAACCACGACATCCTGGATCCCCTTATCGCTTGGTCGATAGACCTAAAGCGGGGGTTCGTGGAGAATGACGAGTTTGAGCATGGCGATAGGCGTAAACTCAACTTTGGCCACACATGGGGCCACGCATTGGAGGCGGTCACTGGAATTCACCATGGTTTTGCCGTATCAATTGGGATGGTTTTTGCCGCAAAGTTTGCCCTCGCGCGGGGGTTATGCGATGCAACGGTTGTGGAGCGCATTGAAAATATCCTCAAACGCATTGGTCTGCCTACGGAGACGAAAGTATTGCCGTGGGTGGTCTATGAGGCCATAGAGCGGGATAAAAAGCGCGATCGAGATGCCATCCGTTTCGTTTTCCCGCGAAGGATAGGGGAAGCTACCATTGAATCGATAAAGTTGGACGAGCTACGCGCCTTTGTTGAGGGGAAGTAGGGGCAAAAGAATGCCGCCATCAATTCGGGAAAGTTTCTACTCGCCCTGCGTAAGTCTAGGAAGAAGGGAGTTGGCCTCAACGGCGAGACTTCAACACGCTGCATGGTACGCGGGGCAGGCATCGTGGGTGGAGCTCCGTTTTGACTTATTGCAGAGGGACGGTCGACAATGCGTGGAGGGCATTGAGGAGATGGTAAGAATGTTCGCCCGTTTTGAGCACCGCATAGCGGTGTGCCATCGTTCTGCCGATGGGTTGAATGCCGCGCAGCGGATGGGGGTGATAGGACGAGCGGTTGCGGCGGGGTGCAACGCGGTGGATATTGATTGGCAGGAAGAAAGAGACTACCCATCGGCGCTGTACAGCGCATTGGCGCGGCGAGGCGTGAAATGGGTACGCTCGTGCCACCTATCGAATCCCCTCTCCTCCCCCAAAGCGCTACGTGGGCTCATTGCGCGAATGCGGCATGATGCCCCCTTCCTGGTGAAAGTCGTAATGCCGTGCTATAGCCAATCGCAAATGCGCATGGTGCTCTCGTGCTACGATGGGAAAAGCGACCTTCTCCTCATCGCTGCTAGGCAAGCAGGACGCACATCAAGGGTGGTCGCCACGCGCCACGGCGCACCCTTCTCCTACGTACATCTAGGCAGTCCCACAGGGCCAGGACAAATCTCGTTGGCACAGTATAGAAAGGCGTTCCGCAATGGACTCTAGGACTGTCAAGAAGCTGGTAGTGATGGGCGCACCCATTGCCCATAGCCAAAGCCCACGCATTTTTGCAGAGTTCTTCAAACAGTATGGGATATGCAATGCCACCTACTACCAGCTCTACGCCGATGGCACCACCCCCATCCGTCTCCTTTTCAACACGCTAGGGCTTTACGGTGCGAATGTAACATCACCCTTGAAAAACGTAGCCTTCGCCTCAGTGGACGAGGCCTCCGAGACTGCAAGATGTCTCGGCGCAGTGAACACCATAGTCAATAGAGATGGCAGATTACATGGGTACAACACGGACCCCGATGGTGTACGGGGAGCACTCCAAGTGTTGGGGATTAACCCCGCCCATAGGCATTGCTACGTTTTGGGCGCAGGAGGGGCCGCCGCAGCTGTAGCCTACACGCTAGCGGAACTCTCTGCAAGACCTATAATCATAAATCGAACCTCTGACCACGCGCTGCGCCTATCCAATAGACTTGGGGTTGCGACTGTCCCCATGGAATATGCGAAACCGAAGCATGGCGACTTGCTCTTCTCCTGCTTGCCGCCGAAGAGTACCCTTCCGCAGTGGGACTGGGATGTGTTTGACTGGATTTTTGATTCTGTCTACTCTGGCTCACCGATGGAACAGATACGAACCTCCCATCCGCTCCCCCGCATTGGAGCAAAGGAGTGGCTCTACCATCAGGCTTTAGCGGCGTTCGAAGTGTTCTTTGAGGGGAAGTAGACTAGAAATACAAATCCCTTTCCCCCTGCCTAATCTTCTCCAATTTCTCAGAGAAGGCACTACGTATCGCCCCATCCTCAAGCTGCTTTGATAGCTCTGCGATACGATTGTACCCCTTTTGCTTTAGCTCTACAGGGGCGTAGTCCTCTAGGTACTCCGCGAGCGTGAGCAACGCATTGGGGGTGCAGTATCGCTTGATGAAGCCGGGCACGGAGAACTCCATGAAGTGCTCCCCGGTGCGCCCCACGCGGTAGCAAGCCGTACAGAACGAAGGAATGTAGCCCTCATCAAGGAGATGGTTAATGATATCGGAGAGTTTACGGTCGTCGTTGATACGAAACTGCTCCCGGTCAAGGTTCTGTTGGTCATCCTTGCCCTCCTCAGCGTAGGCCCCTATCTCCAGCTTTGTGCCACCATCAATTTGCGACACTCCGAACTGCATCACCTTCTCCCGGATTGCCTCAGGTTCCCTTGCGGTGAGTATCATTCCAGTGTAGGGGACCGCGAGGCGCAGCACGGCTACCATCTTCAAGAAGTCGTCATCGGCCACGGTGTACTCAGCTGGGGCACTCACATCGGAAGCTTCCTGGATGCGCGGGAAAGAAATGGTGTGCGGTCCCACGTTATAGCACGCCTCAAGATGATTGGTATGGCGCACGAGGGCCATTGCCTCAAAGCGCCAATCGTAGAGTCCGAAGAGAGCCCCGATGCCCACGTCGTCAATGCCGGCCTCCTGCGCACGATCGAGCGAGGTGAGCCGCCACTCATAGTTAGCCTTAGGTCCAAAGCGATGGTAGCACTTATAAGCTTCGGGGTGGTAGGTCTCCTGAAATATTTGGTAAGTGCCTATACCAGCCTCTTTTACCGTACGGAATCCCTCTACATCAAGCGGCGCAGCGTTAATATTCACTCGGCGTATCGATCCGTTGCCCTTTTTCACACCATACACAATCCTTACCGTATGGGCAATGTACTCTGGGGAGTAGTCATGGTGCTCGCCATAGACCAAAATCAGTCGCTTCTGCCCGCTGTCCTCTAGCGCCTCCACCTCTTTGCGTAGCTGGATATCGGAGAGGGTAACGCGGAGCGAGTCTCTATTGGTGGCATTGAACCCGCAGTAGGTGCACCCATTGACGCACTTATTACCGATGTAGAGCGGTGCGAAGAGTACAATGCGATTACCGTATATGCGCCGTTTCAGCTCCCTAGCTCCTTCCAGGATCTCCTCCACTAGAGCAGGGTCTGTGGTTTGCAGCAGGGAGGCCGTTTCCGCAAGGGTTAGTCGCTCCTTGCTGAGCGATTTTGTAATGATAGCGCGGACGTGCTCGGGAGTAGTATCTGCGTTATTGAGGAAATGCCAAATTTCATCGGCATCAATAAACGGCTGCATCGAAACATCTTCGATAGCGTAGCGTTGCGGCGTGAATTTCATACTCTTCCTTTTGAATACTGCGGGCAGACGGCTGTAACCGACACCCACAAATGAAACGCACTGGGTAGCGTTTTGTTGCCAAACGGAACGTTGCAAAGCGCAGCATTCCATCCAAAGACTCCCATAGGAATGTGCAGCTTGCCGCTAAGTCATGGCTGTACTAGAAAAACAGATTAGCTGACGGATCCTGCCGTAGCATCACAAAGAGTGCGAAGACTAGGTAGAATGCCATTAGCACTATGCCTTCGCCCCGACTCACCCGCCTCCCTTTCCCATGAAACACAGCAGCTAGCACCAGCACCGCACCAAACAGGACAAAGCCCAGATCCGCTGGAAGCATTGCAGAGGCAGGAATGGGGTCAACCAAAGCGGTAATGCCGAGAATGAGAAGGAGGTTTGCCGTGGTGGAATGCATAAGGTCAGAAAAGAGAGTGGCTGTCTGTTGCCGCTTGGCAAGATAGATTACCGTGGTGAATTCTGGGAGCGCAGCAAGGAAAGCTAGACCAATAAGACCGATGGCCTCTTGGCTTGCTCCAGAAGATTTGATGTACTCCATAGAGACCGCAGATGCAAGCGCAGCACCACCGGCCACAAGCGCAATGCCAACTAGGAGCACGAGGGATGGCCATAGGATTTTCACCTGAGTCTGGGGCGTAAGTTGCTTCTGATCCACAGGAATGTCGTCATGCCGGTACGCCAAAAAGGTGGTGGCGAGGTAGCTAACTATTAAGAGGGCACCACCCCAACGGGTAACAGTAAAGGTGTCGAGCGGCGATAGTATTCGCCCTACGTACGCCACCCCCATCAATAGGATAATAGCTGCCACAACACCCCAAACGGCTCTTGCAGGAAACGATTCGTTGGCTCTCGTTGGGCAGATAGTAGCGGCAAGGCCACCCAGCAGAAGCACATTGATAACGCTGCTGCCGATGGGCGTGCCGACTGCAACGATTCCGAGTCCCTTGGCGTTTGCCATGAGGCTTATCATCAATTCAGGCAGTGCGCCGATAATGGCAATTAGAAGTCCCGCAATCCAATATCGCCCCCACGCAAACCTTTCTGATAGGCGTGCAGTTCCCCAAATACTACCAGCAGCGCCGAAAACAATCAGTACCGCGCAGGCTATTATCTCTAAAAAAATCATACGTTTCTCCTCTTCATTACCATTGCCAAAGGTACAATTTATTGCATAAATGCGTACCTTTGGGCTTTCTCATTGGGCAAGGGTAAGCTAATGAAGAGCGGCCGAAGGTGAGAAAATAGAACAAGGGGCAATAGTGCCTTGTTGCACATTTTAAAAGCTGTTTACAAAGAGACAAAAGGTAGTATGAAGAAACGAATCCTACGTTGGGCGATACCGTTGACGTTGCTTTTCGGGAGCAGTGCGGTTTTCATCTCGTCAACTGCGCCGTTGCAAGATCTTAGCAAACGGCTTGAAACCCTTTTTGCCGTTTTTAGAATTGCCTCACAGCTTAACGTTGATGGCGTTTCCTCGGAGAAGCTTATGGAGGGTGCCATCAACGGTATGGTTTCGCAACTTGACCCCTACGCACGCTATACATCTAAGGAAGAGCGTAGCGATTTGGTCTTTGAGGCCACGGGGGGCTACGCAGGGGTGGGCATGGCGATACGCCCCGCTGGGAGCTACGCCCAGGCATCCGGTTTTTACGATAACGCCCCAGCGTTAAAAGCAGGTTTTAAGGTGGGCGACACCATCGTTGCAGTCAATGGGAAAAGCGTTAAAGGCATGTCGCTTGACTCCGTCACAAAGCTCCTCCGTGGCGATGCGGGTACTCCGTTACAGGTAACGGTACATAGGCGGAACGAGCCGAACCCATTGGAGTTTAGCTTTACCCGAGAGGTTATCCACACCCCCAGCGTGGAGCTGCGCATGCTACTTGACTCCTCGATTGCCTACATACGTTACAACGGATTCCGCACGAATGGAGCAAAGGAAATTGAGGACGCCGTGAAGGGGCTTTTCCCGCAGGGCGTGCAGCCCAAAGGGATTATACTTGACATGCGTGGGAATCCAGGCGGACTGATCAACGAGGCGCAGAACATCCTTTCGCTTTTCCTACCCAAAGAGACGAAGATTCTTGACATCAAGGGACGTAACGAGGAGCAGAACGAGGTACGCAAAACCACACGCCTAGATCCACCATTCGAAAAGGTCCCTTTGGCAATCATCGTTGGACGCGCCTCGGCCTCAGCGAGCGAAGTGGTATCAGGGGCCATCCAGGATTTAGATCGTGGGGTGATTATCGGGGAGCGTACTTTCGGTAAGGGGCTGGTGCAGAGTTCCATGCCATTACCAAACGAGGGGTATGTACGTATCACCACGGCGAAGTACTATACGCCTAGCGGGCGGTGCATTCAGGCCTTGGACTACGCGCACCGCGATGAGTCTGGGGCAGTTGGGAAGATTCCCGACTCGCTCATCACTACGTTCTACACCAAGGCAGGGCGCATGGTGCTGAACGGAGGCGGCGTATTCCCAGACATCGTTGTGAAGCCGGACAGTATCAGCTTCTTTGTGGCGAACGTGGTGTACAGCAATGCCTTCTTTGATTACGCCATGCGCCGCACCTTGAGCATTCCTGCGCCAAAGGACATTAACCAATTACGAATAGACAACGCAGAGCTTGACTCCTTGCGTCGGGTATTAAAGGAAGCCAAGCTTCAAAACGCTTCTCCATTTGACCGTGCGATGCAGTACCTTAGTTTCATCGAAAAAGACCCATCGTACAGCAAAATCGTAAAACCGCACTTCGATGCGATACAGCAGGATGTTGCGGCAAGCTTTGATTCGCTCTTTTGGGATAGCGCGCCGCAGATACGTGAAATACTAGAAATGAACATTGCGGGGCTATATCTCGGCTCGGTGGGTGTGAATCCTCTTTATCTACGCAAGGACGAGGCAGTGGAATCCGCTCTACGCATCCTGCGCGACACGGTAGCCTACGAAAACATTCTGCAACATCAGAACCCTCCAGATCCGCGGGCTAAGCAGGTGATGAAAAAGTAGGAACACCATTCACAAAGGGGATAGGCATGGCGAAACCGCATGTGGTAGTAGGCCTTTCAGGAGGCGTGGATAGCAGCGTGGCAGCGTACCTGCTAACGCAGCATGGCTACGACGTTGAGGGCATCTACATGCGCAATTGGACAGACACAGAGGGCTTAAAGAGCCCCGATTGTCCTTTTGATCAGGATGTAGACTTCGCCGCTATGACGGCACGCCGGCTTGGAATCCCCTTCTCTGTGGTGGATCTCAGCGAGGAGTATCGCCGGCAGGTAGTAGACTACCTCTTCGCAGAGTACGCGGTAGGACGTACGCCGAACCCCGATGTGCTATGCAATCGGGAGATAAAGTTTAAGGCCTTTTGGGAAGTGGCCAAGGCGAAGGGGGCGCAGTTCGTTGCTACAGGACACTACTGCCGGAAAGCGGAAACGCCAGAGGGGGAGTACCGGCTACTGCGCGGGGTGGACGACACAAAAGACCAAAGCTACTTCCTCTGCCAGGTCACGCAGGATCAACTTTCCCATGCGCTCTTCCCCGTGGGAGAGATGACTAAAAAGGAGGTGCGTAGGCAAGCATTGGCACTGAGGTTGCCCACGGCGGAGCGGCGAGACAGCTACGGCATTTGCTTCGTTGGAGAGGTGAACCTCCCTGCGTTCCTCGCCCAAAAGCTAAAGCCAAAGGATGGGGATATTGTGGAGATTCCCCATGATATGGTGCCACCGTATCGCGGCGAAAGTCTAGTGGAGCAAGCGTTGGCCTATCCCCTCGCCCATGAGATGGGCGAGGTGGTTGGGCATCACCATGGGGCGCAATTTTTCACCATCGGGCAGCGTAAAGGGCTGGGCGTGGGGGGCAAGGCGGAACCGCTCTTCGTGGTGGGGGTGGATACAGCAAAGAACATTGTCTACGTAGCGCAAGGGAAACACCACCCATACCTCTACCGCAGCGTGGCGTACGTGCCAGCCGCAGAAGTACATTGGATTCGCCCATCACAACAATTAAATGAGGGAGACTCTCTGCGCGTCATGGCTCGCCTACGCCACCGCCAGCCGCTACAGCCCGCTACGCTCTACGCACGCATGGAGGGCATTTACCTCAAATTTGACACGCCGCAGCGTGGCATTACTGCCGGTCAGTTCGCTGCATGGTACAATGGAGATGAACTACTAGGGGCAGGGGCTGTCAATTAAACCTTTCTGCACAAAGTCAACTGATTACTCCTACTTTCTTACTTTCTTATTCTCATCAAGCAAGTTAAGGTCCCACGCTGTCATTACCTCTGTGGAGAGTTCCCCTATCCACCCTGCCTGCACGTTGGCGCAGCAATAGATCCTCACGAAGTCTATTGAATCCAGCTGTACAGAATTGCCATGGGCATCCATAGCCCAGTCGATATCAAACCCCTTCTCCTCGTCATTGGGGAGGTTATCCACGTAACCGTACTCCCAAATACGATAAGTCCAGTAACTCCCCACACCCGACTCGTCAATCGCCACGTTGGTAAGCAACGTGCCTGTAAAAGTCATTGTGGAATCATGCATGCGATTCAGAGGCCAGTAGGACTGGTCGTGATAGATATTTTTCTCAATGTATCCCGAATCACCCCTACTATCCTTCCACTTGATGTAGGTGTCATCCACCACGTAATCTGGGAATCCAGGCTTGGGCGGAGTTTTTGTCGCCTTCTTATTAGGGTCAGGGCGATAGTAGGTAATTCTATAGTTTTTCACCGTTTCCGGAAGGTCGTAGCCTGCCCCTTTCAACTCGTACCACTCTCCGTCATCTGGCAACCCATTCCCATTTTTATCCACCATCACCATCACAGTCCCAGGCTCGCTGTTCCCCCTCGACTTGTTTCGATCAGCTCGAAATGCGTTACCATAAATCATAATGTCATTCCCCTCTCGATTCTTTATACTGTGGTCAAAGGCTAACGTCACATACCCTCCAAAGCCCCCAAGATGCACTAGTTCGCCCTTGTCATTAGCCAACGACCGAGTACACCTCTCCAGTACAGAATCGATAGGTTCTCCCTCTTTAATGAGGGGCAACTCGTTGACAAATTGTCCGGGCGCAGGACAATATTCCACCACCCGGTCTATGAACGGATTGGACCCCGACGGCCTCGCTTCATCAGCCTTTCCTCCCCCATGCGGGTTTAACTGCTCCTCGGTGATGTTTTCAAGGTCAAACATCGGTTTATAGCAACTCGACATGGCCATAGCAGCAAAAAGTACCGCCAATAATACTACTCTCTTCATAGTAAGTCCTTTCTATTTTTGCACTGGAACAAACGCCATATGGGCAGGAATATCCCCTGTTTTCACTTTCCATAGGAACTTTCCATCAGGCGAATAGCAGCGAAGATCTCCGCTCGAAACGTAATTCTTAGCATCGGTAATAAAAATGAAGCCCGCTTTAGGGTGAACCGCTATCCCATACGGTATTTCTATTTCCTTTTCAGTGCCATCCGTAATAAAATTACCAGGGATAATCTTTTTGGTTTTCAAATCCACACGGCCATACGTCACCGTATTGGAGTTAGTTAGGTAGCTCCACTCCACCGAATAGAAGTAGAGAATGTCGTTGTGGATATTAATATTTAGGCAGGCTACAGGTATTGTATCGGTCACCTCGTACAGTCCATGATTATTGGGATTCCGCTCCAGCACAAAGAGCCTAGAAGGATGCCCATAGTAGTCGCCGCGCGATGCTACCCATAGCCTATCGAATCGATCATGTCGAATTCTGAACAGGTTAATGTCTACTGGTATCCTCCGTAGCTCGGTCATTGACCCATCGCTAAGGATGAGTACCTCCGACACAGTATTATCGTAATTCGGAGGCGTGTAACCACCTGAATTCGCTGCGTATATCCTATCGCCGACAATCACCAGCTCATCGGGCTGCCTCCCAATGGTAACCCGCGCCACCACTTCTAACGTTGCCGTATCAAACGCCACGATCTCCCCCTGCGTGCTAAGGGCTGGGTCAAGAGACACAGGCCCTACGTACGAGGTTACGTATGCGCGCCCATCCTTAAACGCTATGTACCGGCAATTGCTAATGTCTACCTTCCCGATACGTTTCCCTGTGTGCAAATCAAGAACCTCAACCTTATGGGAACAATTAATAACGGAGTAAACCCGGTTACCATAGATTTTTATGTCGTTACCCACATCCCCGAGTTCTTTCACCACTGTCGGATTCTGCTCGGCGTATATATTGCGATGATACCGATTGGTGGTGAAGTCAAGGTAGTCAAGCGAAGACTTATTGCTCCCCATGTTCCCCTCATTGAGCAAATACATTCCCTCCCACTCACGGGCAGCATCCCGCCACTGGTAGCTAAGCAGAGGGTCTTTAATCTCAGGAAGCTGAGAGGTTTGCGAGAGAACAATAATCTCATCCTTGCGGCAACCTGTAGCCAGTGCTGCAATAGCCAGCGCAGCCAACACTAGCCTTGCCATTAAAAATCTAGAACGTTGCATTAACGGATATTCTAAAGTTCGTTTTCGGCATCGGGTAATTGAGAATTACATCGTAATCCTGTCCCAAAAGATTACACACCTCCAACGTGACACGCAGGCCCGTGGATTTTATTTTACCATCCCACGCAAGCGAGAGATCATGCGTATACCACGGCTGCGTGTAGTTGTATATAATATTCTCCTGCTGGTTAAACCGCTCCCCTACATAGATAAAGCTATAGTTGAGACTCCACTCTCTCCACGAAGTGCCAAATATTGCTGACCCGCTATGCCATGCTATGTAGGGTATTTGATGCCCGTAGAACGCATCCCGCGGGTTTGTCCAATCGCGCGAGTCTTGAAAGGTATACTGAAGCTTACCCATGAGCGTTAGTACATCCCACGGCACCACGGCCAACTCCCCGATGGCATCTATCCCTTTTACCTTCACGAACCCGAGATTTATCATAGTCCACCGAAACTGTTGCCCCTTAGGATAGGCAATAATTTTATTAGTCACCTCATTATAGTAAACATCGCAGGTAAGCGTAGCTCGGCGCACCACGCCTGCTCTCCACTCCTTACGCCAATCAATACCCGCATCGTACTGCTGCACGTACTCCGGCTCTAGCCGTGTATTTCCTATTTCCGTGTAGTACAGGTCGTTAAAAGTAGGCATTCGCAGCGAATGCTTCCAAAAGGCACGCACGCTCAGCCCTAGAGGTTCCCAGGGCGTATAGGAGAGGAAAACTGCCGGTGTCCAATCCAACTTATCCGCAGGTTGAAAATACTGTTTCACCCGGTTAAGCACATACACACCCAAAATGCTTGCCTGTAGCTTCACGCCCCACTTCTCAAACGCTGTGGCGGCCGAAAGGTAGTTGCTATAACGCGTAGGGAATGGGAAATCGTACATTGGCATATCGCTAGCCTCGTTACGATTCACCAGCGTATTCCACTGGAAATCATAGGAAAGTGACAAATCCCACCACTCGAACGGACTAAAGAGATTTGCCACTGACCCATACGCCTCCTGCTGTCGGTAAGTGTTATCCACCTGCAGCATACGTTGATCCTTATTGATGTAGTGCAAAAAATCGTAGGCGTACTTCACGCTCGCCTGTATGCGATACCACTTGGTAACATCGCTACGCACGTAGCCTTGAACAAACGTATTGCGATCCCACATCCTCTCGCCTCGCCGCCACACGTTATTCACAATGGCGCCTGGCAACCCTCGCTCCGATGAGTAGTGGTACACCCGAATTTTCCAATTCCCTCCAGGCAATGCGCCGTACACGCCCCCCTCCGCACGAATGGCATTCACATCGCTGTTCTGCCGAACAGCTGTGGTGTCGTAGGCTATCGTCCAGTCGATGTTCCGACGCTTGTAGCGAAACTTGTAATGCCCATGCGCATGCGTCCACTCCGCATTGACCGATGCGCTTACACGTTTACTCAATTTATGCTCCACGAGAGCAGAAAGGTTCATCAGGCCAAAAGACCCTGCCTTTGCGCCCACCCGAAAATTAGTATTCTTGCCCTTCTCAAAGCGTGGGCGCCTCGTCTCAATGTACACCGTACCTGCCGCCCCAAAATCCTTTGCCCCCTGAAAAATCTCGCTTTTCTGCCCATTGTACAGCGAAATTATCTCCACGTTATCCATTGAGAACTTGCCAAGGTCGACTTGTCCATTCTGCGCATTGCCCAGCTGCAAGCCATCGTAGTACACACCAACATGCTCGCTACCCATGCTCCTAATATTAATGGTTTTAAGCCCTCCTATGCCACCATAGTCCTTTATCTGCACCCCAGAGAAGAAGCGCAGCGCATCGGCCACGGAGAGCGTGTTGAGCCGTTTAAGCTCTACGCCTTCTAGCCGCTGCGGCGCAATAATCTCCTTGGTGCGTCGCCCCGCAACGCGCACATCCATTATGTCGTAAGTAGTGTCGAGACTCCACGCTCCGCGGCTCGCTGGTCGGCTTTCAACCTTTGCTTTCGGGGAATGCAAAGCTGTATCAAGCTGCACACCAACATTACTAACGGAGGGTCGTAAATCCTTTCGAACAACCCTCGCCTCAGGTAAATCAAACTTCGGGTCGGGTTCATCCACAGCGGGCGCATTCGGAACCAATGTTGTATCAGCGCGCAAGACTATACCGCGCCCGGCATAGCCTCTCGGCAATCCTGCGATTATACAACATAGCACAACCGCGACGCAACACCCCTCTCTTTTTATACTTTGCATCAACGCCATCGACTTTCTCCTCTCTAAACTGCACTCCTTAAAATAAAACTCTAGGGAAGACCTTTGCAAAAAGGGAATTTTCAAATCGCTTTCGCAACGACCCTCCCCACATCCGTTCCCTTATATTTACTCCTTCACCACCGTCAACACCCGCACCCCATCGGCCGCCTCCAGCCGCACGCAGTACAGACCGGGAGCCCATCCCGCCGTCGAGATCTCTATAGCCCCTTCTCCCGCGCTCACGCCGCACGCCACCAGCTGCCCCTGCACCGTATATACCTCCCACCGCGCAGCGTCCGATGCTCCCCGCAGCGTCAGCCGCACCCCGCACGGGTTCGGCGTCGCCGCTACCCCAGCCAGCAGCTCGCTCTCCACGGCATTCGCATCTGCCTTCACAAAATCCGCCACCACCTTCACATCGCCCTTCTCCACGGTGTACGTTTCCCCGCTCTCGAACGGAACCCCATTCACCACAATCGTCTTCAGCTTGTACCCCTCCGCCGCGTCCGGCTCGCCCAGCACCACGAGCCGATCCTTCCGCCTGATCGCATCCCGCTCGGTTATCTCCCGTCCATTGCGCACCACCCGCACCCTGCCCCCCCTGGAGGTCACCACCCGGAGCTTCCCCCAGCGGTCGCTCCGCATGTATATATCTACCACAGAATCCCGCACCACGTACACCCCATAGCCGTACTCATCGACCCGCACCGGCATTGCCCCCTCGGCTATCACCTTGGGCCGCTTAGGATCGTACGGGTTGCTCGGCGTCACGTTGAAATTGGCATTGTATCTATACCCCCTCTCGTAGTATATCCCTTCTGAAAAAGAGTCCTGGTAGAACCGCACCGTGCACTTCTGGTACAGCATCGGGGCCTCCATCCGGAAGTCTGTCTCCGCCACCACCTTCCCAGACCACCCCTCTCCATCCGCTGGCCTATTCTCATACGGGAATGAAGCCCCGCGTATTCTATACTTTAATTCCGTTCCATAATCCATACTATGCTCTCCTGGCTTCAGCTCGCTACCATCAGCATACGCAACTGTATAGACCCCACGCTCCCTTGGCTCTAAATCACGCGGTGGGACAGTCACCCTAACCTTCCCATCTGCCTTCCTAAACGTAGCCGATACGGTGACGCTCCCGCCGGGCACCAGCCGCACCGCGCTGCCCATTATCTCGGTCGCCCGGGCCACCTCCCCCGCGACGCTGTAGCTCACTACATACTCGTCCAGCCCACTGGCGTTGCGAACCTCCGCGATGAACACGCCCTGCTTGAGCGGTCGGATGGGCACGCCATCGCGCAGCACCCAGCCTGCTCCGCCCGCCGGGCGCAGCGACCAGTAGTACCCCGCATCGCGGTACTGCTTCTCGAGGGGCGCCAGGGTAATCGTCGCGTCCGATTGCTCCATAAAATCAACGTAATGGTAGAATGGAGATACTGGTGAAGCGAATATCCCATTATCATGAAAACCGGTAACTCGTCCCATTACATAAAAATACTCTCTATAGGCCTTCACTTCCTCCTTGCGTCTGTACCTTGATAGCTTCTCTTCCTGCTCTAACCTATGCATCACGCTCCTCACCTCCTTAAGTCCCAACTGATCAATCACTCCCAGCCTCTCTATCCCGTAGTCCACGGCGCAGCCCGCTAGCAGATCTACGCGCGCATACACGCCCGAATCCGGGTCAAACTCATCGCCCACCGCAAGCTCTCGCCCGATCGCCGCGTCCTCTATTTCCCCCTTCGCATTCAGGCGCATGCCCTGCAGGGTGAAAACGTGCACCTCTATCCCTTTGGCCACCACGCCAGGCAAATCAACCATGGTGTACCAACATGATTGATATGCATAGATTCTACCGTCTTCATCTTTATATACTGCTCGCTGCGTCCACCCCCACGCTGCATTCACCCCCAGCGCTAACGCTAGCGCCATCACTACGCACCTTCTTCCTCTTCTGCCCATAGTCCTATACTGTTTACACGCATCGCCGGCGGGACGCACGAAACGCCGCAACCGCAGCTGCACCCCCTCGCCCCGCCCCATGCACACCCTACTCCTGCCTCACCGCCCTCGGCGGCTACAAGGCGATGCGAATGTAGCTATTTCTTCAAGAAAAACGATGGGGCCATCGCTCCCCGATTTTCATGAATTGCTGCACGCTCCAACCGTTCGCCACAAGCTTAAAAAACGGGGGGGGGACCCCTGCTCCCCGCAGCGTCCTCCCTCTCCGTTCAATCTTTGTTTCTATTCTTTCACCACCGGCAGCACCCGCACCCCATCGGTCGCCTCCAGCCGCACGTAGTACACGCCTGGAATCCATCCCGCCGTCGCGATCTCTATCTCCCCTTCTCCCGCACTCACGCCGCGTGCCACCAGTTGTCCCTGCACCGTGTATACCTCCCACTGTACAGCGGCCGATGCTCCCCGCAGCGTCAACCGCGCCCCGCACGGATTCGGCGTCGCCGCTACCCCAGCCAGCAACACGCTCTCCACGGCAGTACTCTTATCAAATACCACCTCTACTCTCACATTCTGATCGCCCACCGTGTAGATTGACCCGCTAGCAAACGGCGTTCCATTAACATTCAGCGTAACTAGCTTGTAATCACTAGAATTCGGCTTTGCCACTATAACCAGCTTATCGCCTTTCTGCAGCTTTTCCCCATTCATAAGCTCCTCATTGCCCCGCAAAACTTTTAACATCCCCTCTCCCGTCTGGCTTGTCGTCAGCGTGTACAGCACCGGCGCTACCGCCTTCTCCTTGAACGTTGCCTCCACCTT
>CALHSW010000063.1 GCA_938038735.1 uncultured Bacteroidia bacterium | reverse complement strand
GATCCTGCACGTGTTGGTATTCTTTATCTGCTCGTACTCCCACTCTACGCCATTTACTGTTATTGTAACTCCTTCTCCCTGCGCAATCCCAACGCCCACCGCCGCGGCCAGCAGCACCATCAAACCCACCCGTAGTATTCTTCCCATTTTCATGCCTCCTACTGTTTACTGTTACTCCGCCATAAACCACACCGCAAAGGTGTGCAAAGAATTTTCTAACGCAAAAAAAACTGCACGATTTACGTAGAAAACCGTGAGGAAACCCGCATTCCACGGTTTCAGCACTACCCAAAGAGACCCATCAAAGAACCTCCCCGTTCGGATCAAATTCGCATCAAATTCGGATTTCTCCGGAGAAATCCGAATTTGATGCGAAGGGGGTACGGATAAGGTGCAGACTGCTAGCACCTTGTGATACGATGGGGTAATCGTCCTTGGAGATTACATAAAATCGTGCCATGTTGCTGCATATCAGCGAATAAACACCTACCAATAGGACATGAAGGCCGATTATATAAACTTGTCCACCCCTCAGCCCTGCGAGGCCATTGCCTCCCGCCATATTCTGCCCGCATTGCCCCCCTGAACCCGCATAAACCTACACGTCCCTCCCAAAGGGACGCCTATATTCGCAGGCCAATGCGGCCCCGTCCGCAGAACGGTCTCTCAATAGCCGAGGGTTTTCAAACCCCCGGATTCTTGCCTGGAAGGCAAGCCAGTCTGAAAGACTGACCCGCGTGACCTCCCGCCCCGAACCATACTCCTATTACGTTTGGATTAGGCGCACCTACGCAGCAGCAACCCAAGAAAAAGTTTACTTTTGTAGCCGTAAAAAAAGATGCATCTTAGCCCCAGCAATCCTTTCAATTTAGAAACGATAAAGAAAACGCACCGCATGTCGAAGGCAAAACTATTCCACCGCTGGGTCGGTCTCATCCTCGCGCCATTCATGGTTCTTTTCGCGCTCTCCGGCATAATCTTGAACCACAAGGATACATTTGACAAGGTCCCCATCTCGCGGCGACTCCTCCCCACGCACTACCGCTTTCGCCTCTGGAATAATCAGCTCGTTGCGGGATCCATCCCCATCGCTTCCGACTCACTTCTCCTCTACAGCAAGAACGGCGCATTCCTCTCCGACTCCATGGCGCATCGCGTTGCACGGATCGAGGAAGGCCTCCCTAACCGGCTGAATCGGATTAACGATGCCATCAAGCTTCCAAACGGCGCAATTATAGCCGCGCTGCCCGAGGGGCTCTTCACCCTCCGCAATGCGCGCTGGCACGCGCTATGCCGCGCAAACGCGCCGATCGTGTCGCTCACGGCGCGGGGCGACACGCTGATTGCCGTGTCACGCTCCGCGCTCTACGTTGCCCCTCCGCCCTACACCAGCCCGCAGCGCATTCTCCTCCCGCCCTGCCCCGGCAACGATGGGAAAGTGCCCCTATTCCGTATCGTCTGGAACCTGCATAGCGGCGCGCTGTTTTGGCTCCCGGGCCGGCTCTTCGTTGACCTCCTGGGGCTAATACTGATCGCGCTCACCGTGGCCGGCGTTGGCATCACGATTAGCCGCACGGTGCTCCGCAGACGCAGCCGACGGCATCGCAACCTTGCCCGCTGGCGCATCTGGCTGCGCCGCAACTATAAATACCACCTACACATTGGGCGACTCGTTGCCCTATTTTTACTGCTAGCCATCACCGGCACATGCCTCCGTCCGCCGCTCCTCATCCCTTTAGCCTTGACAAGGGTCGCTCCCCCACGAATCACCTCGCTGGCCTCCTCCAACCCATGGCATGATAAAATCCGGAAAATAGCCTTTGACCCCGCGGCAAACGATTTCATCCTCTCCTCCTCGGAGGGATTTTTCTGCTTTGCGAATGCGCTGCGCCCTTCGCCCCAAAAAATCGCAGCCGCCCCCCCCGTGAGCGTCATGGGGTGCAACGTACTGCAATACGCCGACAGCGCATGGCTCGTGGGGTCTTTCAGCGGGTTCTACCGCTGGCATCGCCCCTCGGGCAGCATCGTTGATGCCATTACAGGAGAACCCTACGTCAAGCGCAGCGGCATGCCTACGTTCAGCGGGCTAGCCGCCGCGGGCTACTCCGCCGATTTCCCCTGTGGGCCGGTAGTTTTTGACTACGTGAAAGGCGCGAGCCCGCTAAAGCCTAACGCTGCGCCCCCCGCAATGCCATCATGGCTCCAGCTTGAGCCCATTTCGCTATGGAACGCAGCCCTAGAGGTGCATACCGGGCGCATTTTTGACAAACTACTTGGACCCGTAGCCCCATTCTTTATCTTCATCATGGGATCTTTCGCCATCGCGCTGCTCGCAACGGGGTGGCGACGGCTGCGCAGAGCGAAAAAGCAAAGGCGTTAGGCACCTCTTTCGGCTAAAGCCCCCCATAAAAAAGCCGCGGCTCCCAGCTAATGCCGAGAACCGCAGCCTCCACCATGAAAACTGTTATCTACCTACAACTATTCGGCGCTGATGCTACCCGTTGGGCAAGCCGCCTCGCAGGCGCCGCAATCAATGCACTTGTCGGGATCGATCTTGTAGATATCGCCCTCGCTGATCGCCTCTACTGGGCACTCGTTGATACATGAACCGCACGCTACGCACGTGTCTGCAATTACATGAGCCATCGCTTTTTCTCCTTTCCTTTTACTATTCAATAACCTTACAATGCAAAAGTAGCCTTTTTGACTCCATTCGCACCCCCTCTCTCGCTATTTCAAAATGGACAGCTTATAAGGAACTCATTATAGCAGCGTAACTTGCTATAGAACAACACCCTGCAAACCCTACAATCTGAGGTAAGGCTCTTCTCTACAAGCTTTTTTGTACGAATTCTACCTAGAATTTCGCCTAAAATGGCACCTTTATAGTGGGTTCTTCTCACGCCAAAGTACGCCCTTGAACCTTCTGGAAGTTGGCCTCAGCATTCTCTTTCACGAAGTGCAACCGGTTGAAGAAGTTTGCCTCGCTAACGCCGCTGTCCAAATCCAGGAAGAGCAGGTTGAGGGCTGGGTAAAGCTCACGCACACGCTTCTCTATCCCCTTGGCCACGATATGGTTGGCTATACACCCAAAGGGCTGCATACAAACCACATCGTGAATCCCTTCCCGGGCGAACCGCGCAAAGTCGCTCGGTATGAGCCACCCCTCGCCGAACTGCGCATTGAGGTTGAGGATGGGTGCAGCCAACCGGCTTTCGGCCATGGAACGCCCAATGCTGCGATACCAAGGGAACTCCTTCACGCAGCTTTCCATGCTGCGAACGAGCGCAAAAAGTAGACGCTCAATGACGGGCGATGCGTAGTAGAACCAGTCCTTTTTGTCAATACTGGCCCTGCCCCTAGCCCGCTTGCTCGCGAACGACTCGAAGAAGAATTCCGCAAGCGCGGGCACCACCGGCTCTACGCCCTGCCCCGCAAACCAATCGATGATGCCGTGGTTCGCGTAGCGATTGTACTTCGCGTAGATCTCTCCAACAATGCCCACCCGCGGGAGCTCCACGTTTCGTGCGCACTGGCTAAAGGCATGCGCCGCTGCGCGCAGCAGACTCTTCATCTCCCTAGTACGCTCCTGCCCCAGCAGCTCTACGCCCCGCCCCGTAAACTCCTCGAAGAGCCTATCGGCGTCGCCCGCATGCCGCTCACGGGGCAGCGTTGCGAGACGCATGGTGGATAGCATATCTGCATATACCAACGTGCGAAGCACGGGCAGGAGCAATCGCTTCCAATTGATGACAAATCCCGGCTGCTCATGTAGAGCCCCGTTGCCCGCGTTAACCGATATCAATGGCACATCGGTAAGCCCCGCATTCGCCAAGGCCCGCTTGAGGAGCGACATGTAGTTCGTCGCGCGGCACTGCCCGCCCGTCTGGGTTATCCCCACAGCCACCTCCTCGCGCCGATACTTCCCGCTGCCGATTGCCCGCATCACATCGCCCACCACCAGCGTGGCGGGGTAGCACACCTCGTTATTGGTACTCACCAACCCCTGCTCCGCCGATGCCTGCGAGGTGGGCGGAAGATTCTCCGCCTTGTACCCCGCCAGCCTAAATATCGTCGGTAGGTAGGGCGAGTAGGCATCGCCGAACCACGGCATAAGTATCGTTCGCCCCTTGTCCTCCTCCCTAAATATCGCCTGGTGGCTACGCACCTCCTCATGCTGCACCCTCGCCACCCCTGCGCTGAGCTTTTGGCTCTCCACTAAAGAGCGTATGCGCAGCCGGAGCGACCCCACGCTGCTCACGTCGTCCACCTTTAGCACGGTGGCGCTCTTGCCTTCCCGCTTTAGGATCTCGGCTATCTCATCTATCAAGAAGGCATCGGGCCCACAGCCAAAGGAGGTTACCTGCACGAAGTGTACATTGCTCCCCGCATGCGCCGCCCAATGCGCCGCCGCCACAATGCGATTCGTGTAAGCCCACTGGTGCACGCTGCGCGTTGCGGTATGCCCAATGCTTCCGCCGCGCGCCACGTCCTCCGTCACCACGTCTACGCCGAAGCTCGCCACAATCCTTGACACGCGGTGCTGTATCAGGGGATCCGCATGGTAGGGCCGTCCCGCCAGCACCATCAACGTGCGCTTCTCAGCCAATGCCCGCTCCGCCACCTCAACGTTCCGTTGGTGGATTCTGTCGTTAAACGCTCGCTGCGCCGCCAAGCCCGCCATAACCGCCGCCCCGATCGCCTCGCCCGATTGGCTACCCATCCACACCGCGCTCCCCTTTACGTAGGCTGCGCATTGCTTGAGCAGGAGGGCTTCGTCCCGAAAGGAGATGGACGGCGAGTCGACCTCCACGCTCAGCCCCTCACGCATCGCGGAGCGTATCACCTCGCTATAGCCCGACACGACAGGGCAATTGTACGTGTTGTTAGAGTCCTTTATCCCTTTAGCCTCGTAAACCACAAACGGTAGGAATACGCGATCCACCCCCTTCCGCTGCAAATCCAGCACGTGCCCATGCATCACCTTGGCGGGGTAGCATATGTTGTCCGACATCACGGTATGCGCCCCCCGCTCGGCTTGCGCCGCGGTACTCTCAGAGGAAAGCACCACTCTACACCCCAAGCTGCTGAAGAAGGCCACCCAAAAGGGGAGGTCTTCATACATGCCCAGCGCCATGGGCAGCCCCACCGTGGGCCGCCCCTCGTCATTTGCCACCTGCCGCTCGACCTCAACCAACGCTCGAAGCTGGTCGTATTTCCATTCGCTGAGGTTGACACCGTCCTTGCCCTGCTCCCCCCGGTTGCTGAAAACCCGTTCGCACTTGTTGCCCGAGTAGTAATGCCCCCCATTGGCAAAGGTGAAGGTGGTCACCTCGCACTGGTTATAGCACCCCCTGCAGGTGGTTTGACGCTGGGAGTAGTCGTCCGTCACCAGCAACGCCGACAGAGACCTGGTTGCATCGTTGCCTTTGCGCTGCGACTCTGCGTACAGCGCCGCCCCGAAAGCCCCCATGAGTTCCGGGCTATCCGTGATGATGACCGACTTCCCCGTCTCCAGCTCAAAGGCCCTGCACACCGAGGGATTCCGGAGCGTGCCGCCCTGCACCATCACGTAATCCCCAAGCTGGCGAAAGTCTTTAAGCTTGAGCACCTTGTGTAAACAGTTACGCACCACGGAGTACCCCAGCCCCGCGGAGATGTCTGCCACCGATGCCCCCTCCCGCTGCGCCTGCTTCACCCTAGAATTCATGAAGACCGTGCAGCGCGTACCCAGATCGCAGGGGGCATCCGCACCGCACGCCAACGCGGCGAAGGATGCCACGTTGTGCCCAAGCCCCTTGGCAAAAGTCTCTATGAACGACCCGCACCCCGAGGAGCAGGCCTCGTTGATTTCCAGCCTTGAGATGGTGCCATTCTCCACGAACGCCGCCTTCATGTCCTGCCCCCCGATGTCGAGAATGAACCCCACCCGCGGCTCAAAGAAGATGGCCGCTTTGTAGTGCGCTATCGTCTCCACCATGCCATACTCCAGCCCAAAGGCCCGCCGCACCAGGTCTTCCCCGTAGCCGGTGGTGCAGGTTGCGGCGATACGCGGGTCGAAACCTTCCCGACGCGCAGCCTCGGCGAATGCCGTTAGTGCGGCGCGCACCGCCTCTAGCGCTCGCCCATGGTTGGGGCGGTAGTCCCGAAAGGCTATATGCCCATCGCTCGTGGTCACCACCAGCTTCGTGGTGGTCGACCCGCTGTCAATGCCCAGGTAGAGGGGCACGTCGCGAACCTCAGACAGCGCCACTGTGGGGAGCTTGTACTTCGCCTTGGAGGCCACCCATCGCTGCATCTCACCCTCGTCCGTGAATAGCGGGCGCAGCGAATGCTGGGTTGCCGGCGCGGGGCCCTGCGCGTTGCGGGTTTGTATTCGCTCCGAAAGCTCTGCCAGAGTCATCGGCTCGCTAGCCGCACGCAGCGCGGCGCCCCATGCGGGCACCACCCGCGCCTCGCGGGGGAGCACCACCTCCCCTTCATGCAGCCCCGCCACCCTGCGGAAAGCCTCCCGCAATGAGTGAATGAATGAGAATGGTCCCCCGCACAGCACCACCGTTGGGCGCAACACGTAACCCCGCGAGAGCGTTGTTATCACCTGCACCGATACCGCATGGAATATTGACGCTGCGATCTCGTCCCGATTGGTGTTGCGCGCCAGGAGGTTCTGTATATCCGTTTTGGAGAATACGCCGCACCGCGACGCTATGGGGTGGATACGCTTCGCTCGCTCCGCCATGACCGAGAGCTCCGCAACCTCTACATTCAAGAGCGCAGCCATTTGGTCTATAAAAGCCCCTGTACCCCCCGCGCAGCTCCCATTCATGCGGATATCGGGGGCTCGCCCCTCGCTAAAGAATATCATCTTGGCATCCTCCCCACCAATATCCACCAGCGAGGAGGCCTCTGGGTAGTTCGTCCTCACCACCTCGCAGGATGCCACCACCTCCTGCACAAAGGGGAGTCCGCAACGCTCCCCCACGCCGAGGCCGGCCGACCCCGTAATCCCTATAGTGAATTTGGCCTCCCCATACTGCCCACGCAACGTCGCTATCGCCGAGAGCAATGCGCCCCCGATATCCGCATTATGACGCTCGTAGCTTGTGTACACCAAAGCCCCTTGAGCATCAACAACTGCAGCCTTTAGCGTGGTGGAGCCTATGTCAAAACCTAGCCGTAACGCTGTATCTTTGCCCTCTACTTCCATCTATTACTTGCGTAAATATCAGCAGCATAGCTGCACGGCAAAGGTACTACGTTTTTGGCATACAGTGTCCCTCGACTTTAAAATCTTTCTAATTTATGTTCGTCCACGGCTCGGCTCGCTACCTGGTGGCACTATCGTCCGTCCCGCCGCGCACCAGCAACTTGCCCCCACGCAGCGCCACCACGCCGCCCCGCACCCCCTCTATCCTTGCCTCACACCCCTCCTCCACCCACGCTACCACCCCCTCGCAATCCATCACCTGCACCGCCCCCCGCAGCGCATTGTCCTGCGCATCCTGCGGCAGCAGACCTAGCAGCGCAGACCATGTCCCCACGTCGCTCCACTTGAAGTGTCCCGGCAGCACCGCCACATTCTTCGCCCGCTCCATCACCCCGTAGTCTATCGACAGCGGGGTCACCTGCGCGTATACCTCCTCTATGGCAGCCTTGAACTCCGTCCGCGGCGCATTGAAGGGAAGGGTCTCCATCAGCTCTAGCAATCCTGGCATATACTCACGCAATGCCGCCGCTATTGTGGATACGCTCCACACGAACATCCCGCTATTCCATAGGAATTTCCCGCTATTGAGGTATCCTTCGGCTGTCGCTGCATCCGGCTTTTCCCGAAAGCGTAGCACCTCGCTCACACCATCGCCTACCGTATCGCCCACCTCGATGTAGCCGTACTCCGTTGCCGCTCGGCGTGGCGGTATGCCAATCGTGACAAGGCTGTCATGACACTTCGCGTAGGCTATCGCCCTTTCAACATCTTTACAGAAAGCCCGATCGTCCGCAATGAAGTGATCGCTCGGCACCACTACCATCACCGCCTCGAGGTTCGTACGCAATGCCATCGCCGTGGCTAACGCTATGCAGGGCGCCGTGTTGCGCTTGCAGGGTTCTCCTAGCACCTTGTTCCTCGGCATCCCCTGCACCTGCTGCGCCGCCAACTCCTCATGGCGTTCGCTGGTCACCACCACCATTTGCTCCGCCGTGCAGAACGCCCCTAGCCGGCGCACGGCGGCCTGAAGCATCGTCTCCCCTAGCCCTAGCACGTCTTGAAACTGCTTCGGCTCCTCCCGCGTACTCACCGGCCACAGCCGCTCCCCATCACCCCCCGCCATCACTACGCCCAGCACGCCCTTCCTTTGCCCCGCTCGCATACGCACCTCCTTACCTCTCGTCTTTCTTTTTTTACTTCTTAACGGCGCAAAACTAACAAAAAAAGGCGACTGCGGGGTCGCCCCGCAGCCGCCTTTTCAAATCGTCTTAACGTCAACTACAGAGAGAAGCAAAGGCCTAGCTCCATCCCATCTCCCAGCTTGCCGAGGTTGAACTGATGGAAACGCTCGGTTATCTTTATCCCTTCCACCTCATTATCCGGAGTATACTGCGTATAGGTGTACCCAATCTGCAGGAAACGAAGGTTGGCGTAGATGGCCAGCCTGTCAGTGAAGTTGTACATCACGCCTGGCGTAACGCCAAACCCTGCGCTGATAACAGACCCCAACTTCTCACTGTTTTCATTTACATTCCCTTTCCCCTCTGATTTACTATAACTGCTCGCCCCCCCGAACTCCATGGGAACGCCACAGTCCATGTAGACCGAGAAACCCGCTACGCTAACCGGCTTGAAGCGCAGGTAGGGGGCTATCGTTGCGGTATGGACACTCGTAAACGCTTTGCCCTTGGTCACATCTCCACTATTTTCAAATTTGGCATATGTGTGAGCTCCCTTTCGAAGCAAGTGGTAGCCTAACGACATCCCTGCCCCTAGCTTCTCGCTGAACATATAGCCAACGCCGACATTCACATTGAACGATGCAGTAAGTCCATTCTGAGCACTGGGGTGAAATTCTCCTATATTTTTTGCTGCAGGACCGACTAAAGTACTTTTCCCTATAAATGGTACATCACTAACGGTCTTGGTTGATGCCGACTCCACGCCCGCACCCATTCCCCCAGTAAAGAAAAGCTGACTAAACGCCTCTCCGCACGGCAGCAGTAGCATTGCCGCAAGCAACATGACACTTCCCTTCAAGTATCTCATAACTCCTTTGTTTTTAGGTTTTACTTGTACTCTAGTCCCAACCATCAAAACGCATGCCAAATAATTACCGATCCCAAACATGTTCCCCTTCGCCTTTTGTCCTAAGAAAAACTCATCTCTACACTTTTAATTACAACAAAAATGGATACCTTTGCACGAGAATTCTAAAATCTATTAGGACATGGGACTGATTAATCGCCTTCGAAACGAATTCATTGATATCATAGAGTGGGTCGACGACACGCAAGACACCATCGTCTGGAAATTCCCACGCTACCAAAACGCCATCAAAACGGGCGCACAGCTCACCGTGCGGGAGTCGCAGGTGGCAGTCCTAGTGAACGAGGGGCAGTTCGCCGATGTCTTCCAGCCCGGACGCTACGAGCTGACAACGAAGAATATGCCCATTCTCACAACGCTCATGGGATGGAAGTACGGCTTCAACTCCCCATTCAAGGTTGATATCTACTTCGTCAACACGAAGCAATTCCTCGATCAGAAGTGGGGAACCAAGAACCCCATCATGCTACGTGACCCCGAGTTTGGCCCCATTAGGATACGCGCCTTCGGGTCGTTCTGCTTCAAGGTGCAAAACGACCCAAAGCAGTTCATTACCAGCGTTTCGGGGACTAATTCCAACTTCACTACCGAAGGAATTGCCGAACAGATCAGAAACTTCATCATCACACGCTTCACCGATGCCGTCGCGGAATCAAAGATTCCTGTTCTTGACATGGCGGCAAACCTCAACGAGTACTCGGAGAAGATCCAGGAAATCATCAAGCCCTCGGCCGATGGGTATGGGTTGGATTTAACCCAATTCCTCGTTGAGAACATATCGTTGCCAGAGGCGGTGCAGGAGGCCCTCGATCGCCGTAGCAGCATGGGCATCATCGGTAAGGAGAACATGAGTGCCTACACGCAGATGCAGTTTGCCGACTCCTTGGGCAAAGAGGGCGGTGCCGGCATGGCGGGCGATGCCATGGGGATGGGCATGGGCTTCGCCATGGCTGGGCAAATGGCCCAGGCCTTTAGCCAGCCCGGTGCGCAGCAGCCACCGCAAGCCGCCATGGGCGGAATGGCGGGCGGCGCGGTGCCGCCACCAATGCCGGGCGCAGCACCCTCATTCTTTGTAGCCGTGAATGGGCAGCAAGCGGGCCCTTACACCATGATGCAGCTACATGGGTTTGCGCAGCAAGGGCAGCTCCTGCCCGACACGCTCGTGTGGACTAGCGGCATGCCCCAGTGGGCTGCTGCGAAGAGCGTTCCCGCATTGCAACCTCTCTTTGCGCCGAACACTCCGCCTACCATTCCGGGTAGCGGCATGCCGCCTACACCCCCAGCATTGTAGTAGTGAGGTAGACACATTTGTGAATCATGGCCAAGCATAGTGTTCCCCTAGGGGGACACCACGCTTGGTACTTACCAAAACCCGAACTTAACGACTACTGAAAATCATGGAAGATGCCAGCTCGCAACGCATAGATACCGAGCATACCGTCAATGCAGCAACACCGCCTCCCCCTCAGCCCAATAGCGACATCAAACCGCCGAAAACCTACTCCTGTGAGGCGTGTGGCGGAACTACTATCTTTTCCCCAGAGGACCAGGCCCTAAAGTGTATCTACTGCGGTAACACTACCCCCATCAAGGATCCCTCTGAGGGCCAAGAAATTCGGGAAAATGACTTCGACTATTGGGCGGAGAAGCTAGATGAGTTCAAGGGAAATGTCCAAAGCTCCTCTACTAGCTCCGATGGGTTCATACCCCAAGAGAGTGGAGACACCACGGCGCTCTACTCCGTCACTTGCAAGCAGTGCGGCGCAACAACCTCCATCAACGATGAGCACATGGCGCAGCGTTGCCCCTTCTGCGGCACGCCCCTCTTGGTGGAAGAGGCTCAGCTCCATCGCTTCTGGACTCCTAACTACCTTGTCCCCTTCGCTTTTAGTAAAAACGGTTGTTCTGACAATTTTCGGAAATGGGCCAAGGGAAAGTGGTTCGCCCCCAACAAGGCTCTAGCAATCGCCAAAGGGTCAAGTCAATCGTTCTCGGGGGTCTACATCCCCTACTGGACCTACGATGCCCACGCCGAAGCCGACTATTATGGGGAACGCGGGGACAATCAAGAGGAAAGAGACAACGATGGACGCTCCAGAACGGTAACGGTTTGGCACCGTGTCTCGGGACATGTATGGGGAGATTTTGACGACATCATAATCCCCGCGGTCGACAACCCCGACAGGGGGGTCTTACTCAAGGTTAAAGATTTCCCGCAGACAGCCTATAAGACATTCAACCACGCCTACCTGGCAGGATTTGTTACACAGGCCTATACGATAGACTTCGTTAAGGGGGCAGACGATGCCATGGAGGAGATCAAAGCGGTACTCACTGATCTCGCCAAAAGGGCCATTGGGGGAGACGCCCAACGCGTAAAAGAACTCAACATCGAGCTAAGCGACAAGAAGTTCAAACTTTTGGTACTACCCTTTTGGCTCGCTTCGTTTCGTTACAAGGAAAAGACCTACCAAATCGTTATCAACGGGTACTTCGGAACAGTCTATGGGAAGTTTCCGGTGAGTGGCTGGAAGATATTCTTCACAGTCCTTGTTACAATCGGGATTATCGTGGGAATCTACTATCTATTCAGATAGTTAAACAGCCAGGGCTGGGCATAGTAGAATGGGGGCGTGCCGTAGAGGCAGCCCCATTCTTTATCCCTTGAAAAGCCCTATCACCTCAAGCATATCCGCTGACGCCTTTGCCAACGCCTCCGACTGCTCAGCGAGCTGATAACTCATATCCGAATTCGCTTGCGACTGCTCGCTAAGTAGCGATACTTGCTTCGCTATCTTTTGCACCTCCACCAGCTGATCATCGCCCATTGCTGCCACCTTTTCGGACAGCTCTACCGACTCCGCTATCTTGGGCAATACAGACTGCATCTCCTGGGTAAATCTATCGCTCGCCCGCTGCGCATTATCTACTAGCTCTCCAACCTTTTGCGCCGCAGCACCGCTCCGCTCCGCCAACTTCCGAACCTCGCCCGCCACTACGGCAAAGCCACGCCCCGACTCGCCAGCCCGCGCAGCCTCTACAGCCGCATTCAGCGCCAATATATTCGTTTGCTGCGCAACGCCATTGATTACACCCATCATGTGCGCAATCTCTTGTAGCGCCGCATCGCTCGCCGCCGCACTCTCACTAAACGCCGCCATCGCCTTTTGATTGTCAAGGGCTATCCTTTTTGACTCCTGCGCATAATCTGAATTGAGGTGTATTTTATCAGAAACCACCGTCATAGAGTTCACTGACTGCTCCGCTTGCACGGCCTGAACCATCGCCTGCTGACGAAGCTCATCTGCATGGCTATAAACCGACTTGCTAGCCCCATCAATCTGGTTTGCCGACTCCCGCACCCGCACTATCATCCCCTTTAGCCCCTCTTGCATGCTGCGAAGCCCCTTCATGACATCTCCAAACTCATCTAGACGATTGAAAACCTTCTCACTACCAGGCTCTTCATAGGTCAAATCCCCTCCCGCTACGCCCCGCAGCTGCCCTCGCACTTTCAGTAAAGAACGACTAAACACTTCAGCCTGTAGCCATATCAACAGCACGCTCAGCAAAGCTATCACTCCTACACTGCCCACCAATACCACATTGGCACGCACCGCCGTTCCATGACTTAAAGCCTTCGCAGCAGCCGCCGTTACCAACAGTCCCTCTGTTGCCTGTGATACTTTGTTTCGCACATCCATCTCATACGCAACGTGCAGTACCGACACTCGCCCCAGCTCGGCGCAGTGCGTCTGGTAGACCTTGAGCAAATCTCTACACGACTGCCCCGCCCCTGCCGACTCTTGCTGCATACGGTTAAGTACGCTCAGCACCGAGTCAAAGTCCTTTCGCGTCCAGGTCCGCACCGCCTGTTGGTAGTACGTCTCTGCATCCACCATCAATAGCTGCATCTGCATTGGTGCCTCCGCTCTCAAGCACCCCTTTAACTCAAGCAACACCGAATCGCTCACCGCCCGCTCCTCATCCACTCGATGCCGTAGGGGCCATATCGTGTCATAATCCCTACGCAATCCATGCAACGCCTCCCCAACCCCATTAACTATCGTATCCGCCACGCCGCGCAATGCCAGTGCCGACATGCTCCTATCGCTCAACGCTATAGCATTATCAATACCCTGCGAAGCCTCTTCGTACAGCGCTGTATCCCCAAAGGCAAAGAACCCTTCAATGGCTCGCTGCGACACCCCTAGATCGGTATTCACCTGCAGCATCCCATTCAACGATGCAGATATGTCGTCCATCCTATGCATTGACACATACGACACCACCGCCAGCACCGCTATGAATAGTAACATCCATACGCTCCGAAATAGCATTTGGGCTCTAACCCCTATTCTCAACCCTCCTCGCCCTGAATTCCCCAACATATATTCTTTTCTATTGTCTAGTTGTGATTTTCGCATCATAGTTTCCCCTCTTCCCGCGCACAAAGCTCCCTTCAGTTTTTTTATCTACACACACCTTCCCCGCACCTATTCCCTCTCATTTTATACCCTACTTATACCACTCAGCGTACATCTTATACCCAGCAGCCGTTGCCGTTGCCATCTCTCTCGACTGCTCCTCGGTCAGCTCCTTCACTTGCCTCGCCGGCACGCCAGCCCATAGCGTTCGTGCCGGCACTATCGTGCGCGGCGACACTACCGCCCCAGCGGCCACTAGAGCCCCCTCGCCAACCTCCACGTAATCGAGCAGTACGGCTCCCATCCCCACCAAGCTCCCGCGCCCCACCCTTGCCCCATGCACCGTGGCGTTATGCCCCACCGATACATCATCACCCAGTTCCACCACCGACTTCTCGTAGAGCGTATGCAGCACCGCATTGTCTTGTATGTTTACTCCATTCCCTATACGTATCGGATTTACATCGCCGCGGAGCACTGCGCCGTACCATATACTACAATCATCCCCTATCTCCACATCCCCTATCAGCACCGCCGTCTCCGCTAAAAAACAATTCTTCCCCACCCTCGGGGTCTTTCCTCGCACAGTAATTATATGTGCCATCTCTTACTCCTATTTTCTCAGCCTCAAGCTGTTGGTCACCACGCTTACTGAACTCATTGCCATCGCCAACGCACCCACCATGGGGTCAAACTGCCAACCCACCAATGGGTAAAGAACCCCCGCGGCGAGGGGAATCGCCAACGCATTGTAGAAAAATGCCCAAAAGAGGTTCTGCCGCGCTACGCGCATGGTCTGCTTACTCAATTGCATCGCTTTCAGCAGCACTCCTATATCACCCGTAACCAACGTTATATCCGCCACACCCATCGCGACATCCGCCCCACTCCCCATGGCTATCCCCACGTCAGCCTGTACCAACGCCTGCGTATCGTTAATACCATCCCCCACCATCGCCACCACCTTACCCTCCGCCTGTAGCGCCGCCACTGTCGTTTGCTTATCCTGCGGCAGCAGCCCGGCGTGCGCCTCCTTTATCCCTAACTCCACCGCCACGCGCCGCGCCGCGCCAAGGCTGTCCCCTGTAAGGAGGTGCGTGGCTTTGCCCATTCCGTTGAGCGTACGCACCGTCTGAATAGCACTCTCGCGCGCCGAATCTGTCAGGCGTAGCAACAGCACCACTGCGCGCCCCATGTACAAACACACCACTGCGCTCCCTGCTGCACTCCACGTCGCGGCTCTCTGCTCCTCCTCCCCCAGCGACACCCCAGCCTCTTTGAGCAGGGCAACGCTCCCCACCCCGCACGCTTCCCCTTTGTAGCTCCCTTTAACGCCATAGCCTGGAACATCCTCTAGCCCCTCTACCTTCGCCACATCCCCCTCGCCGCACCACTCCAGCACCGCCCCCGCCAACGGATGGCGACTCCCTTGCTCCAGCCCACGCAGTAGTGCCATCCCCTGCTGTTGCGTCCCATCTTCGTCTACCAACCACAACGCCTCCTCCACCCGTGCACGCCCCTCGGTGAGCGTTCCCGTTTTATCAAACGCCACGTCGGTCACCTCGCTCATCTTCTGTAACCCCGCGGCATCTCGTATCAGTATATGCTCCTTCGCCGCCCTCCCTATCGCCACCGCCATAGCTGTAGGCGTTGCCAACCCCATGGCGCATGGGCATGCCACCGCCAGCACCGCTATCGCGGCCACTATACCTCGCGGCAAACCCTCTTCTCCTCCAAATGCAAACCACCCCGCTAACGCCAGCAGCGCAGCTGCCAGCACTAGCGGCACAAAGCGACTCGCCACCCTATCCGCAAGCCGCTGCACCGGTGCCTTACTCCCCTGCGCCGCCTCCACGCTCTCCACTATTCTCCCGAAAACGCTCTCTTTACCTATTCCTTGCGCTTGAATCGTTACGCTTCCCTGCTGCACCATCGTTCCTGCGTACACCCTCTCCCCCTCGCCACGCCGCGACGGTATGCTCTCCCCCGTTATGCTGCTCTCATCAACGCTCACCGCACCCTCTAGCACCACCCCATCAACCGGCACGCGCATCCCCACCCGCACCAACAGCCTATCGCCCACCACCACGTCCTCTAGCGGCACCTCCACCACGCCCCCTTCCTCCACGCGCATCACACGCTGCGGCTGTAGCCCCATCAAATCCACTAACGCCCCATTGGCCTGCCGCTTCGCCCTGCTCTCCAGCCAACGCCCAAGCAGGATGAACGCCACGATCATCGCCGCCGAGTCAAAATAGAGACTCCACCCCCAGCATCTTCCCCAAATGCCTGAAAGCACCAGCACCGTTACGCTATACCCCAGCGACACCAACGTACTCAACGACACCAACGTGTCCATGCTCATACCCCCATGCCGCATGAGCCTCGCCGCACCAATGTGGAACTCCCTCCCTGCATACAGCACCACTGCCCCCGCAAGCACCCCCTGTAGCAACTGTACCCACCACCGCCAACCCAACCCCTCTACGCGCATACCACCTATCCATCCAAGTGCCATCACGCCCAGCGCTCCGCCCAGCGCAATCAAAAAGCGCAGCCGGGCAGCCTTCACCTGTTCATGTGCTCCATCCTGCACCTCAAAGCGCGGGGCTACTTCTAGCCTAAACCCTGCCTCCTCCACCGCCTCCCTCAGCTTCTCCTCTCGCCCCGCATTCTCCTCAAACACCACCCATGCCCGCGCTGTGGTCAGGTTCACGCCTGCCGACTCTACCCCCACACACCCGCGCAGCGCATCCTCCACGCGCGATGCGCAACCCGCGCAGTGCATTCCTCCCACCGCATACACCTTTCGTACTTTTCCCATAGTCTTTGCCTCGATAACTAGTCTTTACTTCGTTAACGCAGCCCCCCTACGGTTTGTTTTCATACCCCGCGATCGCCCTTGCGCTTCCCTAAGGCAGCCACGCCCGGCACTTCTATCGGCGTATCGGGCGGCCGATCCACCGGCTTGTTTCCCACAACTACCAACGCCACCGACAGCACCACCACCACTGCCCCAAGCACCTGCACCGCCGTGAGCGACTCCCCCAGCAAAAACACCCCAATCCCCAATGCCGTCAACGGCTCCACGCTCCCCAGTACCGATGCCATCGTGGACCCTATCGACTGCACGCTCAACACGAGCGTATAGTTAGAAATCATCGTTGCTACCAACGATAGCAGCACAAAATCAACCAAAATCTCCGTGCTTCCTATAGGCGTTATGCCGCCTTGCACCATCCCCAGGGTGAAGAAGAAAATAGCTGTGAACAGGAGAACAAAAAAGGTCACTATCCTCCCCGGGAGGCTGCGCACGGTGAGCTTGTTCAACCCCACTACGTACAGCCCGTAGCACACCGCGGTTCCCATGGCGTAGCTTATCCCACGCAGGTTTAGCACTCCCCCATCGCTCCACGAAAGCATCCCAACACCGAGGAGTGAAAGTGCTATCGCCGCCCACACGAGCCAGCGGAGATGCTCCCCATACACGAAGCGCATGATGAGCGCCACGATCACGGGGAAAAGAAAATTGATCGTCGTTGCTATCCCCGACGGTATGTAGTGGTACGCCTGCACTAAGAAGTAGGCAGACCCTCCGTAGCACAGCACGCTTAGCGCCAGTAGCTCTAGCAGCTGCCGCAGGCTGATATGGACCCGCACCCGCTGGATGAGGAGCATCGCGCCGAACAGCAATGCGGATATCCCAAACCGATAGGTGAGAATCGAGAACGTGGTATACCCCTCATGCACAGCTTGCAGGGTAAAAAGGGGGATGAACCCAAAGCTCATCCCCGATATTATTGCGTAGGCGATACCCCTTCCCCGCTTCACTCGTAGCAAACGCATATTGGCTAAATCCTTTCGTTTTACTTCACACCCCGCAAAGTTAATCCTTTTCGCTTGCTCTGCATAAAAAAGGCGGGGCTAGACCCGCAAGTCTAGCCCCGCCCTTCGCTATTTTCCCAAATTCTTACTTCAGCGTAAGCTTAACAGGACCATTCAGATGAATACGAGTCCAATCACTCTCTTCCTCAATGGTATACTTCACCCCATTGAGCTTCACCCACGACCCATCCTCTGCCATATTCCACCCACCTTCTTTCGGAAGAACCCGAGTGAGAGGTCCTGTCTCCTCGCTATCCTTGTAGGTCATCACATATTTCCCATCACTCTTAAAATCAAAGGTTGCTCCTTTGAACGCTCCAGTAACATCGCCACCTAAGAACTCCACCTTCTCAATCGTCCACTTCTTAATGAGAAGCTTTGACTTATTGCGCTCCTTTTTGCAGCTGCTAAAGCCTACCATCGCCACTGCGGCCACCGCCAGCAGCACTACCACCAATGCACTCGTCCTCTTCATCTTGTCTATACTTTTTTTAGTTTGACTTACGCCCCTAGTACACCCAAACATCGTGCCAAACTGATGACACGCCCTACTCAAATATCAACGAGAAAACGAAGCCCTGCCCCGTAAGCCCCTTTATCGCAGCGCGATACGCCTCGCCCCCCTCCGCCACAGTCTTCGAAAGCCCCGGAAGCACGCTTGCGCTCCACTTGAACTCCGGCGCCATCTTGAAGTATGTGAAGTAGAATTCGCAACCTAACCCTATCTCGTAGGCAAGGTCGTAGCGGTTAAGCTGGAGGTACTGTTTGTTTTCCACCTTTAGCTTCCTGAACGCCGCCGCGTCGAGCCGCGGGCTAACGCCCGCCACCACGTACGGCCGCACGTTGCTGGTGCGCAGCGCCTGGTAGCAAAGGAGTATTGGCATCTCAATGTAGGCTGTCTCCAGCTGCGTTTGCAGCGCCAGCGTTCCGTTCTGCTCGCTACCCGGAATCACGCGGTAGAACGATATATCGCGCTGCCCAAAGCAGATGCCCGGCAGCACCCGGAGATGGAAATCATCGGTGAAGCGAAACCGCACCAGCGCATTCACGTTGAAGCCCGGCGTCAGCCCATCCACCGTGGCGAAGTACCATCCCTCCTCGCCCCCCTCCCCCACTGCCGCAGGGGCTGCCGTGTTGGTTATCCTAAAGTCAAGCACATTCATGCTCAGCGCAATACCAAAGCGCACCGGCCGCGCCTCATTCCGAGGCCTGTAGAGCTGTTGGCTCCACGGCTTCTTTACCTTCTGCCCCTGCGCCTCCCCGGCCGCAAGCGCAAGCAACGACAGTGCCAGCAGTGCTATTCTCTTCATAATCTTATCGCTATCGTCTCTTTCTTCCTTTTACTATATTCCTAGTGCCGCAGCTACTCATTCGAGAACCGCTGCAGCGTTTCGCGGTATGCTGAAAATATCTTAGCCTTCGACACGAACCCCACGTACCGCCCATCGTCCACCACAGGTAAATTCCACGCATTGGTCTCCTCAAATTTACCCATCACCGAGTTCATCGCCTCGTCGATATTAATCGTCGCGGGGGGGATGGTCATGAAATCCTTAACGAAGTAGTTCTCATACTTATCTGCATCGAACATTGCCGACCGTATGTCATCGAGCAGCACTATCCCCAGCAGTTCCCCCTTCTCGTTAACCACAGGGAAGATGTTACGGTGCGACCGCGCCACCACCTTCACCAGGTCGCCCAGCGACTCCTGCGGAAACACCGTTTTCAAATCGGTCTCTATCACCTTTCGCAGCTCCAGCATCGTTAGCACCGCCTTATCCTTGTGGTGCGTTATCAAATCGCCGCGCGCCGCCAACCGCTTCGTGTAGATGGAGTGGCTCTCAAATTGGGTTATCGTGATATACGACACTGTCGCCGTCATCATCAAGGGCATCAGCAGCACGTACCCTTCTGTGAGTTCCGCAATTAAAAATATCCCCAGCAGCGGCGCATGCATCACGCCCGCCATGGTGCCCGCCATCCCCACCAACACAAAATTCTCTACCCCCACGCCGGCATTAAAGCCGTGATTCAAAATCTGCGCCAGCGTGTACCCACCTACGCCCCCCACGAAGAGCGTAGGGGCGAACGAACCCCCGATGCCGCCCGCCCCGGTCGTGGCCGCCATGGCGAACACCTTCACCAAAGCCAACGCCCCCAGCACCAGCAGCGCCGTCCACCTATTGCCCATCATCGGCTCCAGCGGGCTATGATCAAAGAGCTCCTCGGAATGCCCCGAAAACAGGGCCTGTATCGAATCGTACCCCTCCCCGTAGAGCGCTGGAAATAGGTAGATTAGCACTCCCAGCATGGTTGCCCCAACCAAAAAACGGCGGTAAGGATGCTTGTCGTCAGAGAACTTCTTTTCGCCCCACATCGCCATCCGCGTGAAGTAGAGGGAGAGAAAGCCCATCACAACGCCTAGAATGATATAGTAGGGCGTCTTTGCCAAGTCAAACGGCACGGTATACGTGAAGTGAAACAGCGCGGCATCGCCTAGAAGGAAAAACGATACCATCGTGGCCGACACCGCGCTGATGAGCAACGGCACAATGGAGCTCATCGTGAGGTCGAGCATAAGCACCTCCAGCGTGAACACCATCCCCGCCAGCGGCGCCTTGAATATCGCCGCGATCCCCGCCGCAGCCCCGCACCCCAGCATCAACGTCAACGTCTTCAAATCCACCCCAAAAAAACGCCCCACATTCGACCCTATCGCTGCGCCCGTTAGCACGATTGGCGCCTCAGCCCCTACCGATCCGCCGAAGCCTATCGTGATGCTACTCGACACAACCGATGAGTAGGTATTATGAAACTTTATGTAGCTCTTGCGCCGCGAAATGGCGTAGAGGATCTCCGTTACGCCGTGCGCAATATCGTCACGCACCACGTAGCGCACAAACAGCGATGTGATTAGTATGCCCACCCCTGGCAGCAGCAGGAGCCATAGGCTCTGCAGGTCGGTGACGATGTACGTATTGACCAACGTACGGGTCCAATGCGCCAAGTTTTTAAGCAGCACCGCCGCCAGCCCGCACAGCACCCCCACCACAAAGCTCACCAGCAGCACGTGGCGGCGCGGTCCCAGCTGTAGCAGCCGTTTCACCAGCTCCTCCTTCAGCCATCGCAAACGCACCCCCAGCCGCAACCGCTTCGTTTTGAACGTCATCTCTCTAAAAATGCACTACTAAAGCCCCTCTTCCCATTTCTCTGCACCACCTGCAGCAGATAGAAAATCACACAAAGCTAAAGAATTATACCACGCTAGCCAAAACGCCAGCCCAAAGTGGCTAGGCGTACGCTTTTGGTCCCCAGCATTCCAATAAAAAATATTTTCTACACTTAAAGGTGTAAGCCAGCCTACAAACATAGGTGCAGAGCCTTGTCCATCGTGCCCTCATGCTGCATCTTGCTACATCCTGCGCTACAAAACCCCATCACGTATCGTGCTCCTAATCCTTGCATTCCACGCCAAAATCTTTTCTAGCGGATGGTCGGGGGTTTCCAGCGCGCAGCGTACCGACTGCGCAAGATGGTAGGCAAACAGCGGGGGCACCGCATTCCCAATCTGCGTAAATTGCTCCGTCTCGCTCCCCTCAAAAACAAACCAATCCGGGAAGCTTTGCAGCCGTGCCGCCTCACGCACCACAATTCTCCTCCGCCTACCATCCGCCATGCGCACCCGCTGCATGTCGCTCGTAGCCCCCGCAAGATTCCTGCAGGTGAGCGTTCTCGCAGGACGGTCAGGGTACAAATCGCGCGGATTTATGCAGGCTGACGCCTTCTCGTAGCGTGCGATGTACGCATCCTGCGCTGGGGTAAGGATACGACTCCCCTCCACCTCTCGCTGCATCGTATCGCCTATCGCATCACCCACCGTGCTGCCCGGCAGCTCCCACTGCGGAAATGCGTATGCACCCCTATAGCCCACCACAATAAGCCGCTCACGGCTCTGCGGAACCCCATAATGCACCGCATTCAAGCACTCATACCTAACGTAGTACCCCAAGCTGCGCAGCTCCGAAAGGATCCGATCGAGATACCACCGATGCCGTTTGAACAGATTGCTAACATTCTCAAATAGAAACATTCTCGGCTGCACCCGCCGCACCGCATCGATAAAAATAGGAAAACCATCGCGCGCATCTTCCATGCCCCGCTGCAATCCGCGCACGCTGAACGGCTGGCACGGCGGGCCGCCTATCACAACGTCCGCGTCCGGGTAGCTCTGCCCCACGCCGAGCTCCACGCACTCGCATTCTCCTTGCAAATTTCGCCCGTAGGTTGCAGCCGCCGCGGGCACCTTTTCGTAGCCTACGGTGGAAAAGCCCGCCGCCTCAAATCCAAGCGATAGCCCGCCGCACCCCGCGAAGAGGTCTAGCACCATCAGCCCCGCCGATTCGCCCGGCTGCAACAGCCCATTTATGCGCTCCACATACCCTCTACGCTTCCCCATTCTCTATCGTTAAAGTACTTCGGTCCACCCCACGCATCCGCGAAGGTAGCAAAAGCGGTGCGATTTTATCCCCTTCTTTCCCTACCTTTGCAGCATGAATACCAATTCGTCAGCAACTAGCAACAGCTCCTCTGAAGAGCTGCCCATGGCGCGCTTCGAGGGCGACATCGTGGTGGTTGACTCCCCCGAGCTGCTCCAGCAAGCCACGGCAGAAATCGCGCAGCTCCCCGTGGTGGGGTTTGACACGGAGTCCCGCCCCAGCTTCAAGCGGGGCGAAAAGCACGATGTGGCGCTTATCCAATTCGCCACCGACAGCAAGGCGTGGCTCGTGCGCACCTGCAAGGTGGGCTTGCAGCCATCAATCGTTGCTTTGCTTGAAAGCAAGACCCCTATAAAAATAGGGGCCTCGCTACGTGATGACAGCCTGCGGCTCCATGAGCTAGCCCCCTTCACGCCGCGCGGCTTCTTCGAGCTGCAATCCGCCATGCAGAAGCTCGGCATTGAGGAGCGCAGCGTACGCAAAATGAGCGAACGCCTACTCGGCATGCGAGTCTCGAAGCGGCAGCAGCTCTCTAACTGGGAAAACGACATTCTCACCGAGGCGCAGCAAACCTACGCTGCCACCGACGCTTGGATCTGCTACAGGCTCTACCACCACCCCCGCCTGCAGGAGCTCCTCAACGCCTCTAGGCGGAAGCCCCTAATGAAATAGCGATATGCAGCTACGCCCCGCAACGTTTTTCCCCCAACTCGCCCTTGCGCTGCTCGTGCTGCTACTCATTACGCCCCAGCCCCTCCGCGCCTACGAGCCACCCTCCTTCAGCAATGCCTTCCTCTCCGTGAGCCTCGATGCCACCGATGAGGCCTTTGGCCGCGCCGCAATCGCTCTGCCCTACCACCCCGGCGCCGAACGGCGCAACCCCGCTGCGCTCACCAGCCTCTCCTCTCGCCACGCGGCGTCATTCTCCTTCGCCTCCACCTTCTCCGGCATGGCCAACCTGGAGTACCTCTCCTACGCCTACCGACTTGACTCCGCCAGCGCGCTGGGAGCTTCCCTCGTACGTTTCGGCGTACCCGGCATTCAGAACACCCTTGACTGGCGCGCACCAGACGGCACGGAGGACTACACCCGCATCACCCGATTCAACGCCGCCGACTACGCGCTGCACCTCTCCTACGCCCACACGCTTCCCGCGGAGGGACTCTCTATTGGCGGCCACGCCAAGCTCATCTACCGAAACATCGGACCCTTCGCCAACGCCTTCGGCGTGGGCTTTGACCTCGCCCTCGCCTACCAACGCCCCCTGTGGGGTCTCGCCCTCACCCTACGCGATGTAACCTCCACCTTTAACGGCTGGTTCATCAACTCCGATAGACTCCAAATCACCGTGGCGGACTCCACCTTCAACACCTCCCCGCCCCGCGCCTTTGAACTCACACTCCCCTCCGCGGAGTTAGGCTGGGGACAAAAAGTACCGCTAAAGAAGGGGCATTACCTCCACTTCGGCCTTTCCGCCACTATCACCACCGACGGCCGCCCCCACGTGCTGCTCGCCGGGCGCACCTTCGGCCTTGACCCCAGCGTGGGCTTTGCGTGGGGCTGGCGAAACATCTTCGAGCTACGCCTCGGCGCACGCCAATTCCAAATGGTTGATGCCCCAAGGAATAAACGGAGCTTCACCGCCACCCCCTCCGCGGGGCTTGGCGTTAGCGCCTGGGGCTGGCGGCTCGACTACGCCTTCTCCATGCCCCTTCTCGGCGAAAGCCTTCTGTACAACCATCTCGTCACGCTCGCTTGCCAATTCGGCAGGTAGCACCATCCTTTACTCTAGCAATGTCGCATCATGGAAGTTTGCAGAAATCTTGACCACTGGCACACGCCCGGCGCGGTGCTCACCATGGGCTTTTTCGACGGCGTTCATCTTGGCCATCAATACCTTCTCGAACGCGTGAAGCGTGAGGCCGCCAAGCGGGGCTGCCCCGCCGTGGTCTTCACCATGTGGCCCCACCCCCGCATTGTACTCGGGCTGGAACCCCAAACCTTCCGACTCATCAACGACCTTGACTACAAGCTAGAACTCCTTGACCGCATGGGAATTGATGCCGCCGTGGTGCTTGACTTCACCATGGAGCAGTCGCAGCTTGAGCCCGAGGCGTTTCTGCAAACAATACTGTATGACAAAATCAAGCCGCAAGCCGTTTTCATAGGCTATGACCACCGTTACGGCCACAAGGGTGCGGGGGACTACGCACTCCTCTCGCAATTTGCAAAGACCCACGGCTTCGATGCCTTCCTGGGGGAGGCCATCAGCTGCGAGCGACATGAGCTAAGCTCTACCCTCGTGCGCACCACCATCGCCAGTGGCGACATGGCTCTCGCCGAACGCTACCTCGGCCGCAGCTTCCTTTTCAATGGTAGCGTTGTGGCCGGCCATCAAATCGGTCGCACCATCGGCTTCCCTACCGCCAACATCAAGCCCCGCAGCGGTTGGCAGCTGCTCCCGGGGCACGGCGTATACAGCGGATACTGCGTCATCGGCGACTGCCGTCCCGAGGTGCGCTACAAGGCGGTCATCAACGTGGGAACACGCCCCACCGTGGATGCCGAGGGCACCACCTCCATCGAGGCACACCTCCTTGACTTCAGCGGGAACCTTTACGGCCGCAAGCTCGGTGTGGCCTTCTCCCGTAAGCTGCGCAACGAGCTCCGCTTCGCCTCCATTGAGAGCCTCAGCGAGCAGATCGCCCGCGACGTGGCGATGGTGCGCAGAGAGGAGTAGCGAATGGCATAACCGCCGCCTCCCCCATATAACCTGCGCCCATGCAGCCCCATCCGAAGGACGGCCTCTCAATGGGGCAGACCCACGCAGCTATCCTATTTCCCACATTGATTTTACGCATGCAATATGCCGCCAGGGTCAGTCTTTCAGACTGCTTTTGCCCTATGGGGCAAAGGGACCGGGGGGTTGAAAACCCCCGGCTATTCAAAGACCGTCCTACGGACGGAAAACGCAGCGGCTACGCCGCACCCTTCTAATTTTCAGCGTTTGCAATAGCGTGAGCAACTGCAGATACCCGCTCCAACATTTCGCAACATACAGCGACCATGGTCTGGCGCATTATTTTGTTGCCGCAACGGTCATTCACCCCCTGCCGCAATGCCGATTTAAACCCGCATAAACCTGCACGCAACGCCCTCAAAAATCCGCATCAATCTGCATGCAATGCCCCCTCCTAATTAACCGCATAAATTTTCGCTGCCCTTGCAGCTCCGTCCTGCGGACGGAAAACGCAGCGGCTACGCCGCACCCTTTTAATTTTCAGCGTTTGCAATAGCGTGCGCAACTGCAGATACCCGCTCCAACATTTCGCAACATACAGCGACCATGGTCTGGCGCATTATTTTGTTGCCGCAACGGTCATTCACCCCCTGCCGCAATGCCGATTTAAACCCGCATAAACCTGCACGCAACGCCGGCATAACCTGCGCCCTGCAGCCCCATCCGCAGGACGGTCTCTCAATAGCCGGGGGTCTTTAGACCCCCGGATTCTTGCCTGAAAGGCAATCCAGTCTGAAAGACTGACCCGCATGACCTTGCACACATCAACGCCTCCGCATGCACTCCTGCACCACCGCCACAACTCGCATAGAAATTACGTACCGCCCTATGGCTTACCGTGTTGAACGCATGGCACAATAAAAGAGGCGGGGTTGTTTACCCCGCCTCTTACTCACTGCTGAACGCCGTCAGCTCTTAGCTCTCTTCCAGCCCCATGGACGGAAAAACATGACTATCGCTCCACGGCAAATGGTATCGCTCGGCTCATCCCCGCGGCCTCTACCCTCAACAGGTACATCCCCTCAGCCAAGCTCGACACATCAATACGCACCGTCGCCTCGCCCACCGCATTCTCCTGGCGGAGCAACGTTACGCCGCGCAACGAAATCACCGACACCCGCTCTACCTCCGCCGCATTGTCTACGAGGAGTATCGTAGACGCTGGGTTCGGCCGCAGCGCCACCACGCTCAGAGCCACAGACTCCACCGGCGTCGTTTCCCTCTCTAGCTGCACGGATATCGTCTGGTTGCTCGTGGGTGTTACGAAGCGGGTGTACTTCTTATAGCCCGTTTTCGTCACCACGTAGCTCGTTTCCTTGTTGCTCAGCTCTATCTCACACTTCGCAACCCCAGCACCATCCGTCTTCTTCTCTAGGTTCGCAATCTGCACCGTGGCATCCTGGACCGCCTGGCCCGCCTCATCCTTCACCTCGAACGTTAAGATTACCGTTGTCGGCTGCGGTACAGACTTCTCAAGCGTCACTTTCACCGGCGGCAGGTCGGCCGTTAGCGTCTCAGTGCTGCCCTTGGCATCTTTGTAGTCCTCCTTGCTCACCGTGTAGCTGTACTCCTTGTCAACCGTCAACCCCTCAAACTTCGCCTCGCCGTTGGCATCCGTCGTCTGCGCATCGGTCACCCCCTCGATCTTCACGCTCGCGCCCTCCACGAAGCCATTCGCATCCTTCACCACGAACGCCAGCGTGGCCGTTGTCGGCTGCGTCGTCTTCTCAAGCGTCACCTCCACCGGCGGCAGGTCGGCCGTCAGCGTCACCTTGGCGCTCTTCGGGGTGTAGTCGTTCTTGCTCACCGTGTAGCTGTACTCCTTGTCAACTTCCAGCCCCTCAAACTTCGCCTCGCCGTTGGCATCCGTCGTCTGCGCATCGGTCACCCCC
>CALHSW010000062.1 GCA_938038735.1 uncultured Bacteroidia bacterium | reverse complement strand
GCGCGTCCAGGCTGATGTCGTTCAGGTTGTTCAGCCCGCTGAAGATGTTGAGGTGCGCGAAGCGGGTGATGCCCGTCAGGAAGACGAACCGCAGGTGGTCGCCCGCCCCCTTGAGCGCCCCGTAGAAGGCCCGCAGCTCCCGCTGGTTGCGCGCCAAGAGCTCCTCATCGTTGATGGTGTCCAGCATCGGCTTGTCGTACTCGTCCACCAGCACCACCACGCGCCGCCCCGTCTGCGCGTGCGCATTTTCAATCACCCTTACGAAGCGTGCGGCAAAGGTGTCATCGTCCGCCTCTCGCCCGTAGAGGCGCTCCCAGTTGCCCAAAATCGTGTTGAGCGTGCTTTCAAGAACCCCAGCCTCAGCAAAATTATCCCGGCTGAAATCCACGTGCAGCACGGGGTGCTGCGTCCACTCCTTCTCCAGCTTTTCCATCGCCAGCCCCGCGAAGAGCTCCCGCCTGCCCTGGAAGTAGGCCTCCAGCGTGGAGACCAGCAGGCTCTTCCCGAACCGCCGCGGGCGGCTCAGGAAACAGTAGTCATAATCGTGGGTGAGCCTATACACCAAATCCGTTTTATCCACGTAGAGCCTGCCCTGCGTCCGTATCTTCGTGAAACTTGAATCCCCTACCTGATATATTGCTGACATGCCATTGCCCTCCTCGCGCCTTTTTGCAGGGTAAAGGTACAAAAAGTTTTTAATGGCAGTGGGGCGGAAAGCACCGCGATTCTATGGACCGATGGGCCGCCAGGGTCAGTCTTTCAGACTGTTTTTGCCCTGCGGGCAGAGTACCGGGGGTTTGAAAACCCCCGGCTATTCAAAGACCGTCCTTCGGACGGAAAGCGCAGCGGCTGCGCCGCACCCTTTTCAATATCTTCGTCTTCAATGGCGCGGGCAACTTGCAGATGACCGCCCCCACGCTTCGCAACATGCAGCGGTACGGTCTTGCGCATTGTTTTGCAGCAGCCATAGTCAACCAAGCTCCCGCAATACCTTGCACGCCCCCACACGCATAGATTCTTTGCCGTCCATACAGCCCTATCCGCAGAACGGCCCTCAATAGGACGAGACCGCACGACCCTTCGCCATAACCTGCGCACTATGCCCCTCCTAAATCCGCATGAACCTGCACAGGTTCTCCCATAAAACCTGCATAAATTTTTGCCCACCTATGCAGCCACGTCCGTAGGACGGTCTCTCAATAGCCGGGGGTCTTCAGACCCTCGGTTTCTTGCCCACAAGGGCATGCCAGTCTGAAAGACTGACCCGCGTGACCCACCATGGACCTATCGTACCCCTCAGCCTCGCGTAAATTCACCCACTCAGCAAAGAACAGAGCTTCCACCGCAACCTGTACGCAACGCACGCATAAATTTTCGCCCACCGATGCAGCCCGTCCGTAGGACTGTCCCCAATAGGACGGGACCGCACTACCCTTCGCCATAACCTGCGCACTATGCCCTTTCTAAATCCGCATGAACCTGCACAGGTTCTCCCATAAAACCCGCATGAATTCTTGCCCCCAATGCAGCCCCATCCGAAGGACGAACCCTCAACCTGGCTGACCCGCACTGCCCTCCCATACTAATCCCTACATTGAATTTTCGCATGCAAAAAGCCGCCAGGGTCAGTCTTTCAGACTGGCTTGCCTTTGGGGCAAGGACACCGGGGGTTTGAAAACCCCCGGCTATTCAAAGACCGTCCTGCGGACGGGAAACGCACCGGCTACGCCGCCCTCCTTTAAATACCTACATTTTTAACTGCGTGGGTAGCCGTACGCAGTCGCACCTGCATTTCGCAACATGCACCGGTATGGTCTTTCGCGCTATTTTGCTGCGGCCATGGTCAACCATACTCCGGCAATAACTTGCACGCCCACACCCGCATAAATTTTTGCCCACCAATGCAGCCCCGTCCGAAGGACGGGAGCCCATTCGTCTCAACATTTGGCATTATACGCCGCCTAGGCAAACACGCCCATCCATCTGCGCTCTGTGAACGCTGTGAATGCAGCGCAAGGCCGCCAGGGTCAGTCTTTCAGACTGGCTTGCCCTTTGGACAAGGGCACCGGGGGTTTGAAAACCCCCGGCTATTCAAAGACCGTCCTTCGGACGGAAACTGCCGCGGCTACGCCGCCCTCCTTTAAATACCTACATTTTTAACCGCGTGGGTAGCCGTACGCAGTCGCACCTGCATTTCGCAACATGCACCGGTATGGTCTTTCGCGCTATTTTGCTGCGGCCATGGTCAACCATACTCCGGCAATAACTTGCACGCCCACACCCGCATAAATTTTTGCCCACCAATGCAGCCCCGTCCGAAGGACGGGAGCCCATTCGTCTCAACATTTGGCATTATACGCCGCCTAGGCAAACACGCCCATCCATCTGCGCTCTGTGAACGCTGTGAATGCAGCGCAAGGCCGCCAGGGTCAGTCTTTCAGACTGGCTTGCCCTTTGGACAAGGGCACCGGGGGTTTGAAAACCCCCGGCTATTCAAAGACCGTCCTTCGGACGGAAACTGCCGCGGCTGCGCCGCTCTTCTTTAAATAGCTGAATTTTTAACCGTGTGGGTAGCCGTACGCGGTCGCCCTACATTTCCCAACATGCAGCGGTATGGTCTTGCTCACTCTTTTGCTGCAGCCATGGTAACCCATACACTCGCCGCAACCTGCATATAATGGCCTCTCAATACCCGCATAAACCGGCATACAGCACCCACAGACCCAGCATATATTTTCATCGCAACTGCAGCCCATCCGAAGGACCGAAGCTCACTGCATTATGCGCTGCTCGGCAAATGCGCCCATCCGTCTGCGCTCTGTAGATACGGTTAAGACTCGCAATACCACAGCCTCCAATCATATTCTAGCCCCTCAAAACCACATAATTATGCGCCGCAACTGCAGCTCCGTCCGAAGGACGGTCTCTCAATAGCCGGGGGTTTTCAAACCCCCGGATTCTTGCCTGAAAGGCAAGCCAGTCTGAAGGACTGACCCGCGTGACCTTCACCACACACCCTTACCTTCCGCAGGACGGTCCCTCAACAGCCGTAGATTTTCAAACCACCGATAACCTTTTCCTCTATCCATCCCTGCCGCAACAGCTCCTGCCCGATGGCCGCCACCATCGGTACGCATATTGAGTTACCTACCTCTCGGTACTGCTCCGCGAGGGGTACCTCGCGGAGGAACCCATTGGGGAAACCCATGATGCGGTAGCATTCCGCTATAGTAAGTTTGCGCACGCGACCATCCACCAAAATCCAAAAGCGCCCCGATGTCTCCTGTGAGGGTAGCGCAGGGTGCACCCCCTCAGCATCGTATATCCGATTGGGCTGCTTATGCACGCGCGATAGGTGCTCCGTGCCGGGCAGTATGCCCCGTTTCCGCAGCTTCTTATTGCGGAAGCCCGCGAAGATAAGGCCTGAAGGCTGCCGACGGGTTTCATCGAGCAGCGTATATGGCTCATCAAGATACTCAAAAGGGCCATCGCTCTCCAAAAAATCGCGCAGCGTGGGCTTACGCCCATCGCCCAGGAGTCCACTAAAATCAAAGCTTCCTCCACCCCGTATACCCACTATGATTATCCGTTCGCGATTCTGCGGCACACCAAAATCCGACGCGTTTAGCACGCCCCAGGAGACACCGTACCCTAGCCCACGCAGGCTCTCAGTAATGACATGGAGCGTATGCCCCTTATCGTGGTATTTCAAGTGCTTAACGTTCTCCAGCAGCACAATGCGGGGTTGCGTGCGCTGCGCTATGTCGAACACCTCATAGACCAATGTGCCACGCGTATCCTCAAAGCCTCGCATATGTCCAGATATGCTGAAGGGCTGGCATGGGAATCCCGCGGCGAGCACATCGTACCCCGCAGGAACCTTCCCCTTGGTCTCTTCCTGCGTAATATCGCCGTAGGGTAGCTCCCCAAAATTGGCTCGGTAAGTCTGCTGGGCGTACCTATCCCACTCGCTTGAAAATACGCATCGCCCCCCCGCTTGCTGCAGCCCGAGCCTAAAGCCGCCGATGCCCGCGAATAGGTCAATGAAGGTAAACCGCTCCCTGCCTATGGGACCTGCGAAAGGCGCGGGGCGCAACGCTGGCATTGCCACGGATGATGACGAACCGGCGTACAGCAGCGATGCAGCAGGGCTAACTTCGTCCTCCCTGCTCTCAGCCATCCCGCATTGGTATGTGTCTCCACGCCTATAGCCGCTCGCATTCTCTGCCATGTTCCCCAATCACTTTGTGGCACAAAGGTAGTAAATACCACCAAAAGGGAGCGCAAGGCCGGCAGCGGTAGGAAACCGACGGAGTTCAGCCCCAGCTATTCAAAGGACTGAGCGAGCGCAACAACGCCGATTTTCCAAACATGGGCAAAAATGAGCTTTAGGTTGAAATTAAGCAGGCCAAATAAAAAAAGAGAGACGCGATATATGCGTCTCTCCCTAGGGCATATCCCTCTTATTCAAGCTCTACGCTTGCACATTGACTTATCTTTCGTGCTAAACAATGCAATTATAAACCATATAATGCCCGCTAGCTGAGATAATATCCCAATGCTTAAAATAAAGTTCCAACCAAAGACACCACTGAATTTCATGATAGCTCCCGCGAGAGAAATCAATCCTGAAAACAGAAGCAGTAGTATTGGATAGAAGTATTTGTTTTTTCTCATTTTACTCCCTCCTTATTGGTTACCTGTTACTTGTTCCCGCAAAGGTATGAAAAAAAAATGAACGTGCCAAGATGCACTCATTAAAGGTCTATGAGAAAAAGAGCGTCTGGCAGAGAAACACCTCCATCCCTTCAAAGAGCCGCTTGCAAAACTGATCTCAAAACTCTAAAATTATACAATGGAGAGGTAAAGCGAGTACACTGCAAACACATAGCTTTTCTTTACGCATCCACGTAGGGGGTGCTTCTGCATTCCCGAGCATTATGCACCGCTTCGCGAACAGGCATAGCATCTTCGCATCCAAACAATGGGACTAATCGCCGCCAACCTACCCCCAAAAGCGCACCCCCTTCGCATCAAATTCGGATTTCTCCGGAGAAATCCGAATTTGATGCGAAGGTGATACGACTTTGACGAAAGGGAAGGCACACTTACATCCCTACATAGAAGCACTTAGAGAGTAGGTATAGGTACAAAAAGCCCCCTCTCAGCTCCGCCAAGAAGTACAGACCACGAAATATTTTAGATTGTGCTCCGCAAGCTAGCTGACGTGCGCCAAGCATGCGAACGCCACGATAAACGCAAACAACATTGCCATTCGCTACTCCGGGAGGAGATAATTTGTCAAAAGCGATGGCGCGCTACCCACGATGAGATTAAACCTCGCACTGCTGCCCTCCAAGTGGCCAATCGTAAACCCCGTATCGCCAGGCACAGGGAACCCCTTCATGGCATTGCCCCGCATGTCAAGGAGCCATAGCCGTCCCCCTTCGAGCGTGCGCACCCCCACACGCCAGTCGTGCTTTGCGAACTGAAATAGGTACATCCTTCCATCCAAGGCCTTACCGAATGCTCGACTCGCCAGCTGTTTCCCGCCGCAGGAGTAGAAGTCTACCGATTTTTCGCGCGCCACAACTACACACGCCTCGCCATCTAGCGCATTTTCTACCATGAGTGCCCCGCGGATTGCACCTCTTCCCTTTAACTGCACGCGATTCACTGCGCCGCTCCACAACGATACCGTACATAGGGTCGCAGTGGAATCCACCGTGGCGAGCTCGTTGTCCTTCTTCCACAGCACCAACGATGCCCCTTGCAGGCGTGCCACGGGTTCAGTAGCCATCAGGCGCTCAGCCCCCCTTCGATTCAAGAGGTAGAGACGCTTTGCATCGTTCACCACTATAAAATCCTTTCCCGACGTGCGTACGTGCATCGGTCGCTCCACGATGGGCATATCAAACTTCTCTGGGGTGAAGTCAACAAGACGTTTTCCGTTTGCATCGTACACACGAGACGTGCAGTCGGCGAGGCATACCATAAATCGGTAGTTGCGATTGCTATCGTAGTCAAACACCCCCAGCGGCGCCGTGATGGGCTGCGGCATGGTTTGAGGAAAGCCCGCAACGTCATTCCCATTCCTATCCACCACCCATATCGCCTTGGGGGTGGCAAACGCATACTGCAGCTTGCCGTTTCGATAGACATCCACCTGCACCGGCTCGCCGAGAATCTGCTCCCCCAATGGTCGCTTCCACAGCACCCTCCCCATACCGCTTATGAGGTAAAGGTTGCCAAGCGTGTCCTGCGTAAGCACCTCTTTTCCCCTCGCCACATGGCTTTCCATCAGCAACGGCCTCCCCGCTACCGGCGCATCAAGACGGGTCTCCCACTCGGCATGCAAGCCGCTGGTTCTGCCCAGATGAGGAGCTCCCTGCAACGCCACGAGGTTATAAAAGACAATATCCCGCCCGGCTATCAGCTGCAATGCGCCCCCCTGCATACGGTCCAACCAACCCCACGCAACACTATCACGCGGCCGCGCGGCAAAGATCCTTGCCACTTCCTTTCCCCACACACCGGGCGCAACGTAGAGCGAGAAGTTGCTCTCGCCTTTCAGCTTCTCCTTGATCTTCCCAAACGCCGCATCATTCCGCAACGTCTGCCCTCGTAGGTTCGCAATCGCCACCCGCTCTAGCGTCTGCACCGACGAGGAGAAGAGCACCGCTCCGTCAGCCGCCATGAAATAGCTTGCCACGCTATCGCCGAAGAGCGGGGAGAATAGCGCACTAAAGAAATTGGGGCGCACCGTGCGATAGATTTCCACATGCTGCGCACGGTCTATCTCTCGGCGCATCGGCTCATTGGCATTGCAAAGGGTCGATGATAGATTCTGAATGGCTAAACTTGGTGATTGGCAGCTCACTAGCACCACCCACTTCTCCTGTTCGCGGAGCTCTGGAAAGGGCAAATGCGCAAGGGTGATTTCTCCATTTCCTACACCCTGCAATAGTTTCATATCGCGCTGCCTATCGCGAGGTGTGTACCCTGCAATCGCATTCTTCTCCGCCGCTGGAAGCGCCCCTAGACTCTCGCCCGCCCTTGCATCCGCCCAACGCAGAAACAAATCGCACTGCGCAGGGAGCACAACCGATGCCACTGGGCGCATGGGGTCTGCCCCTTTCATGGCCTGCGCCCCATCCTTTACGGAGTCGCTGAGATACGATACTCCGCTTGCGGTCAGAATCTGCCCATCGACACGCACCTCTAGCATGAGCCAGTTCGTCCATCCGCGCAACGCCCTCGCCCCCCAGCGCCACGCCCCCTGAAGGCCATCGCCGAGCGCATCAAAAAAGCGGGACGGCTGTATAAAAACCGACACCCCACTGCTTGAACTGCTTGTTGATAGCAACGCCTCAAACTGCCCATCCGCTGCCAGCGTGTAGTCAGACTTCAACGTCCGTATCGCCGACTCCACCAGCGTTCCCGATGTGGCGATTAGCCCTACCCCCTCGGTAACGCCGTAGTAGCACTCCACCTCGCCACCGCCGATCGGCACCCGCGCCGCACGCACCTCCACCCCCTCGTACATCCGTTCGCTGAGAATCGTTGCGGCACGCCCAAAAAAATATTCTCGCAGCTCGTCCGCCTTACCTATCGCATCGCCCACCTCAACGGTAAACAGCCACTGCGAGGGCAAACCCATTGGCGTATGGATTGAGAAGTAACATTCTTTCGCCGCATGCCCCTCCCTCTGCGCTTCGCGCCGCTGACGCCGAGCAAATGAGTCAACCGCCGGCAGAAACGGCATCCCACGAAGGAATCCGTCAACTGGGGACGATGTTAACCACGTCTCCGCCACGGCCGCACCGCCGCGTACCCGCACTACCACTGAGGCATCCACCGGAATTGCCCGCAACGCCCCTCCCGTGGGCAGCGCGCTACCCCGTAGGTGCGTCCCCACCAGCACAATTCCGCCTAGCAGCAGTAGCACAGCTACTGAAACAATAACTATTCGCTTTACTCCCATACCCTTACGCCCCGCGAAGGTAAGGCATTTACGCTATAAAATGGCATCCCAACATTTTCAGCTTGGCCTCACTACCTAAAACACCAATGCCCGCGGGGCAGCGCACTGCACCCGCGGGCATTCTTCTCCACTACACTAGCACTCTGCGGTGAAAACTACTCCCCCTCTGCCTCTACATGCACCTCCTGGAATGCCTTGGCCTCATTGCCCGACCTATCGGTGCAAAATACCGCAAGATGATACGCATCATGCTTCGCATTCTCAGGAATCTTAATCTCATGCTCAACAGTCTGCGACTTACCACCCAAACCATACTTCCACCAATTATAGCTGAACTTCTCCGTCCCTTCTCCGCGGGTGTTAAGCATACCGTGGCCATGGTGGTGCCCTTCGTGCGTATGGCCATCGCCCGCCCAGTGAAAGTCAAGCTTCACAGAGCCAAGCTCATCATTATCTGTTAGCTTTACCTTCACCTTCAACGTGCCGCCCGGGGCCACGTCGTGGTTCTCCTTATTTGGGGTTACAATCTCAATAGTAGGCTTCTCCTTATCCTTCTCCACTTCCTTCTTCTTGCAGCTTCCCATTAGCACTGCTCCCGTAAGCGACAAGATACACACTGCCGCCACATTCACACTTCTTTTCATCATAACACTCCTTACTTTACTGTTTAACTTACTATTACAAACTGTTTTCTTCATCTCCACTTTATATTGTCACCCCTATCGTAGCTCTAAACGAACGTCCGACCTCCGGAATATTCAACGTACGGTAGAAACTTAGATGGTTAAAGTACTTCTTGTTGAATATGTTATTGCACTGCAACGACACATTAAAATGCCAATGCTCTACCTCGACCTCGTAGCGTAGCGTTGCGTCGAGCAGCGCATACCCTTGGGTGGGCGACTCGTTACGCGCCGTTTCCAATTGCGCAAGGGTGTAGCTCGGATGTACCAATAGATACAAGGCCCCCAAGCGATCCGGGATGCCATGCACCCGGTATTCCCCCTCGCCCTGAAACTTCACCGGCGGACAGAAAGGAAGGGGATACCCATCCGTTAGGTTCCTCTGCCATAGGGCCGCGGCATTTGCCTCCACCCTATAATGCTCTCCAAAACGCCATTGCACCTCCGCCTCACCGCCCCCCATGGCGCTTCGCGCCGTTCGGTATCTATATAGCTGGCCTGCATGGGGAAGTACCGACCATTTCCCAGTAGGCTCTAAAAATATGTAGCTGAAGTAGTAAGCTCCAAAGGGCGATACCGCTACTTCAACATTTTCTCCTCGGTAACGGTACTCCACGTCCAGCTGTATCCCCTTCTCCGATTTAAGGTCTGCATCCCCCTGCTCATGCCTAAATGCTCCATGATGCATTCCGTTGGAAGCCAACTCATTTACACCGGGCAATCTAAAGCTCTGCCCTAGGTACATTTTTACGCTATGCGTCCCCGATGCATCATACAGTGCCCCCACGCTCCAGCTCGCATCGTAAAGCAATCGGCGCAATGCAGGGGCGCGCTGCGCATATTGCGCTACCTCCTCTTCACCCATCGCCCCACCCCGCCTCAAATACTCCGCGAGGTAGGCATCGTAGGAGGCGTCAATATCAAAATACCCAACGTCAAATCGCACGCCCCCTTCAAGCCGCCAACGCGCAGCGCATTGCCAACTCCCCATGGCGTATGCGCCCCCGGTGGCCCGCCTATAGGAGGGCAGAAGAAAGCCATACCCATCGTAATCATGGCGCTGCCACTGCCCATCAGCCCCGAAACACAACTGCACGCCTGCATGCGGCCGCCACTCCGTGCGCAGCTGCCCACTCACCGTGGTTAGGTCAAATGAAAGCTCTAAATTCTGATTGTTAACCGGCTCTGGCTGAGTGTCGTAATGCGTGTGGAATGGAGAGTACTCCGCCCGCAAATTGCGTTGGTATCCAAGATCAACAAACACCCGCCAGCAACCCACGAGGTGGGGACTTACATAGTTAATAATCCCTTTCCAATGATCCACGCTTGCGCTCGGCATACCGATGTCACGCCGATTGCCATCGGGTAGCACCCTCGCCAAGGAGGGTACACCGTGCGACCCGGGGAATAGCCCCATACGCTGCGCCACGAACGACCCCGTAAAGGAAAGCGTACCAAGCTTATCCAACTGCATTCCAGCTGTAATTGTAGCCGCAGATTCCTTTGTCGCAGTGTTTTTTAGGTATCTATCGTAGAGCGGAATGAGGAAGGAGAGGTAGTTTATTGTGTCTGTCGGAACTCTGTAGTCGCCCGATGCGGCGTAGGTTCCTCGTCCCTCTATAAAGAATTTCTCTCCCAGCCAGCTCACGCCTAGCGTTCCTCCTGCGAGCCAACCATTTGACTCCCCCCACGCCTCGCCATCGGCATGTAGGCCTTGCACCGGGAGCGGCGAATGCTCATTGATTGCCACCACGCCCCCCATGGCATCCCCGCCGTAGCGGAGGCTCATCGCACCTTTGTACACATTGACCCTACGCACCGCTTTTTGGTCGATCTCCAACGCATGGTCACTGCCCCACTGCTGCCCTTCCTGCTTTATTCCCCTGTCAACCACCGCGATACGGTTAAGCCCCATGCCGCGTATCATCGGTTTGCTTGCGCCTCGCCCTATGCTCATGGCGTGCATGCCGGGCATTGCCTCGAGCGTCTGCGCTAGCGATGGCGCAGCGCAAGCCTTAAGCTCTCTCACCTCTAACGTTCGCAATACCGCCGCTTGCTTCTGCCGCATCGCCTTGTAATCGGCGGTTACACGCACGGCAGCAAGTTCCCTTTGGGAAGGGTGCATGTGCAGCTGGAGGGTAGCGGTATCCCGCGAGTCCACCTCTATCTCGTTCGCCTCATATCCGAGCAAGGAGAGACGCAAACGCACTACGCCGCACGCCGCGGTGCTGAATTCAAAATGACCCTTAGCGTCTGTATACCCTCCCGCGGCACTCCCTACCACCTGCACCACCACATCGGGGAGCAGCGCCCACGTATCGGCATCTCGCACCGCTCCTCTCAGCCAACACTGCCCGTGGGCCGCTAGCGAAATAGCCATAAAAATTGACAAAAAGCCTCCTGCTGCGCATTTCGCGCAGTTTTTTACCTGCCCCATTTTAATTGTGATTTCCCTCCGGTTAGTTGGCTGCAGACTCCAGCTTTGCGCACTCAGCGCAGAGGCCATGCACCATGCATTCCACTTTCCTCACGGTGAACCCAGCCCGCAGCGCGTAGCGCGGCGGCGTCAGCTGCGTGAGACACCAAACCTGTTTGCACCTATCGCAGTAGAAATGCGCATGCTGCTCCATGAGTTCCCTACGTGCATTCAACGCATATTTTACCACCTCGCTATCGGCCACTATGCGGTGGATAACTCCGCACTCCTCCAGCGTTAGCAACGTACGGTAAAACGTTGTGCGGTCGAACATCTCGCCCAGATCCTCGCGCAGCTCCTGCGCTGAGAGTGCCGTGGCGTGCGCCTCTAAGCACCCGACTACCGCCACGCGACAGTCGGTGCGCCGCAACCCATGATTTTTCCAAAACTGTTTATCCATAGCCCACCCTTTCTTGCAACGACAGTGCAAATGTACGCAGATTTTCCAAACCTGCAACAGGTATGCAAGAAGAATGCTAGGGGAAATTTCCTATTCCTTCTCGTAACGATCTACTACAGAAAGGGTAACAGCGCGCACCCCGCGCAAAATAAAACTAGCTACTGAAGCAAAGGCAGCAATTCTGTACGCAACGCCTTAAACGCTTTTTTAGTTGCGCCACTCCCCTCGGTTACAATATGCGCCCCGCCCTGTAGCCCAATGAGAGTAGCCATTTTAAGCTTATCGCCCGATAAGCTCCACCTCCCTTTGCTAGGAATGTGATTCAGCTCGTTCTCAAAGATATTGTCTCACCACTTCCCAAAAGTGTATATCCCTGCGGTTATTCCCCGCATACCAGGCGCACTGATCCCCCCTACTATATTTGTCTCCGTCTCCCATTGCCCCACAATCTTTCTTTCTGTCACCTTCTTGCAGCTCGCAAAGCCAAAGAGCAACGCACTGAAAAGTGCTACCAGCGTTAACAACCTTACTACTCTCATAAACACATCTGTTTTACTGTTAAACATTAATTGTTGGATGGTTACCCAAACCTACTAACCCAGAAAAAAGAAGAGCCAGCAACACGACAAATGCCGTGCTGCTGGCTCTTATACTACAGATAGCTACTACCTTTACCTGACGTATATCATATAGGGGGGGGTAATATGACAAGTCAATCCTATTTGGCTGCTCATATGCCCATCACCTTTCGCAATACTACTTATTATCGCTTGCCCTTTCACTTCCGCTGCGTAAAATAACCCACCCCGTATTGACCGCAAAGGTATAATAAAATATTCAATCAACAATAACGGAAATAAATAAGACAGCGGGATGCCTTCCGTAGCGCACATTAACGCAGATGTAGATTCATCTCAGGAAAAGCACGAGTCCCTGTATATCGCTAGGCTTTATCCCTGGAATTCTTCTCGCCTCTCCTATAGTCCGCGGGCGGTGGATAGTCAACTTTTCTCTAGCCTCAAAGCTCAGCATGCCCAACGAGTAGAAGTCAAACGACCCGTCTATCTTAACATCATCGTACCTACTCATATCCACAGCTTCACTCTCCTGACGGTCAACGTACTTGCGGTATTTAAGTTGAACCTCTGCACTAAATATCTCATCCTCGCTCGGGGCAAAACCCAAACCCTCGTAGCCCACTCCAGATAGCAAAACCTCAAGCTTCACTTCTGGACGTACAGCGAGTTGCGATAGCTTTACCCCTTGGGTTACCAATGATGACCCCAGCTGGCCAAGCACTCTATTTGCCGTCTCCTCCGAAACTGAACGTTGCCCCAAGTATTTCGTCAAGGCAGTCACCCGCTCATACTTCCGCTCCATGCAATCGTAGGTCTCTTTCGATACCAATCCCACTCTATATCCGTACCCCATCAAGCGCCTGTCGGCATTATCATTACGTAAACGCAGCCTATGCTCTGCCCTGCTGGTAAACATTCTGTACGGTTCATCAACGCCCTTGGTAACCAGGTCATCAATCATCACGCCTATGTACGCCTCATCCCGCTGGAGTATCAATGGGGCATCGCCACGCAAAGCAAGAGCAGCGTTGATCCCTGCCAACAACCCTTGCGCACCCGCCTCCTCATACCCTGTAGTGCCATTGACTTGGCCTGCTAGGTAAAGATTTTTTACAACTTTACTCTCCAACGTGTACTTTAGCTGGGTAGGGTCAAAATAGTCGTACTCAACGGCGTAGCCCGATCTCATTAAATGGGCATGCTCAAACCCATCAATCGCATGCAACGCCCTTTTCTGCACATCAAAGGGCAACGAACTGCTAAAGCCATTGATGTACACAATGGACGAGTATACACTTTCAGGTTCTATAAAGAGCTGGTGGCTGTCCCTATCCGCAAAAACATGAATCTTATCCTCTATGCTAGGACAGTACCGCGGTCCCCTCCCCTCTATCTTCTTTGTGTACAATGGTGAACGATCAAGCCCCTCTCTTATAATTGAATGGGACACCGAATTGGTATGGGCTATGTAACAAGGTTTCTGCACTAACTTCGTGGTTGAAGACGGCGAAAAGCTAAACTGTCCGGCGTATTCGTCACCATCCTGCCGTTCAAAACGACTATAGTCTAGCGTCCTACCGTCTATACGCGCAGAAGTCCCCGTTTTAAAACGTTTACAAGAAACCCCCAGCTGGACCAATTGCCCCGACAAACCTTCAGCCGACAGCTCTCCGATCCTTCCTCCGAACGTAGACTCCAAGCCTACAAATATTTTTCCTCTTAGAAAAGTCCCAGCCGTTACGATTACCGCCTTCGCCTCGTATGCTCCACAGAATTGTGTCACGACTCCACAACACGTTTCTCCTCTTATAATCAGCTCCGTAGCAATGTCTTGCAAGAGTGAGACATTAACATTTTTTGCAACCTCTTGCTTCCATCCCATGGAGTAAAACTCCCTATCGCACTGCGCCCGTGGACTACGCATTGCAAGACCCTTAGAGCCATTCAGCATTCTAAATTGTATCGTAGAAGCATCGGTTATCCTCGCCATAGCGCCCCCCAACGCATCGATCTCACGTACAATCTGTCCCTTGCCTATTCCTCCTACCGAAGGGTTACAGCTCATCTCTCCGAGCTTGGTGATGTCAGCTGTAACGAGTAGCGTACGAAACCCCATGCGCCCACACGCATTGGCTGCCTCGCACCCAGCATGCCCTCCGCCAACAACAATAATATCAAACGAACTATTCACGCGCTGTCAGCATCGTTTTGTAACGAGCCATGTACTTCTCTTCCGCAGCACGCATTTGCGCAATATCCTCCGGGGTATGGTCATCGTACCCTACCAAATGCAGCACACCGTGAAAAACCACCCTCAAGACCTCATCGTAAGCCGGAACACCGAACTCTTTGGCATTCCGTAGCACCTGTGGGATGCAAATGTAGATATCAGACTCTAGCACATTTCCCTCTGTGTAGGGGAAGGTCATGATGTCGGTAGAATAGTCGTGCCCGAGGTACTTACGATTAAGCTTTAGGATTGCTGTCGTGTTGCAAAAGACGTAGTGGAGATATCCCACCTCAAACCCCCTATCATTTGCAATCTCCCCAATCACACGTTTGACCAACGCAGGACGCTGCAAATGGAAACGCACCACCGAGCTAGTAAACTCAATTTGCATTCTTTGTGCCGTTAAGAATCCTCTCAGATTTGCTGCTATCAAACTCTATCAGCAACACTCGTCCCTCGTCCTCAAAAGTCAACCTATCCGATAGCATACGAATAATGAACAACCCCCGACCATGCGGCTTCTCTATATTCTCAAGCAACAAGGGATTCGGAACGCTGGTGTACTCAAACCCCTCTCCCTCATCTTCCACTCTAAAGCACGCAACCGAGTCTTTCACCTCGTACGAACAGGTTATCTTCTTATTCGGGTCTCGCTTATTCCCATGTACAATGGCGTTGTTCACCGCCTCACTCAGCACAGCACTTATGCTACCCTGCAGGACTCTAAACGCTGGATACCGTTCAACCAAGTCGTCTACAAAGCGACTCAACAGCTCTAACGACTGCTCCTCTGAACGCAACACCAACTTTTCCATTGCAAACTTATACCCTGTGCGACTTCCTTCTACCATTCCCACTATCCCCTTCTTATACTCTTTATCTTCCCTTTTTGTTTCCCTTGCGCTACACTTTAAGGACGCAACCACAGCTCTGGATTCTCCGATTTCGGCTTATCCTTCCCACTTTTCCATATCTCAAAATGGAGCACAAATCCTCCACCCCCTGCCTGCACTGCGACCTCACCCAAAATGCTCTTCGGTGTCACCTCCTCATGCATTTTCACCTTAACGTTCTGTAAATTAGAGTAGAGCGACAGATAATCGCCATGCCGCACTATCACCGTCATATTCTGCCCTGCAATCTCACTGATTAATGTCACTCGCCCAGAAAAAACAGGGAACACTTTGGAGTATGCTTTTGTCGTGATATACACCCCCTCGCTATTGGTCTGCACATGCTTGTAAATTTTACTCCGCTCCAAGCCGTACCCCCGCGTAATAGCCCCCGAATTCACAGGCCAAGGCAGTTTCCCTTTATTCTGTTGAAAAGTCTTGCCCAACTCAAGGTACTTTTCGTTTCGCTTCAACCTCTCGTTCTGCTCTCGCTCCTTCTTTAGCAGCCGCTCTATAGCCGCCTGCAGCTTATCCATTTGCTGCTTGTCCTGCTCCACCCTCTGCTTCAAGTCACTTTGCGTACGTTTCAGTCGATCTACCTCTTTGTTGTAACGACCCTGCTCCATCTCCATCTCCACCTTTGCATTCTCGTTGGCCCGTTGCATTGCGGTCACCTTCTCTCGATTCTCATCAAGCCTACGTACCTCAACCTGTAAATCTTGCTCCTTTCGAACTATTAGGTCATGACGAGTCTGTTGGTATGCCAGATACTCTCTATAGAACCGCATCCTACGATAGAGCTGTCCCACATCTTTTGATGACAGCAAGTACATCACTACAGAGTAGTCCTCCAGCCTAAATTGGCTCGCCTTGAGAAAACGTGCGTAGTCATCTTTTAGTGCTTTTAGTGAGGTCTCCAATGAATCAATACGTCTCCTATTCATCGCCAGGTCAAGCTGGTAGTGCAATACTTGCTCTCCTAAATTGGTAATCAACTTGTTTCGAGATTCTATCTTTGACTCTAGCAACGCTATACGGGCAAGGTTCGTCTTTGTTGAATCCGTTGACTCCTTTATCAACTGATTCGCCTCGTCTATACGTCGCTGCACCGCCTGCCTCCGCTCACGAAGCTCCTGTATGCTCTGCGCCTGAACCGATACGCCTACCCAAGCCAATAGCAACGTAACATCTACAATTACACGAATTTTCCAACCTAACCGCCCCATCCTACTGCTGCTTTTCTTCAAGACCTTTGGCTTTCATACGGTAAACCTCGGCCGTTGTCTTATTACCCATCGCTTCTAAAAGTTCGCTGTAGTTCCTATACACTTCCGCACTCTGCACCTCTCCAAGCGAGAACAGCTTTGCATAGAAACTCTTCGCCTGCGCAAAATCGCCCCTTAGGAAGAGAATGTAAGCGTACGTATCAAGGTAAGTTGCATTATTCGGCTCTAGCGTTATGCAACGCTTTGACATCCTCTCAGCCAACTTGATGCGTTTAGAGTTAGGATCCTTCGCCAAAAAATATGCGTAGTTGTTTAGAAGCATCGCGTTGTCTGGGTCATACTTGAGACCTTGGCGATACTCTTTGTACGCCTCCGATTTCATCTGGCGATACATATACTGATCACCAACGTACGAGTAAAGCGATGATATTACCTTGCGGTAAGCCTCGTCAGCCGACAACCGTGGTCCCCACGCTGCACCATGGTAATAAATGGTATCGCCCTTCTTTGCTCTCTTCAAGCAACGCTTATAGTAATCAATGTAGTTACACGCTGTATCTCTCACCACATCATACGATTGCGTCACCGTGTACAGCTTCACTAAATACTGCACTGCAGAAACAGAATTTGGGAATTTACGCAGCATGTAGCGGTGCGTTTGTGTAAGTTCACCCCACTGGGAGATGGGGTACGCTTGGGCTGCATTTTGCCAATCTTCAGGAGTACGCCTCTCCCAGTGTCCCCCTTCATTCGAATGGAAATCTTCAAACTCCAACAGGAGCGCCCAGCGAAGAAAATCGCTACTATCGCGTTCCGCGCTCCGCCGGAGCAAGGCGTAGGTACGGTCATTGTCCTTAACCTTACGGTACATCGTCTCAGCAAAGCCCAACACCACATCTGATCTTGAATATCGCGCTAATAGAATGTCTGCGTAATGCAGCCCCTCTGCCATTGATGTGCTGTCTAACACACCGATCGGGCTTAACGACTGCAGCATACGCTCTACGTCACTCGTGTCGTAATCGCACGACGCAACCATCATCGCCCCCTCCTTAAATGCCCTACCAAGATCTCCAGAATGCTTGAGGTAAGCTTGAAAAATCATTATATCCCGAACTGATACACATCCTCCTTGCTTATCCCTTGCATAGAATAGTTCAATGAGATTCCCTTCGTCTAGCATCATCGCAGACAGCAACGCAAAACCATTCAATTCTGGCGAAGTATCCTCGCGTGCTGCAAAACGGTCAAGGTACTTTTTAGCCGACTCTCTATCGTTCTTTCCCACGTAGCACGAAGCCAAAACCACGTCTATTACGCCCCCTTCATTATGTCTCCTATAGTTTTTCAACGCCAACGCTATACATTCATCGTACATTTTCGCATCGTGCAGATGGAATATTGATCGCTGTATGTACGATGAGTTGGTGCTATCCAGCTGCAAGCACCTTAACTCGTCCTTCAATACTTCTTCTATCGGCTCCCTCTGCATCAGCTTCACATCGGAGCGCATCGCATACGCCGAAGGGTTCATGCTATCTAACTCTATGCTGCGGTCAACAGACCGGCGTGCCTCCTCAAAATTACGGAACTTCATGTAGGCATCTGCACGCATCAAATGCGCTTCAGCGCTGTCGGGATAACGTTGCACCAACTCGTCAAACCCCGCCGGGGATTGCTGTCCGTCATTTAGATACATTTGACGGAATGCATCATAGTAACTCGATAGATACCCTTGCGGGTAATCAACTTTTACTTGATTCGATGCACTCTTCTTACTTGTAGAACAACTCGATAGCAAAACTAAAATGCCGAATGCAGCTATACAAGCATCCCGCAGCAGTACTCTATCTTTTCCTATGGTCGTCATCTAGTTCTTGATTCCTTTTCGTTTGCCTATGCAAGCACCCCTATTGCTTCCCTGTATGTCCAAACCTTCCCTCTCCTCTCGCCGTTTCGCTTAGCTCTTCCACCTCTTCCAGCACCCCATGCACCACAGGGCACACCACCATCTGCGCGATCCTATCTCCTGAAGCAATCCTGAAGGGTTTATCGCTTAAATTAATCATTATCACCACTATCTCTCCCCTATAGTCACTGTCAATCGTCCCCGGGGTATTAAGCACCGTAACACCCTCTCTCACTGCCAATCCACTCCGCGGCCGTACCTGTACCTCATACCCAACGGGCACCTCAACATATACCCCTGTAGGCACTGCGCATCGCGCTCCCGGCGCAATCTCCAGCGGCTCGGCAATTAAGGCCCTGATATCTGCCCCAGATGCTCCCTCCGTCTGATAAACCGGCATAACCGCCCCTTCAGAGAGCTTAACTCTTACTTTAACTTCCATCTATTAATCACCTCTTTTAAACGCATTCCCTCTATTCGTAGTATAACGACCAAAAGCAGTAAACCCATCACGAACCGTACTCCTAGTAGAAGTGCCACGTTCTCAATCGGCAACAACATACCAGCAAAACCTATGGCAAGTGTTACCAACGCTGTCAACCCTATTCGCCCCCAATCGTAGGGGACCTTGAAGTAGCGCCGCCCCACGGCTACGCATACGAACACCATCACTGCGTAGCACGCCACCCGCGCCCATGCAGCACCATAGTAGCTTATTCGCGGCGTAAGCAAAAGATTCACACCTAGCGTCATCGCTGCCCCAAGAAGTACAAACCCTACTGCATACCACGTTTTATTCTGTATCTTATACCAAAAGCTCACATTGAAGTAGAGACCATAAAGTACATTGGCAATCAGCATGATAGGTATAACACCTAGCCCAACTCTAAAATCAGCCCCTACGAAGTACTTCACCAATGGTAGGGTAAACAGGATGGCCACCAGCATTACCAATGTGAAGTAAGTAAACCACTTGGTCACCACCGCATACACCTTGGGATCGTTACGCGTTCCCGCCTCCTTGAAAAAGAATGGCTCAGCGGCAAACTTAAACATCTGAACGCATAGCACCATTAAAACGGCTATCTTCACGTTTGCTCCGTATATCCCCACCTCTGCCATTGCATCAGCCGCTGGCGTTAGCCACTTTATCATGAACCGGTCCACAAACTCATTGGTCGCACCGCCCAAGCCACCTAGCAGCAAGGGGAACGAAAACACGAACACTGTAGATAAAATGCGAACACTGCCCTTCCCGGGAAATCCACCCGTCAGCACTAAGGCGACGGCAAACGCCGCCGCGCTCCCCAATAGATTGCTTAAAAGTACATACCCCACGCCGAACTGCGCGTCGTAAAGCCCCCATTTCGGGAATAGAAGAAGGAAAATAAGGTTACCCGCTATATTGATAAGAACAGAAAGTATCTTTATTCCACTGAATGCCAACGCCCTACCCGCCAATCGAAGCTTATCAAAAATTATTGCCCCCCACGCATCAAGCGCTATAATCCCTGCTAGTATGACGAAATACACCTCCCGCCCGCTGTAGCCAAGCACTCCCCCTATGGCTGGGGCGTTGAAATAGCAGGTAAGAAAAAAGAGGGTACTTGTTATGCCCAAAAACCAAAATACGGAAGCGTAGGTAACGCGCTGATTCCGCTCATCCCCCTGCGATGCAAAACGAAAAAAACCAGTCTCAAGCCCAAAGGTTAGTAGCACTAGCAGTATGGCAATATACGCATACAGCTCCGTTATCTCTCCGTACCCCGCACGCCCAAACACCCTCGTATGCAGCGCCACGAGAAAATAGTTCAGCAGACGTGGCACCACGCTACTCAGCCCGTAAATTGCGGAATCGCTCGCCAACTTATGTAATGCACTCTTAGCCATCACCCTATTTTCCTACACTCCTCACTTTCTGCGCAAAGATACTCTGAATATCCTACTTGAACGACTTCAGCACTCCACGCAAGTTTCCCGCAAAGATAGTGTCGTATTTCCCCACCCTGCCAAAATGGAGCTTGTTAGGGCATGCTGAACGCACCAAAATTCCTTTATTCACAAAATTTCATGTACCTTGCGGCGTTTTAATAAAGGGTAAACGTATGGGTAACGCATCATTCCTTATGATTTCTGCTATGATTCTTTTGTCCACTACGGGAGGCTGTAGCAAGCTCCCCAAGGGCGCCAACAAGGACTGCTACATCGTGAAAATGACCACTAACAAGGGCGATATGATCATTGAGCTCAGCAACGAAACGCCGCAGCATCGTGATAACTTTGTAAAACTCGCCAAAGATGGATTCTACAACGGCCTTGCCTTCCATAGGGTCATTAAAGATTTCATGATCCAGGGCGGAGACCCCGACACCCGCAATTTCAAGGCCGGCACGCAGTATGGTAGCGGAGACCTCGGATACACCGTACCGGCAGAGTTCGTCCCTTCACTTTTCCACAAAAAGGGCGCATTGGCTGCCGCGCGCACCGGTGACAACGTCAACCCCGAGAAGCGTTCTAGCGCCTCGCAATTCTACATTGTGCAGGGCAAAGTCACCCCGGCAGAAGAAATTGACCAACTCGTAGCTAGCATGGACATGCAAAGGCGTAGGAGCGCCGGTCAAATGGCTGTTAACCAGTATGCTAGCGAAAATATGGAAAAATTGAGAGCCATGCCGACAGATAAGGTTAATAAACTTATCGATTCCATCGGCCAAGCCGCTGCCAGTGCCGCGCAGGGATTCTCCATGAGCGAAGCGCAGCGCAACGCATACACCACCATCGGAGGAACCCCTTTCCTAGATGGGGAGTACACGGTCTATGGGCAGGTCATTCAAGGTCTTGAGGTGGTTGATGCCATTGCAAATTGCGAAACGGACAGCATGGATTGCCCAAAGGAAATCGTGAAAATTGAAAAGGTAGAAATAATAAATACACCAAAGAATCTAAAGTAAACGGCTTTTCATCATCATCTTATGCGGGGGCGTGCGAAATTTCGCACGCCCCCGCTTGTTTTTACATCGTTCGTAAACAGATCAAAACCAGGCATACTTTGCCTAAATCCCTTAGTGCTAAACCTGAAGTGCATTTTTTGAAAGTATTACCCTTTATGCAATTCCCTTTTGGGCAACTGCGTAAAATCTCTTATATTTGCGTTCGTTTTGTACTAATCATAATCGTTTTTCAATGAGACATACAACACTTTTTGCAACGTGCGCCATTGCGGCGACGGCTCTTCTCGCTTCATGCGGGCAAAAGAAGAGTTCCATTGAGGTGAAACTCCTCCCTTCAGAGGCCAAAAATGTTTACTTGGGCTACTGCAACGCCGAGGGCGATAAGCTCACGCGTGACGATACGGTTGCTATCAAGGATGGCGTAGCCATAATTGACGTGACCCGCTTTGCCGACAAGAGCCCCATCGCCTATTTCCTCTACACTGAAAAGGGCGATCAGGTCTATTTCGTTCCGCAGGATGGGAGTATAACCATTGAAGAGAAGGAAAGTGAAGCAGGGAATCCCGATGCTGGCTCCACCTTTGAAATCAAAGGGAAAAAGCTCTCAAATGACAACGTAAAACTGCAGGACCTCTACTCTTTTACTAGAAAGTACAATGCGGAAGGCAATAGCTTGAACGAACAGTATCAGGCTGCAGCCGCCGCAAATGACTCTGTGCAGGCAGATAAAATACGGAACGCTTATGGCGACATGGTTGAAAGAATGCAAGAGGAGGCCAAAGCTTTCATAGCAGAAAATGCTTCCAACGTCGCCGGCCAAGTAGCTCTAGCTAACAATTTTGACCTATACAAGTTCAACATCCCAGAATTTGATGCCATAGTCAAAAGCTTCCCAGAAGGGGATTTCAAAACGGCAATCTTGACCAAGATGGAACCCGCCAGGAAAATACAGGTCGGTCAAGACTTCATCGACGTGGCGCTACCCACCCCAGAGGGTGATACCCTTCATCTGAGCGAAGTCGTTGCTAACAACAAGGTTACACTCCTAGACTTTTGGGCTTCATGGTGCGGTCCTTGCCGCCAGTTCAACCCCATTCTCGTGGAGATTTACAACCAATTCCATGAAAAAGGATTCGAAATATACGGTGTTTCCCTCGACCAGGAAAGGGATAAATGGCTTGATGCCATCAAGAACCAGCATTTAACGTGGAACCACGTTTCCAACTTGAAATCGTGGGACTGTCCAGCGCGTGTGGATTACATGGTGGAAGGTATCCCATCAAGCGTACTCATAGGATCCGATGGAAAAATCATCGCCCATAGCCTTGATGGTGACGAACTGAAAGCGAAGCTTACTGAACTACTCGCAGAGTAGGTAAGCAGTAACGAACTACAAACAGAAGCGGCGGGCGGTAACAGTTAAGCCCGCCGCGTCTGGTTTCAAATGTTTTCTG
>CALHSW010000061.1 GCA_938038735.1 uncultured Bacteroidia bacterium | reverse complement strand
CCGGTCGCCTTGCCAGCAACTTTCACATCAGCACCGAACGTCAGCGTGATCGGCGCGGCCTTCGCCTTCACCGTCGCCTCAATCTTCACCTCCGCGTCGCCCGACTGCACCGTGTACTCGTAGCTCTCCTTACCCGCCGCATCGGCTTTTACGTTGCCGTTGATCTTCAGCTCCTCAAACACCTTGTCTGCCTCCGCAGGGGTAATCGTCAGCTTTTCACCCACGGCCACCTCAGCGCCGGTCGCCTTGCCGGCAACTTTCACCTCGGCGCCGAACGTCAGCGTGATCGGCGTGGCCTTCGCCTTCACCGTCGCCTCAATCTTCACCTCCGTGTCGCCCGCCTGCACCGTGTACTCGTAGCTCGCCTTACCCGCCGCAGCGGCTATCTCGTTGCCGTTAATCTTCAGCACGTCAAACACCTTGTCGGCCTCCGCTGGGGTAATCGTAAGCTTGTCGCCCACGTTCACTTCCGCATTCGGCTCCAAGGTTCCTACCTTCACAACGGTCTTGTCAAACGTCAAAACTACCTTATTAGAAGCCGCACCATATTTCGCCACGATTTCCAATTTTGTAGTTTTTTTAGGTACTTCGTAAAGCGCAATTGCACCGCCATTATATAACTTGAGTTTACCCATCACGCTCACCCCATTAACTAGCACATCGGAGAATGGCGTCTTCCCATCATGACTAATAAAGAACAACTTCTGCCCTTCGTTAACTTCATCACCTGGTTCAATATCATCCCCAATTTTCCCTTCGTCTGTGCGCGCACAAACGTATAAATTCTCGGGGGCGTACTTGAAATCAATTATACCTCCCTCAGTCTGCGATACAATCTTCACAACCTTGTCGCCAGGAGCCACCTTGTAAGTTGCAGACGTAGCACCCGGCTTAACCAATTCTTCGCCCCCATTCACCTTCAGCGAAACGAAGGTACGGGGTATCAACCCCTCCCTGGCGGGTACAACCTCAATGGTCAACTCCGTGCCCACAGCCACGCACTCTGTCGCAAGAACTACCTCTGAGCCATTCTTCACTATCACATTAACAGCATCGTAGTTCACCGTAACTCCCGCATCGCCCGCAACGTCAACAGAGGGCAACTCTTTCTTGCACGATGTTATTCCCGCTGCGCACACCGCCATCAGCAGCGCCGCGCACCATAAATATCCTATTGTCCTTTTCATCTCTTTGTCTGTTATCACTCGACTCTCGAGCAGACCTACGCTCCCTCCGCCCCTCTCGCTCCCATCAATACTCCACTGCGCATATCCGCTCCTCTACTATCAAAATAGCGTACCGTGTTACTTAACAGCAATATGCTGCGGATTTTGAACCACCTTGGTATTCGCTCCATCAAGTTCCGCCCGTGGAATCATAAACTCCCAATTCGGACTATCTGCATTTTTAGGGATATACAATGCGTTTTTACCAGAATTACGGTCTACAAAAGTTCCAAGGCGTTGGGGAGCAACTGTCGCTACTATATCGCGGTTCTTGCTCTTGAGACGATCTATCCCGATGCAGAGCCGTTTCATATCAAAGAATCGCTCACCCTCCAACCACAGGTCAATTCGCTTATTGCGAAGAATCTCAGCAATAAGCTCGTCACCAGTGAAAGTAGCAGCACTATAGTCCGGATCCCTCGTCACCATAATTTTATTCAACACCTTCTGCGCATCGCCATCTTTACCCAACCTTGCCAAAGCCTCAGCGCGCATGTAATACACCACCGCTAAACGCATCATCAAGTTGTCACCAGGGCAACTTGGATTGCTTGGATCCGAAGTGTTAAACTTAACCGATGCACCTGTAAACTCTTGATTGGTAAAGTAGTAATCACACCCTTGCGGTACTTCATCTCCTAAATCTTGGCACACCCACCACTTCCTACGACAGTCGTTTACGCCCATTCCTTCAAAGAGGTCACGATTAACCGCAAATTTCAGCACATCGTTCCATCCTTCTATAGAATAGCTAAAATGTTTAAAGAAGCCATTCCAACTCTTCCACTGTTCCGCTGGTGTTACATACCCCCAAATCCACTCTGGGCACGAGGCATCACTAAAACCGTTGAGCAAATCTTTCGGGTCTTTTACCAAGCTGTACCCTTCCTTTCCGGCTGCGTCCAACGACTTCTGCGTCATCTTATCTACCATCTCCCAGTCTGACATTGACTGGTATACCCGCGCCGCTATTGCGTATGCCGCAGTCTTACCTACCCAATTGTTTGTGTACTCGGGCGACGGTTTAAAACCATCACTGAGACCTCCGAACAATTCCAAACCCTTAACCAAATCGCTCACAATAAAATCGTAGCACTCTTTCACTGTTGCACGCGGCTTTGGATCCATTTTCGAGTTCTCATCCCGAATCACTACGCCCAAATCCGAATTAGCACCGCCCTTTACGTACCGCTTCCCGAACATCTGCACCAGCTGATGGTACGAATAGGCCCTCAGTATGCGCACCTCGCCCTCAAGAAACGCTTTCTGCTCATCCGTTGCATCTGACACATCCGCAACTTTTTTTAACAGCTTATTCAGAACGGCTATCTTATCGTAGTACAAATCCCACGCCTCGTTCACGAAGGATGATTTCTCATCTGCTACAGCAGTCCATCGGTAGTATTGCATGTAGTACGCAGAAATTGAATTAATCACATCATCCCCCATCATGTCCAGCCGTGCATGGAAGCTCATAGAGCCTACCCCACCATCCCCCTGCATATTCGCATCTGGGTAATCGTAGTACTTCCCAAGCACGCCATTGAGTACGTGCAATGTATACTCGTACTTCCCAAAAACCATCTCATCGCTTATCGATACAGGGTTATTGGTGTCCAAATATTCCTTCTTGCAGCTCGCCAAGCCTAAAGCAATGACAGCAAGAAGTATCAGTATCTTTTTCCCTTTCATGACTTCCTCCTAACTAAAAATTAAACGTCAAAGACCCTGTAATCGTACGGGCAAATTCGTACGAGTACCCCACCGGCGAGCCAGAAACGCTCTGCATTGCGTTCAAACCCTTCCGGCGGCTCAGCATGAATAGATTCTCTGCTGACACACCCACACGTAGCCCCTTTATCTTTAGCACCTCTAACCAACGATCCGGGAACGTGTAGCCCAACGTTACCGACTTTAGCATCAAAGAGGATGCATCGATTAGATAGTAGTCTGTGCCGCCTAGACCATTTTTATTGTAGTCCGCACTGTTGTTTCGCATAGGAACATTGGTCTTATCCCCCTCTTTTTTCCATGCTTTTAATGCATCCTTATGCAGCGCATCGGCAGCACTCAGCCGATTCGACATCAACGACTCGTACGTTCCATCGTATACACGTCCACCTATTTGGTAGTTAAATAGCATGCTGAAATCAACTCCATAGGCTGTCAGCGTTGTTCCGAAACCGCCATATAGCTTGGGCAACGCACTCCCGCAGTAGTGCCTTAAGGCAGCAGTCTTTTCATAGGTCCACGTCATTGAATCAGCACCTTCCCCGAGATGCAGATTCTTTTCCTCATTTTTCTCGGGATCCAAACGATATATCGGCCGCCCATTCCGCTCATCAATCTTTATAAACTCCTCTAAGAACCACTCGTAGCGACTCTTACCTTCCATCAGCTTATGGCTGCCAGATATAATTCCATCCTTACGGTTCTGTTCTGGCAACCGAACAATTTTATTCCGAACAAAAGTACCGTTAACCATCAAATCCCAACGCAAATTCTCCATTTGTAGCAGCGTACCTCGCAGATCAAACTCCACACCATAGTTGGACATCTTACCTATGTTCTGAGTTTGGACTTGGAAACCCGCCGATAGGGGCAACGGCACATCAAAAATCAAATCTGCTGACACCTTAGAAAAGAACTCCACCGTGCCACTCAAACGATTCCACAGATTGAAGTCCACCCCCACATCGTAGCTCGTCTGCTTCTCCCAGCGAAGATTACTATTCCCCAACTTGTAGTCTAACCCCTGCATTCCAGAATTCTTTACGCCTAAATTCCAGCTGTCCTTCCCTGCGTAGAACCCAATTCCACCATCTACGCCCGTTTGCCCGAGAGATGCCCGCAGCTTCAAGGTATTCACCACATCTTGCGCCGCACTCATGAACGGCTCACTCGCAATGTTCCAAGCCAAACCCGCGCTCCAGAAATGCCCGAAATGCAGCCCTTTGGCAAACTTTGAACTCCCATCGTAACGATACGAAACCGACGCGTTGTACCGCCCCTTGTAGCTATAAGCAGCCCGCGCAAAGTAACCCTCTTTCCTATATATTTTGGCATAGCTGCTTATATAAAACATGTCTTTGTAGTTCCCAAACTCATCAAGCTTGGGGTACGCCTCTCCCTTTTTGTCTGCTTCTATACCTACGGGTTTATAGTCGTAGTTCTCATGCCCTAGAAGCACATCCAACTCATGCGCATCCGCAAACTCGTTCTTATACTGAAGCAGCTGATTGAATGTCACGGTTTGATACCGGTCATGCCCCCTTCTCAAGAGACCCGCGCCTATCTGATCCCCCTCAAGCGCATTGTACCGCATTAACCAGCTTTCTGAAAATAAATCGTACGCCAAATTCAGCGTGAAGGTCAGCCCTTCGTATAGGTTCACGCGGAAATAGTTCCTCGCCCCCACAATGTCCGACTTCGTGCGCATTCCATCTATATCCGACTCTAGCACAGGGTTGTAACCATCCGACACCGTCCTTCTACCCTTTTCGTAGTCAAACTTCTTCTCCCCATTCGGTAGATACACGTAGCTACCATCGGCTTTGTGCTCATGAATAGGATAAAATGGTGCCATATACGTTATGAAGTTGAACGGATTCGCCGTATACGCACCCATGGTTTTCGGCTCCCGTAAATCTCGATGCGCGTATGAGAGGTTCGACCCCAGCGAAACCCACTTATTGATGTCATAGCTTACGTTCAACCTCGCAGAAAAACGTTCAAAATGCGTGTTTAGACTATACCCCTTCTCGTTTAGGTAGCCTATTGAAGCAAAGCTACGCATACGCTTCGTGGTTAGCCCTCCTGTCAGCGTGTACTCCTGCCTGTAGCCCAGACGGTACAACGCACCTTCCCAATCTAAATCCTCTGGCCATAGCAACCCGCTAATCTCAGGGCTTAGCTTCCCATTCGAACCGACAAGGATGGGGAATCCCTCCTTTACCAAGCTATCAACCGGCCTTAGATTCCCATCGTAATAGCTCAGTATACCGGCAAACGGATTCTGCTTCATAAAATTCTTATATAACTGCTCGTTTGATAGTAGAGGCGCTAATTCTTTCGACGCGCCATCCGATAGCAAACCGTTATATATCCCTTCGTACAGCGTCTGAATATGATCCTGTATCCCGAGCGTTTCGTAGCGAGACATCCCACGCATTGAAACACCCTGCGTAGTGGTAAAGGTAAAGCTCGGTTTCGCATCGCACGCATCGCCTCCAGCTCCAGCTCCACTCTTGGTGGTTATCATAATAACACCGTTCCCAGCCGAGCTGCCGTAGAGCGCCGTTGAGGCCGCATCCTTGAGCACCGTGAGCGACTGCACATCCGCCATGTTGATGTTGGACAAACTTCCGTTGTAGGGAGTCCCATCCACTATTATCAACGGCTGATCGCTCGCGTTCACCGAACCGATACCCCGAATAATCATAGAGGGAGAACTCGCCCCGGGCAGCCCAGACCCTGTCGACATCTGTAGCCCTGACACAGACCCCGCCAACGCGGAAGAAACGTTAGTCAGCGGCCGTTTCTCCATCTCCTTTGAGGCCACAGCCCCCTGCGAACCCACCAGGCTCTCCTTCTTCACCGTGCCGTACGCCACCACCACCACCTGGTCAATCTCCTCACTCGCCTCGCCGAGCTTCACGTTAATCACGGTCTGATCCGCAACTACAACCTCCTTGCTCTCATAGCCTGTGTAGAAGAACACCAGCGTGGCATCGGGGCCCGGCACGCGCAGCGTGTAACGGCCCTCATTATCGGTCACCGTTCCATTCTGGGTACCCTTGATTAAAACGTTCGCCAATGGCAACGGCGCGCCATCGGCAGCGTCGGTGACAACTCCCGTCACCGTACGCCCTTGCGCTAGCGACAAGCTTACGCTCGCAGCTAACGCGACTAGAAGAAGTAGTACTCTCTTCATGCTACCTACTTTTGTTGTTACTAACTATAAAAAACTGTTGCGGTCCCTTCCCCAACAACATTTTCCCATTCCATACCTTCACTTCCATCGCAAGCACTCTCCGCCCAAAAATTATCCGCAAGGTAAGGCTTTTCTTTCACATTCTCCCCAAAACTTCCACTACAGAACGCATTCAAACGAATAAGAGAACTCAATTACATTCTCATTACTAACTTGTTACGCATCATTACAGCCCATTTTTTCTCTTCACACACCATCACAACTCTCAACGGAAAACCCTTCTTAACAGTCGGGAAGACCACACGGAAACACATCCTCTCATTGAAGGTAACGACAGAGAGTCGCGGGGCCACCATTCATCTACCCCCGCACCACCTTCCACTCCTGTATTCCCCGCTCCGCCCTCGAGAAGCTCACCCCGATGGCGATCAGCTGCCGCCCCCCCTTATCTATTCCCTTCGCGTACCCCTTCCCCTCGATCTGCTCCAGCGCCACCTCCGCGCCCCGGTCCATCTTGATCTCGAAGAGGTAGACGTACTTGGGCAGCCACACCAAGAGGTCGATCCGCCCGTTCGCCGTGCGGTGCTCCGCCTCCACCCTGCTCCCCATCAGCATGAACAGCGCCCGCAGCGTGTTCTGGTAGTACTTCTCCTGGTCCCCCACCACCTCGTAGTTCGACACCCAGAAGAACGATGCCAGCAGCGCCATGAACCCCTCCGCGTCGCCCGCCGCCAGCAAGCGGTGGAACGCCAAAGCATTGTAGGTGCTACTGCCGAACACCCCCGGCAGGTAGCACTCCTTCAGGAACTGCCTGAACCCCTTCTGCACCTCCCCGTTCGGGAAGCGCAGAAGGTAGGTATCCGGGACCTCCCCCGGCTCGCCCAGCGTGAGGTAGCCCGACTGGTAGAAGAGCGCCTGCGGGTTCTGGTAGGGGTCCCGGATGTCCCCCAGGTCCTGCAGGGTCACCGCCGCCCCCGTCAAATCGTCCACCCAGTACCCCGACTCCTGCATGACCTGCACCAGGTAGCTCGGCGTGCCGGTGGCGAACCAGTAGCTGCCGAAGCTCCGCTCCACAAATGCGTTGAGCAGGCTGAAGGGGTTGTAAACCCCCTCGGCCGCCTCGGCCGAGAACCGGTAGCCATCGTACTCCCGCTCCAGCTTCTCGTAGCAGCGCGCCGCCGTGAGCCCCCGCGCGTCGGCCATCCGCGCCACCCCCTCCGCGAAATCCGCCCGCAGCTCCGCCGCCGTGATCCCGCAGAGCGTGGCGTATTCTGTGGACATCGAGATGTCCCGCAGGTTGTTCAGCCCGCTGAAGATGTTCACGTGCGCGAAGCGCGTCACCCCAGTCAAAAAAACGAACCGCAGGTGCGGCGCGCTCGCCTTGAGCGCCCCGTAGAAGCCCCGTAGCACCTGCTGGTTGCGCGCCAGCAGCTCCCGGCTGCCGATCGCGTCCAGCATCGGCTTGTCGTACTCGTCCACCAGCACCACCGCCTGCTGCCCGATCCGCGCATGCGCATTTTTTATGACCCGTACGAATCGATCTGCAAAATTTTCATCCACCTCCACCCGCCCATACACCTCCTCCCAATCGTAGAGAATGGTATTAAGGGTGCTCTCCAAAACGCCCCCCACCGCAAAATCATTCCTACTGAAATCAACGTGCAGCACGGGGTGCTGCGTCCAGCCCCTCTCTAGCCTTTCCATCGCCAGCCCCGCGAAGAGTTCCTTCCGCCCCAGGAAGTACGCCTCCAGCGTGGAGACCAGCAGGCTCTTGCCGAACCGCCGCGGCCGGCTCAAAAAGTAGTAATCGCCCTCCGTTATCAGCCTGTAGATTAGCTCGGTCTTATCCACGTACAGCTTGCCCCGATTCCGTAGATTCTCAAAGCTCTGCTCCCCTACTGGGTATACTATCGCCTGATCCATGCCATTGCCTCCTCGCTTCGTTCGCAGGGTAAAGGTAAGAAAAAGTTTTATAATGAGCGGCGGGGCAAAATGCTCCGAGCTTTTACGGGCCAATGGGCTATGCGGATCAGCCTTGCAGACAGGGCTACTCTACGGGGTCCGCTCCAAGCGCTCCCCCCTATTCCCGCCCCTAATCATCTACCCCCGCACCACCTTCCACTCCTGTATCCCCCGCTCCGCCCGCGAGAAGCTCACCCCGATGGC
>CALHSW010000060.1 GCA_938038735.1 uncultured Bacteroidia bacterium | reverse complement strand
CGTTTATGCTCTGCATGGTGCCCTCCGTGGCGCCGTTGCCGTCGAAGGTGAGGGTGAAGGTTTCATCATTTTTGTCTGCCTGCCAGCGGTGCATGGCGCGCACGAAGAGTGTCTTCGTCTTGCCTCCATCATCTTTGTCGTCAGATATTCCTAGCTGGCAGCCTAAAACCCATGCAATGAGCTGATTTTTTGGTGTACTTGTCCAGTAGTTGCCTTCGGGTAGCTTCCCGCCGTTCTCTTCAATAGTCTTTTTTATGAATGGCTCCATTGCGAATAGGGAAAACATTTGGCCTGCAGTGGGTAGGAACCAACCATTATCAAAATCTACGGCAAAGGCAGCAGGATACTTATCGGACGCTCCATTTGCAGCCTTACGGATGGCTTCAGTCGCTGCGTAGCCAGCTGTGTCTGCTAGTAGTTCGTGAATATCATTCAGTGACCTTTTTTCTGGAGCGGTTTTATTAAGTGCTTTGGTGTCTACGTCCCAAGACTCCTTTGCCCACGTAGCCGTGCCAGCGTCCTGTAGTGCTACGGCCCAGCCGCTTTCCCCGCTCCGATCTACCTGTACCAGCACCCCCTTGGAGCCATCTTTAAAAGTGACTAGGTCTCCTATTTTCCCCTTCTGTTGGGCGTGCGCAGGCAGAAGAGTGGATGCTATGGCTGCTAGCAGCATTATGGTTATTGTTTCTGCCGCCTTTCGCAGCTTCGTTGCTTTTACTATTTCCATCGTTGTTTCTCTTCTTTGTATTTCAATCCTTATATGTGCCATGGGGCAGCGATTGGTCTAGAATGCCCGGATGGCTCGTACTCCCATGTTTGTACTGTATTTCCTTTCGCTTTGCCCATCTGCTTTAATTCCCCCTGATAGACCGAGGTAGTAAGCTCCTTTATACTCCTTCTCAATGCTACTGCTGTAGTACATTAAGTAGCTCATTAGCTCAGCCCTATCCTTCCCCTCCTTTGTAATAACGCTCTTTAGCCCTTCAGCCACTAGGCGGTACTGCGCAGCCAGCATCAGTAGCTCGGGCATAGAGGGTACATACCAACCGTCCTTGTACTCGTCCTCGCTAATGGAGGCTACGCAGGGGTAGGGGTAGTCTTCGGGACCTTTAGGATTTATCGGGGGGGTCTCTGCGTTTAACCCACGTAGAATGTCACTATTGGCCTTGCCGCGCCACTTGCTGCATAGAATACCGTGTACGCCATACTGATTTGTTCCTGGTGCTTCTTCTGTATCGTACGCTATCTCCATCGCTTCGGGCAGCTCATCGTTGAAATTGCTTTCCCCGCTAAATCCTAGTCCTACAATGGTGCCACCCTGATCTTTTTCCATCTTCTTCGTATCTTTGAGTGCCACCATACGGTTACCCCCATTTTCCCCAGTTGGCGATACCCAGAAGACTATCCCCTTCGCGGTTATCCCTGGCGCTGCATCCGTGTATTCCTCTGGTGATCGGTATTCCCCATCAGAACACCACACGTCCCCAATATGCTGCCCCTGCGATGGGCCTACTGAGAGAGCCATAAGCGTTGCCACGGCACATCCCCGGACAACGGACTTGATTATTCCATCCATACTCCTTCGTTTTTTTTGACTTTTCTCCTTTATTCGCCCCTTTAGGCGAAGTATTTCTGGGGCAAAGGTATTCTGTCTCCAAGCAGCTTTCCTTCCCAAATTTTAGGTATTTTGATAGGGCAGATATCCCTATTTCGAAACGCTTCATTGCGCTTGGTTTGCTTTTTTCCCTCCTGCAAGGGGTTTTTATCGCATGCGTTTGCCGCTTAAGGGTATCTTGAAGTGAGGCCGAAAAATGTTTTTTTTCTTATGTTCTCCCACCGTAGCGGCGTTGAACATGCGAATGCGTTAACATTATTAGATTTTCAGCACGTAGTTTGTTTATTTTGATTACCTTGCGCCGAAATTTTGATATAATAATTGAAACACTTTATGATGGGCATGCATAGTAAGTGGGGTATTCGCAGCAAATTGCTAATCCATAATACCATCGCGTTTCTGTTGCTAGTTTTTGTTCTAGTATTGGCGATTTATGCCAACCGATCGAATGAGTCCTTGCTTCGGGTGAAAGGAAATCTTTCCGCGGTCTCTACCTCGCTACGGCCGCTTTCGCGCTATGCTGTGAGCGTGGCGTTGAGCGATGAGAATTTTAATGGGCGGCAGCAGGCTGTGGATCACTATAAGGAGGTCTTGCTGACAAAGGTTGATACGCTCCTTTTGAGTGTTCGCAACGAGGGTGTGAAAAAGAAGCTTGCCCCGCTCGCTCCGTCCGTTGACACGCTGCTTGTGCAGCTTAATCGGTTTGATGAGTACGATGGGCAGTACGTAGCCTCGGTCGGCTCCGTGCAGGACGCATTGAAGCGGGGTGCCGCCTTGGTGACGGAGTCGGGGTTAGGAGGGCGAGTGGCTCAGAGGTATGCAGAGATTTCCGTTGATGTGATGGGGTATCTGTACGATGAGGAGATTGATGATGACGAGTTCTCTCAGATCGTAAATCGGTTGCGTGGTGTCAAGGATTTAGCAGGGGTGCAAGAGACTTCTGAAGGCATGAGTTTTAGTGGGTTGATTGATACGTTGCAGCGAGCGAATGGTCATATGAATTCTTACATACTACAGCGCAATGCTATTTTACGTACCGTTAATAGCATTGAAACGATTATTGCGGGGGCAGAGAGTTTAGAGGTGCAGGTTGTGTCTGCTATGCAGCGGAGGATACATGTGATTTATGGGGTTGTGTTCTTCGTTGTTTCTGTGGTACTCTATTTCTTCTCACGCAGGTTGGCGCAGAACTTGGCGGTTCCGCTTCAAGTGGTGTCGTCTGTTTTACAACGTTACCGAGATGGCGACATTGCCGAGGTCGGTGAGCGATGGGGCTTTTATAATCGAAACGACGAGGTGGGCGTTATGGCGCGCAGTCTGGGGGAGCTTGGAGTAAAGCTACGCGAGGTGTTGGGGCAGATGCATGAGGTTGGTGCATCGCTTATTGAGGCCAATGCGCAGCTTACGCAGTCGGCGGGTATGATTTCAGAAGGGGCATCAAGACAGGCGTCAGAGTCGGAGCAGGTTAGCAGCACCGTGGAGGAAATGACTGCAAGCATGCAGCAGACGAGTGACAATGCGCAGCAATGCGAAACGATTAATGCTAAGAGTATGAATTCGTTGGCACATCTACGGGAAACCATGGAGCAGAGTGCCGAGGTTGTGGCATCTATCGGGGAGCGCATTGGGGTTATGAATGGTATTGCGCAGCAAACGAACATCTTGGCTCTTAACGCAGCCGTTGAGGCGGCGCGTGCGGGAGAGCATGGGCGTGGTTTTGCCGTGGTGGCTGCCGAGGTGCGTAAGCTCGCAGAGCAGAGCGCCAAGGCGGCTGACGAAGTGGTGGGTTTGGTACGTAATGCCGTCAAGGTGGCTGACGAGGCCACCCAAGAGTTTAACGCTATCTCTCCAGACTTGCAGGAGGCGAGTCGGCTAACGCAAGAGGTGAGTGCCGCAGCCCAGCAGCAGCGCATTGGGACCGATCAAATTAACACATCAGTGCAAGAGCTGACCGAGGTGGCGCAGGGTAATGCGGCGAGCAGTGAAGAGCTTGCCGCTAGCGCGGAGAATTTAAAGGATATGGCTGATAGACTCAATGAGCTCTTGGGCTACTACCACATTGAGGAAAAGGCGTAATGGGCATTCCCATCGCCATTATTAAGCTATACTAGGAGGTATTTGTTTTCCTACTCGCTCCTTGCCATGAATGGCGGGAGTGGGTAGGGTCTTTATCTTATGGGGATTCCAAACGTGGCTGCGCCTTGTGCAATAGGCTAATTACTGTTACCTTTGTGCCAGTGCGGTATAGCGGTAAGCGTATGTACTGCCGGTAGAGGGTAGAGATGTAGAATTGATTAAATATGAGAAAACCATGACGGATACGGGTACACGGAAAAAGGTGACGAGAATTGCGCCCGCTGAGGGCGGTAATCAAGCGGCGTCTACGGAGGGTAAAGTCTTTACCCCAACGCCAGAGAGCAAAGGTAAGGCGACAAAATTTAGGGTCATTGCTGCGATTTTATGGTTGCTAGCCATTGCGGCTGAGGTCGTGGCAATCATCCTTCTCAAGAGACCACCGGTCAAAATGGCGGTCTTGATTTGTCTTATTGTGGTAGATCTCATTCTGGCTGTGGTCGGTTCGGTGCTCTGGAAGAAGGCTAATCGCTTTGACCCTGCCTCTGAGAAGGACAAAGTGCGCTTTTTCATTCAAAACCAACTAGGGGCTATTATTGCGGTGATAGCGTTTTTGCCATTGGTGATTTTCATTTTTACTGATAAGAACCTTGAGGGCAAACAGAAGGGCATATTGGGGGCAGCGGCAGTCGTGGCGCTGATTATTGCCGGTATTGTAGGCATAGACTTCAACCCTCCATCCGTTGAGCAGTACACGCAGCAAACGAACGAGATTGAGGAGCTAACGGGTGCTAATAGCGTCTATTGGACGAAATCGGGCAATCGTTACCACATCTATTCTGATTGCCAACACATCAATACCAACCGTACGGATGAGATATTCAACGGGACGGTGGCGCAAGCGCGAGAGCTAAAAAACATTACCGAGCTTTGCAAGACCTGCAAGAATCGTTGCGTGCGGGAGAAAAAGGGGCAACTAGATGCTAGTGGGGATGCTCTTGAACAGCCGGACGAAGATGTGACAACGTCAGATGCCCCAGCAGAGTAGAGGGGGCGGATTCGTTGCACGATACGGGTATACATTGAGGGTAGGCATCAACTGATGTCTACCCTCTTTCGTGTTATGCTACTTTGGCACGTTAACGATCAGCCTAAGGCTGTCGGCCTGCGTTCTCGCCTTCAGCCAGCTCGCCATGCGCTTCATCTCGTCCCCTTTTATCTGCTTTTCGCTATTTACGAGTGCTAGCACGTAGTGCGAGGCGCTAGCCGTGTCGGTACGAACGTCTGTTACATTGGCCAGGCTAAGGCTTTGCACTGTTGGGTAGAGACTGGCTATTTCTTCGCTGACCGTCCCGCTTAGTTTTTCAAAGCGTGTATAGCGTTTTAGGTCTTCCTCCAGGGAGTGTATTCGTGAATTTTGTTCCACGATTTGTTGATGTGAACTTTCTAGGCTGAGCTTCGCATCTTGTTTTACGGCGAGGAGTAGGCTGTCGGAAGCCGTCCCCTGAATGACGCGTAGCTTGTAGCCCGAGAGGCCGTAGTGATGCTGCACCCGAGAAGCCTCAGCGATTATATTCTCTGGAATAACCCTCCCAACCGCCACCAGCTCAATGGTGCTATCCTTTCTGCTAATGGACTCCTTGATGAACTGCGTCCCATGGAGCGGGAATTCGTTCTTTACGAAAGAGCGGAGCGAGTTTTCTACAAAACTTTGCCGCGTAATCATAATTGAGAAATAGATGGATGGAAGAAGCGTGATGATGACAATAATCGTGATGGTTCTATTTACTCGTCTGAGTCTCGCAGCGTCTTGAAATTGCTTTCTTTTGAACCGTAGCATCTTAACCCCTATAAAGGTGGAGAAGCTGATGTAGACCGAGTTGATAAAAAAGAGGTAAAACGCACCGAGAAAATAGCTCAGGTTGCCCGTGCCGAGTCCATAGCCGGCCGTGCAGAGCGGTGGCATCAGGGCTGTTGCGATCGCAACGCCTGGAATTACGTTGCTTGACCCCTTGGTGGAGAGCGCCAGGATGCCGGCGGCCCCGCCGCAAAGCGCAATGAGCACATCGTATAGCGTGGGGGAGGTGCGTGCTAGCAGCTCCGATTGCGCATCTTTGAGCGGTGATATGTAAAAGTATACCGTTGCTGTGGCCACGCTGATGACCACCATAATCGCAAAGTTTTTCAGCGAGCGTTGCAGCAGCGAAAGGTCTCCGATCCCTACCGCGAGGCCCATACCGGTAATTGGGCCCATGAGTGGCGAAATGAGCATCGCGCCTATGATTACAGCGGTAGAGTTTACGTTTAGCCCTAGGCTCGCAATGAATATGGCGAAGATTAGTACCCACAGCGTAGCACCCCTAAAGGATATGCTCTCAATGATTCGCTGCTTTGTCTCCTCTTCGTCGGCTTTGTTGGGGAGCGTGTTGAAGTAGCTCTTGATGGTTTCCCATGCTGCCCCTACCTTCCCCATGTACTCTTTTGATTCTGTTGGCATTGCCTCCTCTCCTATTGTGAAAGTCGTGGCAAAAATACAACTTTTTCTAGGTAGGGTATTGTTCGAATGGTGCGGGCCGTCCCCCCTTATTCCTTTTCTCTACCTTTGCCCTGAATTTAAGTCGAGGCAAATGAACTACCTATCGCTTTTCAACGCGGTGCCACCCTTGCGCGATGCGCTCCCGCCCAGCCTTGCGTCTGCGCTCGCGCACCAAGCGGAGCTTGCCGAGCTCAAGCCAGGGCAACCGCTTCTACAGATGAAGCTGAACATGCCCCGTGTCGCCTTCCTAGCCCATGGGTTTGCCGCCTATTCTATCGATGCGGCGGAAGCCATTACTAATGTCTTACCCGCTGCCGCCTGGGTGGCACTCTCCTTCTGCCTGAACCCTAATTCACAGCCGCCGTCCATTTGGGCCCTGTCGCACGCTACGATTGTTACCCTCCCGCGCGAGGAATTGCTCCGTGCGGCCTATGCCTCCCCGCAGCTGGCTCTCTCCTTAACTCTCTCCGCGGCTGATGATGCCCGCATGGCGTACGCGCATCTCGCCGCGCTGCGCACTAGATCGGCGGAGGGGCGTTGTGCCTACGTATTGCTAGACCTTGCGGAGCGCATCTACGCAAGCTCCTCCTTTGAGTGTGCCCTCGACCAAAGCATGTTGGCCGCACTCGCCGGGTTAAGCAGGGGGGCGTTTAGCAGGGCGTTGAAAGCGCTCGCTGCCAAAGGGTTCATCTCCTGCGAACGGAATAGCTATAGGATCCTTGATGGGGAGGGGCTAAAGGGTGTAAAGTAAACGCAGCGTATGGCAAGCCGCACAGCGGCTTGCCATACGCTGCGTTGATCTATAGTCCTAGCCTTTCCTTTTCTTATTCTTTGGGAAATAGCTCTTTAATGCCTCGTAGTGCGCCTCAAACGCTGCGTGTCCCTTTTCAGTGATCAGGCACGTTGTCAGTGGGCGGTTGTCTTCAAACCGCTTCTCTATGGTAATGTATCCCGCCGACTCCAGCTTGCTTAGCTGCGAGCTTAGGTTGCCCGCTGTTGCGCCTATTGTCTCGCGCAGGTAGGTGAAATCTGCGCTCTCCTCTTCGTGAAGGATGCTCATTACGGCTAGCCTAACCTCGGTCATGAGTAGCGGATCTGTCGCCTTGAACCCCATGTCTGCGCCTCCTGTTGTCCTTATAGGCCTCTTTTAAGCCAATGCCCTAGTACAATCATTGGTAGCGCGCCGAGTACAGCGAATTCTAGACCTACCCACTCCACGGGTAAATACAGGTAGAGCATAGATAGGAGGGCTAAGGGTAGTGCAATCCAACTCACCTCCTTCAGGCGCAAAATGCTTCCTGAGGCCCCAAAGCCTACAGCGAGTACCATCGCTACGGTGAGCGGCGCCCAGCGCATATGGAGAGCGGAGAGAGCGGCTGCTGCGCTGACCCAAATCCACAGAGCCGTCACGATTTGGTCAACACGACTGTGCGTTACCGCCTCTTTCACCTTGCGCCTGTTGAAGAGAATGGACAGCGGTATGCCCACTCCTACCATTGCGTACCATATGAAATGCCCCTTTGCATTGTGCATGCAGTACGTCACTACGAATACGGCTAATGAAACTGCTAGGAGCATATACCCCCATAGAATTGTATTTGATCCCATTACCCCTCTCAGCCGTTTTCTTGATGTTGCAATCATTGACTCAACCACTTCAAGTTGCTGTTCCTTCGTTAGTTCTTGTGCTTCCATGACTTTCTCCTTTTACTTTAGATTTGACCGTTAAAATGTAAACCTATTGCAGAGGTAAAGAGGTTTGCACAACAAATCAAATTGTAGAGAAAACAGTTTTCTCTATCTTCAGCTAGAAGCTTACGGAAGACCACTCCTTAATCGTATCCAATCAGAGCTTAATCAATTGACATTCAGCTCTAATCTCTCGCATGTCCAGTGTATTGACACCGCCTTAACCAGTTGAAAAAAAACGGCGCAGCCTTGAAAAAAGCTGCGCCGCCATCTTGCTATGAAAAGAACTGCTACCTACAGTTCCTAAAGGCCGCCCCTGGGTATATTGCCTGATTGCCTAGAAGCTCCTCTATGCGGAGCAAACGGTTGTACTTCGCAATTCTATCCGTGCGAGACATGCTGCCCGTCTTGATTTGCCCCGTTGAGAGCGCCACGGCAAGGTCTGCTATGGTTGTGTCTTCCGTCTCCCCAGAGCGGTGGCTCATCACGGAGGTCATCCCATGGATGTCTGCAAGCCGCACGGCATCAATAGTTTCTGAGAGTGTACCGATTTGGTTAACCTTAATCAGAATGGAATTGGCAACCCCCTTGTCTATCCCTTCCTGCAGCCGCTTCACGTTCGTTACAAAAAGGTCATCCCCCACCAGCTGCACTTTCTTCCCCAGCTTATCCGTCAGAATTTTCCAGCCAGCCCAGTCGTCCTCATGCAGCCCATCCTCTATGCTTACAATCGGGTAGCTACCCGTTAGCTTCTCCCAGTAGGCCACCATTTGCTCAGCCGTCTTGCCTTCTCCGGTTGACTCAAAATGGTATACTTTGCGCTTCTCATCGTAGAACTCCGATGCCGCGGCATCAAGCGCGAGAACAATGTCCTTCCCCGGTTTGTAGCCAGCACGCTCCACGGCTTGTAGAATGGTATCGAGTACCGCCTCGTGCGTTGGTAGGTTAGGCGCAAAGCCACCCTCATCGCCCACGTTGGTTGACTGCTTATGCTCCTTCAGCACGCTTTTGAGCGTGTGGAAGACCTCTGCGCCCATTTGTAACGCGCCGCTAAAACTCTTCGCGCCCACGGGCATAATCATGAATTCCTGGATGTCAATGGGGTTGTCGGCGTGCTGCCCACCGTTGAGGATGTTCATCATCGGCACGGGCATTACGTGCGCAGCAGCACCGCCCACGTAGCGATACAGCGGGATGTCAAGCTCATCGGCGGCGGCGTAGGCTGCCGCGAGCGATACGCCCAAAATGGCGTTTGCGCCGAGCTTCCCCTTGTTGTCTGTACCATCTAGATTGCGCATCGCGTCGTCTATTCCCCGCTGGTCGCTCACCTCCATGCCTAGAAGGGCATCGGTAATGGTATCATTGACATTCTGCACGGCTTTGAGAACGCTCTTCCCGCCGAACATGCTCTTATCCCCATCGCGTAGCTCTACAGCCTCATGCACCCCCGTTGATGCTCCGCTCGGTACCGCCGCACGACCGAAGCCCCCCTCGGTGGTTGTAACATCTACCTCAATGGTTGGATTACCCCTTGAATCCAGTATCTGACGAGCAAATATCCCCTCTATTAGCCCCATTGTAGTTCCTTTCTTTAACTTACTAGTTTTTCAACGATCATTCCCCGCAAAGGTATGCATTTTCGCTCCAAAAGTAGCCCCTATTTTGCCATGCAGCTTCCCTACAGGCGGAAGTAGGATGTGGCCCGCTTTAGCTCTTCGCCCCCCTTCACTAGGCTATCTGCGGTTTCGGTAAGCTCATTGCTCCCGCTCGCGACGCGCTGCGCCACCTCGTTGAGCGACTGAACTGCAATGTTGATTTGGTGCATCCCGTTACGCTGCTCCGCGCTTGTGTTTGCCACCGTTTGCGCCAGTTCTGCGGTTTTTTGGATTTCGGGAAGCACTGCGTCAAAGCTTTTGCCCGCTTCATTTGAGGCGCGTGTAAGGTCTTCCACTAGGCTAACGATTTCCTGCGCTGCCTCGCTGCTGCGTTCCGCAAGTTTACGCACCTCTGCGGCCACCACGGCGAAGCCGCGGCCACTCTCACCAGCCCGTGCGGCCTCCACTGCTGCATTGAGTGCAAGGATGTTGGTTTGGTTTACAATCTCCGTTATGAGGTTTATTTTTTCACTCACCTTCACGGTACTGCCCACTGCCGCCTCGATTACCTTTTGTATTTCCAGCATACTTTTCAGCCCCAGCTGCGCTTTTTCACCGCTGGCTAGGCTGTTGTCGCTGTTCATGTCGATGCCTGCCGATAGCTCCTCAATGGCGCTGCTGGCCTCTTCAGCTCCGCTAGCTTGGGTATTTGCCCCTTCAGAGAGCGATATCGCTAGCGTTGACATCTGACTGGACATGCTGTTGACTAAGTCTCCATGCGTATTGACTTCCTGTATGACCTGCCGGAGCTTTTCGCTCAGCCCCATGGCTGCCCGCATCAAGCGCCCCAGTTCGTCCTTACGATTCCCAAAACGTTGAGACTCAGCGCTCTTTTCGCTTAAATCGCCCGCATACATCTCATCGAGCACCTTGGAAACCCTTACTATGCCGCGCCCCCAGTCCCTTGCGAGGTGTTCAAACATGAGTCCTACGATGAGAATTATTGCTAGCTCCATGCAAAGCATGATTATGCTGTTGATCATATTGCCTTTCGCCATGAGTTCAATGCGTTGGGAGGTAAGGCGTTTCAGACCCTCTGATACTTCAGAAAAAAGCTCCCCGACGCGCACCTGGTAGCTTTGAATCTCGGCGAGAGCCTTGTCAAGCCGGTCAAAGCTCGCTAAGCTTTCCTGGAGGCCTGCGAGCATGAATTGATCGCTCTCGGTGCTCTTTATGTTATCAATCGCTGCGCGGTAATCCGCCGCTCCTTTGGAGATGTATTCCCGTTCAAGCGCTCCCGCGATGCTATACATGTAGATGTTGCGGTAGCCAGACTCTATGTGTGCCCGTGTCTGTGCGTTGCGAATCTCTTCAACCTGTTTGAGGAGGGAAATCTGTGGCGCCAAAAGGTCTTCGTTGCATTTAGTGTAGGCCAGGCGGCCCGCTTCGAGCTTCTCCATTAGGTCTAGGAGCTCCGTGATCTTCTCGTTGTACAGCTGTGCAGAATGGGCTAGGCTAGTGTTCTCGGTCTCAGAGAGCATGCGGTTTGCCTCGTTGCGAAGGCGTTCTGCGGCTGCATTTACTTTCGCTGCCTGTGCCTCCACGTGCCGCTGTAGATATACGTAGCTTTGCGCTGCGCTTTGGAGGGAGGCCACCTCTACGTAGACATCGCTAAATATGGCGTATCGGCTAGCCTCACGTTCTATTGCTTTATTGCGTAGCCACACCGTGGCTGCCATGGCTACTACTAAAGTCACCACGGTTGTACCCGTGATGACTAGACGTTTTCTCAAGGTCAAGTCTCTAATTTTCATGAGTCCCTATTTTTTGTAAAAGTATTCCTTCATCCGCCAAAGCTTACCTCTATGAAATTCCAAAAATTTCTCTGCCTACTGCTGTAGGCAGAACCCCCTCTGTGGAGGGTTGATTTAAACGTTGCGCAAGCGCCGGTATCGTTTTCACCTATGGAAACGTAACCGCCGCTTGCGCTCCGTCTATCTTGTCCCTTCGCTATTCCTTGCCCTGCTCCTTGAGGATTTGCCGGGCCATGTTGAGAATTTTGGGGTCATCCAGTATTACCACGCCCCCATCGGGTCCCTGCTCCACGTGTAGCCCCGTCGACTCGCCCTTGTCGAAATTGGTGCCACCGAAGTAGTTTCGCACGGTCTCGACATCTATATTCAGCCTATCGGCAATCTCTCGCATCGTGCCCTCAGGCAATTGGTCCTTGATGCGGCGTAGCTCATTGAACGTGATTGGTGTTCCCATAATTATTCTTTCGTTTGTCTACTTTCTTTGTTCGCAACAAAGTTACAAAATTGTTTCTATTCCACAAAACAGTTCCTCTGTTCGGTATCCCTTGGCCTTATCCCACCTTTATGGGATAGCTCGCCTTGGCTTTGCCGTTCGCCATGCCTTTCAGCTTGCTCTGTAGCATCTGCTTGCGCAACTTCCCCACTCGGTCGGTAAATACTAGGCCCTGTGTATGGTCAAACTCATGCTGCACGATTCGCGCCACTATTCCATGGAACTCCTCTTCGTGCGCATTGAAAAACTCATCGTAGTACCGGATCCGAATCCCTTCGGGGCGCATTACCTTTTCGTTGATTCCAGGTAGGCTAAGACAGCCCTCATCGAAGGAAACGTTATCCCCCTCAAAGGAAAGTATCTCGCTGTTGATGAACACCCTGCGAAAATCTGCCAAGCTAGGGTCGTCCTCTGCGAAGGCCGAGGCGTCCACCACGAATAGCTGTAGCGGAAGCCCTACCTGCGGGGCGGCGAGCCCAACGCCATCGGCATGGTGCATCGTTTCGAACATGTTTTGCACCAGCTCTGCGAGTCCTGCGTGATCTTGTTCTACGGCTACGGCCTCCTTCCGCAGAACTCCTGAGCCGTAAACATATATCGGTAGTATCATTTATTCTCGTCTAAATTTCTCCATCTCCATGTATGACTCCAGCAGTATCGTTGCGCTTACCTTGTCCACTAGCGCCTTATCCTGCCGTTTCATCTTTGGCGTGCCTGCAGCTAAGATGGCACGCTGCGCCATGCGCGAAGTGTATCGCTCGTCGTGTAGCTCAACAGCTTTATCGGGAAATTTCTTTTTTAGCTGCGCCACCACCTGTTTCACGTAGGCCATTGCCTCAGAGGGTTCACCGCGCTCCGTGCGCGGTGAACCCACCACAAACAAATCAACCGTTTCGTGCGCTGCGTACTCCTGCAGAAAGACTATCAGCTCCCCCGTGGCGCACGTGGTGAGGCCGTTCGCCGTAATTCGCAGCGGGTCGCTTACCGCGACCCCCGTGCGTTTCCGCCCCACATCGAGCGCAACGATTCTGCCCATCCCCCTACTCGAGCGGGCTTTTCTTCTCCTGCAAGAACTTTACGCTCCGCTCTATCTCCGTGTACATCACCCGATCCTCGTTGAAGGCGGGCACCTCCTTGCGGTAGGCATCTACTACCCCTTGCAGCTTCGGGGAGGTTTTAGCCGGCTTACGGAACTCTAGGGCCTGCGTGGCGTTCATGAGTTCAATCGCCAGGATGCGGTGCAGATTGTCAATCATGCGTAGCAAACGCGTTGCGGCGTTTGCCCCCATCGACACCAAATCCTCCTGCCCATTCGACGATACGATTGAGTCGACCGATGCCGGCGAGGCGAGCTGCTTATTTTGGCTTACCATGGCGGCCGCAGCATACTGCGGAATCATGAACCCGCTGTTCAGCCCGGGATTCGCTACCAGGAATTCAGGCAGCCCGCGGATTCCGAGTATGAGCTGCGCCACACGGCGCTCCGAGATGTTGCCCAGCTCCGCAATGGCCAGTGCCAAAAAGTCGAAGGCCAGCGCCAAGGGTTCCCCGTGGAAGTTCCCGCCCGAAATCACCAAATCCTCATCGGGCCACACTGTTGGGTTGTCCGTCACGGAGTTAATCTCCGTTTCCACCACGCCCTTCACGTAGCGAATGGCATCCTTGCACGCTCCGTGCACCTGCGGCACGCAGCGGAAGGAGTAGGGATCCTGCACATGCTCCTTGTGGCGCGCTATGAGTTCGCTTCCCTCGAGCAGGGTCCGCATGTTGGCCGCCGTGTCGTCCTGCCCCTTATGCGGCCGTACGGTCTGAATGTTCTTATGGAATGGGTCGATCCGCCCATCAAAGCCCTCGAGCGACAGCGCGGCGATTGTGTCTGCCCACTTTGAGAGCTTGCATATGCGCAGCAACGCCATCACGCCGTGCGCGCTCATGAACTGCGTCCCGTTGAGCAGCGCTAGGCCCTCCTTTGACTGTAGTGTAATCGGCTTCCAGCCAAATGCTTTCATAACGCTCTCCGTGGCAACCCGTTCCCCTTTGTGGCACACCTCACCCTTGCCGATGAGCGGCAGGAATAGATTGGCCAACGGGGCTAGGTCGCCGCTCGCGCCGAGCGACCCGCGGTCGAACACCACCGGGATTACATCATTGTTGTACATATCCAGGATGCGCTCTACCGTTGCCACCTGCACCCCGGAGTTGCCCAGCGACAGCGCATGCGCCTTGAGCAGCAGCATGAGGCGCACCACGTCCTTCTCCACGGGCGTACCCGTGCTGCATGCGTGCGACATCACCAGGTTGGCCTGTAGCTGCGACAGCTCGCTGCGCGAGATGGTCTTATTGCAGAGCGATCCGAAGCCCGTCGTCACCCCATATACAGGCTCCTTGACGTTCTCCATCTTCCTATCGAGGTAGTCGCGGCACTTCTGGATACGCGCCACCGACTCCTTCGAGAGTTCAACCTTTATTTCAGGATGTTCCACTAGCTGCCGTAACGCGTCGAGCGTCAGCGGCGTCGGGCTAATCACAAATTTTTCCATTATATCTCCTTCTCTAACTTCTCCGTTTTACTTCGTAATCTTTGCGCCGATCCACTCCGCGGCAATCGATAGCGAGATGCTTTCCTGCTCCCCGGTCTCCATGTTCTTAAAGGAGACCTCCTCCCGCTGCTGCTCCTCTTCGCCGGCCAGCACCACCCACGCCGCCCCGATACGGTTGGCGTAGGTCATCTGTTTTTTCATCTTAGCGGTTTCGGGGTAGAGCGACACGCGCACCCCGCGCCCCCGAAGCTCGTTGGCGAGTCGCAGCATTGTGCCGAGCGACTCCTCCGCGAGGTTGAGTATAAGCACATCGCAGCTGCGGGTTAGCCCTTCGGGGAAGCCATTTAGCTCCATGAGCGCATCGTATATCCTATCAGCACCAAAGGAGATTCCCACCCCGCTCATGTCGGGCAGCCCGAAAATGCCCGTGAGGTTGTCGTAGCGACCCCCGCCGCAGACCGACCCGATCTGCACCCCTTCCGCCTTGACCTCAAATATGGCCCCTGTGTAGTAGTTGAGCCCCCGGGCTAGCGACAGATCAAGCTGTATGGGCATGCGTATCCCCGCGAGCAGTACTAGGTCCAGCAGCCGGCGCATCTCCGCGATGCCTGCCGCTGCCGATGGTGCGCCTTCTACTGCCGTGGCTATTGCCTGCAGCCGCGCCGCGTTGTCGCCCTGCGCGGTTACCATGCCCCGGAGCCGCTCTATTTGATTAGGCGAGAAGCCCTTCTCCGATAGCTCCTTTGCCACCCCCTCAAAGCCCATCTTCTCCAGCTTATCGATGGCCACCGTGAGGTCTGTTACCCTATCGCTCGCGCCCAGCGTCTCCGCGATGGCCGAGAGCAGCTTGCGGTGGTTCACGTGCAGCGTCACCCGCAGCCCGAGCGCAGCGAACACATCTTCCACTATTTCTATCAGCTCCTCCTCGTTGAGAAGGGAGTTGCTCCCAATGATGTCCACGTCGCACTGCGTAAACTCTCTGTAGCGGCCCTTCTGCGGCCTATCGGCGCGCCAAACGGGCTGCATCTGGTAGCGCTTGAAGGGGTATGACAGCTCCCCGTGGTGCTGCACCACGTAGCGGGCGAAGGGCACCGTTAGGTCGTAGCGCATGCCGCGGTCGCACAGCAGCGCAGCCAGCTCCTCACGCCGCATACCGTATAGGTCTTTGCCCTCTGTTTCCTTCAGAAAATCCCCAGAGTTTAGCACCCTGAACAGCAGTTTATCCCCCTCATCGCCATATTTCCCCAGCAGCGTGCTGAGGTTCTCCATTGCCGGGGTCTCAATCGGTTGATACCCATATGCATGGAACGTATGACGTATGGTGTCGAAAATGTAGTTCCGCCGCGCCATTACCTCTGGCGCAAAATCGCGCATCCCTTTGGGTATCGAAACGTCTACGTTTGCCATTGTCTTCATCCTTCGTTTTCGCGAAGTTAGCGATTATTATGAACAATTCTTTTCTGCCGCTGGCTGTAGGAGGGTGCGCGTGGAGGGTGGATTGTATCTGTTGAGATTATGGCAGGATGTGTGGCTTTAGCTCCTTTCGCTACCATACCCCGAAGCATATGATTGGCACCCCCTTCGCATCAAATTCGGATTTCTCCGGAGAAATCCGAATTTGATGCGAAGGGGGTACGAATGGGGTGCTAGTAAAATGGCAATCATGCCCCTTTGCTGGGCTGCGTCCCACAGAATTCCTATCGCCCTGGGAGGGGGCATGTGCGCTATAGTACACTTTGTTCGCCCACATGCGCAGTGCCTTCCTTCTACGCGAGTTTGATGCAGGGATTGGGTGGGGTGGCTGCGCGGGGAAGTTTTTCAGACTGGCAGCCCTATCGGGATGGAACCCGTGGGCGCAAACCGTAGGCTAGAAGTAGCCTTTGAGGGGGCTCGTTACTAGATGCTAAATTGGCAGATGTGCCGCTCCGCTTCTTTACATCTGAATGGGGTGGACGCTGGGGCAAAAGAAAAACATTGTGGCTTGGAGGTAGCCCTAATATAGCTACGCCCCAGCTGCGGATAGCAGCCGGGGCGTAATGGTAGTTAGGTGTAGAAGAGCTGCGGCTACTCTGCCGGCGGCAGTAGGCTCGCGCGCTTCGCCTCAAAGTCGTTTGTTGAATTGTTGGTATCTACCCACGACTTATCGGCGTTTCGCTTACGCTGTACCGATTTGAAGTAGCGGCTCTTATCGCCTTTACTTGCGGATGCGCTGATGAATCCAGCATCGAGCAGAGGGGAGACCACGCCCCACTCCGTCTGCCCCGCAATGCCCAGCGAAACGGCATCTTCCACCCACTCGTTGGGGAAGAGCAGCGGCTTGGGGTCATCTGCGCCCATGGTTTTCCCCTTGATTTCCCACGTGTAGTTAAAGAAGTTCTTGCTATCGGCGAGGTACTCTTCAGGCGTTACCCCATTAAATTTTCCGATGGCGAACGTCTCCGACTCTTGGTTGTTCATCATCCAGTGCGTTTGGCCACTTTTCCCACGCAGCTGCTTGGTGAAAATGTGCTTCATATTCGGCACGGCGGGATTGTTAGGAAATGGATTCGGTAGAGCATGTAGGGCGTTATCGTCCAGCCATTCAAACTTGGCTTTAGAAAGGTCCATGGATAGCGCGTTGGCCTCATGGTGGTCAATGGCGCTTTGGCATACCACTATCTGCTCGCCGGGCTGCACGGGGTAATCGGCGCCGCTGCCAGGGAACTGGTAGATGGTTTTCACCACCATGCTGCTTTCTAGAGGTACCTCTGGGGTGCATTTCTTCTTAGAGCTACTTAAAAACTCGCTCTGCAGCAGTAGGTAGCCATCGAGGTAAAGCGTTTTGTCGGCGCTCGCGTTGGCTATGATGAGGTACTTATCCTCATTGTACTGGTTCTTATCCGGCTTGGTAGTGCCGGTGGCAAAGATTTCGGTAATGACAAACCCATCACGGAAATGTGAAGGGGTATAGGAGAGCTGCACTCTGTATGTCTGTACATCGGGGCCCTCCCGCTCTACGCTGATAGACCCCGTGTAGCTGGCACTCACCTTGCTGCTTTTCCCTGACTCTTTGTAGTGAGCTGTAATCGATAGCTCCCAACGGTCAGGAAGTACCTCTGCCGTGAGTACGTTCCTATCGGCGGTGCACTCCACGGTTTCTCCCTCCTTTGCGAGTGATCCCTTGAGGTCTACAAGTTGGGCATCCCCTAGCACGGAAGGGGCGTTAACGGTAATAGCTACCCTAACAGGCGTAGCGTTCTCCTCACTCTTTTTGTTGCAGGCCGTGAGCATCGCAAGCCCTAGCAGCAGCGCTGCGCCCAGCAGTTTTAACCGAATTGGTAAATCGTTCATTTTTTGTCCTCGTTTAGTTTAATTCGTTTTGTTCCGCGATGTAACTACGGTAGCAACGTAGCCTTTACAGCCTCAAAATCATCGGAGGAGTTGTTTGTATCAGCCCATTCCCCTTTGCCATTCACCTTGCGTTTGACAGCGAGGAAGTATCGCGAGTCGCTATTATGGTTGTCTGCCACGCAGGCCATACCCGCATCAACGAGTGGACTCACAATTTCCCATTCTTTATCATTTCTCAAGCCGGTGGTCACAAAATCCACTATCCACCCATTGGGGATTTTTAAATAGGGGTCGCCAGGCACGTTCGGAAGGTGGTTGGGACCCGAAACAACGTCAAATGTCCACCTTTGGATGTTGGCAGGGTTGTTGATATAGCTTGCAGCATCCGTCCAGCCCGGGCGGATGAGTCCGTAGCCATGGCCGCCGTTGTTATTCATGCTCCACCCAAAATCACCTTCGGAATCGTCGGTGTAGAGCGGAAGCAGGTCGGGAACGGCCGGATTGTTGGGCATATCGTGCGGGCTGGCGCTTTTACTGTCTACCCACTCAAAATCGGCGGTGCTGAGGTCTGCAGAATTTGGATTGGCCGTTTTATGATTGATGGCACTCTGGCAGATCACAATGCGTTCGCCAGGCCTTACCGGGTGGTCTGTTCCTTGGCCGGGGAACTGAAGGGCAAGGTCAACTAGGAGTGTATTCTCAATATCCGGTTTGGGCTTGGCATTGTACTTCAGGTCTGACATGTGGCCGCTACGCACAAACACTAGCCCATCGAGGTACTGCGGCGTGGTGAGGCTCGAGTTAGCAATGATAATGTACTTGTCGTCATTATACTGCTTCTTGTCCGAATTCAGCGTGCCAGTAAAGAAGATTTCGCAGAATAGTAGACCCTTTTTATCGTCTTGCGGTGTGTACACCAGATGTATATCGTGCTGAGCTAAACCTTTGCCCCCTAGAACCTCAAACGTGGAGCTGTGGGGGATTACAATGGGGTTCGGATTCCCTTCTACCTTGTAGGTAGCCTTCGCTGTGAGCGTGTACTGTCCGCGCGCGAGCCTTGCTGAGACCTCATTGCCCGCAACGCTGCACTCCATCCCTTTTTCGTCTTTGGCTATGGAGGCTTCCAGGGCTAACAGCGTGGGCTGGGAGAGAGTGGATGGGGCGTGAACGACTATTTTTACCTCCTGCAAGCTGTCGTGGAGATCCTCCTGCTGAGGCTTTTGGCAAGCTGTAAAGGACAAAAGTAACGCTCCTGCGAGCGTCATGAGCAGTGTAAGTTTTTCTCTTTTCATAGCGTCAAGTGCTAATTAGTACTCCAATGGTTACCATGTTCTTACTGAAAGTGGAGGGCGAGTTCTCCAATAGCTGCGTATCGCAGATTGTTAGAGCCATACTGGGCTACAGAGGCACGCGCGCCGACTTCGAGAAGGAAGCGCGGAGAAAGGGTCAACATGACGGCTGCGGTGAGGCTTCCGCCTAGCTCTAGCGTGGAATGCATGGCAGCGTAGAGCAGGGTGTAGCGTTCTAATGGGGCGGCTGTGTAGGAGGCGGGGAGCACTTGCGAACTCCAATTGTACATTGGGGTTAGACACTGCACCAATGCGGAGAGGCGTAGCCATTGCCGCCCCATGGGGAGGGTTGCGTAGCCCGAAAGGTTGTTGATAAGCGATGTGCGGGTAAGTGCTAGCAGCGGCGCATTTTGCAGCTGCCTACAGTACACCCCCCCTAGGGCGTAGCGAACGCCGTAGCGCTGCGACGCCTCTGCGGCTAGCTCTAGTTTCCCCTCAATGCGCTCGTGGGCGTAGTTTGGCACAGTGCCGAGAAGCTTGTACTCGCGGATGTCTGAGGAGCCGAGGATGTAGTCGCGGCCGTAGCGTAGGGCATGCGTATAGGTCAAACCTCCGCCAAGTGTCCACGTTCCCACGGTTCCGATGTAGCCCAAGTAGACTTGCCAACTCGGCTCGGTGTAGCGATTTATAGGGGCGACATTGGCCTCTACTGCGTAGCGGGTGAGTTTTTTCCACATAAAGTCCACGGACCCCCACACCCCGGTGCGTTCTTTGGGCCGTAGAGCCAATCCGCCGCCGAACCCCCGCATACGGTAGAGGATGGGAGAGTCGGATATATTACGCCTAAAAAAGCTATTCCCCAGCCCATTCATGAGGAGGTAAAGCGGCTCTGCCTGCGGATTGTAAATGCTCACATCGCTGCTCTGCTTATAGACATCTGCGCGCAGCACCCCGGCGAGGAGATACTGCTGGCTGATGGGGAGGCTATAGCCGACACGTCCGTGAAAATCGGAGATGACGTTCAGGGGGCGAGGGTCTATCGTGCGGTGCATCTGCATTGCGCGGTACTGCACCTCAAGGCCAAGAGTGCCGATGGGGATCGCGATGTCGCACCCTCCGCTAAAGCTATAGCTCGATTTGCGGTCGGTTCCCCCAGCCTCTGTGGCTGAGGTATAGGGGAATGTGATGTGGAAATCGCTACTGTTGAGAAATGCTACGCCGCGGGTGCGTTCGTGGCAGTAGGAGGCGAAACCATAGGTGGTGATGCGCTTTGAGAGGTGCATGAAGGATGTGGCGCGCAGCGCGACATGCTGCTCGGCAAGGCCTTCGGGAGGCTCAACCTGCCGCTGCTGCGCTCTCCAAAGGTAGTCAGCACGCACCGTGGTAAGGTTCTCTTGATGCGCGTAGCGCATGAGAGAAGGCAAAAAGAGGGGCGCCCCGTTAAGATAGCTTTGGCGTGTCGCCACGGTTGCGCGGAGCGAAGGGTTTGCCCCATCGGTGCGGGCCTCCTTTGTGGAGTCAACCGCTAGCAACGAGATGAGAGCTACAGTGGCTAAGGCTATATCCATTGCGAAAGAATCTCAAGGGTTACTGTTGATTTCTCATCGGTGGCGGACTGCTCCTCCACAACGGCTACAACGCGGGCTAAGCCGCCGCGGCTGCGGGCAATGCCATCGAACTTGACGCTGTAGAACCCGCGGGTGATGGTGAGCGTGGCGGGCGATGTCCCCACCACTGAGACCCTATACTCACGGCGCGTATTGTATTCTGCAAGGGTGAGCGTGCCGTCCACGGCTTCAACCCCCTCTGGGAAGTTATAATGAAACACCACCTCTAGCTGGCAGAGCGAGTCGCGGTAGCTGCTTTTAAGGCAGCTGGTGGCGGTGGGCAAAAGAGCTAAAAGGAAGAGGGAGAACAGAAAATGTGAGTGCTTGGACATAGCTATAGCTTTAAGTTGGCCTCCATGCCGAAGTAGGGGTTCTGGTAGCGGCGGATGGTTGCCCCATTATCCTTGTAGTCAGGGGTATAGTCAAAGATTTTATTCACAAAGAGAGCAACCTGTAGCTTTTTATTGAAGAGCCATTTAGTGGCTTTGAGGTTGACGCTCGCCATCATGGGAACCGTATAGAGCCTATTCTCAAAGGCATCGCGGGGACGCTGAAGCCACATCAGGGTGGGGTCATTTTGCCCAGAGGGCGAAAAGTCCTTCCAATTGCCCTCATAGTCAACGTACTTGATAGGCCACACATTGCGCGGGAGGTACCAAGACTTGCCGAACCAGTTGGTTTGGACGGCTAGGCTGATGGTGAGGTCTAGCTGGGGAACGTGGGCATCGGCACGGAGGGTGGTGTTAAGGCTCTCCTGCTCCACGCCCTCTACGTCTTCATAGTACCCAACGTAAGGGTACGTTTTCCCAAAAAGAGAGACGCTAGGCGCGACGTACTGCGGGATGCTATTGCGATACTTGGTGCGGAACCACGCACCGTCAAAGGTGATACGTATTCGAGATACGGGGAATCGCTTGGTGGAGAACACCCACTCCACCCCCTTCTTGTCGGTTGCACTCCCATTGCTTGGGGCGGGATGCATGTAGGTGAAATAGCGTTTCTCGTAGGGGATATCCTCTACCCTCGGCGGTGCAGTAAGCGAAGCGTGGGGGATGCTCTCTGCGCTGTATTGGTTAAATGCGAGTGGGCGAAACTCGTTGCTGGTGCGAAAGCCGTTACGCATTTGCTCCTCAAAATAGGTGACGGAGAGCGAGAAGCCGTTCCAGTATGCGCTCGTGCGCACCTCCCATTTAAAGTTACGTGCCGGCATAAGCTTCGAAGCATCAACTTCCTCCACGTAGGTGCGTACGTAGGCGGTTCTAAGCTCTTTGTTAGCGTGCCAGTAGTTCAGTTCTACCAAATCAATGTACTCCTTGTCTGGGAAGAGCTGGTCGATGGTGGGGAATAGGGAGAGCCAGCCGACACCGCCGTTGAGCTCTACCGTTAGGGGGCCAGAGGCATTGGACGCGAGGAAATCGTACCCTATTTTTGCGTTTATGCGGGGGTCAAAGAACCATTTCGCATGCATGGAGTACCCTTTGGGTAGAAAGGCCATGGAGTTGCCTGAAACGCCGGCCGATAGCTCAGTAGTAAATTGGTTGTAGGAGAGGGTGAGGTTATCCTCTGCGAAGAGCGAGAGGATGGTTTCCCCAGGGATGTTGCGAAATGCGCGGGGGCGTGTGCCTATGTTGGGGAAAACAGGGCGCATGGGGTCAAAGAGTGCGCCCCGCCCATAGTTTTTAGCGTAGCGGGTATTGCCCCCGTAACGGACGCAGTGCGCCAGCGCGGCAGGGGCGGTAAAACGGTGCGCTAGTAGCAATTTGGCATAGCCGTAGAAAGGAAGTCCCTCGGTGGTTTGGCTTGAGGTGTAGCTGGTGGGGTAGAAGCCAACGTAATTCTCACCTGTTTGCGTGGCGGAGAGAATGGGGGTGGTAAGCCCGGTTGATGTGTACCGCTCAATAAACATAATCTCACGCTGGGCGTCGGCTGAGACGAGAGCCTCTAGGTGGTCAAGACGAAGCGAATTACCCTTGAACTGAATATCTACCCCTTGCGAGAGCTGTATCTGCTGCCGCTCTGCAATAAAGACATCTCGGTTGCCTACATTGATATCGGGGTCGTCCTTGCTGCTGTTAAATGAGCCAGAGTAGTCTACGGAAGAATTGAGACGAAGGATACCGAGGTTTGGAGTCCAACGTTTGTTGATGCGTAACGAGCCGGTAGCCCGCTGGAAGCGCTCCCGAACGTTGCGGGGGTCATTGAAGGAATTGATGTAGTCGGCTGAGATGACAAGGCCGAGCGTGCCGCCCTGGAGCTCAAAGCCTTTGCCAATGTAGCACAGCGCGCTGCGCATATCGGCTTTAAAGCGACCCTCAAGCTCTCGATAGGCCACCTTGCGGTGAATTTTAATTAGGCCGCTCGTGAGGTTGCTGTACTCTGCGCTCGGAATGCCCCGAATGATTTCAATGCGCTCAATATTGTCGGTGCTCAGCGAGCGGGCATCCACCCCCTTGTTTAGGAAGACATGCTTGTACTGTTCGGGGCGCCAAAGGCCCTGTATGCTCTGCATGGTTGCGTGCGTGTTAATAGGCACGCCGTCAACCATCACCTGGGTGCCGAGCGCTGAGGTGGTATAGTTTTGCTTACGCACCTTGGCCCATACCTGGGGCATGTTGGCGGCTGGAATATCTGACTCCCTAATGGATAGGGGCTGGGCAAAGGTAAGATTGGGATCTTTGCTAAATCCCCCCGGGAGCAGCTCCATGACGTCGGCTATGGAGCTTGGCTGTAGGTGCCGCAGGGCCTCTTGCCCGATGGAGCTTGTGCTAGTGGGTGCGCGCGCCTCCTTGGCGGTTATCACCACTTCTCGTATCGCAATGGAGGTGACGCTAAGCGGTATGGTAATCTGTTTACTCCCCGCGATAGGAATTTGTATGCTATAGGTGTCAAAACCCACGTGGGAAACAGTTAAGATGTAGTTCCCATCCGTAAGATGACCAATGCGAGCCAACCCTTCGGCGTTGGTTGTGCCGGCGTACTTTGCTGCGTTTCGTTGCAGCACCACTAGCGCAAAAGGTATCGGAGCTCCCGTTGCCACATTCTTCACCAACACCTCCACGGAGGCCGTGCGGCTGCTCTGCGCAAAGGCATTATTGGAAAGTAGCAGTGAATGCGCAGCGGCGAAGACTACTAGTAGCAGCACGTTGCAATGCGTAGAACGGAGGAAGCCTAGTCTCTTGCGGAGCATGTAAGCATTAAAGTGTAACATATCACCTCCAGCCGTCAATAGCTTAACGCCTCCATAGTAAAAGGGGAAGGGCGAGGTAGATCCCAAAAAGCAAGACCCCGCACGCTTTTAGGATTCGACTAACTACAGACTTCCTGCGCGTTAGGCCGGCTGTTAAGCATGCCAAAAGAAAGCAGAGCGGGAGACATTGCCAATTCCAGCGTGTCTGCATTCGCGGGTAGATATACACGCTATTGCGGCTCGTGAGCGTAAGTTCAAATGGGAATAGCCATTGCGCCACCCTATCAACCCAATCGCTCGGCAGTTCAAGATTATAGAGCCTTAGCTGTTGAAGCGGAGCGGCGCTATTGATGGCTATGTAGCGCACGCTCGGTTCATCGATTATCCGAATCGTTTGGTCAAAGAAATTGCCAAAAACCATTAAGGACTCGCGGCGGGGCGAAAAGCCACCGAGGGGCAATTCAATGCACCGCCCGCTTAGGGCATCCACGCTGTAAAAACGTCCGCTCTCGCTAGAAACGTACCCCAATGAACGGTGATTGTCAAATTCCGTTACCCACGCCATTTGTATACCATCGCCTTGCGGTGCATGTAAACGCCTTGCAACGGGACGATTATCCTGCTGCTTCAGCTGCCACAGAGAGTCGTTGGCATCCACTATGAGGTATCCATTGTCGTACTCCTTACGCGACTCAGGATTGCAAACCGTTAGTTTTACTGGCAATGCCACCTCTCGGAGTGCCGTTTGAAAGCGCTCCGTTTTGGCAACGTCTATAGCATTGTCCTCCATTCGGATTATTTCAATGCCGTCCTTCCTCCATCTAAAGGCCTCGCGGGGCTCGGCAATGGTTACCCGTTCAGAGTCGGCGTTAACGAGGGGATAGAGGGGGATACGGTGTCGATTTAACTCGACCGGGCGGCTATGGAAAACAAAAAAGTTCTCCGACATGAAGTCGGCAGTCACGGGTACACCGAAAAGGGAGTCGGGGAAGCGCCCATCACGAATGAGCTGCGTGTAGTAGAGAGTAGGTAGGATGCTATCAAATTCTCTACGGGTGTAGGTGTTGCCCGCATCGTCCCTGTAGCGCCCATCTTCTACCCCTCCCTCGAATACAGCAAATGTGCGGGTTACGCCGCTGTAGACGGTGAATGGAAGGTCAAATGACCGATCGAGTGTGAGGTGAAAAATGTGGGGTAAAAAGACGGACGATGCGGCTGCGCCGATCAGCAATAGCACTCCGTAGGCTGCGTTCTTCGCGTAGTCCCCGAATCGTTTGGTTCTTTTAGGCAATGCCATACGGGGTGTAGCATTCGGTGTAGCATTTGCCGTTTCCCCCTCTCGGAAGCGGGCGAGCGCACCGAAGCAGAGTGTAGGAACCATTACGAACGCGAAGAGGAGCATGGCCCAAGCGAAGGGGCTATAGGCGCAAGTGTTGTTAGAAAGAAAACCCACATATAGGCATAGAGCCGAAAGTACGGCATAGGTTACGCGGCGGCGGATCACAGGCTCGATGCATATCCAGCCCACTAGCCCATACGCGCTTGCGCCGGTTATGAACCAGGGTAAAGAGGTAAGTATGCTGGCGTTCACCATCTCGTGAGGAAAGAGGCGTATCATCACAAGGTAGGCACAGGGCAGCACAATGCAGGCTGCAATTAGCTGCAACAAATAGCCGTAGACCAGCATGGTGCCAAGGAGCTGGCCGTCTTTAAGGGGAAGGTGCAGCGTGAGCTTGAGACGTTTTTGCCTCACCTCTGGGAGGAATTGCGCCAGACCGAGTGCAAGCCCTACGGCGAGGGGTAGCCATTGGAGCGGGGCGAGGAGATTGAAGTCTTTATAGAGTACTGCATCCCAAACGGCGGGCGCTCCGTGCGTGCGTACGATACGGTACACACGCATGCCATTCGCGAGCAGGGCAATTCCCCAAACAGCGGCAATTCCAAAGATGGTAAAACGGGTCTTTTGCCACTCTTTGTAGAGTAGTGCTCTGAACGGTGCTATGGTTTGGTGATTGTTATTCATGGTTAGTACTTCCCCGTTAAGGCAATAAATGCGTCCTCTAAATCGGTTGGTCTTCTACACGTGACGAGTTCCAGGTGGCATCCAGCCGACTCGGTAATGCCGTGAACCTGCTCAAAGGGGAGAAAAGAGGCGAAGCTAATCTTACCATGATGGGGTTCTGGATGGTAAAACGAGTCTGGGTTTGCTGTAAGTACCCTGTGTGCACCCTCAAGATCATTGCTTTTGACTTCATAGATGTTCAGATCGGAGAGTACCTGTCGGGTGGGCATTTGCAGGAGAATTTTTCCGTAGTCCATGATGATGCACTCCTGAATGAAGCGCTCCATGTCCTGAATGATGTGGCTGGTAACAAAAACGGTTTTGCCCCGTGAGAGAACGTACTCCTGCAGGTATTCAATGAAGAGACGGCGGTAGCCAGGGTCAAGGCCGAGGGTGAAGTCGTCAAGTATGAGAAGGTCTGCGTTTTGCGCCAAGATGAGTCCAAGAACCACTTGGGAACGCTGTCCGCAGCTCATGGAGCCGATGCGTTGCCTAGATGTTACCTGCAACCGGGAGGTGAGTTCGTGGTAAATCGCAGAGTCCCATTTGGGATAGAACGGTGCGAGGTAACGTTCGGCTTGGTCGATCGTCAGGAAGGGGTACTGAACGTGCCCCTCGAGCAGCAGCGCGATGCGTTGCTTAACGTGCGGGGGCAGAGCCTGTGAGTTTTGTCCGAAGAGTCGGCAGGCTCCAGCTTGTGGCCGTAGGAATCCGTTGAGAATGTTGATGGTTGTGGTTTTTCCTGTTCCGTTCTTACCTAGTAGCCCCACAACCCCACCCTTGGGGACGGTAAAGTTTAAGTCGCTGTATATTAAGCGGGAACCGTAGTAGTGGGTAAGCCCAACGCATTCAATAACTGGCGAATTTTCCTCCGTGCAGTTACCGTCTGGAGTAACCCCTACGCCTCTATGTACATCCGTTTTTTCTGCCCTTTTCACACCGTCATCAATTAACGGCGCGAAGGTCGTGACTAAAATAAGGGCGACTTCTCACCTTTTTTAAGGAAATACAGTGTGTAGAAACGGTGAGTATTTACTATTGAAATGGGGGCAATGGGTCATTCTGAGTGGCGCTCATGCCCACAGTGTGGCTATATCCTTTTCCCCCAACCACAAACGTATAGACAGATGTTCAACACCATGGGGACGGGCATTTGTCTAGCCTCAATCGTACGCTATGGCCACTAGGAACAGTCCGCACCCCGGCACGGACTCCCCTGCCGCGCTGCGACTGCCCCCGGTAAGCAATGCGCTAAGGTCTTCGCTGCGCCGACCGCGTCCCACCTCTAGCAGTGTTCCCACCATTGCACGCACCATGTTGCGTAGGAATCGATCTGCGCTGACCCTGTATATTAATAGGTTCCCTTCCTCACGCCAGCTAGATTCATCTACCCTGCAACGCATGGAGAGGGCGTTGCCCCCCGTTTTGCAGAAGCAGCCGTATTCCCTTTCTCCTACCAGTTGACTTGCAGCCCGCTGCATGGCGGCTACATCAAGTGGAAGCTGGTAGAAAAAGGCTCTATCTACCAAGAATGGCATTTTCTCCCGCGCTATGCGGTATTCGTACGTTCGTTGCGTGGCGCTGTATCGGGCATGAAAATCTTCGGGAACCTCGCTAATGGCGTGTATCGCTACGTCTCGTGGGAGTACAGAGTTGAGTTTATACCTTAAATCCACGGTGTCAATCGCTTGGGGCATGTCCACGTGGGCAACGTACTGCTCTGCATGCACCCCCGTATCGGTGCGTCCTGCCCCCACAGCCTCTAGCGCTAGGCCTGTAATCTTACGAAGGGCATCCTCTACCGTGCCCTCCACTGTTACGGCGTTCTCCTGCCGCTGCCAACCGTGGTATGCTGTTCCTACATAGGACAGGTCTAGCCTATACCGTACCATAGGGTCTTATTGCTGGCTAGTGGCAGCCTGTGCAGCCGCCCCCGCAGCCGCATCCCCCTTTCGGTCGTCTAGATGCGCGCCACACTATTACCCCCACCACGACCACCAGTATAATCGCCACTGCTATCCATTGCCACGCCATGCCTGAGTATCCCATATCTTCCGTCACTTTTTATTGCCGCTTATCGGCACTCTATATTCCAAACGGTCTCCCCCGAATTGCCCACCCTATCGGTCGCCTTCACTTTCAGACGGTTTGTCCCTGTCTCAAGGCCTCCGAACGCTCCACGGTAGGGTTGCAGAGCCTTCCCATTAAGTGAGTACTCCAGGAGTTCCACCCCAGTGAGGTCGTCTTGGCTTGTTAAATAGATTTTTGCATCGCAGGGATAGATGGGAGACTGCTCGTCTTGGTTCAAACTTTCAACGCTTATCCTGTAGTCTGCTTTTGGCGATTCACTATCCAAGAAGAAGGTGAGCGTCTTCACGTTACGGTTATTTACCCTATCGTAGGCAAAGAACTCAGCGTAATGCTCCCCCGAGGGTAACCCCTCAAGGCTAAACGGCTCATCGTACTGTTTCTCCCAAGCATCGTGATCTAGCGTATAGGTGAGCTTTTGAAGCCCCGATTCGCTATCCTCTCCGCTGAGTTTTACGCGGGAGCGGGGCGAAAGGTATACGGTGTCGTTACGGGCGTAGCGATCGCCCTCCACGGAGAACGATATGCGTGGGCCTGTGAGATCAACGTATACTTTATCTACTTTCATTCGATATTCGTAGTACTCATCGGCATACAGCCCCTCCGTCTGGTTCTCTAAGCTGTCAACGGAGTAGTACCTCACCACGTGCCATCCCGGCTTATTCGGCATGTAGAAGGGTTCCTCGTAGGGCTTGAACTCATCGCCATCAACAGAGTAACGTACTGCTTTCACCCCCGCCTTGTTATCCACGGCCGTTATTTTCATCTTGGAGCGCCCCGAGAAGTAGACCTTATCGTCCACAATGAACTTATCTCCTAGGACATCGGAGATGGTGATGGGAGGGGTTTTGTCAAGATAAAAAGAAAACGACTGCACCTCCTCCTTATTGCCAACGTAGTCTACCCCGTAGAATTCCAGCGTGTGGTCCCCCTCTTTTAGGGTTGAGATTTGCACCCGTGCGCCTGGTCTTGTCGTGTTCCATTGGCCGTCATCGATTCTGTAATGCAGTTGCTCCACCCCTACCCCATGGTCGCTTGACTCTAGGTGGAGTACGGAGCTTGTTGATACAGTTCCGCTGCTTTCTAGAAATGCGCCAGTGACCACGCACCTCGACGATGGCGGAGTGAGGTCTGCTTGAAGGTCAATGCTACGTTCCTGTTCGCGGTTGCCCACGTGGTCAACGGCATAGTAACGTAACGTGAAAAGAGACTCCTCGTTTAAGTGGATTACTCCGCTGTAGCGTTCCCACGTTGCGCCATCTAGGCTGTAGTATATATCCGCTACGCCGCACCCTGCGTCTGTGGAGGTCAGTTCTACGCCTCCCCCATCGCCTAGCTTCCACCCTGTGTTTTGCTTGGTACTTTTCCCAACGACTACAGCGCGGGTGGTGGGTGGTAGCCCATCGGCGTACACCTCCCATAGAATCTCCCGTTGAGGTGATATGGGGCGTTTCGTAGCCGTATCTACTGCCCATCGGGAACGAAGAAAATTTATGCCCTCAGTGTCTAGATAGAATGGGCAAGCGTACTCCGGTGTCCTCTTACTGTGCAGCAGCTCCCCAGCGGCTGCATCGGGCGTTGGCGAAAGGAAGAGGTACAGCGGTTTATTCTTATTCCAATACAATCGCCCCGTAACGCTATCGCGCCAGTAGGGTTGTTCCTGCCCTGTTACGCTACTGTTACCCACGAACAGGCAAAGCGTCGCAGCCAACCACGTGAATAGCCCTCGGCATCTACTCCTTGCCATCATCTTTCTATTTTCTTTCGATTTTAACCCCCACCAGCAGTTGATCATCAATCTGATCCTCCTTCCCCTTCCATGCTGCAATGGCCTCGTCAATGGTTTTCATTTGAGTCTCGGCATCTTTTGTGTACAAAGACCCTAGGAGAGCATGGAGTCGTGGACTTGAAAACTTTCTTCCCTCCTCGTTGAATTGGTCCATCATTCCATCGCTGTACATGTAGCACCACGTATCTTCCGTTATCGGGATGCGCTGCATCTCAATGTCTTTTGTGTTTCGCCCCACCTGAACGCTACTCCCGCCAATCTCAAAGCGGCTTCCGCGGTGGCGCGTTGCTCCTTTCGATGTTACAACAAAAAGTTCGTTTTTCGCTCCTGCAAAATCGATATACTCCCCGCTAGGAGGTATGCAGATCATGGCGACATCCATAGAGTGCAATGTTACCAGCTGACCCTCATTGAGGCCGCTGAACACCCTATCAAGGAACATGAGAGCCTCAGTAGGGGTTTGCACCTGTTCATCAAATACCGCTCGGTCTAGCGTTGCAATAGCCAAGATGGTAAGGAACGCGGCCGACACCCCATGCCCCGTACAGTCGCCCACCACAAGAATCCTGGTGCCATCTGCGGTACACCGAGCGTAGTGTAAGTCGCCAGAGACAATGTCCCTTGCATGGCTAATGCTAAACGACTCCCCAAAGAGTTCTGCGATGGGGGTGCTATAGGCAAAGATTGCATCTTGAACATCCTTCGATGCACGTATGCTTGAAAGGATTAGCTCGTTACGCTGCGCCAGCTCGTTGTTAGCCGTATGCAGCTGCGCATTCACCTTTGCCATCTCGTCAGCTTGCTTCGCAATCGTTTCATTCTTCTTCTGTAGCGTTTTGGCGTAGCGATTCCTATTGCGCAGCACCACCAGTACAAAGCTTAGCGCAAGCAGTACGATTACAATTCCTAACACTCCAAGCCATAGAGCCATCGTTATGCGCCGTTTTGATAACTCTAACGCCTCGCTGCGCATCCTCTCCTTTTCGTTTTCGGCCGTGAGCATGCGATTCAGCACCTCAACTATCCCCAAAGAGTCCAAAAGCTCTTTCTTCGCCCCGCTGAGCTCCTCGATGCTAGAGGCCTGTTTGCTCAGCTGCCAGCGCTGCTTTTCCAGCTCCAACTCGTTGTTGCGATTTTGCAGCAGCAAGTTCTCTTCCTGTAGCTTGTGCTGCGCCACTTCGCTCTTGGCTTGCCGCAGCGCCTCCCCTGCCACATAGTCGTTGAAAGTGCGGAAATAGTTGTAGTAGTACATCGCTTTCTCCGCGTTGCCCGCCTTTTGGTATGTCTCGGAAAGCATGCCGTAGACGCTACGCATCTGCGTCTCATCGTTCATTTCTTGGGCAATGGAGAGAGCCTCTTCTAGTCTTTTTACCGACTCGTCATAGCGTTCTAGCTTGTTCAGCACTACCGATAGGTTAACGAGCGTTGAGATAATTCCAACCTTCTTTTTTTCCGCACGCCTTACCGTTAGTGTCTTCTCGAGGTACTCAAGGGCCTTGTCGTACTTCTCTATGTCTGCGTAAATAAATCCCAGGTTGCTATTGATCCCAGCTATCCCGTTGTTATTTCCTAGCTGCTCATTGATTCTGAGGGACTGTTCAAAGTACTTAATCGCCTCTACCTGGCTATTGCGCTCCCAGAAAAGCATCCCGTTGTCATCAAGACGTTCTGCGGCCTCACGGAGGGCGCCCTGCTGCTTGAACAGTGCCGCTAAACTATCATTGGTATGCCACCTTGCCGAGTCATTCCGTGTGAATGGTATTGCGTACGTTGGCTGCGCAGTACTTTTGACAACTGAAAGCAAAAACAGCAGAAAGAGGAAAGCAACCTGCCAAACGTTAGAGGCCAACTTGTTCCTGTTCACGAGTATATTTTGCATGCGATCGCCTCTTTTTTCTTTTTTCAAAGGTAGTAAAATTTTCATGTATGGCAGGAAATTGGGATGCGGTACTCGTTAAAAAGAGTTGTTGCACTCATTGATAGACCTGGGAGACTCCTCAGACGGAATAAAGGCTAGCCATTGATAGTGAGGGAAAAAGCAAAGTATTCGTTCTACCGTTAGTTCCCTTCGCCGCGCACCAGTGCCACGAGCTCCGCTCCGTATGCAGAAACACGTTTCTCCCCAAAGCCCTTTACCATAGCTAGTTCGTCTATCGTTCGCGGACGTACCTGTGCCAGGTCGGTGATGTTTTCTTTTGTCAGTATTTGGCTCGCTCGTTTCCCCTCCTTCTTCGCTTGCGCCGTGCGCCACGTCTCAATCCTTTTTATGAGCTCTTGCAACGCTTTTGTCTCCTCATCGGCCTCTTCCGCGGTCTCTTCCCGCTGTTGGCTGCGCCATTTTTCCCAATTTACATTTGCTATCATTAGCTCTATACGCTTTTGGTGGAACGTAGTTGCATTGTAGCCTGTTTGGGTGTACTCTAGAAGCTTTTCATGTGGGTAGAAAACGTTGAGCAGCGATGCCATTGCGGTCTCGTAGCGCTGCGTAATCGATTCGTCCTCCGACGATGGCGCGGAGAGCAAAAATGATTTTATTTCTGCTGTGTCCAATTCTCTGATAAAGTAGTGCGCTGCAGCCTTAATCCGCTCCTGCAGCTGTTCGTTCTTCTCCAAATCAGAGTTCTCGTCTAGTAGCTTATCTATCTGGCGTACAAACTTCTCTCCCACCCTATGCAGCTCGGTCAGTTTACTTGCCACCTCGGCGCAGAGCTGAAACAATGGCCTATCGATACTGCGCTGTTGCGCTAGACGCGCCAGCCGGTCCACCATCTGAAGCTCTGGTTCAAAATCGTATAGTGACACTAAGGAGTTACGGTTAAACTCCAGGATGGCATTTTGCAACGTGCTCTCGTCTACGGGGCGACTACGCACCTCGTGCATGGTGCTCGTGATAACGCCATCGGTTTTAATGGCGTATGCGGGGAGCTTGGAGCTGAGGCATATGCCCGAGAGCGTGCGGCAACGACTCAGCGCCACGTACACCTGCCCCGAGGAGAATGCACGCGCCGCATCGATAATCACTCGGTCAAACGTGAGGCCTTGACTCTTATGGATGGTTATCGCCCAGGCAAGGCGCAACGGGATCTGCGTGAAGGACCCAATTGTTCCCCGGGTCACCTCCCCTGCGGGGTCAAGCGTGGTTTCCATGTTCTCCCACAACGTCTTCTCCACAGTAATGGACTCGTCGTCGCCCTCGCATAGTACTGTAACCGACTTATCATCAAGCTCCGTCACTCGCCCAATCTTTCCATTGAAGTAGCGTGGTTCCATGCTTGTCGTGTCGTTCTTACAGAACATAACCTGTGCCCCCTCCTTTAGCTCTATCTCCTCAGCTACTGGGTACATGCTCTGCGGGAAAGTTCCCTGGACTACAGCCTTATAGGTATACGTCTTACTCTTAATTCGCTCCAGCTGACCTGCGTTCAGCTCGTCGGCCGACTTGTTATGGCTAGAAAGGAGTATGGTGTTCTTCGGTAGTTTCTTGGTGATATCGGGGTCGTAGAGGCGGTTGAGCGTATCGAGTGTGGGTTGACTTACCTGCCCCTCACGCACCTCGTTGAGGATATCAATGAACGATGCATCCCGTTGGCGGTAAATGTGCTGTAGCTCTATCGTTATGGGTTGCAGCAGCCGGTAGGCGTAGCTACTGAAAAAGTAGGGGGAGTCGTAGAATGGCGCCACGAGCCCCCACTCCTCGGGGCGAGTGACTGGGGCGAGCTGGTACAAATCGCCTATCACCAGCAGCTGCACCCCGCCGAAGGGGCGTGTCGCGTTGCGATACTCCCGCAGCACGCCATCAATGGCATCGAGCAAATCTGCGCGCACCATGCTAATCTCATCGATAATCAGCAGGTCAAGGCTTCGTATTAGCGCACGCCGGTCCTTACGGAGATTTGCACGCTGCTCCGCGCCGCTCCATCTAGGGTCGTATAGGGCGTTCGGCGCGTAGCGTACCGGTGCATGCGGACCTGTGGGAATTTGGAAGAAAGAGTGTATGGTCATGCCACGGGCGTTGATTGCCGCCACCCCGGTAGGGGCCACCACGGTCATTCGTTTCTTCACGTTATCAACTACCCAGCGCAAAAAGGTCGTCTTCCCAGTGCCAGCTCGGCCTGTTAAAAAGAGACTTTTGTCGGTGAGTTGAATGAATTGCGTAGCTAGGTCTCGCTCTGGATTTTCAATTTCATGCGCAGCGTCCATCGTTCATGCTCCCTTTTGCCCAAAGGTAAATGTTTTCGTTGCAACTTCAAACCCTGAAGTGCAAGAAGGATACATACGGCTCTTACGCTTACCGCGCGCCTAGTGTTCCTTTTATAAGGTCTGCAACGCCCCGCAGCGGGGTACAGCCTTCAAGCGATAGGCCCTGCGGCAATCTATTGTTTGATATGAAAACCCTGCTAAATCCTAAACGTAGCGACTCCTTCACCCGTTGCTCTATGCGTGTCACCTGTCGGATTTCACCGCTCAGCCCCACCTCGCCGGTAAAGCAAAATCCCGGGGCGTAGGGCGTGTCAAAGTAGGAAGAGATAACGGCAGCCACCACCGCAAGGTCTGCTCCGGGATCGGTCAGTTTCAACCCGCCTGCCACGTTTATGAAAACATCTTTAGCCCCCAATTTCAATCCGGCTCGCTTCTCTAGCACCGCGAGCAGCATGTTGAGCCGTTTTGCATCGTAGCCCGTGGTAGAGCGTTGCGGCGTGCCGTAAACAGCATTACCCACCAAGGCCTGCACCTCCACGAGCAATGGGCGTACGCCATCAACGGTTGCCGCTACGGAGATGCCGCTTAGCGGCTCTTCCCGGTGCGTGAGGAGAAGCTCGGAAGGGTTCGCAACCTCCCGGAGGCCATTGCTACGCATCTCAAAGATAGCCAGCTCTGAGGTTGTCCCAAATCGGTTCTTAATGGAGCGAAGCACCCTGTACATATACGCCCCATCGCCCTCAAACTGTAGCACCACGTCCACGATATGTTCCAAAATTTTAGGGCCCGCCAGCGTCCCCTCCTTGTTGATATGCCCAATGAGGATTACCGAAACGCCGGTGGTTTTGGCGTAGCGTAGCAGCGCGGCGGCGCATTCGCGCACCTGCGTCACGGAGCTCGGTGCAGAGTCTGCCGTTTCGGTGTATACCGTTTGTATGGAGTCCACCACCAGCACGCTCGGCGCAAGCGTCTCTGCCTGGGTTAAAATGTTTTCCAGTAGATTCTCATTGAGGATATAGCACTCCTGCCCGTTGAAACCGAGCCGATCCGCGCGCATCTTCACCTGATTAGCACTCTCCTCGCCCGACACGTAGAGCACCTTTCCCAAAGTGGGCGATAGGGCCAGCTGGAGTGCCAACGTTGATTTCCCGATCCCAGGCTCCCCGCCGAGCAGTATCAGAGACCCTGGCACCATGCCCCCTCCCAGCAGCCGGTTGATTTCACCCATGCCGCAGTCTACGCGCTCCTCGTTGGAGTTCCGCACGTTGGCAAGCGGCTCGGGCACCGCTTGCCGCGATACGCTTATCATGCTCGCCCGTTTGGGGGCTTCCGCCACGCGCTGTTCCACGAACGTATTCCACTGCCCGCACGAGGGGCAGCGCCCGAGCCATTTCACAGAGGTTGCCCCGCAATTTTGGCAAACGTAGCTACTCTTTACCTTCGCCATCCTCTACTATTCCTCCTTGCAGTTTTGCGTTGCGCCTCACTTTGGCAATAATTCGGTAAATCTCAAGCACTGCTGGCACTACGATTAGTAGCACCGTTTGGCAGCCATGTGACAGCGTGGCGTAGGCAAGACCCTCCGCTCGCGGTAGCCCAAGCGCCATGAGCCAAAGCGTTATCACGAGGTGAAACGACCCTATACCTCCCTGCACCGGCACAAACATCCCAAACGTACCCACCACAAGCAATGTTAACCCTACCCACGGCCCCAGACCTTTCGTGGCGGGTAGCGCCAGGCATACTATGTATGTCATTAACCAATAGGCTCCCCATAGCGCCACAGTCCAACCTAGAAATTCCCACTTCGCCTCCATGCGGCGCAGCGAATCCATCCCCTGCGCGAGACCCCGAAAAAATCGCCGCACCTTCGCCCGCAGACGTAACCCCAACACGCGGCTGTGCATCGCCCAGTAGATTAGTAGCACTACTCCCACCAGCGCAGCGATGGCCAAACAAACGGTTAAAGGGTGCATTCCAAGCTTCCTGCCAAAAAAAGGTTGTAGCACGTCATCCCATAGAAATGCACCGAACGTGGAGAGGCTAAACAGTACGGTGATTAGCGTGAGCAATAGCATTACGAACACATCTGCCAGCCGTTCTGTCACCATCGTGCCTAAACTCTTCTCCAGCTTCACCTGCGACCTCCGACTCACTACAACGCATCGCACAGCCTCCCCGGCCCGCGGCAGCAGTAGGTTGAAAAAGTATCCCACCATAACCGCGTAGAATGCGCTGAAAAGGGTGGTGGGGCGCTCGAGCGTATTGAGTAGCAACTGCCAGCGGCGCGCCCTGATGAGGTGTGACAGAATCCCAACTAGCATGGCCACCGCCACGAGGCTCCAATTGGCCTGCGACACTATTGACAGAAGCTCCTGTGGCTCCACCTTTCGGAACGCAAGGTAAACCAGCACCGCCAGCATGGGTAGCGCTAGAATCCCAAGAATCACAGAGCGCCGTCTGCGCTTCTGCTGTTGATTAGCGTCGTTATTCATCTTCTTTTAGAGAGGATGCCTTTATGCCTTCATAGCCTCTTTAGCCTCTTGCCCGCTCAGTTTACTTAGGTATTGCTGCAGCACATTGAACTGGTCTTGGATGTTGGTGCCTTGCCTCATGGCGAAGGTGATGTCGTGAATCGGGACACCCTCAAATTCGCTGAATCCGATTTTTATATTGGCTCGCGAAAAGTACGCTATCCATTGCAACGTTAAATCGGGCTGTAACGAAAAATCAACGAGCAAATCGGGGCGGGGCGCAGTCACATCAAACAGCAACGGTTCGTTGGGTTTGTACAGCCATGAAACGCTGGAACGCGTAAACAGTACCACCCCCTCCCGCATGAGTAGCCTATCGTCAGGGTGCTTTTCAAGGCATACCGAAATCACCTGCACCCGCCGCCGGCTTGTTGCGAGCTGTCGGCCAAGCTCTACGGTTGCATTAAAGCGTTCTAGGTTGTCACTCGGCACCACCAGCTGCACGTGGCGCACCTCATCAAGCGGGATGAGCTCTCGTGCCGTCCTTGCCTGTCGTTTCGCCTTTCGTATCGCCCGCAGCCCCCATTTCTCCCGTAACGATTCTAGCATCACTCCTCCCCCAAGTTTATCATCTTCGCAAATTCATCCTCCGTAATAACCCTCGTGCCGAGCGACTCGGCCTTTTCGCGCTTTGCTGGGCCCATGTTCTCCCCCGCCACGAGCAGCGTTGTGTTTTTTGATACCCCGCTCATCACCTCTCCCCCATGCTGTACAATCAGCTCCTTAAGCTCCTCCCGGCTAAACCTCGTAAACTTGCCGCTCACCACCACCTTTTCCCCTGTCAACCGGTCGCTCGTGGGTTCTGCCCTTTGCATCTCCATTTGCAGTCCAGCGGCTCGTAGGCGTTCCACTATCTGCTGATTTTCAACGTCCTGAAAGAAATTCACAATCTCTTGCGCAACGATGTCCCCAATGTCTGGAATTTCACGTAGCGTTTCTACCGTTGCCCGCTCCACTGCGTCGATTGTCCCTAGCGTTGTGGCAATACGTTTTGCCGTTACTACCCCTACGTGCCGTATTCCCAGCGCGTAGAGAACCTTGTCGAACGTTGCGTTCTTTGCGCCCTCAATGCCAGCTAGCAGGTTATCGATAGTCTTTTCGTAGCCCCCCTCGCTCGTTCCGAAAACCCGGGACTTGATAAGCCCTTCCCGCGTGAGCGAAAACAGGTCCGCCACATTCTTCACGAGTCCATTCTCGTAGAGGAGCTGCACGGTGGCATCGCCCAGCCCGTAGCAATTCAATGCGTCACGCGAGGCAAAATGTACTATCGATGCCGTTATCTGCGCGGGGCATCCCAGCGTATTGGTGCAGAAGAACTTCGCCTCGCCAGGCTCCCGTTCCAGCGGTTTCCCGCACACGGGGCATTCCTGCAGGAAGACGAAGGGTTGACTATCGGCCGGACGGGCCGACAAGTCCACCTCAATGATATTGGGGATGATTTCACCCCCCTTGATGACCGTGACGAGGTCGCCCACTCGCACCCCAAGCTTCTCCACCCACTCGGCATTATGCAGCGTGGCACGCTTCACCGTGGTGCCGCACAGCGCCACCGGCGCAAGGTTCGCCACGGGGGTTACAGCCCCTGTGCGCCCTACTTGAAAGTCAATGCTCAGCACTCGGGTATGCGCGGGCAGCGCGGGGTACTTGTAGGCAACCGCCCACCGCGGGCTCTTCGCCGTGAGCCCAAGCTCCCGCCACTGCGCCCGGCTGTTCAGTTTCAAAACGGCGCCATCTATGTCGTACGGCAGTTCGGGGCGCAGCTCCCCCCATGCGGTGAACTGTGTAAACACCTCGTCGATATTGCTACAGAGCCGCCTGTAGCCGCATATCGGCAGCCCCCAGCTCTCCGCAGCCTCTAGCCCCTCGCTGTGCGTGGCAAATAGCTCCTCGTCAGAATAAAGGAAGTAGAGGAAGCAGGCCAGCTGCCGAGAGGCCACCTCCTGCGGGCTATGCAGCTTGAGTGACCCCGCCGCGGCGTTCCGTGGGTTGGCGAATGGCTCTTTGCCCATGCGCGCCCGCTCCTCATTCAGCCTTGCGAAAACCCCGCGCGGCATGTATATCTCCCCGCGCATCTCTAGCTGTGCGGGGTACCCGCTACCCCGAAGCTGATGGGGAATGTTCTCAATGGTGGCCACATTCTGAGTCACCACGTCTCCATAGGTTCCATCGCCGCGGGTGACAGCCTGCACTAGCCGCCCCATCTCGTAGAGTAATGATATGGAAACCCCATCAAATTTCATCTCCGCCATGTACTCCACATCGCCTCGCACTGCCTCCCGAACCCGAACGTCAAATTCTCGCAGCTCATCGAGGGAATAGGTGTTCGCCAGCGAAAGCATTGGGCGGGCGTGCTTCACTTTGGCAAAGCCCTTCGTAGAATCGTCCCCCACGCGCTGCGTAGGCGAGTCGGCCCGCAGCAAAGAGGGGTACGTCTGCTCAAGCGTTTGCAGCTCTCGCATCAGCGCGTCGTAGGTGAAATCGTCCACCTCCGATATGCCGTGCTGGTAGTACTGTACGTTGTAATGGTTTAGCTCCGCCACGAGCTGTTCCGCCCGTGCCGCAGCATCCTTGGGTACTTGTCCTTCTCGCTGCGCTTCGCTCATTGCTTTTCCTCCAGCTTGGTTTGCTTGCTCCACTCCATCAGCTGCGGGTTGCACGCCACCCACGTGATGGTAAATCCATCCCGAAATGTGTACTCCACGTTGAACAGCTGCACCAGTCCCCCCAGATGTACCCGCATTTTGAGCACCCCGCGATCCCGCACCTCGGCAATCGGGAGCGTTGTCATATCAACAAAGGAATTTAGCCCCTCCATGCCCGGCAGCTTGTACAGAGCCTCTTTGGCGGACCATATCAACGACAGCTGCTTCGCATTATCAAAGTTCACCCAGCTCTTCTCCCCCAGCGTTAGGTACTTATCGGCTATGCGTACGTAGTCGCGGTTCAACGACTCTATATCGATCCCCACGAAGAATTGGTTGCTGGCGATTACCGTTACCAAAGGGAAGGAGTGGCTAATGGAGATGTGCATGCGACCATTGGATAGGAAGGGCCTTCGGCTGGGCGCATACACTATTGAATCCGTAATTCCCAGCATCTTTAGGCAGCACCGCGCCGCGAGCCACTCCAGTCGCCGCTTCGTGTTGGTGAATTGCTGCAGCACGGGGAAGGAGTCCCCCCCGATATATCGCTTTAGCGCCTCTTCGTCCTCATCGATGCGCCACATGGCCAGCAGTGCGGCTCCGGTAGTTTCCTTATGGTATTCTGGCATAGCCTAACGCGATTTCCATTCCAACGTTTCCAGGAGATGCACTATATCGGCATCAAAGAAGGCCACAGAGGGCGCCAAGGAATCCTCGTTGGGTACAGTGTAGAAGTAGAGAGCCCCACGGAGGAAATGGCTCACCGAGTCGGTGGCGTAGAACTGTACCGCGCTCGCCACGTCGCCTGAAAGATGGTAGAGCAGCGCGTAGACGTGTCGCGTTGTGTCCTCGTACACGCTCTCCTTGATTGCATTCGCCCGCACGCTATGCTGGAAGGTCATTCTATGGCTATCCTCCATGAGCGTGGTGAGCGCGCCGGGTTTATTGTAGTACGTTAAATGGATTGTGGCGCGGTAGCGTGGCACGGAGAGATTGTAGGCGTACGCCTCCCGCGTAGAATGCTGCAGCGTTCCGTAGATGGGCATCTCAAAGGAGAATGGTAGCGTATCGGCCGAACGTACGTACTCCTTCGGCGGGAAATCTATGCGGGGATACCCCATGGGGCGTGGCACTGCAACCTCCCTGCACGATGTGGTCAATACGCACCACCCAATCGCAGCGAGCAGTACTGCCGCTCTTCGTATGCTTTTCCAAATCATCCCAGCCTCTCCACTCTAACTTTTTCCACCTTTCTTGTCGTCACGGATTCGGCGGTCAGCATTAGCCCTTCTATCTGTAGCGACTCCCCCTTCTCTGGGATGCGCCCCAGCTGCTCCAGCATCAGCCCCGCGAGCGTCTCCGCCTCGCCCCGCACCCCATCAAAGAGGTCATCCCGCAGCTCTAGCGCCTTGCAAAAATCGTTAATCTGCACCTTCCCCTCAAATATGTACGTGCGATCGTTCAAACGCACGAAGAGCCTCTCGGGTTCATCCGACTCGTCCTTAATCTCTCCAAAGATCTCCTCCAAAACGTCTTCCAATGTCACCACACCGCACGTACCGCCGTACTCATCCACCACAATGGCTAGATGAACATTGTTTTCCTGGAACATCGACAGCAAATCGTCAATCTTCTTCCCTTCTGGTACAAAAAAGGTCTTGCGCACCAGCTTCTGCCAGGCGAAGTCCTCCGGTTCGTTTATGTAGGGCAGTAGGTCTTTCACGTGTACCACGCCCATCACTTTGTCCAATGAGTCATCGGTGGTCACTGGCAAACGGCTAAACCCTGAGTCCATCGATTGCTTGCACACCTCGGCCATCGTGTCGCTGGTGTCAACCGCCACCACATCAATGCGCGGGGTCATGATCTCGTAGGCCTCTATGTCCCCGAAATGAACCACGCGGCGCAAAATCTTATCCTCATCGGGGCGCCGCCCATCGGTAATGTCGAGCGCGCGGCCCAGCTCGTTGAGCGATAGCGAGGTATTCCCGCCGAATCGTTCGTCAACGATTGAAACGGAGCGTGCCATCAGTTTGGCTAACGGCCCTAGAATGCGCCACAGCGCGTTGAGCGGGTAGGCGGCCATGCGCACGTAGCCCATCGGGAAGCTTCGCCCCAATATCTTGGGCAGTATCTCCCCGAAGAAGAGCAGTAGCAACGTGATTACTACGGTCTTAATGAAGAATCCCCAATTCGGCGCCCCGCTAAAATCCACTATAGAGTCGGTTACGTACGCCGACACAAGCACTATTGCCACGTTAACCGTGTTATTGGCGATGAGTATCGTTGCTAGCAACCGGTTAGGTTCCTCTAGCATGCGGAGCAATACTGCGTAGCGAGGCTCTCGGTGCTGTTCGTTCTCGAGCTCTTCCTGCTGCGAGGGGGAGAGCGAAAAGATGGAAGCCTCAGACCCAGAGACAAACCCTGACATGGCCAATAGCACCACCAGCACCAGCAGGCCCACGAAAAAGCCTACCGATACGGGCAAAAAGCTGACTCCCTGAAATGTAGCGGCGGTGATAATATCAGCGTCCAAAACCCATGGATTTAGTTAACACGATGTGGTGGGGGGCTACTTGCCTAGAATGGAAGGCCATCGTCTTCCGGCTCCGTGGGCATGTAGCCATCGCTCGGCTGGCTGGGCGCAGCTTCGCCTCCCTTGCCCTCATCTTTGCGGGGCTCCAGGAAACGGAAATCTGAGGCGTTTATGCTGCATGTATACTGCGTCTTGCCGTCCTTATCCTCGTAGGAGCGGTAGCGCAGCGGGCCCTCCACGTAGAGGAGCATCCCCTTGCGCACGTACTTCTCAATGAGTTCTGCCTTCGGGCCAAAAAACACTATTGAGTGCCACTCCGTGTGCTGCTTGCGGCTGCCATCCTTGTAAACAAACGTTTCATCGGTGGCTAAACTCAGCCGCGCCATGCACCGCCCATTCTGTAGGTAGGTTATCTTCGGATCCTGCCCGACCCGTCCTATCAGCGTAACTCTATTCAGATTCATCGTCGCTTTCTCCTCTCTTTTTGCTTCTGCGCGTACGCCCGCAACGGATCCACGCACAGACGTACATTGGTGCAAATGTAAGTAAAACTTACGAATTGAATGGAAGCCTTATCAATTAAGGCTATCTGTACAATTCGCTTCGGGCTATGGTTCCTTCGCGCGGTGCGTTGGTTCCGCCCTCAAAGGGCTACCGGCTACTCCCCCCCGCTCAACCGTTGCAATGCAGCCCCGTCCGTAGGACGGTCTCTCAATAGCCGGGGTCTTTAGACCCCCGGTAGCCTGACCCTCGTGACCCTCGCCCGCAGCGGCCTCCGCCATCCCCTACTCGCACACCGCCTGCAGCTTCCCTTCCTGCACGGCCATCCGCACATCTTCCTTCCCCTCC
>CALHSW010000059.1 GCA_938038735.1 uncultured Bacteroidia bacterium | reverse complement strand
CCCCCGCAACTCTTTTTTATTCCGTTGCAGAAAGGCTAATGCTGCAACGGACGTTTTGTGAGGGGAAATATACGAAGGAATGAGGGTATAAATACGGTTTGATTTTTGTACCTTCGCGGGGCATTGCGGAGGGAAAGGAGGAGAGATAGGTATAACAAAGCGAGGCGGGAGAAATTATGAAGTTAACGGCGGCGCAGATAGCAGAGTACTTGGGCGGCGTGGTAGAGGGGCGGCCTGAGGAGGAAGTGTACGATTTTGCGAAGATTGAGGATGGCGGCACGGGTAAGTTGTCGTTTTTGTCCAATCCTAAGTACGAGCATTTCATCTATACCACGAAGTCAAGCGTGGTGTTGGTCAATAAGGAATTCAAGGCGACTGCGCCTATCGCGGCCACGCTGGTGCGGGTAGACGATGCTTACGGTGCGTTGGCGAAACTGCTGTCTTTGGCGAAGTCGCAGACCCCGCGGCGGCGGGGGATACATCCGCAGGCGGTGATAGAACCATCGGCTACAATAGGGGAGAACGTCTACATCGGCGCGTTTGTCTACGTGGGGGAGGGGGCAGTGGTAGAGGATGAGGTAGAGCTGTATCCGCAGGTCTATATAGGCGACAACGCCAGGGTGGGGGCGCAGTCCACGCTCTTTTCGGGGGTTAAGATATACAACGACTGTGAGGTTGGGGCGCGCTGCATCCTGCATTCTGGCGTAGTGATAGGGGCGGATGGCTTTGGCTTCGCGCCGCAGCCCGATGGGAGCTACGTGAAGATAGCGCAGATGGGCAATGTGGTGATAGGCGATGAGGTGGAAATAGGGGCTAACACGACGATAGACCGAGCCGCTATGGGTGCAACGCGGGTGGGACGTGGTACAAAGCTGGATAACCTCGTGCAGGTGGCGCATAACGTAGTGATAGGCGAGGATACGGTGATCGCTGCGCAGACGGGCATAGCGGGGTCTACGAAGATAGGCTCTCGGTGCAAGATTGGAGGGCAGGTGGGGTTCGTGGGGCATATTGAGATCGCTGACGATGTGTCCATTGGGGCGCAGGCGGGAATATTGAACTCTGTGAGCAGCGCAAAAGATGTGCTGATGGGGTCACCGGCGATGCCGGTTCGTGACTTCTACAGGAGTTCTGCCATCTTTCGGCATTTGCCGGAACTATCGGCGGATGTTGACAAATTGAAGCGTAGGGGGCAATGATTGTTTGTGGCTTTAGGGTCAATAGCTAAACGGAGGTATTACTATGGATGAGGTATCAAAGAAAGGTCAAGTGGATCAAGAATGCACGCCGTGGTGGCGCAAGTGGTGGGTGGTGCTGCTGATAGTGCTAATAGTGTTGCTCATTGTGCTGTTGTGCGTGCGGTCGTGCGGGTGCTGCTGCGATAAGAAAGTGCCCGCTGCACCGGTAGAGGAGAGCATCCCTATAGAGATGCCGGCCATGGAGGAGGCTAAGCCCGATACGGCGGCCATCCAGGTTGAGGCAAAGCCTGTAGAGGAGTCTTTTAACTTGGCGAAGCTTCGTCCGGTGGCGTGGGGGGTGACAGAGAATGGTTACGTGGAGAGCGCGGTGGCCTTTAACGAGAGTTTTGATAGGCTGGTGGCCAAGGCGCAGGAGGCGAAAGCGGATAGGGTGGAGTTCCCTGTGGCTGCCATACGTTACGGCCTGCGGGGCTACGATGTGTCAAAGGCGGAGTCGGAGATGGTGAAGGCGTTGAGTGAAGCCTTTATGAAGACAAGCCAGGAGGGTAAGTTGCTCGTGGAGGGTTATACCTGTAACGTGGGTAATCCTGCGTATAATGAGAAGCTTTCCCGTCAGCGGGCGGAGCGTGTAGGTAATCTTTTGAAGGATGCTGGGATTTCGGCAGACAAGGTGGAGGTGAAGTGGTACGGTGAGACGAAGTATGGTCAGTTGCCCGGCGTGAGTGGTCAGGAGGCCAATCGGAGGGTAACGATTACGGTGGAGTAACCCTTTTCTAGGGTTTACAGGTAGAGGGGGGCAGCCAAGCGAAAGCTTGTGCTGCCCCCCTTCTTATGGAATGAAGAAGAGGGTGGGGGAAGGCCGTTGATTCATTGTTAGGTGCACTGCTATGAGGCCGTGGGCCAGAAGCCCTTCCGACCATAGGGAGACCGTCCTGTGGGCGGCTTTGCTTACGGCATGAAAACCGGTACGAAAGTAATCCATTGCGCACCGGCCTTAGCCGCTAGTACCGTTGTCTTGGCAATAATCCCCGTTGGGTCTAGGCTTTAGCGCGATGCCAAACGGAAAAGCACGTAGGCCACCACGGCAAAAATTATATTGGGAATCCAGGTGGACAAGAAGGGCGGCCATCCGCCCCCGATCGAGAACATCATGGCGAAACGCATGAATAGAATGTAGGAGAAGCTGATTATGAGGCCAATGGTAATGTGTATACCCATGCCGCCGCGCCGTTTGCGTGAGGATACAGAAACGCCGATAACTGTGAGGATAAAGGTGGCGAAGGGGGTAGCGGTGCGTGAATGCTTCTCAACGAGACTATTGTTGATGTCGCTCACTCCCTGTAGCTTTTGCTGGGCTATGTAGCTGTTGAGAGCCTTGTAGTCAAGGGTTTGTACCGCCTTTTGAGAACGTCTCAGGTCGGTGGGGAGAAGGTAAATGTTCGTATCGAGATTGATGCCGTGCTGTAGGGAGTCGTGGCGGTCGAGGTATTGCCTCGAGTACCACTGATTGGCCGTCCAAGTAGCCTTGGTGGTGTCCCAGGCGGCGTAGTTGGTCCAGAGTTTGGACTGTAGCCTGTTGTTGCTAATGTTTTCCACGGTGACGCTATAGCCCGTTTTTCGGTCGGCATCGTAGCTACGTATGTATACAAAATAGCCGGGGCGCATCTGCAAGTGGACGTTGTAGGTGTCGGAGTAGCTGGGGGTGCGAATGTAGGAGGCCTCAAACTGTAGCCGCTTGTCGTTGGCATTAGGGATAACGAAGTGCGAGAGGAATGTACTAACCGCGAAGATTAGGGTTGCGGTGATCATGTAGGGGTAGAGGAGGCGCTTAAAGCTGACGCCGCTTGAGAGGATGGCGATGATTTCCGACCTCCCCGCCATCTTAGAGGTGAAGAAGATGACAGAAATGAATACGAATACCGGCGAGAAGAGATTGGCGAAGTAGGGGATAAAATTGAAGTAGTAGTCAACGATGATTTCGTGTAGGGTGACCTCCTCGGATATGAAATCATCGATTTTCTCCGCGACATCAAAAACGACGCTGATGACGAGGATCATCGCAATGGCAAAGATGTAGGTGCCCAAGAATTGGCGGATGATGTACCGGTCTAGCGTGTTTATTTTTAGCGATTTCATAGTCGGTTCGCAAGCTGTTTTACCATGCGGTTCTTCCATGGGAGGAAAGTGCCATCGAGGATGTGCTGCCTAGACTGGGCCACGAGGTGCAGGTAGAAAGCCACGTTGTGCTGGGTGGCGATCTGCGCGGCGAGAGCCTCCTTGGCCACGAACAGGTGGCGGAGGTAGGCTCGGGAGTATGTGCTGTCAACGTGCGACGTGCCATTGGGGTCAAGCGGGGAGTGGTCGTTGCGCCACTTGAGATTACGCATGTTGAGGACTCCCTCCGAGGTGAAGAGCATGCCATTGCGTGCGTTACGCGTTGGCATAACGCAGTCGAACATATCCACGCCGCGCGCGATGCCCTCTAGGATGTTCCACGGCGTGCCGACTCCCATGAGGTAGCGCGGGCAAGAGGCGGGGAGGAAGCGGTGTAGGTGCTCCACCACGGCGTACATCGTTTCGGTGGGTTCGCCCACCGCGAGTCCCCCGATGGCGTAGCCATCGGCGTTAAGCGTACAGGCAAACTCTGCCGATTTCTCCCGTAGGTCAAGGAATGAAGCCCCCTGCACGATGGGGAAGAGCGATTGGTTATGCCCGTAGAGGGGCGTCGTGCGGGCCATTTGGGCGTGGCAACGCTTGAGCCAATCGAGGGTGAGCGAGAGCGATTGCTCCGCGTAGCCGCGGGGCGCATCGCCGGGGGGGCATTCATCGAGGGGCATGATGATGTCTGCCCCAAGGATTCGCTGAATATTGATGACCCGTTCGGGGGTAAAGAGATGCGGGGAGCCGTCAACGTGCGAACGGAAATGGGCGCCCTCTGGGGTCAGTTTCCGTTGCCCCGACAGGGAGAAGACCTGAAAACCGCCCGAGTCGGTAAGCATAGGACCCTGCCAGCTAGAGAATTGGTGCAGGCCGCCCGCGGCGCGGATGGTGCCGATGCCGGGGCGTAGGAAAAGGTGGTAGGTGTTCCCCAGCACAATCTGCGCGTGGGCATCGCCGCGGAGCTCGCGGTGGGTTTCGCACTTCACGCCGCCCAGCGTCCCAACGGGCATAAAGATGGGCGTTGCCACCTCGCCGTGGGGCGTGTGGAGCGTCCCGGCGCGCGCATACGACGCAGAGTCTGAGGCTAGAATGTTGAAATACATACCGTTCTAATTGGTGCAAAGGTAACGGTATTTTCCCACTCATGGAAGAGTAGCTTTACCCTGCTTTTCTAAATGGTTTTCGATGCCATGTTTGTTTATATAGCAAAAAATAAGCATTGACTCCCCAAGTGGCAATGTACTAGAATCCGGTGGGTAAGCATGGCCTTTCGGCAGTTAAAACATTATTCCTGTTGATTTTGTAGTGTACTTTTTACAATGGGGCATCTTCTTAAGAGTTCAAAAGTATTTTTTTTGTTTGAAATTGTTTATTAACTTTGCAGAAGATTAGAGAGCCTAACGGATAGATTAATCAATAAGGAGAAGAAGAGATGAAACACATGAATTTTTGGAGAATCTTTTTCGCATTGTTGCTAGTGTTAGCAGTTAGTGCTGGGTGTGAGAAAGATGCAGTAGTACAGGAAGATGCTGTTACACCGATGGAGGCGGCCTCAATGGTAGCGAATCGTGTAGAGCATTCAGCCTATAACCCGCTGCTTGTTGAACCTCTTGGATTTGGTTCGTTTAGGAGTCCGTACTCTGGTTATGGAGAGGCAGTAAAGAATTTGGGTTTGCATCTTGTTGATCAGGGAGAAATGAATGCTCTATCGATGCAGAATACAGTGGAGTTAACGGTGCCCGAAGAGTATAGAACGTTAAGTGCGGAGTCTGTGGATATGGACATCGTGCGTCAGGTATTGCGCATCTTACCAGGCTTGAAGGAGAATGCACCTGTAGATGTCTACTTGAAGAGATTGAAGTTAATGGAGTATGAGGTTCTCAATAACGGAGACTTATTGTCGCCTAGCAATAGAGACTTTATCCTGAAGTATGTGTCTTTGGTAAGGGGCGGTTATGAGTATGTGTTGATGCAGCGAAACCAAAAATGGGGCGATAGGTGGAAGGAGTGTATGGATAAGAAGCTAAGCGAGATGCAAGATTTTGAGAATCCAGCGGAGACACTGTTATGCTTATCCGATTGGCCTGTTTGCTTTGCCGCAATGATGGCGGATTGTGCATTGAGTGCTTCAAAGGAGAAAAAGCAAAGATAGTTAGCATTGTTTATGTAGGTGGATAGGCGTTTAGCTTTTTTCATTCGTTAGGTTCTTTGCCTATTCGCAAGAGAGGGTGTCTTGATTAAAAGAACGGAGAAAGATTATGGGTGCTTCGATTCGACAAACAGTGGAGCGTATTATGTTTTACGCCATGGTGGTGATTATGCTGTTGGCGCGGTTTGTGCCGGCGGTGCGGTGTACCGCCTTGGCGTGGGTGCTGCTTATCCTGGCGTTTCTCTACGCTGTGGGTTCATGGTGGTTGCTACGTAGACAGGGCGTATGGGGGTTCTTGCAGCCCTTCATTATTGGATGGTTTGGCACAGAGGTAGCGTTTCTGTGGGGCATGCGCATGATGGGTTGGCTTGGTGCAGCGGTGCCGGTCATGTCGTTTGCGATTGCCATGTGCATTGCGGCGTGGATAGTGGCGGCGTGGGCGGAAAAGAAGGTTGAGAACGGGCTAGCGCTCCAATTTGTATCTCTCCGCATGGGGCTATTTGTCCTCTGCGGGTTGCTCTTCATAATTTAGCGGGGCGCGGCGCAAGTTTCATATTGCGTTGATCACGTGGAGGCAGAGAGTCTTTTGCAAAGGCTCTCTGCCTTTTTCGTGCCGTTAGCTGGCGTACAGCTCGCTGAGCAAAGTGGCGTGCGGGGAGCCGAAACGGCGTAGAAACGTCAGCTAATTTTGGTAGAAACGATGAATTCTGACATTTTGTCATACCGTTTCTAGGGCTTTTGCCGTTGGCATAGGGGTTGCATTTATGCTGAGCGATTGGATGAACAGAGACAACAAAATATACAGGAGAGAAGTAAGAAGATGAGCAAGATAATAGGAATTGATTTAGGCACTACGAATTCATGCGTAGCAGTCATGGAGGGCAACGAGCCCTTGGTGATACAAAACAGTGAAGGCAAGCGGACGACCCCCTCGGTGGTGGCGTTCGTCGATAACGGCGAGCGTAAGGTGGGTGACCCCGCGAAGCGGCAGGCGATAACCAACCCGGAGCGTACCGTATACTCCATCAAGCGATTCATGGGGGAGACGTACGATCGGCTGGCCAAGGAGATAGAGCACGTGCCGTACAAGGTGGTGAAGGGGAGCAACAACACGCCGCGGGTGGAGATCGATGGGCGTCAGTACACGCCGCAGGAGATTTCAGCAATGGTGCTTCAGAAGATGAAGAAAACGGCCGAGGATTACCTGGGGCAGGAGGTGACGGAGGCTGTGATCACCGTGCCGGCGTACTTTAGCGACTCGCAGCGGCAGGCCACCAAGGAGGCGGGCGAGATAGCGGGGCTGAAGGTGCGCCGTATCATTAACGAGCCTACGGCGGCAGCATTAGCCTACGGGCTTGACAAGCAGAAGAACGACCACAAGGTAGCGGTCTTTGACCTCGGCGGCGGCACGTTCGATATATCGATACTGGAGCTGAGCGAGGGGTTGGTAGAGGTGAAATCAACCAACGGCGACACGCACCTTGGGGGTGATGATTTCGACCGCGCCATCATAAACTGGCTGGCGGAGGAGTTCCAAAAGGACGAGGGGGTGGACCTGCGTAAGGACCCAATGGCGCTGCAGCGTTTGAAAGAGGCGGCGGAGAAGGCGAAGATTGAGCTCAGCTCGAGCAGCGAAACGGAGATCAATCTGCCCTACATCATGCCGGTGAACGGCGTGCCGAAGCACTTAGTGCGTAAGCTCTCGCGGGCGAAGTTTGAGCAGCTGTGCGATGGGTTGATCCAGGGAACGCTAGGGCCATGCCGCCAGGCGTTGAAGGACGCGGGGCTGCAGCCTAAGGACATTGACGAGGTGATCCTCGTGGGCGGTTCAACGCGTATCCCAGCCATCCAGGCAATTGTGGAGAAGTTCTTTGGCAAGGCGCCCAGCAAGGGGGTTAATCCCGACGAGGTGGTGGCCATTGGCGCAGCGGTGCAGGGTGGCGTGCTGACGGGCGAGGTGAAGGACGTGCTGCTACTTGACGTGACGCCGCTCTCTTTGGGGATCGAGACGATGGGCGGTGTGTTCACAAGGCTGATCGAGTCGAACACGACCATCCCGACCCGCAAGTCGGAGACCTTTACCACGGCGTCGGACAATCAGCCGCAGGTGGAAATCCACGTGCTGCAGGGGGAGCGCCCCATGGCGCGCGACAACAAGACGATCGGGCGCTTCGTGCTGGATGGCATACGTCCCGCGCCGCGTGGCGTACCGCAGATCGAGGTGTCGTTTGACATTGATGCCAATGGCATTCTGAACGTCACGGCGAAGGACAAGGATACGGGCAAGGAGCAGCACATCCGCATTGAGGCATCGTCGGGGCTAACCGACGCAGAGATTGAGCGTATGCGCGATGAGGCGAAGCAGAACGAAGAGGCCGACAAAACGGCGCGCGAGCGGGTGGAAAAGGTGAACAAGGCCGACAGCATGATCTTCCAAACGGAGAAGCAGCTAAAGGAGTTCGGCGATAAGCTCTCGGCGGCGCATAAGGACGAAATCGAGCGCATTCTGGGCGAGCTGCGTGAGGCGCACTCAAAGCAGAATATCGATGCGATTGACGGCATCATCGAGCGGCTGAACAACGCGTGGGCGCAGGCATCGCAGGAGATGTATGGCAGCGGGCAGCAGCAGGGCGCACCGCATGCCGATGCCTCACAGCCCGGCGATGGCGGCAGCAACGGCGGCCCGAAGGATGACGGCGAGGTGACGGATGTGGACTTTGAAGAGGTGAAGTAAGTAAGGTCTCTGTTTGTTTTAGTTGCAAGGGGGCACGCTCGTAAGGGCGTGCCCTTTTGCTATATATGCAGGGAGCAAAAGGTAAGGGATAGGCGGCAGCGGGCGGAGGTCGGCGTATATCTTGGTGTCAGGGTGCTGCGCGATGGTGCGGTAGCTAGCTGCTGCTTGTAGGCTGCTGGCCGCCAGGTTGGTTGCCGCTCCCCCTTGCCATCTGCGCCGGCGAAGGCATACCCCCATTCTGGTGGACAACGGGTTGACGGCGTAGGCTCGTGGAAACCGTGGGCTGGCGGGGGAACTTTGTCGTCGAGGTGCTCGTTGGCTTTTTGGGGGCTGCTACCCCTGCATGGTAGGTTGCTGTTCTAGCCCCTTTGCCCTCGCCCACGAAGGCAATCCATATTTCTATTCTCTTTCCCCTCCACGCCTTGGGCAGCTGCGCCTCAATGGCGGTATTTTTCCCCTCCAACGGTATGGGCACGCTTAGCCATTGGTCGGCTTTTGGTTCCCTCGCAGCGAGCAGCATCCTTGGCTTGCTCCACGCAAGCGAAGCGCCCCACGAGACGTGCAGTTTGTTTCCATGCCGCTGCGCGTGTAGCCCTTGGGGCAGTTGGCGTATGCCATCGGTGAGCTGTAGGCGGGCGCAGTCGAGTGCGTCGCCTTGCGGCGTGGGAGTGAACCATTCCCTCAACACTCTGGAAACCGCCATTTGGTAGCTGCCCACCCTCCGCCCGTTGCGCTTTGCCAGGGGGGAGTATCCCAAGGAGAGAAGGTTCTTCACGTGGGGCAGCACGTTGCACACCTGGGCCATTTTGTCCCGCTGCTGCCGCTGCGCGGCGGTCTTTGCATCGCGGTATCCCCGCGGCCAGCTCCTCACGCATAGCTGGTTGTGACAAACGTAGTTCACCACCACGCCCCGTGGGTTCCATTTTGGGCGTATCGGAATGTATACAGCCATCTCTCTTACCCTTTCATTGCGATTACCGTGGGGCAAAGGTAGCGCGCCGTTCCCGCCTCCCACGGAAATAGGTCGCCTCAAACCCAATTATTGCCAGCCATAATTGGGTTTGGTGGCTGGGTGGCGAGGGGTTGATAGCGGCGAGTGGGGGTGATGGTGCGCCGCCATGGAGCGGGGTGTGCGGGGATGGGGCTGCATGTGAGGGTCAGTCTTTCAGGTTGGCTTGCTTGAGGGCCAGGGCGTATGGGGTGGGCGAGGGGGCACCGGGAGTGTAAAAAACGGTTTGAATGCAGGGATGCTATGTATTTTTTGTAGTCTACGGTTGAGGTTTATGATAGGGGTTCTTAGGTAGTTGTAATGTAGCGAATTAAGTCATCAGAATGAGAAAATACGGCCTTGAATGGAGTGAAAATAAAAGGGGGCGGCAGCCCAAAGTCAGTTAGCTAAGGTCAATTATGGGGTACAGATTTGAATGTGAAAGGGTTGTAAAAATGGCTGTGTGTGTAGCGGGGGTGCCAAAGTGGGGCGTTGTGGGGTGAAGTGTTGCAAAGTGGGAAATTATGTTTTACCTTGGCGGTCAATCGGAGAGAGTAGAATGGCAAGCTTTCGGGGTACATATAGTTGCAAGCTGGATGCGAAGGGGCGCATAACGCTCCCGGCGCAGTACCGCCGCTTGATTGCAGACGCGGAGAAGGGTGCGTTTGTGATCCAGCTGGGCGAGTACGATAGGGTGTTGCAGCTATACACCGATAGCGCGTTCCAAGAGGTGGAGCAGGAAATGCTGCCCCGTTTTGACCATTCAAGGGAGGGGGTGGCGGCGCGGCGCGACTTTTACCGTACCGTGGAGAATTTGCAAATTGACAGTAGCGATAGGCTTCTGATTCCGCGCGATCGTCTCAACGATATCGGCGCGAAGGGGGAGCTCACGTTGCTGGGGATGGGGTCCTATATAGAGGTATGGGCTGCGGAGGAGTTTTCGGTTTGCTACGGGAAGGAGTCGCGCGCAGCGGCTTCGGATCAGAAGCTGGATGGTGAAAAAATAGAGGGGGAGGAGTAGCGATGGCGTACCATGAGACGGTGCTACTGCAAGAGAGTATTGTAGGGTTAGGTATAAAGCCGACGGGTGTATATGTGGACCTCACCTATGGTGGGGGTGGGCATAGCGCAGCGATACTGAAGGAGTTAGATAGGTCGGGGCGCTTGCTCTGCTTCGACAAGGATGCGGATGCGATAGAGGGGGTGCCCCGCGATGCGCGGGTGGTGGGGGTGCGGAGTGACTTTAGGTATTTACGCCATTGGCTACGCTACTATGGGATAGCGCGGGTGGATGGGGTTATAGCGGATTTGGGCGTGTCGTCGCACCATTTTGATACGCCGGAGCGGGGGTTCTCGTACCGGGCCGATGGTCCGTTGGATATGAGGATGAATGGGGCGGGGGAGCGAACCGCGGCGGATTTGCTCAACACTATGGATCGGGAAGCGATTAGCACCATGCTCAAGGAGTACGGCGAGGTGAAGCAAGCTTGGGCCATAGCGTGCGCGATTGATGAGGCGCGGCGCGTTCGGTCGTTGGCCACCATAGGGCATTTGTTGGAGACGGTACGCGTTGCGACGCAGCGGGAGCGGGATGATTGGGGTTTGCTTTCACAGGTGTTTCAGGCGTTGCGCATAGCTGTGAACGATGAGCTTGGGGCGCTCGACGAGCTGCTCGGGCAGCTGCCGGGGGTGGTGGCGCAGGGGGGGCGAGTAGTGATTATATCGTACCACTCGCTGGAGGATCGGCGCGTGAAACGTTTTTTCCGCGGGGAGGGAGAGGCTGCCGATGCAGAGGCGATGCTGCGGGGCGGCGCGGGGGGGCCATTCAAGGAGGTGAGCCGCGGCACGGTGCGGCCCAGCAGCGAAGAGGTGGAAAGGAATCCGCGCGCGCGTAGCGCACGGTTAAGGGTGGGGGAACGGCAATGAGCGGCATGGAGGAATTGCATGCGCGGGCGGCAGCCGACGCGCAGCAGGGGGAGCGGGAGCCCGCGGCGGTTGCGGGGGTAGCCCCCGCGGCGAGCCAGGGCGGTAAGCGGCAGTTCCAGACGCAGCTCCTGCTGCGGGCGGTGCTAGTGTCAACGCTGGTGGCTATCGCGATCATTGCGCAGCGGAACTACTACCATGCGCTTTGGCAGCAGGAGCAGGCATTGCAGAAAGAACTCGGCGATTTACGCTCGGAGTCGGTAGTGGTGGGGGCAGAGCTTATGCATATGGGGCAGGAGAGCGAGGTGCGGGCGCGGATCGAAGCGGAAAAAATCCCTTTGCAGAGTCCGCAGGGCCCTGCAAAGGTGATTAAGCTGGTGAAGTAGGGGGTGAAAAATATATAAAGACGGATAACGGTTAGGGTAGAAAAGGGGGAAGAAAGCTGTGAGTCGGAGAGAGCAAGGCGAGGGCGAGAAGAATAGCGTGCAGAAGTGGTACGGCGTGATGTTGGTCATGACGGTGGTGCTTATGCTCGCTGTTTTGGGGCGTATAGTCTACTTGCAGTTTGTGGTGGGGGACGAGCTGCGAGCGCTTGCCTCCAAGCAGCTGACGCGGGTGGAGACTACGCGGCCGCTGCGCGGGCGCATCTTGTCGGACGACGGGAGCCTCCTGGCCATATCGCTGCCGCGCTACCGCCTGTATTCGGACTTGGTAACGCCCCGCGAGAAGGTGTTCGAGCGGGATGTGGATAGCCTGGCCTATTGCCTATCGAAGATGTTTGGGCACATCACCCCGCAGGAGTACGTTCGATTTCTGCGCGAGGAGCGCGCGAGCGGCAATAAGTACGTGTGGCTGGGCAATCGGTCGGTGACCTACATGGAGCTGAAAGCGGCGAAGAAGTTCCCATTGCTACGGAATGGGCGATATGCTGGGGGGCTGCAGTTTGAGGACAATTGGGAACGCTGGATGCCGTTAGGCGATTTGGCGCGTCGCACGATTGGCATAAAGACCGACTCGGGCGGTTATTTGGGGATGGAGGGAGCCTACGATGCGTGGCTGCGTGGCACGCCGGGGCGGCGGTTGATGGTGCGAGGGGCGGGCGGTACCTACCGGCCGGAGACCACGGTGGACCCCGTGCAGCCGGTGGATGGGAGCGATGTGGTGTCAACGCTGAACGTGAAGATGCAGGACGTGGTGACGCAGGCGTTGCGGAAGCAACTCGTAGAGAGCGATGCGCTCTACGGTACGGCGGTGATCATGGAGGTGGCGACGGGCGAGGTGAAGGCGATGGCCAATTTGGAGCGCACCAAGGATGGTCAGTACGCCGAGGTGGGGATTAACCGGGCCATAGAAGAGCGGATGGAGCTGGGGAGTATCTTCAAGATGTCGGCGCTCATGATGCTGCTGGAGGATGGGGCGGTGCAGCTGGAGGATACGATAGATGTTCACGATGGGAAGCTGAAGCTGTATGGACACACGTTCCGGGAGTCGAGCCGTGCGCTGCACGGAAGGATGACGGTGCAGCACGCGGTGGAGATGTCATCGAATGTGGCGTTTGCCGAGCTGGTTAATCGGGCGTATAGTAAAAAGCCGTGGCGCTACATCGAGCGGCTCCGCGAGCAGCGCTGGGGCGATCCGTTGGGTATGCCCTTTTCGGGCGAGGCGTATCCCTCATTCCGAACGCCCGACCACGCGCGGTGGTCGCTGCTTGATATTCCCATGATGGCGACGGGGTATTCCATATCGGTGTCGCCGCTGCAGATGCTGACGTTCTATAACGCGATCGCGAACGATGGGAAGATGCTACGTCCGCGTTTGGCGAGCGCGGTGATGCGGGACGGGAAGGTGGAACGCCGCTTTGAGCCGGAGGTGCTGGTGGGCAAGCTATGTTCTGAGAACACGCTGGAGAAGCTCCATAAGTGCCTAGAGGGGGTTGTGGAGCGGGGCACGGCGACGGTGGTGCGCAATGAGCACTACCGGGTGGCGGGCAAGACGGGCACGGCGCAGGTGGCGCGCGGCGCGCAAGGGTACGGCACGGCGCAGGATAGGAATTACTTGGCGTCGTTCGTGGGGTATTTCCCGGCAGAGGCGCCCCGCTACTCGGGGATTGTGGTGCTGCGGGTGTCGGTGCATGATGAGTACTACGGGGGCAAGGTGGCGGCGCCTATATTCGCCGCGATAGCGAATTCGATATACACGACGACCGAGGAGTGGTTCCCGCGGTTGGATCGTGGGCGCAGCGCGCAGGTGCCCGAGAGCAAGTCGGGGAGCGCGGCGGCCCTACGGAGGGCATTTGAGGGCTTCGGCGTGCCGGTGGCGCAGGTGCGGCCGGGCGAGGATGGCCCCGAGTGGGTCGATACGAAACGGAAGAACGATGGGGTCTATTTCGTGGGGCGCAGGATGCTGACGCAGCGGGTGCCAAATGTGAAGGGGCTGCCGCTCAGCGATGCCGTGTACGCATTGGAGCGGGCAGGGCTTCGGGTGAAATCGAGGGGTTGCGGCACGGTGCGCCGCCAGAGCGTGGCTCCGGGCGAAGCGGTGGATCCCCAGACGGAGATAGAATTAGAAATGAGCATGCCATGATGCATTGTAACGATAAATACCAAGAGCTGTTTTTAGGGTTTCCCTTCCTGGAGGCGACGGGCGAGGCCCCGGAGCGCGTGTCGGGCATAACGTTCGACTCGCGCGAATGCGCCGAGGGGATGGTCTTTGTGGCTATACGCGGCGCGGCGCAGGATGGGTTTCAATACGTGGGGGCGGCGGTGGAGCGCGGCGCAAGCGTGGTGGTGTCGGAGCAGCCAGTGGGCGAGGGGGTGAAGGTGCGCAACGTGGTGGTGCGCGATGCCGCGGCGGCTCTAGGCGAGCTGGCGGCTCGCTACTACGGGCGGCCGAGCGAGAAGCTGCAGCTCGTTGGCGTGACGGGCACCAATGGGAAAACCACCATAGCAACGGAGCTATACCATGCGTGGCGGGCCTTGGGCAAGAAGGCGGGACTCATCTCAACCATTGAGGACAGGGTGGACGAGCGGGTGGAGCCGACCCAGCGCACGACCCCCGACCCCGTGACGCTCAATAGGCTGCTGGCGGAGATGGTGGACGCGGGGTGCGAGTACGCATGCATGGAGGTGAGTTCGCACGCGGTGGTACAGCAACGCATCGCGGGGCTGCGTTTCGCGGGCGGGGTGTTTACCAACCTCACCCACGACCATTTGGATTACCACAAGACGATGAAAGCCTACAGCGAGGCGAAGCAGCAGTTCTTCACCGGGCTTCCGGAGGAGGCGTTTGCGCTCACCAATGCGGATGACAAGTACGGGCGGTTCATGGTGAGCAATGCGGTCTGCCGCAAGTATCTATACTCATGCCTGGAGGTGGCCGATTTTTCGGCGAAGATACGGGAGGAGTCGATAGAGGGGATGGAGCTTAGCGTGGATGGGCGAGATGTGATAGTACGTCTGCTAGGGCGCTACAATGCGTACAATCTGCTAGCCGTGTACGGGGTGCTGCAGCTGCAAGGATTTGAACAGGGGGAGGTGCTGCGCGTGCTGAGCGGATTGCGGCCCGTGGCGGGGCGTTTTGACTACCAGGTGGGGCCGCGCGGGGAGGTGGTGGTGGTGGATTACGCACATACGCCCGATGCGTTGAAAAACGTGATTGAGACGATAGACCAGCTGCGGGGGAAGAAGGAGGAGCGGTTAATCATTGTGTTTGGCTGTGGTGGCGACCGTGACCACAGCAAGCGGCCCGAGATGGGGGAGGTGGCGGGCAAGAGCAGCCAGTGGTTGGTGTTGACGTCCGATAATCCGCGCAGCGAGGCGCCGGAGGCGATAATCAGGGAGATCTTGGATGGCGTGCCGCAGGCGCACCGGTGGCACACGCTAGTGGAGCCCGATAGGCGCAAGGCGATCGCGAAGGCAATCATGCTGGCGCAGCCGAACGACTGGGTCCTGGTGGCGGGCAAGGGGCACGAAACGTACCAGGAGGTGCAGGGGCAGCGTCACCATTTTGATGATAGGGAAGAGGTGCGGCAGGTGCTGCAGCTGTTGAGAAAGGAGGGGCAGGAGTAATGCTATACCATTTGTACGAGTTTCTGAAGGATGTTGACATCCCGGGCATAGGGCTATTCAAGTACATATCGTTTCGCTCCGCGATGGCGTTTGTGGTGGCGCTGTTCGTGGCTATACCTTTCGGAAAGCGGATGATAGCCTATCTGAAGCGGCGGCAGTTCGGAGAGCAGGTGCGTGACCTTGGTTTGGAGGGGCAAAAGGCCAAAGAGGGCACCCCGACCATGGGCGGGGTGATTATCATAGCGGCCACGCTGATTCCAACTTTGCTTTTCGCGGAGCTCACGAATGTTTACGTGATAATAATGATCGTATCGCTGCTGTGGCTCGGTGCGCTTGGGTTTACTGATGACATGCTGAAGAGCAAGCGCCATAGCAAGGCGGGGCTGAACGGATGGCTGAAGGTGGTTTTTCAGGGGCTGCTGGGGCTATTTGTGGCATTAACCCTCAACATGGATCCGCGCGCGATGGTGCAGGATTCGCATGTGCAGCCCATAAGCGCAGTGGAGCTGGAGGAATTGGGGGAGGGAGCGGGTATGGACTCCGTGGGGCAGCCGCAGCGTAGGATGGTGAAGAACTTGAAGACCACGATACCATTCTTCAAGAACAACGAGCTGAATTACCGCAAGCTGATCCCCGTAGAAGGGCGCACGGGGCGAGCGTTGGCATGGGGGCTATTCACATTCGTGGTGGTCCTGATCGTGCTTTCGGTGTCGAATGGGGCGAATTTGACGGATGGGCTGGATGGGCTGGCCGCGGGGGTATCGGCGCCTGTGGCGGCGACGCTGATGGTGCTGGCGTACGTTTCGGGCAACATGGTGTACTCAAGCTACCTCCATATCATTTATATACCGTACATCGGTGAGCTAGTGGTGTTTATGAGCGCATTCCTGGGCGCGCTGATCGGTTTCCTATGGAACAACGCCTACCCGGCTAAAATATTCATGGGCGATACCGGCAGCTTGACCATCGGGGGGGTGATAGGGATATACGCCGTGCTGGTGCGCAAGGAGCTGATGCTCCCGATACTTTGCGGGATTTTTTTCGTGGAGAGTCTATCGGTGATCATGCAGGTGGGGTACTTTAAGTATACCAAGCACCGTTACGGTGAGGGGCGTAGGATATTCCTCATGACCCCCATCCATCACCATTATCAGAAGAAAGGCGTTCCGGAGCCGCGTATCGTGACGCGATTTTGGATAGTGAGTATACTGCTGTCGGTGCTGGCAGTGCTGACGTTAAAGATAAGGTAGGAGGCAAAACGATGGGGATAGGGTTGGAAGCTACGAGCGGTGCATGCATTGGGGTGCTAGGGGCTGGCGAGAGCGGGCTAGGCGCGGCCTTCCTGGCGCGGGCGAAGGGTTTTGAGGTGTTTCTGTCAGACAGGGCGCCCATAGGCGAGGCGCAGGTGGCGGAGCTGGAGGCGATGGGCGCGCGGTGGGAGAGCGGGCAGCACACGCTGGAGACCCTGGCGGCGTGCGTGCTGGTTGTGAAGAGCCCCGGCGTGCCGGGCGATGCCCCGGTGGTGCAGGCGCTGCGTAAGCGAGGCGTGCCCATCGTGTCGGAGATAGAATTCGCGGGCCGCTACACGAGGGCCAAGAAGATATGCGTAACCGGGAGCAACGGCAAGACGACCACGGTGAGTTTGCTCTACCACATGCTGAAGAAAGCGGGGCGCGACGTGGTGTTGGCGGGAAACATCGGGAGTAGCTTTGCGCGGCAGGTGGCCAAGGGGGAACACGATTACTACGTGCTGGAGCTGAGTAGCTTTCAGCTGGAGGATATGTACGACTTCAAGGCGGATATCGCAGTCATTCTGAACATTACGCCCGACCACTTGGACCGTTACGGTTACGACATGCAACGGTACGTGGATGCAAAATTTCGTATAACGAGGAATCTGACGGAGTCGGAGTGTTTCATCTATAGCAGCGATGATGCGGAGACGATGGGGCGGCTGGCGAAGATGGAGCTATCGGCGCAGCGGTTGCCATTTTCGCAGCGTACGAAGGAGGAGCAGGGAGCCTGGAGCGATGGGGAGTCGGTACATTTTGCGGTGCAGGAGGGCGAGGCGTGGGAGATGCCGATACGCGATTTTTCGCTTCGGGGGAAGCATAATGTGAACAATTCGATGGTGGCGGGCATAGTGGGGGAGGTGCTGCGGCTTCCACGCGAGGTGATACGGGCGAGTCTCCATGACTTTGTGGGGATTCCGCATCGCTTGGAGCTGGTGGGCGAGGTGGAAGGGGTTCGCTATATAAACGATTCGAAGGCGACCAACGTGGATGCGGTGTGGTACGCGCTGGAGAGCATGAAGACGCCGGTGGTATGGATCGCGGGCGGCACGGACAAGGGGAACGACTACAGCGCGTTGCAGGGATTTGTGCGGGAGAAGGTGCATGCGTTGGTGTGCCTTGGGGTGGATAATGCGAAGCTGCGCACGGCGTTTGCGGGGCTGGTGGATACGTTTGTGGAAACGCGCAGCGCGGAGGAGGCGGTGCGGGAGGCGCATCGGTTGGCCAAGGCGGGCGATACGGTGCTTTTGTCGCCCGCGTGCGCGAGTTTTGATTTGTTTAAGAGCTATGAGGATCGGGGAGACCAGTTTAAGCAATGGGTGAAACGACTGTAGGAGAGCCGGCGCAGGAGGTAGTAGCGGCAGCGAAGAGACGGATTCCGTTGTCGCCGATGGGACGAGCGATGCTCGTGCTGTACCTTCTGTTCTTTTTGGTGTCGTCGGTGATGGTGTTCAGCACCACGGAGGGGCTATCGTACTACCAGCAGGGCGGGAATACGTGGTACTACCTGGTGCGGCAGGCGCTGGTGTTTTTCGGTGGGCTGGTGTTGATGGTTGTTGTGGGGCAGGGGCGTTTAGACTTTTACCATCGCCTTGACTTGCTGGGGGTGATTCTGATGTTAGGCCTTTTGGTGCTTACGCTCAAGTTCGGCGTGGCGGAAAAAGGGGCGCGACGGGCGCTGTCGGTGTTTGGCCTGTTCACCATCCGCCCCGCGGAGCTGGCGAGCGTGCCGCTGATAATCTACCTGGCGAGCTACTTTAGCGATGGGCGAAATAATCCGCGCACGCTGCGTGGGATTTTGCCGCCGATGGTGGTGATAGGCGCATTCTGCGCCGTGGTGGTGGTGAATAGCCTTTCGCAGGCGCTGGTGCTGGCCGTGGTGGGGGGCGTGATGCTGCTGATGGGGCGCGTGCGCTGGTGGTACGTTGTGTTGATTGTGGTGATGGGGCTTGTCGGTTTGGGGGGATACCAAGTGTGGTCCCACCAAAAGGCGGTGCAGGCGGAGCAGCGCGGCGAGGAGCTGGAAGCCGGAACCACGAACCGAAGCACAACCCGCTACAACCGCTTTGAACGGTGGCTAAATGGCACGGAGACGCAGACGGTGCAGTCGAAGATGGCCATCGCGAGCGGGGTGATTATCGGGAAGGGCCCCGGGGGCAATCAGCTGAGTTCGTTGCTCCCGGAGTCGTACAGCGATTTCATTTTTTCGATTATAGTGGAGGAGTACGGCTTGCCGGGGGCCGTGGCCGTGATGGTGCTGTATTGCATTTTGCTGTGGAAGGTGTTTGGTGTGCTCAAGGCGAGCAAGAATACGTTTGCGCAGATGGTGTGCGGCGGAGTGGGGGTGGCGATAGCCGTGCAGGTGCTGATACATATAATGGTGGGGGTGGGCTTTATGCCGGTTACGGGCATAACGCTGCCGCTGATAAGCCATGGCGCCACGTCGCTGCTGGTGGTGAGCGTGATGCTGGGGCTTGTGCTAAGCGTAAATAGAGAGGCGATGTATGAAAAAGCTCAGTGAGGATTCGTTACGTTTTTTAATTGCCGGCGGCGGAACGGGCGGGCATGTGTTCCCGGCGATATCGATCGGCGAGGCGATACGCGAGGAGTGCCCCGATGCCGAGTTTCTCTTTGTGGGAGCGCAGGGGCGGCTGGAGATGGAGCGGGTGCCGGCGGCGAGCTTTCGCATTGAGGGGCTACCCGTAGAGGGGATGCCGCGTGGAGGTAGCTTGAAGCGATACGCGACATTTCTCAGCCATTTCAATCGGAGCTTTCGGCGGAGCTGGGGTTTGCTGCGCGAATTTGAGCCGGATGTGGCCATCGGCGTTGGGGGGTATGCTAGCGCGCCGACCCTGCTGTGCGCCCAGCTTCTGCGCATTCCCACGCTGCTGCAGGAGCAGAATAGCTACGCAGGGCGCGCGAATCGGATGCTTTCCAAGCGGGCAAAGAAGGTGTGCGTAGCGTACGAAGGGATGGGCAGGTATTTTCCGGCCGCGACGCTGGAGCTAACCGGTAATCCGGTGCGGGCCGATTTGCTACGGCCGTTGCCCAATCAGGAGGAGGCGCGCCGGGCGATGGGGCTCCCGACGGAGGGGCGTGTGGTGCTGGTTATGGGGGGCAGCCTGGGGGCGCGCACGCTATGCGATGCGGTGATAGCGGGTGCGCAGCGGCTACGGGAGGCCGAGGGGTTGACCGTGGTGCTGCAGGCTGGCCACGCGAACTATGCGCGTGCACGGCAGGAGCTTGAGGCGCAGGGGGCTGGATGCATACATGTGGTGGAGTTTATTGAGGACATGCCGCAGGCTTTCGCGGCGGCGGATGTGATCGCCTCGCGGGCGGGCGCAATATCCATTTCAGAGCTTACCATAGTGGGGAAGCCGGTGATTTTGGTGCCATCCCCGAACGTGGCGGAGGACCACCAGACAAAGAATGCAATGGCCTTGACGGAGGCCGGGGCAGCCGTTTTGGTGCGCGACGGCGAGGCGAAGGAGCGGCTAATAGGGGAGTTGCTATCGCTGCTGGGCGATGAAGAGCGGATGGCGCGCTACGCCATGCGGATAAAACAGATGGCAAAACCGGATGCGGCGCGCACGATAGCGCGTTTAGCCATAGCACTTGCTGAAGAACGGAAGGGGGAATAGGCGATATGGAACACAAGAACATTTTGAGACGGTTTCAGCGGGTCTATTTTATAGGGATAGGGGGCATCGGCATGAGCGCCCTGGCGCGCTACTTCAATGGGCAGGGGCGGAGCGTGGCTGGCTATGACCGCCACCGCTCGGAGCTTACCCAGGCGCTGGAGCGTGAGGGAGTGCAGGTGTCGTACGAAGACGATGCGCAGGGGGTGCCGGAGGCGTTTCGGCAGGCTAGCGATGAGACGCTCGTGGTGTATACCCCCGCGATGGGTGCTGATGACCCGCTGATTCTCTTCTTTAAGCAGCAGGGGCATACGCTGCATAAGCGCTCTGAGGTGCTGGGTTGGATTTCAGAGGAATATACTACCTACGCGATAGCGGGTACGCATGGGAAGACCACCACGGCCACGATGCTTAGCTACGTGCTGCACGGCGCGGTGGGTTGCTCTGCGTTTTTGGGAGGCGTTTCAAGGAACTTTGGGACGAATTGGGTGTCAACCGATACGGAGAGCCGTTTGCTGGTGGTGGAGGCAGATGAGTACGACAGGAGCTTCCTGACGCTCCATCCCGAACTTCCGTTGGTAACCTCGGTAGCCCCCGACCATTTGGACTACTACGGGACGTTCGATGCGGTGGTGGCGGCTTTTCGGGAGTACGCGCAGCGTTCGCGGAGCGGAAAGCTGGTGTGCCAGCATGGGGTGCGAGACCGGTTCGTGGGGTTGGGGCTGGAGCTGATTACCTATGGAATTGAGACAAACGCTTCGTATGTAGCGCGGAACGTGCGCTACGAGGGGACGAGAAGCTTTTTTGTTGTAGAGGGCCCAGGGGGTAGCCGCCAGGAGGTGGAGCTCGGCGTGCCGGGGCGCCATAATGTGGAGAACAGCCTCGCGGTGCTGGCGATGTGCGAGCATGCGGGGGTGTCGATGGCCCGCGCCGCAGACTTTTTGCCGAGCTTTTGGGGGGTGCAGCGCCGTTTCGCCGTGATGTATAGCAGCCCGGCGATTACCTACATAGATGATTATGCGCACCATCCCGATGAAATTCGGGCGACGCTACGAGCGGCGCGGGAGATGTTTCCGGGGAAGCATATAACGGTGGTGTTCCAGCCGCACCTGTACAGCAGGACACGAGATTTTGCCGATGACTTCGCCATGGCGCTCTCGGGTTTTGACAGCGTGCTCCTACTGCCGATATACCCGGCGCGGGAGGCCCCCATTCCTGGGGTGAGCTCGGAGATGCTTCTGGAGCGTTTACGGCGCGGAGTGGTGCGGTCGTTGGCGACCCCAGAAACGTTAATGGGGATATTGCATACGCTGCCCACCGAGGTGCTCATGACGCTTGGGGCTGGCGATATAGGGGAATTGGCACCGAGCATCGCGGCGCAGCTGAAAGGAGGGGAGGGCTGCGATGAGCATTAAGCGGCAGTGGGTGGACCTGGGCGTAGGGGTGGCCCTGGTGGTGGTGGTGGTGCTAGGCTTTGGCGTTGCGTCTGAGGCGCGGAGCGCGATGCAATGCGCGTCGGTGGTTGTGGAGTCGCACGACCATATGCAGGTGAAGTTTTTGACGCACGACCGGCTGCTGGGCATGCTGCGCGGGAAGATGGGGGACCCCGTGGGGCATTCGCTGCTGTCGATAAATACCCATGAGGTGGAGTCGATGGTGTCGTCGTTGGCGCCGGTGGCAAAGTGCGATGCGTACGTGGACATGGATGGGCGTTTGTGCGTGATGGTGAAGCAGCGGGAGGCGATAGCGCGGGTGATGCCGCGCAGGGGGGAGTCGTGGTACATCGCGCGCGATGGGTACGTGTTCACGGCGATGCCGGGGTACGTGTCGCCGGCGCTGGTGGTAAGCGGCGCGGTGCGGGCGCTACCGGCTGAGGGTACGCCGAGCCGTTTGGATGGGTCCGCGGGGGATTTTTACAGCCAGCTCTACGGTTTTTTACGGGAGGTGTACGATGATGCATTTTGGCGCGCGCAGATTGCGCAGGTGTATGTTCGCGATACGAGCAATGTGGAGTTGGTGCCGCGGGTGGGGAGTCAAATCGTGCTGCTCGGCGAGATGACGGGGTATGAGTATAAGCTAAGGAAGTTGCGTTCACTCTACGCTGCCGCCCTGCCGGGGAATGGGTTGAATCAGTATGATAGGATCGAATTGCGATACGGGAAACAGGTGGTATGTAAACGAAAATAGAGGGGGGTGCTAAAATGGAGACCGACAAGAGAGAGACTTTGGATGTGAACCTGGGGCTGTGTCCTTACTACGTTGCGGCACTCGATGTTGGGGCAACCGAGTGCCGTTTGGCGGTGCAGATGCTGGATGCGGCCTATAAGCCGAAGGGGCCGGCAATGGTTTATGTGGTGCGCCAGACGGAGATGGGGGATAACGTTGTGAGCAATACGGAGGTGACGACCCGCGCCGTGACGAAGGTGGCGGGGCGCATGTCGAATGTATTGGGATTCAAAGTGAAGGAGATGGCAGTATTGCTCATGGCGGGCAACGCTACGGTGCGCGAGAAGACCTACACGGTGCGATGCACGGAGGTGAAGGCGGGGACCTCGTCGAAGGTGGTGACAGAAGGGACGTTGGCGGTATTCCAAAAGCAGTCGGAGGCATGGCAGGAGAATGAAGAGGCGAGTGACGAATGGCAGGTGATGTATAATTCACCGGTGCAGTACTACCCTGCGAGGCCATCAAGCCTTTCAAGCTCCGCGGGGTCTAGGAAAGCTTCGGCGGGAGAGGAGGGGGTGAAGCGGATCTTGACGAACCCAGTAGGAACGTTTACGGAATCTATATCCAGCGACTATTTAGGCGTGATGTTCCGGAAGGAGTACGTGAATCGCTTCGATGCCGTGCTAGAGCAGTCGGGGATAACGTTGACGAGGTATTACCTTGAGGGCGTGGCAGTCGCGGGTGTGCCAGAAGGGGAGAAGAAGTTCAAAGAGCGTCATTTGTACCTGCATCTAGGCCATACAAAAAGCGTTCTTTCCGAGGTGTTTAGGCGGGAGAGCGGAGAGCTACAGCTGTCGCACTACGCGTGGTTAGTGGGGGTGGGAACAAAATTTAGCGAAAGCTTGGCGCATGAGGAGCGTGGGTGCACGCAGGAGTATGCCTATGAAACCCTAAAGCAAGAAGTGAATTTTGACACCCTTAACTACGAAAGAGATAATCTTGAGGAGATGGTATGCGATGGGACGTTTGAGAATCGGCGGTCCGGCGTTGTGATGTCGTACGCGGTGCAGGCGGTTTCGGAGCTGGCGAGACAGGTGCTGCAGGAGCTGCAGAAGTGGTACCCTAAGGATTCCTATTCAAGGCTGAATATCCATATGCATCTGGGAGGGGGAATAGCAGGGTTGCAAGGGATTTCCAAGTTTTTGGGAAGATGCTTCGAGCTGTCGCAGGAGACAAGGGTAGAGATGGTAGATCTTCCGACGAAATGGAGTGGAAACTATAAGGTGGTGAGCGAGCAGTCGGAGCAGCAGGTGAAGGAGGAGTCGCTTTACAGCGTGCTCGGCGTGCTAAGTCAAGAAGTAGTGCGAAGAGAGGCAAGCTCGGTGGCAGGGGAGGCTATAGAAGAAGAGAAAGAAGAGGTTGCAGAGAGTCATGAGGCACCGGAGCAGGCAACGGAAGAGCCAAGCGAGGAGGAGCGCGAAGAAAAGAAGGGAGTGGGGCGGAAGAGCCTGCGTAGGCGAGTGTTAGATGCATTCCAGAGGCTTTCGCAGGGGCCAACGGATCCGATAGCATAGAAAGAAAAGAGAATCTAATAGAGTAGATAAAAACAGGAGGAATAGCTATGAAACAAGAGGGAGCAGCCAAGGAGTTTGTCCCATCGGTTATACGGATGGTGGGGCCTGCAGAGAGTGGGAGTAAAGAACTCTCCGAGCTAACGCAGGATTGGAATGATAAGACGTTGCTGGTTGGCATCGGGGGATCGGGTGGGCAGTTGGCCATAAAGGTGCAAGAGCAGCATAAAATGGATAGTAACATCCGGATATGCGCGGTCAATTCGGACTCCAGCGAGATGCGATTGATGCGGCATCTAGGCATACCGATGCTTGAGCTGAAGCGGGCGGTACCGCCGGTGGAAAAGGGTAAAGAGGGCAAGGCGCCGATGGATATGTCGATGTTCAACGGGCAGGGGGCCGGCGGTAATCCCGAGGAGGGGAAAAAGATGATGCTGGAGAATGCCAAAGCGTTCCTGGAGCTGTTTCGTAGGCTGGAGCAAGAGCTGGGGGGTGGAAGCCGTTTTTGCCGGGTGGTGCTGATGTTTGGCTATGGTGGCGGCACGGGGGCAGGAGCATCGCAGGTGATAGCTGAGGAGCTGAAGAAGCTTTTCCCCTACCTTGAAATTTACGCCATCGTGGTTACGCCGTTAATGGCGGGGTCGCAGGAGCGAATGGATCAGATCGTGCAGTCGATAGAGCCGATAGAGAAGTATGTGAAAGTTTTTTTCCCGATTGACCAGGAGGGCCTTTACCGGGCGTACGGGGAGAAGTCGCAGGAGGAGGCTAGCCGCCATCTGTACGAGGTGGCGCTGCGGGCGGTAAATGCATTTCTTTTAACGATAGGAGTTCCAGTAGAGAAGAACATAGACGCGGCGGATTTAGCGAGAGGATTGAGCAAGAAGGAGGAAAACAAAGAGCAGTCGGGGCAATGCGCGGTGGTAGGCTACGTGGAAGGGAAGGTAGAAGGCTTGACAACGGTAGAGGGCCTGGAGGAAGAGAAGAATGATTTGATTAAGCTCCTGTACGCTGCGGTTCCTGGGGAATTCATGTTTTTGAAGAACGTGGAGGGAGCGTGCCATTGCACGATAAAGGTGGCGTGGGGCGAAGGGGTGACTCCCTCGATGGAAGATTTCAATGAGCTTGGGACAAGGGCCCGCGAATTGGCGAATGTAGGGCCCGAGGATTTCACCCTGCAGTTTGGCTACGGCCAGAGCCCGCTGGTGGAGAAGGGGGAGTATAAATTTGCGGTGTTCTTTTCGCAGTTTAAGGATAAGAATGCGCAAACGCTATCCCAGCGAATGAAGGATTACTATGAAGAGTGGTTGAAGCGGGAAAAGCGGAAGGGGGCGCAAAAAGCATCGGGTAAGGTGCTGGGTTTCAATACGTATAGAAAGGAGGAGCCGATTGATGAAGAGTCGTCTACGAATGCTAAGGAGGAGGAAGGGGAGGCGCTAGAAGCGTCGACGAAGCAGATAAATCAGCCGGAGAGGGGCGTTGAATGGAAGGGGGGTGAAGCGCAGGAGCCTCAGCCAGCGATAGCGGAGATGGCGCGGCCGGCCAAAGGGGCAGTGCCATTGATAGTAGAAGAAAAAAATGCGCCGACGGAGCGACGACGCACGAAGATGGCGGCCGCGGGCATGGGGACGATGAGCGCGAGCCGCGAGTCGGGGAAGCCTATACAGCGGCAGCTGGATATGTCGCTGCCTGAAGAAGAGAGTAGCCCGGCGGTGGTGGATCCCTTAGCGTTTAATCCGAAGCGGGTGGTAGAGAGTTTGAGGGAGCAGCAGGATGAAAAGTAACGATAGGGTGGGCGATGAGGTGGTGCACTACTGCGTGCGCGAGCAGCGTGCGGCTTTCCGCGCGGTAAGAACAGCGATTGATAGCTACTTTCTGCGGGGTGATGATGGCCCGCAGGCTTTGGAGGAGCTAGGGAAGCAAGTGGAGTCCCTACTGCGTTACGCACGAGCTGCGGCGAGCATGGTGTCCCTGCGAGGGGAGGTGTGCGGTGCGTTGGTGGCGGAGGAGGTGGGCAGAGAGGATGCGGGGGCGGAAGCGCCTAGAAGCGTTGGTGGGGAGCGGCCCGAGCAGGCGGTAGAGGCTCCAGCAGCGGGGGAGAGCAGGGAAGAGAGGAGCGAGGCGCAGGGGGCGCAGAAGGTAGGCAGCGAGGGCGCTGCGGCGCACCCCCATGAAGAGGATGCGAGAGCGGGGAGGAAGAGCGTGGCGGAGCGTTACGAATCGGCGGAGCAAGTGGTGGAGAGGGTGGATGCGTCGATGCGTCGCAAGCCGTTGAAGAGCTTGGAGAAGGGGATGTCTATTAACGATCGCCTTTATTTTCGGCAAGAGCTGTGCGGGGGGGATGCGGAGCGCTTTAAAGGGTTGGTGACTTTGATGGACGGAGCGGGGTCTGTGGAGGAGGCTGTGCGGCTTCTGTCGGCGTATTGTGGAGATAGGTACGATGGGGAGTCGGAGGGGGTGAAGCGTTTTGTGATGTTACTAGAGCAGAGGTATGGCAGCTAGAGGTGAAGACGAAAGGGTGGGTTGCTTGAGCGTGGTGCCAACGCCGATAGGGAATTTGGAGGATATCACGTTTCGGGCGCTGCGTATGCTCCGGGAGGCGGATATGGTCCTGGCGGAGGATACGCGCACGACGGGAATTCTACTGAAGCACTACGAGATAGAGACCAAGCTCTACCCGTTCCATTTGAATAACGAGCATGCGGTGCTGGATCGTTTTGTTCAGCAGCTTGTGGATGGCGCGCGGGTAGCGTTGGTATCGGATGCGGGGACCCCCGGGATATCGGACCCCGGTTTTCTTTTGATACGGGAAGCGATTCGTAGAGGGGTGGAAGTTACATGTTTGCCGGGGCCAACGGCCCTAATCCCAGCGTTAGTAGGTAGCGGGTTGCCGTGCGATCGTTTCGTATTTGAGGGTTTTCTACCGGTTAAGAAGGGCCGTCGTACGCGGATTGCCGCGGTGGCGCAGTCGGAGCGAACGGTGGTGCTCTACGAGTCGCCCCATCGTTTGGTGCGTCTGTTGCATGAGTTGCAGGAGGAGGTGGGGGAGAGTCGTCGGGTATGCGTAGCGCGGGAGATATCGAAGGTGTACGAGACGTACGTGCGGGGTACAGTGGGGGAGGTGCTGGAGGAGTACGGAGAAGGGGAGGTGCGTGGGGAGTGCGTGGTGATCGTGGAAGGGAAGTCGGAATGAGCGAGGCGCAGTGCATTCCCTGCGCGAAGATAAATGTGGGGCTGCAGGTGGTGGCGCGGCGAGCGGATGGGTTCCATGATCTTCGCACCGTTTTTCTACGGGTGCCTGGCTACCACGACGAGATGTTGATGGAGTTCGGCTCGGCGGGAGCGAGCGGGCTGCAGTTGGAGGTAGAGGGGTACAGTGTGCAAGAGGCGATAGAAGAGAATTTGGTGTGGCGCGCATACGATGCGTTAAAATGTTTTTCTCCGCTACCGGCAAGGGTAAAGCTGCGTAAGCGTATCCCCTTAGGGGCGGGGCTTGGAGGAGGTTCATCGGACGCAGCGAGTGCGCTCCAGCGCTTTGCGCAGCATTGTAGAAAAGGGGTACCCCAATCGGATATTGACAGGATTGCGTTGCGGTTGGGGAGCGATGTACCATTTTTTTTACGTCAGGGGGCGTGCTACGCGGAGGGTAGAGGGGAGGAGCTAGAGGCAATAAGTCTTCCGGTGGGAGGAATGTACATCGTTGTGGTTACGCCGCCGGTGCATGTTTCGACGGGTGAAGCGTTTGGGTTGGTAAAGCCGAATGGAAACCGTCAAGGGCTGCGGGAGGTGTTACTAAGCACCCCAGTAGAGGCGTGGCAGGGGAGGGTGGAAAACGACTTTTGGCCGGTGCTGGTGGGGCGTTACCCCCAGATGGACGCGATAGCACGAGAATTACGTAGGTTGGGAGCAGTGTTTACGTCGCTTTCTGGTAGTGGCCCATCGATTTATGGTCTATTTAGAGCCCCGGTGGAGATAGGGGAGGGAACGTTTGTAGGGTGCAGAGTATACGCTGGATCGATAGGCGAGGGCTAGCGCGGTGCAAAGGCAGTAGGGGTGTGCTGGCTATTGAGAGGATGCCCTGCGGGCGGGGCTGCATTGGGCCGTAAATTTTATGCGGTTATTTGGAGGGGGCATTGCGGCGGGTTCATGCGGGTTTTTGAGGGCATTGCGTGTGGGTTTTGGCGAAGGGTCACGCGGGGCAATAGAACGCATATTGCCCCCGCCGTTACCCTCTTCGGCAAGGGAAAATATTATACCTTTGCAGGGGTCTCGCAATAGTTTAAGACAGTTTTTCGTGCAACATTCTCAATACAAGGGCTAAATGGTACGGTAAACTATAGTCTGAATAAATAGGTAAGTATATGGAAAGCTATAAAGATAATGTCCAAGCAATTTTATTT
>CALHSW010000058.1 GCA_938038735.1 uncultured Bacteroidia bacterium | reverse complement strand
TAGTTGTATAAATTTTTTCAAAGCTCCATGCTGATTAAATTCTTTGATTTTCAATTGCATTCGGTTGGATTACAAATTTTTTCTACCTTTGCCGTTGGTTTAAACGCAATACGTGTAGAAGAGATGGTAATGGAAGATAGCGATACCATGGGGTATGATGGCGGTCGAGATGACAAGAATGACATTCATTCGACCGCGGTGCGGGCAGGGAAGCGCACCTATTTTTTCGATGTGAAGGCAACTCGTAATGATGATTACTATATCACCATCACGGAGAGTAAGCGTCGGCAGGGGGAAGAGGCTTCGTACGAAAAGCATAAGATATTCCTCTATCGTGAGGACTTTAATAAGTTCAAAATGGGGTTGGCGGAAGCGATAGATTATATCGTGGAGCACAAAGGGGAGGTGGAGCCCCGAGAGGAGGATGATGACGAGCAGGGCTACTAGTCCATTGCTGTGAAATTTTTAGGCCGCCCGCAACTGCAAGTTGCGGGCGGTTTTGTTCATGGGTAGGGTGGGGGGACTCGGTAGAAAATTTTGCATGGTTTTGTGAATATCTCTAATTTCGCGTGGTATTCTTAGTTGCGTTGTATGGATACCAAACGCTCTGAGGAGACCCAAGTGGTGAAGCCCCGCGTTCGGGAAAGTTTTTTTTGTCTGAGAGGCGGTCGGTTTATTTATGGGAGGTGGTAAGAATATCTATGAGAGAAAAGTATGATGAGGTAATTGAGCAGATGAACCGGGCAGGGGCGGAGGGTACTCCGTTCCTATTCGTGCTTGATTACGAGAAGACCGAAGGTTTTTTTATTCCTAATCCGCTGGAGCACCACGAGGTGCTGTTCCGTCTAGGAGGACAGACCAATATAAAACGGAGCGATGGAGTGCGGCGTGGTGGGGCTATTTCGTTTAAAAAGAAACCTTTGCCCATTGAAGAGTACGCGAAACGATTTGAAATAGTCCAGCGCGGAATGCGTGATGGCAGCTCTGTACTTGCCAATCTCACAGTGGCAACCCCGATAGAGACGTCGCTGAGCCTGGAGGAAATACTATACGCCACAACGGCCGCGTATCAGCTGTATATCCCCGAGGCGAGGTTCGTTTGCTTTTCGCCTGAGCGGTTTGTAAAAATAGATTGTGACGGAACGATTTCCACGTGTCCAATGAAGGGCACCATCACCAGCGATGTGCCAGGGGCTCCCGATGTAATTCTCAATGATTACAAGGAGACCTCGGAGCATTGCGCAGTTGTTGATTTGCTGCGGCGTGATTTAAGCGGGGTGGCAGAGGACGTTCGCGTAGAGCGCTTTCGGTTCTTCACGGAGATTCAGACCCAGGAGAAGCGAATTTACCAAGTGAGTTCTGAAATTCGTGGCGTATTGCCGGGCGAGTGGAGGGGGCGTATTGGGTCTACCATCGGGGGCATGCTGCCCGCAGGGTCAATTTTGGGTGCACCGAGGGATGGAACCCGAAGGCTCATTGCAGAGGCTGAACGAGGAATCGCCCGTGGGTACTACTGCGGAGTTTTTGGGTATTACGATGGGCATAGCGTTGATTCGGCTGTCCTCATTCGTTGCGTAGTGGAGGATGAAAAGGGGCAGAAGTTTTACCATTCGGGGGGAGGGGTCACCATCAATAGCCTGATGGAGAAGGAGTATCGGGAGGTGATTGAAAAAATATACCTCCCGGTGGAGTAGGTGTATGGAGCAGCTGTTGGAGACGTTTTGCCTTGTTGATGGTGAGGTTCTGAACGTGCCGTACCACGAGGCGAGGGTTGTAAGGTCCGTTGGGAATAATTTTCCCATTGGGAAGATGGTGGAGACGGTACGTAATCAAGCAGCTGTCGAAAATGCCTTGCAGGGGTGGTGGCGAGCCTCGGTTACCTATACTGCCGAAGGGGTGGAGCGTGTTCGGCTGGTGCAGTATGTGAAGCCCTCGATATGTGCCTTGCGTATGATATCTATAGAGGAGAATTTTTACAGCAAGAAGTGGGCGGATCGTAGTCGGTTGAATGGCTATAAGGAGGCTCTGCCGCAAGGCGTTGAACCGATCTTTGTGCTTGAAGGTAAGGTTACTGACACCACGTTCTCAAACGTGGTGGTGGAGCGTGATGGCACGCTCTATACACCTGACATGCCATTGCTAGCTGGTACGAAACGCCATAGACTATTAGACACAGGTGTCGTCCGTTCGATTTCCCTCCGTGTTGATGATTTGCGTTTGTACGAAAGGATACACCTCGTCAATGCCATGCTTGACCCCGGAGAGTTGGTGCTGTCCATTGATGCCGTGGGGTAGGGTAGAGGGCAAGAGGTACGACTGCCGTTGCGTAACGGATGACAGATAGGCCCTACCTAAAAGTGTTTACGGCATTGTTGAGAACCCTGCTCGTGGGGGCTAGGTATCCGTTTATGCGCAACGCACTTCAGGCTGCTAGAAAAAATGCTAGAGGAGATTAGAATCGCTTTTGGTGTGTAGGCTAAGAGCAGTCCTCGCTATCTATTCGTCACTTTTTGTTTTCGTTGCAGCAGCCACTGCGGCTTGTTGCGCTTCTTCTGCTGTTCTTTGTGCGGCAGCCGCTCTCTCCGCTGCCTTCTCGGCGGCCTTCAAAGCCTCTTCTGCCCGTCGTTTCGCAGCTTTAGCCGCTCGTTGAGCCATTTCAGCTTTCCGAGCCTCATTTTCCGCTTTTTTCGCCGCGGCCGCTTTCTGTCGTCTAGCTGCAGCCTGTGCCGTTTTCCGTTTTTTAGACTCAGCCGCAACGAGCCGTTGCGTCTCCCTCTCATTCTCAAACATATTCCCTTCGCCTGTCAGCAGCCATCGTGCGGATACACCGTAATCACGTACTAGGTATTCTAGCCATGCTGGTTGGAATATATCGCGGTGTGGCTCTTTTTCCAGAGTGTTTAGGTTCCAACGGTTGATGCCGTACCGAGAGGTAAATGTCTGTTTCCCGCGGATGTATTTCTTCGTCTTCATCTCTTCTAGTACAGTGAAGAAGCGCCGTACTATCACTTCGCTATCAGGTGTTTGCATATTACATCATCGCTTTAGTTATTCCTTTATACGTTGCTCCCTCTCTAAAGGTTTAGAGTGATTACAGAATTAAGGCAAATCGGATGGTTCTATTTCCTAGAACTTAGGAGTAGATTTTTTTCTAACCGTTGATTTGTAGCTGTTTACTGTTCTATTTACGTTTACGAAAACTAGGCATTTTTTATTTTCATTCTAATCATACGGTTTGATCGTTTAATCGTGGGATAGCAAGGAAAAGCCACTATTCAGGGATGCGGTAGGTGAGGTTTACGTTGCAATCGCATTGCTTTGGTTCGGGTTGGTTTTGGGGCTATGTCAGATGGAGATGGTAGGGTCTGAAAAGGAGCGTTTTTTCGCTACCGCCCCTCCGCGCCGCCCCAGCCCGCGCCCAGACAGGCATAGAACAGAGCAACAAAGAAAGGAGAAAAAACCATGGACCAAGCAAACCGTACCATCCCAACCCCACAGACCCTCGCCGACACCCCCCAGGCCGCCGCCGCCCGCGCCGAGATCGACATCCAGATCGCCACCGCCAAGCGGTACCCCCGCAACGTCGACGCCGCCCTCACCCGCATCCTCACCATCGCCACCCTCGACGAAGAGACCGCCGCCGACTGCTTCTACTCCCTGCGCCGCGGCGCCGGCCAGGGCGCCCAGACCATCGAGGGCGTCTCCGTGCGCCTCGCCGAAATCATCGCCGGCGCCTGGGGCAACCTCCGCGCCCAAACCTTCATCGCCGCCAACGACGGCCGCACCGTCACCGCCACCGCCATCTGCCACGACCTCGAAACCAACTTCGCCGTATCCCTCAACGTCCAGCGATCCATCACCGACCGCTACGGCCGCACCTACTCCCCCGACATGCAGGTCGTCACCGGCAACGCCGCCATGGCCATCGCCTTCCGCAACGCCGTCCTGAAAGTCGTACCCAAGGCCGTCACCAGCCGCGTCGTGAACCAGATCCGCGACGTCGCCGCCGGCCGCGTCCGTGACCTCACCGCCAGCCGCCGCGCCATGGTTGACTACTTCCTCACCCTTGGCGTATCCCAGCCCCAGCTCCTTGACTACCTCGGCGTGCCGCGCCTAGAGGCCGTCGACGCCCGCATGGTCATGGAGCTCCGCGGGCTCGCCAACGCCATCAAGGAAGGCACCGCCTCCATCGACAACACCTTCCCAACCCCCACCGCCAGCGACTCCGCCGCCACCGCCGCGCGGCTCATGGAGAAAGCCGCCGCGGCGCGGCGCGGCAAGCCGCTACCCCTAAATGACCCCCTTACCCCGCAATCGGATACCCAACCCCGCGCCGAGACCAACGATAACGAGTAGTTACTAATCACTTACAGCGAATCAACCAAAAAACGATCGTCATGAAATCACACAGCAATCAGTACTTCTTCGCCCTCCCCGAGCGCATGCTTGGCTGTATCGCCCTCTACGTCACCATCTCCGCGCCATCCCGCGCCGAGGCCATCCAAAAATTCCGATTCGTCTGCGGCGGCCCATACGCCGCCCTCTTCGACAGCCTCGACGCCCTCCGCGCCGACTACCTCGCCCACGGCTACACATCAGCCATCCGCTTCGGGAGCTACTAACATTCCATTGAGCTTTTTAACGGTAAACACATAACTTAACAAACGTACAGTACTATGAACGCAACAATGCACAGCGTAGTCATACGCCCCGAGAGCCGCGATGCGTGGCTCCAGCTCCGCCTCCAAGGCGTGGGCAGCTCCGAGATCGGCACCCTCGCCGGCCTCAACCCCTACGAAACCCCATACCAGCTATGGCGCCGCCGCGTCGGGATTGACCCCGCCATCCCCGAAACCCCCGCCATGCGCCTCGGCCACCTCCTAGAGGATGCCGTTGCCCAGCTTTGGCAAGACGCCACCGGCCGCGAAATCCTCCCCGAGAGCGAGGGTGACTGGATCGTGCGATGCCAAGAAAAACCCTGGCTCCAGGTCTCCCCCGACCGCACCTACCTCCTTCCCGAAGACCCCAGCGGCGCACGCCAAAAGGGAATCCTCGAGTGCAAAACTACCCAGCGCGCCGTGGATCCTGAAAACCTCCCCCCGTGGTGGTTCTGCCAAATCCAATACCAGCTCGGCGTGGCGGGGCTCGCCCACGGCTCGCTCGCCTGGCTCTCCCAGGGGCGCGACTTCGGCTACAAGGATATCGCATTCGCCCCCGACTTCTTCGAGTGGCTCGCGGGGCTCGCCGACACCTTTATGAACGTCAATATCAAGGGCAACATACCCCCCGACATGCAGCGCGGCGAGGACGCCATGCTACGCTTCCCCAAGGAAACCCCCGACACCGCCGCCGAAGCCTCCCCCGACACCCACGCCGCGTGGCTGGAGCTAAAGAGTCTCCGCGACGAGCTCAAGGCCCTAGAGGAGAAGAAAAGCACCCTCGAGGATACCATTAAGCTCGCCATGGGCCCCGCCGACACCCTCTGCTTCCAGGGCCTTACCCTCGCCACCTGGCGCGCCCCGAAACCCTCCCGCCGCCTCGACACCAAGGCCCTAAAGGCCGACCACCCCGACCTCTTCGCGCGCTACTCCACCGAAACCCCAGCCACCCGCCGGCTCCTCATTAAGTAGCTCCGTTTGCATAGTAACCATTAACACTTTAGAAAGAAAGGGCATTAATCATGGTATTCAATAGTAGCAACCCCAATCGGCAACCCGACCGCCCCGCGGCCCTCCTCATTGGAGGGTACGACCCCAAGAGCCGCCGTTACACCATCACCCGCCGGCACATCTCCGTGCAGGGCCGCGCCCGCCTTATCGTCGACGGCAATAAGAAAATGCACGACTTACTGTTCATCCGCCTCACCCTCCCCGACAGCGAACTCACAGCCACCGTCCGTCTCTGCAAGCCCTGCGGCAAGGCCGTTGCCCCATTCCTCTTCGAGGAGTACACCACCTCCTGCAACGGCTCGATCATCGACGACCCCGTGCTTGGCATCAACCGCTGCGGCCGCCAATGCTCCGCCAACCTCCTCGAACGCATCATCGCCCGTTGCTACGCCCTCCTGCGCGACCAGGCCGTCGCCGCCGACCGCGAAATGGGCTACGCCTGCAACCGCATCGCCCAGAACGCCCTCGCCCGCCAGTGGCGGGAGGGGGGCTCCGGCTGTTTCCAAATATACCCCTACTAGGCAATCACTTTCATTACACGATTTACTAACGTTTAAAACAAAATCACAACCATGGCTATCCAAATGACCGACATCCGCGTGCGCTCCGTTTTGCAGCGCTTCAAGCTCCAGGGCTTCTCCGTGTGGGCGTTCCTGCGCGACGCGCTCCAATCCGCCGGCCCCGACGGCATCCCCACCGACGACGCCACCCTCGGCGTTATCGCCGACTTCTTCCCCCTGCGCCTAGAGCAGGTGCAGGAAATCATTGACTACTGCGTGGCGATTCGCCTCTTCCACACCGACCCCAACGGCAACCTCCACGCCGAGCCGCCTACCAACGCCCCCACCGAGCCTACCACCCCCGACCGCCCGCGGCGCGGCGAGAGCGTAGACACCACCAATACCGTAACCCAAGCCCAAGCCCAAGCCGCGGCCTCCCCGAAGCCCACCCTCGTTGCGTGCGCCGCAGCCCCAGCAGCCTCCGTCTCCGTCCCAGCCGCCCCCGATGCCAACCCCGATGCCGCCCCAGCGCAGCCCGCGGAGCGCACCGAGTGCTACATGGACGGCAACGTCTGCCGCACCCGCACCGTCCCAACCAACGCCCCCGCAGCCCCCGAAATCTACCGCCACGCCGCCCCCATCGCGGTGGACGTACCCCTGTGGGACGGCTCTTCCTACCCCTCCGACGAGGAGGCCTCCAACAGCAAGGCCCTCAAGGTTTGCTACTGGTGGAATGACTTCGCCCACGGCTGCGCCCCCGCCACCCGCCTTACCCGCGGCCTTGCAGCCCGCATCGGCCGTTTCATCGCCGCCTCCGACTCCGCGGGGCTCGGCCTCTACGACACCGTGGTGGACCTCTGCCGCGACGCCGCCGAACTCGCCCATAGCCGCGCCGCCGCAGGGCTACCGCTACTCACCATCGACGAGGCCTTCTCCGACTCCGCTGTCGACCGTTTCTGCGACTCCCTCTCCGCGCGCCGAGACCGCGCCGAAGCCGACGCCTACGAAGCGAACTACGATATACCCTACGACGAGAATGCCCCCGACATTGAGCGCCCGCGCCCCGACGATATCCCCATCGTTCGCCAGGCCCGCGCCGAGCTACGCCGCCGCCGACTCGCCGAGGAGCGCGCAGCCCGCGAGGCTAAGGCCAACCCTGCCGCCGCACCCCAGCAGGGGCAATGCGGCGGGGACGGCGGGTGTGGCGGCTGCGGCGGAGACGATTGCCAAGGGGTGGACCACAGCGGGGAGGAGTTCTAGCTAAAGCCTTTTTGAGGTAATCGCAAGGAGCACCGTGCGCCATGCCTACGTTAGCCTTTGAGGAGCTAGGGTTTGATATCCCATTCGGCCGTACATCCGGCAATGTGAAAATCACTTGCCCCAACTGCCGCGACGCGCGCTCCCACCCGCGCGACCGTAGCCTCTCGGTTAACCTCGACACCGGCCAGTTCATGTGCCACTACTGCGGTTACAGCGGCTCCGCCCGCCGCTTCTCCGACGAAGAAAAAAGAGAGTACGCCAAAAGCATGAACCCGAACCGTTACAGCGCGCCAAAAAGCCCAAAGCAGGGCAGCCTGTGGCAGCGGCCTGCCGCCCGCGCGAAGGAGAGGAAGGTCTACGAAAAGCCCGCCCCCAAGGGCGAGCCCCTTTCGCCCAAGACCCTCGCCTACTTCCGCGCCCGCGGCATCAGCCCCGCCACCCTCGACGCGTTCGGCGTGCGCCAGGGCGAAATGTACTCCCACGAGAAGGGCCGCCCCATCAACGCCATCCTCTTCCCCTACTTCTGCCGCGGCGAGCTGCGTAACATTAAGTCCCGCTCCGCGTGCAAGGAGTTCACCCTAGAGCGGGGCTGCGAGCTCCTCCCGTACCACATCGACGCCATTGAGGGCCTCCCCGAGTGCATTATCACCGAGGGCGAGTTCGACGCGCTCTCCTTCGCGGAGTGCGGCTTTAACAATGTCGTATCCGTCCCGAACGGCGCGGGCGCGAGCCTTGCCTACCTCGATGACTACATCGAGAAGTATTTTGACGATAAGCGCACCATCTTTATCGCAGTTGATACCGACCCCGCCGGCGTGAAGCTTCGCGATGAGCTCCTCCGCCGCTTCGGCGCGGATCGCTGCCGCGTGGTCACCTACGGAGAGGGCTGCAAGGACGCCAACGAGCTTTTACAGCGTAAGGGCAAAGACGCGCTTATCGCCGCCCTTACCTCCGCCCCGGAGCCCCGCATGGACGGCGTCGCCTCCATCCGCGACTTCGCCGACGACCTTGAAGCCCTCTACCTCAACGGCATGCAGCCCGGCGCCACCCTCGGCTTCTCAGAGCTTGACGCGCTCCTCTCCTTCGAAACCCGCCGCCTCTGCGTCGTTACCGGCATCCCCGGCAGCGGCAAGAGCGAGTTTATCGACCAAATCGCGGAGCGTCTCAACCTCCGCTACGGTTGGAAGTTCGCCTACTTCACCCCCGAAAACGCCCCCACCTTCTACCACTCCGTGAAGCTCATTGAGAAGTTCACCGGCAAGCAGTTCGGCCAGCGCACCCTCCCGCGCGACGAATTCACTGAGGCCACCGCCTATCTCGATGAAAACTTCTTCTACATTGAGCCCAAGCAGTACACCCTCGACGCCATCCTCGAGTGCGCCCAATTCCTTGTGCACCGTAAGGGCATTAAGGTGCTGGTGATTGACCCCTACAACCGCATTGAGTGCGAGGCCGGCGACACCGCCGAGACCCTCTACATCTCCGCGCTCCTCGATCAGCTCACCGACTTCGCCCAGCGCAACGACATCCTGATCATCCTTGTTGCCCACCCCCGCAAGATGCTACGCACCCCGAAGGGCGCTTTTGAAGTACCCACCCTATACGATATCAGCGGCTCGGCAAACTTCTTCAACAAAACCGATTTCGGCATAGTCGTCGACCGTGACCGCGCCGAGGATACCGTCTTGGTCTCCGTCCAAAAGGTGAAGTTCAAGCACCTCGGCCGCCCCGGCGAGGCCCGCTTCAAGTACGATATGGCCTCCGGCCGCTACGCGCCCTTCACCTCCGGCCAGCCCCCCGACTTCGATACCGCCAACCACCTCCGCGACGGCGAGGCCGTGCGCGCGCCCCAGAGCCCGCCGCCACCCTACGCCCCCCTCGAAACGGAGGACCAGCTCCCCTTTTAGCGTAACCACTCTATTCCAACGGATCTAACGGGTTTTTTAACACTTTAATACATCAGTAACCATGGGTAACTACAAGATCAAACTCAACCTCCTGCGCCTCCAGGGCGCGTTCGTCACCACCCTCAAGGGCAAAACATCAGCCAAGCGGTGCCTATGCATCCCCATCGACGATGCCCACCTCTTTCTCGGCGAGAAGGGGTGCTATCTAGATGCCAACGCGTGGGAGATGCGCGACCCCAACGCCTTCGGCGCGTCCCACTACATCAAGCAGCGCTTCTCCAAGGAGGTGCACAACGCCCTCACCGAGGAGCAGCGGCGCGCCGTCCCAATCATCGGCGATATGAGCCCCCGCCCCGAGTACTCCGCCGACGGCGTACCCATTCCCCAGCCCGCCACGCAGCCCCAGCAGGCCGTGGAGAGCGAGGACGAACTGCCCTTCTAGCCCTATCGGCGCGGCCGCCGGGGCGGCGCGTTTGGGCGGCAATCGCCCTGCGTCTCCCCGCGGCCGCAGCCGCTAACGATTTGCATTGTAACCATTCGTTTAACCTTTTTACACTGATTATTGACATGAATTACGGTTTCATTCGCGCCTCAAACATCGACGAGGCCACCGACGCGCAGCGCAACGCCATTACGCAGTTCGCGGAGCGCAAACGGCACCACATTGAGGGCTGGGTCATCGACTGCTCCCCCCTCGATGCCAACCCAAAGCCCCGCGACTTCGCCCGTCTCCTGGAGCCCCTCGCCAGCGGCGACACCCTTGTCTGCGCCGCGCTTGAGAATCTCGGCGGCGATTTGGAGGCCGTCGCGGACCTCCTCGCCTTCTGCAATGGGGAGGGGATTATCGTCCACGCCGTCGCGGACGGCTTCCACATAGAGAGAGGCCCCATCGCCGACTCCTTCGGGCACGGCCTTGCCTTCTGCGTCGCCCTCTCCGCGCGCCTCGACGCCCAGCGGCGCGCCGAGGCCGCCGCCGCCCAGCGGCGCATCCCACGGCAGTACCCCACCCACGGCCCGCGCTCCGGCTTCCGGCACCCCAAGCAGTCCCTAAAGCTCTACCCCAACGAAGCCCAAATCAGAGCCCTACTCCAGCAGCGCGTCCCCATCTTCCGCATCGCGGAGCAGCTCGGCGTCAGCCCCGCCACCGTCAGCTCCTACGTCCGCCGCTACATCTACACCCAAGAGTAGCCCGCGGCTTTTCAGAAGTGTAACACTAAATCCAACGAACGAAAATGGAAACGCAAAAGAAAGTGGAATTTCCCAATGACATCCCCCGCCTCGACGGCGGCGAGCTCCTCCTGGTGCTGCATTGCGCCGCCGGGCTCGTGGGCACCCTCTCCCCGGACGGCTGCCCGCCCTACATTGAGACCGCCCCGAACGGCGATTACAGAATAACCGACCTGCGCCGCGCCAAGGACGACCTCATTAACGCTACCAACGTGATCCAAACCATCGCCTGCGGCGTGCGCGGTAGCCTTAGGGTCGCCCGCGAGTATATGGATTACAAATCCCGCGAGGAGCTCCTCGACGAGCTCCGCGTGGAGGATATCCCCGACGCCACCTACTGCGAGCTCGCCGGTTTCAGCGTGAAGATGTCCATGCTCTCCTTCGGCGCCGCCCTCCGCGAAATCGCCCAGTGGCGCGGCATGCAGGCCTCCCCATTCATCCACCACAGCAACGATTAGAATCCAACGGCTATGAAAGTGCTTTCGCTATTCACGGGCTGCGGCGGGATGGATATAGGGTTCCACGGAGGGTTTACCACCCGCCGCGCCTTTCTCCCCGCCGACCCCAGCGGCATGGTGGACTCTGAGCTGGATGGGGGGTGGGTGCGCGTCGCGCCTACCCGCTTCCGCACTGTCTTCGCGAACGATATTCGCCTCGCCGCGAAAATCGTCTACATGCAGAACTGCACCGATAGGGATTTCCAGGAGCGGTGCTACCGCACCGAGAGCGTCCTTGATCTGGTGCGCGCCCACCTGCGCGGCGATTCGGTATTCCCTGACAATATTGACCTCGTTATCGGCGGGTTTCCCTGCCAGGATTTCTCCACCGCGGGGAAGCGCATGGGGCTCGCCTCTGCCGTCTCCCACCGCGGCGAGCCCATCGCCGACGGCTGCCCCATCGCGGAGCGCCGCGGGGGGCTCTTCCAATGGTACCGCCGCGTCGTGGAGATTGTCAGACCCAAGGCCTTCGTCGCGGAGAATGTGGGCGGTATGCTCTCGTTGCAGGAGGCTTACGATACCATTCGCGAATCCTTCGCCACGATCGGCGCGGGCGCGTACCGCCTCCTGCCGCCGCGCGTCTTGCAGGCCGCAGACTTCGGCGTGCCGCAGAGCCGCTGCCGCCTATTCTTTATCGGCGTGCGCACCGACGCGCTCTCCGCCGCCGCCGCGCGCGCCTTCGCGCTGCCCGAGCCTGACCCGCGCTTCTCCCCGTTCCCTGCGGTCTCACATTTCCCCGCCGCGCGGGCCCGCATGGGCTTTATGCCCTACGCCTCCTGCGCCCAGGCGTTGGAGGGGGTCGGGGAACCCTCCGCCCAATGCTCCCCAGCGCACCGCTTCTTCTCCCGCGCCAAGTTCCGCGGCGGTGGCCAGCAGGGCGAGCGGGAAATCGATTGGTACGGCATCGCGCCCACCGTGCGCTCCGAGCACCACGGCAACATCGAGTTCCGTAGGCTCGCCGCCCAACACGGTGGCGCGCGCACCGAGGAGCTCGCCGCGGGGCTGCCCGAACGGCGGCTCTCCGTCCGAGAGGCCGCGCTCCTCCAAACGTTCCCCCCCGACATGCAGTTCGTTATCCCCCGCGTCGACCCCGCCACCGGCAGGGAACGCTTCCTCGTCAGCGCGTCGGAAGCTTACAGGCTAATCGGTAACGCCGTGCCGCCCATCCTCGCCTACCGCACCGCGCACCGCCTCGATGCTATTTGGGACGATATGTTTAATGTATAAATGCTTACGCTAGTGGATACGATACCCAAATCTATTGGTATCACCCGCCAGCCTTCCTTTTTTCAGTTAACCTTTTAACACATCTTTTTACTATGGTTACCAAGGCAGTCCAACAGCTTTTCATGCGCCGCGTCACGGAGCGCACCGGCTTCACGCCCATCCCCGAATTCAGCTTCCACCCCTTCCGCCGCTGGCGCTTCGACTTCGCCATCCGCGAGCTCAGCATCGCCATCGAGATTGAGGGCGGTGTCTGGACCTACGGCCGCCACAACCGCGCCGAGGGATTCCTGCGCGACATGGAGAAGTACAACGCCGCCGCCGCCCGCGGCTGGCGCATCCTCCGCTGCCAGCCCGACGGCCTCCTCGCCGAGGAGTTCATCGCCCTCGTTGGCAGGGCCTGCGAGTTCTTGCAGCCCTCCCTCTTCACCCCGATCTGCCCCCCGAACCACCCGCACCCCGATGTGGCTGCCGCCGAAGCCTACGGCATCCGAATGCTGCCACCCGATACGCCCCCCGCGCCCGCAGAGCCCGCATCCCCCTGCCCAACCGCCAGGCGCATCGCCAAGCTGCGAGGCGAGTCCCCCCAGCGCGCCAACGCCATCCTCCTCGCCATCAGGCCGCGGTACGCCGAGGCGATCCTCAGCGGCCGCAAGCGCTACGAGTACCGCCGCGCCATCCCATGCCGCCGCGACATCTCCCGCGTCCTCCTCTACGCCTCCGCCCCCGTCTGCCGCATCGTCGGCGAATGCACCATCGGGCGCATCGTGGCCGGCCCCCAACAGTCGGTCTGGGATCGCACCTCCACCCGCGGCGGAGTAACCCTTGACGAGTTCCAACGCTACTTCCGCGAAGCGCCCATCGCCCGCGCCCTGCGCCTCGAGAACCCCATCGCCTACCCCGAACCCATCGACCCCCGCGCCGCGATCCCCGGCTTCCGCCCCCCGCAGAACTTCTGCTACATCTACGCCGCCCCCGAATGGGCGCGCGCCGAAGAGCCTTTAAGCGATAATCAGTAACCTTTTAACGATAGGAGAGTGTAACAATGGATACCAACAGAGACAACGGCCTCCACCTGCGGGGCAAAGAGGATATGGCAGACGAAAGGTGGAGCGAGCTGTGGAACACGGCGAAGGACGAAGAGTACAGCGATGAGGACAGGGCGTGGAGGGAGAGTAGGCGGGAAGAGTTCAGATGGGATGGAGAGGTCGGCAGGAGGGTAGAGCGGGAGATGGAGGAGATGGAGGAGCAAGAGGAGATAGACAGAGAGTACATGAGTAGTAGTAAAGAATGGTAGTAACGGTAAAAATGGAGGTAGTACAATGATAGAGAGTGAACTTTTGTTGATACGAAGAAAAGCAGAGATACTTCTAAAGGATTTTAAGGGAGAGTTTGCATTTCTTTTAGAAGTGATGGAGGATAAGAGTAAGGTTGGTACTCAGAGAGATTTAGAGATGACAATGCTATCGGTGCTTGGTAGGATGGAGTTTGTTGCGCTATACTTAGGGAGTTTCGTAGAAGAATCAAAGGAAGAAATGACAAGAAGGGGTGATGGAAAGAAGCAGAGCGTTAAGATTGTAAGAAAGGACGAATGGGGAGAGTAACGATGAACAGGTTAGACTACCACCGTGGGTACTTCTGCTAATACCCTTACTACGTAAATGGGAAAGGATAGCATGGAAATGGAAAAGAATAGCATGGCAATGGAGACCCACCGCCCCACGCCCGCCGACCCGCAGCCCACCCTGCGCGCCGCGCAGCGCATCGCCCTAGAGGCTAACGCAGCCCGCCGCCTCGCCGACCGGCTCTACGCCGCCGCCGCCAGGGGCGACGATACAGCCCCCGCCCTGCGCGCCCTCGGCCGCAGCGTCCGCCGCCTACGCCGCGCCTACGGCGAACTCGCCTACAGCGGGCGCGGGTAGCGCGTAGCCTATTATTAACCCAATGCGCAGAGGGGGGCGGAGCGATTCCTCCCCCCTCCTTTTTTCTTACGCTAACCGTTTACTTCGTAATAGTGCAGCGTGCGATGCGACACCTTTCATTGTAATCGTTCGGTGTGCCGTTTGTATTGGCGTATTCCGTTCGTTTCGTAATCACTCAACTAGCACTATTTGTAGTCTATAGAGTGTTTACATTGTAAAGGCAAACACCCTACCTAAACCCGCCGCCGCCCTCCGCGCATAATAACCGCCACCCCATCCATGGGCTACCCGCAATGCCCCAAAAATAACCGCATAAATCTTCGCAGCCATTGCCGCCCCGCCCGCAGGACGGTCTCCCCATGGGATTGACCCGCGCTGCCCTCCTATGTTAATCCTCGCATTGAATTTGCGAATACAATCGTCCGCCAGGGTCAGTCTTTCAGACTGGTTCGCCCTTTAGGCGAGGAGACCGAGGGTCTGAAGACCCCCGGCTATTGAGAGACCGTCCTGCGGACGGAAACGCAGCGGCTGCGCCGCCCCCTTTCAAACATCTTCGCTTTCAGTAGCCGTATATATGCCGTCCTACATTTCGCAACCCATAGCGGTATAGCTTTGCGTATTCTGCTGCTGCGGCCGTGACCAACTGTACACCGTCACAACCTGCACCATCGCCGATTAAAACCCGCATAAACCTGCATGCAATGCCCCCTCCACAACCCGCATGAATTTTTCGCAAACCATTGCAGCCCCGTCCGTAGGACGGTCTTTGAATAGCCGGGGGTTTTCAAACCCCCGGTACATTTGCCCAAAGGGCAAAACAGTCTGAAAGACTGACCCTGGCGGCAATCATTTCTGAAAGACTGGCCCGCGTGGTCACCACCCGAAACGCCGCCGCCCCTAGTACGCCAGCCCCTCGATCCGCCGCGTATCCACACCGCCCCCGCCCCCCAGGAAGTAGTCCACCGCGTAGCACAGGCAGTCCACGTACTCATCGTGCGCCGCCGCCGGGAACCCGCACACCTCCTCCACGAACCCCTCGTTCCACGCCCCCTCCACCAGCTTCACCCGCCCCCCCTCGATCGCGGGGGTCGCCGCGTGCAGCCGCGCCGTCTTCCCCTCCCGCGGCGTGGGCGTGCGCGCCACGTTCAGCCCCGTGTCGCGGCGCAGCTGGTCGATCACCGACAGCCCGTTCGCCTTCGGCTCCACGCGCACCGTGCTGCGCGGCGTGTACCCGTGCGCCGCCGCGTACGCCGGCACCCAGCGGATCAGGTCGGGGAACGTCTTGTACACCTTCTCCGCGTGCGCGATGTACACCACGCCCCCCGCGCGGCACGCCGCCACGATCCCCGAGGGGTCGTTGCGCCGGTCGGCCGTGTACGCCGTATCCAGGAAGAACACCATCGGCGCGCCCGCCGCCCGCCGCAGCTGCTCGAACTCGCCCAGCGGCACGATCGGCAGCCACGCCCGCCGCACGATGTTGCCCCCCTCCGCCGTGGGGTGCTGCTGGTAGAGCGCGTGGAAGGTGGAAGGGCTTAGCCGCGCCGCCGCCCGCAGCTCCTCCAGCGGGTGCATCGCCGGCCACAGCGCCTCCCCCACCGCCCGCGGGTCTTCGTACGCCGCTGCCCCCGGCAGGTACTGCCCCACGGGGGTCGCCTCCCGCACCGCTGGGATCGCCACCACCTCCCACCGCCCCCCCTCCGCCGCCAGGATGCGCCCCGCCAGGTCGTCCTCGTGCCACCGCGTCATGATCAGCGCCACCTTGCTCCCGCGGTGTAGCCGCGTTAGGAACACGTCCGTGTACCAGTCCCACAGCCGCCCCCGCATCGTCTCCGAGTAGGCATCGATCCCCTTCACGGGGTCGTCGATAATCCCCAAATCCACCGTGGTCCCCGTCAGGCTCCCGCCCACCCCCACCGCCTTGTAGAAGCCCCCCGTCCCCACCACGTCGAAGTAGTCAGCCGTGCGCGCGTACCGCCGTCCAGCCCCCGCGCTTCGCTCCCCCATGCGCACCCCGGGGAACACCGCGCGGTACGCCTCGCCCGCCATGGCGTTCTGCACCGCCGCCGAGAATTTGCGCGCCATCGCCGCGCTGTACGAGGCCGCCGCCACCTTTAGCCCCGGCGTTCGCCCCAGCGCCCACGCCGGCAGGTGCTTCGAGATGATCTCGCTCTTGCCGTGCTGCGGCGGCATGAACACCATCAGCCGGTCGCGCCCCAGCGTGCCGCGCACCAGCGCCTCGCACTTCGCCGCCACCAGCCGATGGAACCACTCCGCGCGGTAGCCCGCCGCCATGTAGGTGATGAACGCCGTCAGGTCGTCCCCCGCCGCCCGCCGCAGCCGCTCCCGCTGCAACGCCAGCAGCCGCGCCGCCCCGGCACGCCCGATGTTTCCCATCCCTTCCATCCCTTCGCCGCCGTTCATACCGCTACCGCCGTCCATTCCGTTACCGCCGTGCATCCCTTCGCCAATGGGTGGCGGCTACGCCAACCCCTCCACGCTTCCCTCCACCGCATCCCCCTCTATATCTTCCTCTTCTACCTCCTCCTCTTCTATATCTTTCCCCTCTACATCCTCCGCCGCCCAATCCTCTTCCATATTTTCCTCAATATCCCCCGCCGCGTCCGCCGCTTCGCCCTTCGCGGGGGGCAGCCCGCTGGTGATGCGGGCGATCTCCGCGGCGATCTCCGCGTCGCTCAGCGTCTGCACCGCGATCGCCCCGCCCCCGGGCCCCGCCACCTCCCGCCGCTCCGGCGCGTACAGCCCCAGCAGCTTGCGCCGCTCCGCCAGCTGCTGCCGTATCTCCGCCATGTACCCCACCGCCGCCGGCCGCGCCCCCTCCTCCTTGCTCTTCTCCCACTCCGCCCACAGCGCGCGGGTCGCGTCGTCGATCCGCCGCAGCTCCAGCGTCACGTAATCCTCAATGCTCTCCAGCCGCTCCGCCCGCCACTCCGCCAGCAGCGCCATCACGTCGCTATGGATCGTGCTCAGCGAGGTGCGCTCCATCCCCGCCTCCTCCCGCAGCCGCGCCTGGATCGCGCCGTACGAGTACCCCCTCCGGTAGAGGTCTGCCACAAGGGCGCGCCGCGCCGCCCGCAGCCGCGCCGAGGGGTAGTGTTTCGGATCCCTTGCCATACCGTCTCCCTTTCCTCTTTACGTTTACCTAAATACTATATTTTACCGTGCGTGTAATACCAAACCGTTAGCGCTTTGCGAACGCTTATGCAATCTATAGCTACGTTACCCATTCGCATTCGGTTACGGTAATCACTCCGCCGCGGCGCAAAGGTAGCGGTTATCCGCGGCCGCCCAACGGCTTGCGGGGGATGGGGCGGCGGGTTGCCCTTTTTGGGGTAGGGTAGGGGGCTACGCCCAGCCGTGGGGGCGGCGGGAGGGACGTAAATGCCCCTATTTGGCGATTTAGCGTGCCATTTGCGCCGTTTCTCCCTTTCGGCGGTATGCTATACCATCCCCATCGAAATCCGTTGCCATTTTGCCCGTTTTGCCCATTCGCGCCGTTTCCCCCGCCGTTTCGCTCCGTTGCGCCCCCGCCCATCGCGTACGCGCGCACCCGCAACCCTCCCTCGCGCGCGTTTATAAACCCTCCTATTACATAGATAGAAAATACATTACTAGCTTAGCTGGAGTCTCATAGCTTAGCTGGTAGCTACTAGCTTAGCTGGGGTCTACCAGCGTAGCCAACAGCTACGCCCGTGGGCGGGCGGGCGAGCGCCCCCCCCCAAGGGCGCGCGGGCGGGCAGTGGGGTGCAGGAGGGTGTAGGAGGGGGTGTAGGAGGGTCTTAGCATGTAACTAAACAGCTGATTAGCTTGAATCTAGCAAGTAGTTTAGCTGACAAAA
>CALHSW010000057.1 GCA_938038735.1 uncultured Bacteroidia bacterium | reverse complement strand
CCGGGGCCTGTGGCCTTGGGGTAGAGGGAGAAGTCGATGTTGCCGGTGATGACGGTGGTGTCAAACTTGGAGAACCAGTCGCGGGCGACCTTGTTTTTCAGCTCCTCCTCGGGGATGTTCTTGTACTTCATGCTGCATGCGCCTTAACTCTAATGCAAAGGTATGTATTTTAGTGGCTAAAGGAAAGCGCGGCGGCTGATGAAGGAGGTAAGGAGCAGTAGGGTTAGGAGACCATGGGTCTAAAGTTCCCTCAGCTATTGAGAGACCGTCCCGCAGTTTGGTTACATGAACATGTCAATTGCTGTTTGAAGCATGGGCTATTGAACGTAAGTTCATGGCGGGAAGGAATACCATCGTACCCCTTCCACGCCAGTCCTGACATCAAACACGCATTTCCAGACAGTCTGTCAAGCTGCCGCTATAGCGAACGCTCAATCGCTATTCACTTTTTTGTACCTTTGCCACTACGGTATGGGAAATATAAAAAGGGAGAGAGCGAAAATGGAGAGCCAGAAAAAACGACTAGTGGTGCTAACGGGCGCGGGGATAAGCGCGGAGAGCGGTATTAAGACATTTCGCGATAGCGATGGGCTATGGGAGAACTACCGAGTGGAGGACGTAGCCACACCAGAAGCGTGGGCGCGGGACCCGCAAATGGTGCAGACCTTTTACAACGAACGCCGTAAACAGCTCCTTGAGAGTAAGCCGAACGCGGGGCATTTCGCCCTGGCAGAGGCGGAAAAATGGTTCGATGTGACCATCGTGACGCAAAACATCGACGATCTGCATGAACGCGCGGGGAGTAGCCACGTGGTCCACCTCCATGGGGAGCTGAAGAAGGCCCGCTCGGAGCGCGATGAGAAGCTGATATACCCCATTGAGGGATGGGAACTGAAGATGGGAGAAAAGGCCGAGGATGGGGCGCAGCTGCGCCCGCATATTGTATGGTTCGGCGAGGCGGTTCCCATGTTTGAGGTGGCCACCCACATCGCGCAGCGCGCTGAGCTCTTTGCCGTGGTGGGGTCATCGCTGGTAGTTTACCCCGCTGCAGCCCTCATTCAGTACACGCCGCGCACCATACCGCACTTCCTTGTGGACCCCAAGCCGGTATCAGTCCCCAGCAGCATGGCCATCGAAGTGATTCAAGAAAAAGCTAGCGTGGGGGTGCCCAAGCTAGTGGAACGCATGCGCGAGGTGGCCTATGGCAAGTAGCGTGGCAAAGGGGCTATTCCCCCTCACCCTCCTACTATTCACCGCAACCCTCGCCGCGGCGCAGGACGATGCGCCGCCAGCGGGACACCGTTTCGGCGGGGGCGTGATGGCTGGTATGAACTTTTCGCAGGTGGATGGTGACCGATACGGTGGCTACGATGCTCTCAACGGCATCGCAGGGCTATGGCTCTCAAGGCAGTTCGGCAGCAGCCATTGGAGCCTCCGCGTGGAGCTGCGCTACATTGGTAAGGGTAGCCGTAGCGTGGGGCTATTCGGGGGCACCCAGGGCGTGAAGGCCGAGAGCTACGCCTTCACGCTGCACTACGTAGAGCTCCCCGTATACGCCGAATACACTTTTCTAGAGCAATTTAGCGCCAGCGTAGGCCTTGGAGCCGGCTACCTCTTCGCGTGGCAGGAGAGAAATGCCTACGGGGACTTCGGAAACGGAAGGAGGGCCGCCCCTAAACGCTACGAGCTCTCCGCGCACATTGCCTTAGGCTGGAACTTTCATAGACATTGGGCCGTGCGGGGGGGCTTTGCCTACTCGATACTCCCCATCCGCGGCACGCCCGATGACCTCAGGGGGCAACGCTCGGGGCAGTATAACAACATGCTCTATCTCCTTTTTCAGTACGAAATTTAGCCATGACCCGCCGTTTCACATCGCCAAACCTCAACTTCGCAGAGGAGATAATCGCATGGTACAAAGAGCACCGCCGATCCCTGCCGTGGCGCGAGACCGATAATCCCTACTTCATATGGGTCTCCGAGGCCATCCTCCAGCAAACCCGGGTGGCGCAGGGCATGGATTACTACTTCAATTTCATTGAGACCTTCCCCACGCTCGAGCGCCTCGCCAACGCGCCGCTCGACGCGGTGATGAAGGCATGGCAGGGGCTGGGCTACTACACCCGTGCCCGCAACCTCCATAAGGCGGCTAAGCTCGTTATGGAGAAGTATAACGGCAAAATCCCCGGAACCTACGAAGAGCTCGTGAAGCTCCCGGGCCTCGGTCCCTACGCCGCGGGGGCGGTGGCCAGCTTCGCCTTCCATCAGCCCGTACCCGCCATCGATGGCAACGTCTACCGCATCCTGGCCCGCGTTTTCGGCATCTTTGAGTCGCCGGGAAAAGCCGAGGGGAAAAAGATATTCCGCGAGATCTGCATAGAGATGATGGACCGCTCGCAGCCACATATCTACAACCAGGCCCTCATAGATTTCGGCGCGCTACAGTGCATCCCCACCATGCCCGACTGCTCGCAATGCCCCTTTCCCTCCCTATGCTACGCGGAGGCAAACAACCTCCAGCTACAGCTCCCCACCAAGGAGCGTGCAACGAAGCTTCGGGTACGTTTCTTCCATTTCTTCATGATTAGATTCCGCGATAGCACCTACATCCAGCGGCGGGAGGGCAAGGACATATGGAACTCCCTCTACCAATTCCCCCTGGTGGAAGTGGATAAACGGATTGACGTGGAGGAGCTTCTACAGCTAGAGGAGATTAAGGAGATTCTCGGGGAGGACTACACCCTCGTGCAGAGCAGCGATGAGATACGGCAACTCCTAAGCCATCAGGAGCTATTCATTCGTTTCCACATCGTGGAGCTCCACTCCGCACGCTACGAACTGGTTAGTAGCTACCAACGCGTACCCATTGAGAACGTGTTTGACTACCAGGTCCCCATCTCTATACACAACTACCTCGTGGCGGAAGAGGCCGCCCCGTACTTCGCTCCCCCGAAAGGAGATGCAAGCGGCGATGAGTAGTGTCACCCCCGCTCATACCGCAGCTTGCTAATTGCGCGGCTGCTCCTGCACAGGATGCTCCACCACTAAGCGCGCAGAGCCAAGCGGATGCCCATCCAGCGTTTCCAATCGCACCACGTAAATGCCCGACAGGAGCTGTCGCGTGTCGATAAACACCGCCGTTACGCCCTTCCGCACATCCTGCTGTAGATACTCGTACCCCAGCAGTGAGTACGCCACGATGCGTCCCTCTTCGGCCAGATCCAATGGCCTCCAGGTAACCCGCACCATGCTATTTTTAGGCTTTGAAAGCAGGAGGGGAACCTCAAGCCTCGTGAAGCTATCCGTGCGTAAAAAATCCACGCCATACAGCACCGGCACACGCTCCAGCACCGTAGGGCACGCCACGCAGCGGCACGCCAACTCGTCTTCGATTAGAACGTACTCAGCACCCGCACCTCGTGCCCCCGTAGGCACTGGCCGCCGCATCCCCGATGCGCCAACAGCCATTAACGCCAGCAGCGTTAAGCAAATTACACGGATAGCAGTAGTGCTCCGCAAAGCAGTAGATTTCATGCAAAGGCTTCTCTGTATTTATTGTTCCCATTCTGCCCGCGAAGGTACAAAGATTGCGCCAATTTGGAAAGAGTAAAGAATAACATCGCTATATCTCACACCAGCCTTCCATCTAAGTTTGCTAACCCCATGTTAACAATACGTCTGCACGTCCCTTACTATCAGCAAGACGGACTATGTAAATTAGCACCATCACGGACGGCAGAACTCCCCCTGCAGCGAACTAGCTCGTACAGTACACCCCTATACCAAAGATAATCATTACATTTGCCCACTATAAACCGAAGCAAAAATTGAAGGTCAATGAAAAAGATAGTACTAGCCTTTCTATTCGCTTGCTCTTGTGCCTTTCCCACACTGGCCGGCTCAACGCCGTTCTTTCTGCGTCAACCCGCGCTAACCCCCGATGGGGATAGGGTATACTTCGTCCACGCCGATGCGCTGTGGTGTGTAGGTACGCAGGGCGGAACGGCTACCCCCGTAGTCACCCTCCCGGGACGATGCTCTACCCCCTGCGTATCGCCCGACGGGCAATGGCTGGCATTCGTCTCCACCGCCGATGGCAACCCCAATGTGTACGCTATGCCCACCCAGGGCGGCGCGATCCGTCAACTCACCTTCACCGATGGCCAAAAGGAGGTGGACAGCTGGGGATGGGACAACGAAACCATCTACTTCACCTCTCGTACCTTCAACCTCTTCTCAGCTTTCAAGACCTCACGCCGCGGCGGCACGCCAACCCCTGCGCTGGGCGATGGCTTCTACAGCCATACGCACGGCGCCGTTGAAGCCCCAAACGGCAAGGGACTCTACTTCGGCACTTCCTGGGAGAGCGCACGATTCGCCACCCGCAAAGGATACCGAGGTGCCAACGCCCCTGCCATTGAGTTCCTCAGCACCAAGAATGACTCCGTGACGCGCCTTACCGATGGCAAAAGCCAGGCCCTCTGGCCCATTACGGACAAACAGGGTACGCTCTACTTCGTTAGCGATGCCAATTCCCGCGCCTTTAACCTCTACTCCCTACAGAATGGTACGCCGCGGCAGCTCACCCATTTTGAACATTCCATCTACACCCCCACCATTGCGGCAAACGGCGGTAAAATCGCCTTCGTGAAGGATTACCAACTCTACATCTACGACGTCGCTACTGCAACCCCATCGCTATGCCCTGTCTCCCTACCCGACCTCTCCACCATCGCTATCCCTGTAGCACGCAACGTCAGGGGGAAAATTAGCGACTTTGACCTCTCCCCCGATGGCGAGAAAATCGCCTTCGTCTCTCGCGGTCGTATCTTCATCTCCTCAGCGAGTGGCGACAGAGTTAGGGAACTCCCCACACCTCCACAGGAACGCGCAGAGGAGGTGCGTTGGCTCGCCGACAGCAAAACCGTGGTCTACTCCCGCACCGAGAAGGGGTGGGCAAACCTCTTTACGCAGCCCGCCAATGGCAATGGGAAAGAGACCCGACTCACTAATGCCAACGAGCGACAGTATAACCTCTCGCTATCACCCAGCAGGGAGCAATTAGCCTTCCACTCAGGCAACAACTCCCTACAGCTCCTTAACACCAAAACCTGGCAGGGTAAGGAAATCGCCCACGATGAGTTCTGGTACTTCTCCGATGCAGCCTCATTTAGCCACGATGGGCTGCGACTCATGTTCACAGCCTACCGAAACTTTGAACCCGACATCTTCGTATACGACATCCCCACGGGGAAAACGAAACGTATCACCACCAACGGGACTGCCGAAAACTCCCCGGTGTGGAATGCCGATGGCACCGCGCTATACCTCAGCGCCAACCGCAGCGTGCCACGTTTCCCCAAGGGCATAATGCAATCGGAGCTCTACCGGCTTCCCCTCATAAAGCGTGGACCATCCCTCTCCCATCAGGAGGATTTCAACACGCTCTTCAATGCCGCAGCGCCACAGGGAAAAGAGCAAAAGGCTCTTCCCCCAGCCTTCGCCTTTGACCCAACCCGGGTGGATAATCGCTGGGAGCATGTGCCAACCCCTGCCGCTGTGGTCAACTCCTTGCAGTCATTGCTCTTCAGGGATAGCCTCCGAGTGCTTTTCTGCTATAGCTATGAGCTCAACGACTCCTACATTGGCTACATCAAAGAGGATAAGTTTGGGAATATTTACTTTAGGCGGCTGGGGGATGGATACCTAAACCGTGCCGTGGCAGAGAAGAACGGCACCCTCGCCCTCATCAATGGCTCCCTTTTCAACGTGGACTTTGACCACGATGCCCTGCATCCCATGGCCCTAAATCACACTTTCACTACGTCTGCGAGCGATGAGTTCCACCAAATGTTCTACGAAACGTGGGCTATCATCCAGCAAACGTTCTACGACTCCACCTTCCACGGAACCGACTGGGAGGCCGTAAAGCGCTACTACGAACGCTTTCTTCCATACGTACGTTCGCGCAATGAACTTGCCACCATCCAAACCGACATGCTTGGGGAGCTGAACGCCTCGCACCTCGGCTTTGACACCTACGGCCGTGAGAGCGACTCTTACTATAGCCAGAAAGCCTACACAATCGGGGTAGACTTCCTCAAGAGCGACCCACTCAAGGTGAAAGCGGTTGTCTACGGGGGCCCGCTCGATAGGACCAACAGCCGTATCAAGACGGGGGTGACGTTGGTTGCAGTGAATGGGGTACGCATCGCAAGGAACGCCAATCGCGACTCTCTATTCTACGGGGCGAGCGTTCCGCCAGAGCTAACGATCACCTTCAAGGATGCGAAGGGTGAGTTTGATGAGGTCTGCAGCCCGATTAGCTATGAAGAGCTACGCCAACTCAGGTATGAGCATTGGGCCAGCCGAAGGCGTGAAATTGTTGATAGCGTTTCGAAGGGAACGATTGGCTATGTCCACATGTACGACATGGGCGAAACATCCCTAGAACGTTTCTTGCAGGAGATGACCTCGATATGCCTTAACAAGGAGGGACTCATAGTTGACCTACGGCACAATCGTGGGGGCAATGTGCACGACGACGTGCTAAGCTTCCTCTCCCAGCGTCCCTACATGCTATGGAAGAGCCGGGGCGGTCGCATGGCCTCGCAGCCAAACTTTTCCCCTTCTGGTAAGGCCATCGTAATGCTTATTGACCGCGAGTCGCTAAGCGATGCGGAGGTCACCTCCTCATCGTTTAAGGAGCTTAAACTGGGTACGCTTATAGGCACAGAAACCTACCGTTGGATCATCTTCACTGGGTCTTTCGGCCTTGTCGATGGCTCTTCCACACGTATCCCCACCTGGGGCTGCTACGACATGCAGGGGCGCGACCTAGAGCGCACCGGCGTAACGCCAGACATCTACGTCCCCATGGATGCCAACGACTACTACCACGACAACGACACGCAGCTCCAAGCTGCAATTAAGTACCTATTGAAGAAGGGGAAATAGGGAATGCTCTGCGCCCTCCCGCCCATACGCGAATTCAGTGTAAGGTATTGGCGGGAAGGGTGCTCAGGCATGTAAGCTTGGGTGGGTACAGGAAGCCTACCAAGGTTGCTATTGGCTATTCTCCCGCTATGGCAGCGTGCCTCAATTTATTCGATACCCTTTCAGAGAAGTAGACTCTTCCATGGAGAGGGTTGGCGCGGTATCACCACCCCTGCAAGCTACACAGCTTTGCGTATTCCCCGCCCAAGGCGAGCAGCTCCGCATGGCGCCCTCTCTCCACGATGCGCCCCTCTTTAAGCACGCATATCTGATCCGCGTTGACTATGGTGGAAAGCCTATGCGCTATCACCAACGACGTTCGATCTCGCATGAGATTATCAAGTGCCTCCTGCACAAGACGTTCCGACTCAGTATCGAGCGATGAAGTCGCCTCATCAAGAATCATTATCGGGGGGTTCTTTAGGATTGCCCGGGCGATACTTATACGCTGCCGTTGACCCCCGCTAAGCTTTGACCCGCGGTCGCCTATGTTGGAGTTGTATCCATCGGGGGTTGCCATGATGAACTCGTGGGCGTTGGCAATTTTGGCCGCCCGCTGCACCTCATCGAGCGTGGCATTCTCAACGCCAAAGGCGATGTTATTGTAGAACGTATCGTTGAAGAGGATGGGTTCCTGGTTAACGATTCCCATAAGCCCACGCAAGTCGGAGACCCTGTACTCACGGATGTCGTGCCCATCGAGGAGTATTTGCCCCAACTGCACATCGTAAAAGCGAGGAAGAAGATCGGCAAGCGTTGTCTTCCCAGAGCCCGACTGCCCTACCAAGGCCACAGTCTGCCCCTTTTGAATGGTAAACGACACATCGTTAATTACAGGCTTCTCCCCATAGGCAAAGCACACATTTCTGTACTCTATATCCCCAGTAAATTGCGGCGTAGGCAAAGGGTTTTCGGGCGATTTAATGGGGTTCTCCGCCTCTAGTACCTGCATAATACGATCGGCTGAGGCAGCACCCTTCAGAACGTTGAAATAGGCGGAAGAGAATGACTTTGCGGGGTTGAGAATCATGTAGAACAGCCCCATGAACCCTATCAACGCCTCAGGTGCCAGCCCACCTACCCCCTCAAAAACCAGCCTTCCACCAAACCAGAGCACTATAGCCATTACCACGGTGCCTAAGAACTCACTTAGGGGGCTAGCCATATCGCGTCGCCTGTTGATACTGATGTTGAGTTTTGCGAAACGACTATTCTCACGGGCAAAGCGACCATGTACACGATTCTCTGCATTGAACGCCTTTATTATCCGTATGCCGCCCAGCGTCTCGTCAATAAACGAGAAAACGTTACCTAGACTCGCCTGCAATGCAGTAGATTGCTTTCTCAAATTCCGCCCCACGCGCCCAATAGCAAATCCTGAAATTGGGAGCAGTATGAATACGAATAGCGTTAACTGAGGGCTTATAAATAGCAATCCAGCAAGGTGTACCACTATCGTGATGGGATCCCGAAACAGCATGTCAAGCGAACGAACAATGGAGTACTCCACCTCGTTCACGTCGTTTGACATTCGGCTAATCATGTCTCCCTTCCGCTCCTCCGTGTAGTAACCTAAGGGCAACGAAAGAACCTTTTGGTGCAGCGCATTTCGCAAATCCTTTACAACCCCGGTTGTGAGGGGGGAAAGATGCCACAGCGCAATGTAGGCAAACAGATTTTTAAGCAACGAAGCCCCCAGCACAAACGACACCACGTAGAGCAGGGCTACCTCTTTCCCGTAGCCATCCAGCACCTGAGTAATGTGATAATATATCGTGTCGGTTATCGCATCCACGGAGAATGCGAACTCTGGCTTTACCTCAACCCTCGCGGCAGTTCCGAAAAGAACCCCTAGAAAGGGAATCATGAAGCCGAGCGAAAAGAGCGAAAAGAATGCTGACAGTAGGTTGAACAGTATATTAGCTATCGCCCTCCACTTATAGGGGAGGACGAAACGCAGGATCCGTCTCAAATTACGCATTCCGTTGGAGCTGAGGGTTAGGCAATTGGCTGTTACTCAAAGTCTGGCTGTATGCCCGTATAGTTCTGCGGCGTAATGGCTCTTAGCTCCTCCCTTACCGCCTCTGGCACTTTGAGAGACTCTATGAAGGCCATTATCTCCGATTTCCGTGGAGGCGTTGCCGTACGCGTAAGCCCCTTCAAGGCTTCGTAGGCATGTGGATACCCTTCTCGACGCAGGATGGTTTGAATGCCCTCCGACACCACCACCCAATGCTCCGTTAGATCCCTATCGATTTCGTCATCATTGACGGAGACGCGGTTTAGCCCCTTCTCTATTGACTGGAACGCTATAATCGAATGCGCCAACGGCACACCGATGTTACGAATCACCGTGCTATCTGTTAAATCGCGCTGCAATCGGCTCACAGGGAGTTTGCTTGCCAAATGGACGAACACGGCGTTCGCCATGCCAAGATTACCCTCAGCATTTTCGAAATCTATCGGGTTGACCTTATGCGGCATTGCGGACGACCCCACCTCCCCTTGCACTACGACCTGTCCGAAGTACCCCATCGAGATGTAGGTCCACATGTCTCGGCAAAAGTCTATCAGGATCGTATTTATGCGGCGCATATTGTCAAATATGGCCGCCAAGTTGTCGTAATGGTCAATCTGCGTAGTGGTCTGCTCCCGCTCAAGCCCTAGCTTGTCATTGAGGAAACGGTTGGCAAACGCTACCCAATCGATGTTCGGATAGGCCACATGGTGCGCATTGAAATTCCCTGTGGCGCCGCCAAACTTCGCTGAGAATGACACCTTGTGCAGTAGATTTATCTGCGCCTCCAGGCGCTCCACGAACACGTAAATCTCCTTCCCAAGGCAAGTGGGCGATGCGGGTTGCCCATGGGTGCGCGCCAGCATCGGTATCTCCTTCCACGTCTTCGCATTATCACGAAGCATCTCCACTACTTCCCGCAGCAGCGGCAGGTAGACCTTCACAGTTGCATCGCGCAGCATCGAGGGGAACGCCGTGTTGTTAATATCCTGGCTCGTCAACCCAAAGTGGGTAAACTCACGTATGTCGGAAAGACCCATCGCATCGAGCTGCTCCTTAACGAAGTACTCCACCGCCTTTACATCGTGGTTCGTAGTCTTCTCAATAGCCTTTACCCGCTCGGCGTACTCCGGCTTAAAGTCCATGTACAAATCGCACAACTCGCGAAGCTTCTCCTGACTCACGCCATCCAGCTGAGGCAGCGGCAACGCACGCAGCGCCAATAGATACTCCACCTCCACCATGATGCGGTAGCGTATCAGCGCTGCCTCCGAGAAATAATCCCTTAATGCAGCCGTTTTACCCGCATACCTCCCATCCACAGGCGATACGGCGAAAAGCGATGAACTCTCCATACTTACCACTCCATTTTATAGCTTCACTCTCTCCCCTGCAAGGCCTACAACGTACGCTTTACCTCAACCTCAACGTATGCCTCAATTATGTCCCCAACCTTTATGTCGTTGTAGTTCTTTACCCCGATACCGCACTCCATACCCGCAACTACCTCTTTCGCCTCATCCTTATACCGCTTCAGCGATGAGAGTTCGCTTGAATACACCACAATACCATCGCGAATGATACGCGCCTTGCTGCCGCGGGATATCTTTCCTTCACGTACCAAAGCCCCCGCAATGGTACCCACCTTGGAGATACGATACGTTTCCTGCACCTCCGCCGTGCCGGTCACCTCTTCCTTCACCTCGGGTGAAAGCATCCCCTCCATGGCACTCTTAATCTCCTCTATGGCATCGTAGATAATGGAGTAGAGCCGAATGTCAATTTGCTCAGCATCGGCCATCTTCTTCGCCTGCCCAGAGGGTCGCACCTGGAAGCCAATGATGATTGCATTTGCAGTAGCCGCCATGGTAACATCAGACTCCGTGATTTGCCCCACCCCCTTGGAGATAACATTTACCTGTATTTCCTCCGTTGAAAGCTTTATCAAAGAGTCGCTCAACGCCTCTACAGACCCATCCACATCACCCTTGACAATCAAATTGAGCTCCTGAAAATTCCCAATAAGAATACGCCTACCTATTTCGTCAAGCGTAATGTGCTTACGCGACCGCATCTCCTGCACACGGCGAATATTCGTCACCTTGCTCGCGATATCCCTCGCCTCCTTGTCATTCTTCACCGCCTTGAAGATATCACCCGCCTGCGGCGCTCCATTCAACCCTATAACCTGCACCGGCGTTGATGGGCCAGCACTTGTAACGGGCTTTCCTTTATCGTCAAACATCGCCTTCACGCGGCCGTAGAAACCTCCCGCAACGATGCTGTCGCCCTTGCGTAACGTACCATTCTGCACCAATATCCACGCCACGTTCCCACGCCCCTTATCAACGGTTGACTCAAACACAAGTGCCTCTGCTCTACGCTTAGGATTCGCTGTAAGCCCCATAATGTCGGCCTCTAGCAACACTTTCTCTAGTAGCAAGTCAACATTCTTGTTGTACTTCGCCGAAATTTCTTGACACTGGTACTTTCCACCCCAGTCCTCCACGAGGTAGTTGTGCTGCGAAAGCTCCTCCTTCACCTTTTCAGGATCCGCCTTTGGACTATCAATTTTATTGATAGCAAAGACTATACGCACGTTTTGTAGACTCGCCTGCGACATCGCCTCCAGCGTCTGCGGCATCAACCCATCCTCCGCCGACACCACGATTATCGCTACGTCAGTAAGCTCTGCTCCACGCGCACGCATAGCCGTAAACGCCTCGTGCCCTGGCGTATCAATCAGCGTTGCCTTCCGGTCGCCTATGGCAATAGAGAACGCCGTGAGGTGCTGCGTAATACCTCCCGCCTCCTTCTCCGTCACATTTGACTTTCTAATCGTATCACAAAGCGTTGTCTTCCCATGGTCCACATGCCCAAGCACTACAAATATCGGCGGACGAGGCCTTAAATCCTCCGGCTTATCTTCGGGTTCATCCGAATCGAAATCAATTTTCGCCTCAACAAACTCCAACTCATAGCCAAACTCATCCGCCACAAGCGTCAGCGTCTCCGCATCGAGGCGTTGGTTTATCGACACCATCTGCCCCATATTCATGCACGCCTCAATGACATCGGTAACCGACACGTTCATTAGGCCTGCCAACTCGTTTGCTGTAACGAATTCGCTGACGCTCAGGGTCTTCTTCTCCTGCTCCGCGCGCAGCTGCTCCTGCTCCCGCTTTGCCTCCATTACCGAACGATGCTCCCTGCGCATCTTTGCCCCCTTCGCAAAGGAGCTAGACTTCTTGGAGGCTATACGCGCCCGTGTCTGCTTGATTTTCTCCTCCACATCCTCCATCGAGATCTCCTGCGGCACCTCCGCAGCACGCTGCGTGCGCGACTTACGGTAAGGACGAGATGAGGTTGGGTTCTGCTGTCTTGACTTCGGCGGCACCTGCTGCGCGCCGCCCTGCGATGGTGCGCCTGCGGCATCCTGCCCTATTCGCTTTCTTCTCCGCTTCTTTTGCAAGCCGCCACCAGGCGTAGCACTCGCCTCTGGCTTCCGCTTACTTCGATCAGGAAGTTTAGGCAGCTCAATTTTCCCTACCACCTTCGGACCCTCAAGCTTCACCTCCGTCGGGCGGAATATTTCATCCTCCTCAGGCAACTTACGCTCCACAACCGGCTGCGCTTCCTCCTTCGGGGCTGGACGCTCCTCGGGTTTCTCTTCCATTACAGGCTGCTTTTCGCTACGCTCCGGTTTTGGTGTCAATAGCTTTCCCTGCGCATCTAGCTGCACCTTGCCCACGAACGTAGGACCTGTCAATTTATGTGCAGAAACAGGATCAACCACCTTCTCCTCCCGCTGCGGTGTCACTTTTGGCTTCTCCGGCTCTTTCTCCGTAGTCGCCTTTTTAGTACTCTTTGCGGACGCTTTAGTCTCTTTTGCTGGGGCAGCCGATGAGTCCTTTTCGGACTTCTTAGCCCTCTCAGACGCAGCCTTCTTCGGCGCAGCAGGTGTCTCTTCTTGCCCCTTCTTCTCTACAGCTACTGTCTCCTTTCGTTTCTCTGCCGACGCTTCGGCGGTCGGGGCTACTTTCTTTTCAGCCTCAACCTTATTCTCTGCAACCTTCGGCGAAGGGGCTGGCTTCGCCTCACCGCTCGCAGGAGACTTCGTAGCGGTAGGCTTCGTAGCAGGTTTTGGCTCTACGTTTATCTTGCCCACCACCTTTGGGCCAACAGCCGCCGTACGCTTTTCGCCCTCTGCGGGCGATGCAGGCGTTGGTGAGGGCTGCTCCGCATCTTGCTTTCCAACGGGCTGCTGCATCCCTAGCGCATCGCCCACCGTCTGTGGCGTTTCTTTACGTTTCTGTTTCGCCTGTTTACGCTCTGCGGGCACCACGCTTGAACCGTACTCCTTCGAAAGAAGCTGATAAGCCTCCCGGCTAATCTTTGCGTTCTGGTCGTCCTCTATCTCCACGCCATTGCTCCGCAGAAAATCAACTGCCGTGTCGAGACCGATGCCGAACTCTCGCAAAGCTTTACTCAACCGTACGCTCTTCTCCTGCTCTTTTGCCATATACTACCACTACCATGTTTTACCTAACGCCCGCCGAACTCCTCTTCGCCCACCAGCATCAGCCGTTTTAATCCTCCTCAAACTCGCTACGCAATATCCGTAGCACCTCATCCACAGTCTTCTCTTCCAAATCTGCTCTGCGCATCAAATCCTCCTTGGATATCTCAAGCACGCTCTGCGCCGTACGGCAACCTATCTTCCGCAACTCATCAAGCACCCACCCCTCGATCACGTCCGAGAACTCCTCAAGCATCACATCCTCTATCACCTCGTCGGTAGGCTCCGCATCCCGGAACACATCTATCTTATACCCCGTCAAATCGCTCGCCAAACGGATGTTATACCCATTCTTCCCAATAGCCAACGACACCTCTTTCCCCGGCAGCAGCACATCGGCGTGCTTCTCCTCTTCGTTAATCCGTATCGAGGTAATCTGCGCCGGACTCAGTGCACGCGTGATGTACAGCTGGGTGTTCGTTGTGTACCCTATCACGTCAATATTCTCGTTTCGGAGTTCCCGCACGATCCCTTGAATTCGCACCCCTTTCATCCCCACGCATGCCCCTACAGGGTCAATACGGTCATCGTACGACTCCACCGCCACCTTGGCGCGCTCCCCCGGAATCCGCACCGTTTTCTTGATAGTAATTAACCCATCAAAAATCTCTGGTACCTCCTGCTCCATCAGACACTCCAAGAAACGGGGCGCCGTGCGTGACAAAATAATCTGTGGGGAAGAATTACCCATCTCAACGCGCAGCACCACGGCTCGCACCGCCTCCCCCTTGCGAAAGAAGTCGCTCGGTATCTGCTCGCTCTTCGGCAGTATGAGTTCGTTGCCATCATCGTCAAGCAGTATAGCCTCTCGGCGCCGTATTTGGTGGAGCTCCGCCGTCACCAGCTCCCCCTCTCGTTGCTTATAACGATTGAAGAGGTTCTCACGCTCGTAGTCCATTATACGCCCCATCAAATTCTGACGTATCGCCAAGATATTACGCCGGGCGAAGTCGTCAAACTTCACCTCTTCGCTCACCTCTTCGCCCACCTCGTAGTCAGGCTGTATCTCTTTCGCCTCCGTCAACGATATTTGGCGATTTTCATCCTCAACCGCATCGTCGGGCACTACCTCCCGGATACGCCATATCTCAAAATCGCCCTTCTCTATGTTGATTATCAGGTCGAAGTTGCTGTCGCTTCCGTAGTTCTTAGCCAACACCATGCGAAAAACCGACTCAAGGATGTCGCGCATCGTCTCCTTGTCAACGTTCTTCTGCTCCTTAAAGTCCTGCAATGCCTGAATCAGCTCCTTGCTATTCATCGTTTTTCACGCTTATTTATCAAAACTTACCCGTACGCGCTGCACATCATCCATTGCGTACGTTTCAACCCTCTCTACCATCTCGGGCCGTTTCTTGCCCTCCACCTTTTCCTTCATCATCACCTGCACCTCTAGCTGCTGCCCATCGTACCCTTTCAGCACGCCTACCACCTTTCTATGCTCCTTCAGCTGCACCTCAACCCTTGTCCCCAACCTCTTTTGGAATATGCGGGGGTGCACCATCGCCTCGCTCAACCCCGGTGATGAAACCTCTAACGACATGTCTAGTCCCTCCGCCTCTAGCATCTCGCTCAGCCCACGACTTATCGTTGCGCACTCCTCTAGCCCTATGTCCCCATCTCGATCAACGAGTACGCGCACAGCATCACCCCGCACCTCAACCCGCTCCACGAAAAAATCCGCATCCTTCGTGTAGTTCGCAAGCCACGCCTCAACCCGTTCCTTTACCTCTAACTCCGTTAGCATACTGTACAAAAAAGGGGCTTCAAAGCCCCTCCAATCCTTTTACACTTCCCGCCGCGAAGGTACTAAAATAATTTTACTGCAACTAATTAAAGCCCTGCAACGAACGTCACGGAGTTGCTTCAATACTTGGCATCCCGCCATATTGTCAACAAATGCTGACTGCAAATGGGAACCCATCGGGAAGGCAGCCTCGTATAGTTGAACAACCTGGGTAGCCATCATCCGGCAATGGTGGCTAGTTGCGTAAAGAGAATTTCCGCCTCATGCAGCAATGCTCCTTTCCATTCTTCACTATGCCTTCGATAAGGAGAACAGAATTTCTAACCCTCCGCCCTGCGGGATACGGGCATACACCTGCGACCCATGCGCGGCGATAGCGTTCTTCACTATGGCAAGTCCTAACCCCGAACCACCATTCTGCCGCGCCCTGCCATCATCCACTCTATAGAACCGCTCAAATATACGAGGCAGGGCCTCCTGCGGTACACCCTTACCCGTGTCGTAGTAGCTCAAGAGGTAGCTGTGCTTATCCTCCGATAGCTTCCGAAACACAATGCTAAAGCCTTCGCCCGCATAGCGGGTAGAGTTGGCTATTAGATTTCTTAGTACTGCAGCAATTAAAGAATCAATCGCACTTATAATTAGAGGCTTATCCAAATCGTTCTTTACCTCAACACGAAGTTCTGTAAGCTTCGGTTGGAATTCTGCAACGACATTATCAAAGAGCACGGCTAGGTCAAACTTCCTAAACGTCCGCTTATCCGGTGCCTCTTCGCTAAGCGTTATATCGGTAACCTCAGTAATCAGCTCGTTGAGCCGCATAACCTGCTGATGGGCTTTATCCAAAAAGTGCATGCGTCTCTCTGCGTCAAGGGCAGGATTACGCATCATCGTCTCAACGTACCCTAAGATGGAAGCCACGGGCGTACGTAATTCGTGGGCTATATTTGAACTCATCTCACGCTTTAACTTCCGCTCTTCTACTATCTGAGACACATCGCTTAGCACAATCTCAAAGCTATTATCTGGGAAAGTCAGCATCTTCGCCTCAATCCACGTGCTACCGACCGGAATAACTACCTTCTTCGACACGCCGCTATCTCGCTTCTGCTCACCGCTAGACTGCTGGAGTTGCCCCATCCTAAAGTCCATGAGAGCGGCAAACTCCGGGTAGTCGCATGTTCCTTCTGCCGAGAGTACGGCTTTGTCTCGTATGAGATTTACATACTTTACATATAGGGAGTTAGCGTATAGAACCTCTTTTTCTTCATTAAATATCGCCACTCCTTCCTGTGCCAGCATAAAATGCTGATGCATTTTCTCTTGCTCTAGCTGCAAACGGTCGTTAGCCTTGTGCAAATTGGAGTAGGCATCTATGATGTCACTTGCGATATGCCCTAGTTCCGAATTGGGCAGCTTAATCCCTTGCGGTAGCTTTCCCTCCTTTGCACGAGCTGTGAATTTGCGTAGGCTGGCGATGGTTCGCCCCATATGGTCAGACAGGAAAAGTAGCGCGATCAAGGCCACAGCGAAAAGCGATGCAATAAAAACGATGAAAAGCCAATCCGGGGCGAGTTCATGCCTCGCGGTACTCTCATATGGGAGCGCCAGGCGCATGTAACGTTCCTGGCAGCGGAGCGCATAGTAGTAGTACTTTTTACCAAACGTTGTGGAGTACCGTATGGCATCGCCCTTACCCTCCGTTTCTCGCATAGCGGTCTGTAGCTCCGGCCGCTCCATGTGATTCTCCATCGGCGCCTCATGCATATTGTCAAAAAGTACATTGCCACGCAGGTCAATCACCGTAAGACGCATAGACGATGAGAGGAGATCCCCAAGCTTCCCATATTCTTGCGGATAATCCGCCAAAAAGCGATCTGCCAGCACTGCGGAAGCATTGAGGCGTTCCCCCAGCATCCTACGTCGTTGGCGCACGTCGTGCTGAGATGTGAAAAACAGAATAACCACCGTGAAGACTAGAAAGATAAGCAGGAAGTTAACTATCAAACGACGCCTGTAAGAACCTCTCATCGGATTGAAAATATTTATAGTACAGCTAGAAATTTTATAAACTCTACAGCTCTGGATCATATAGGTAACCGTATCCTGTTCGATGGACGATACGGCGGCCCTCTTCCTCGCCAAGCTTGCGCCTTAACCGTGCAATGTGTACATCAACAGTTCTGGGCAGCACGTAGGTGTCTGGTTCCCAAACGCGCGAAAGAATCGTCTCCCGCGTGTAGACTATACCCGGCGAAGTGATGAGAAGGCGGAGGATTTCCAGCTCCTTTTTCGTCAACGTCACCGGCTGGCCATCCACGAAGGCCTGCTTCGACTCATCGTCGATGGTAATGCTACCCACCTCAGTCACCCCCTCGCCGCTCTCGTACAATTTCACTCGTTTTAGCACAGCCCTTACGCGTGCTAGTAGCTCGTTGATTGAAAATGGTTTAGTAATGTAATCATCACCCCCAAGATTAAATCCTGTAAGAAGATCGTTCTCAGTATTCTTTGCAGTGAGGAAAATTATTGGGGTTTTCAGACTCATCGCCCCACGCACCCGCTGCGCCAAATGCAGCCCGGACATGCCCGGCAGCATTATGTCAAGGAGGAGTAAATCTACCTTAGCCAAATTCCGTTCTAGCGCAGCCTCTGCAGAGCCGCATGTGTCAACTATATACCCATCCCCTTGTAGATTGAATTGCAGGATTTCACGCAAATCCTCTTCATCCTCAACTACAAGAATCGATGCTTTCCCTGCTGCTATATCCATATCCGTCCTCTCCGATAGCTTTTAGTCCCTATTCCCTCCTCTCATTTGCCCCAATATCGCCATTACTTGGCGACTCGTCATGTACGTGCTTCACGTAATTTCCTTGAAACGTGTAAATGATAGCCTCAGCAATGTTCGTAGCGTGGTCTCCAATACGCTCAAGGATATAGGCAAGCATGTAGAAATGCAAGGCGGTTTCCGCCTCCCGTGCATCGGTACCGTACTTCACCACTAGCTGCGGAACTTGCGCCTCTATCTCATCGTATAGCGCATCTACCCTATCATCCGCTGCAATCACCCCCCGCCCCGCCGGCGCATCGCCGCACCTAAAGGCAAACAGTGAGGTTTCAAGACCCGAAAGCACTTCCCCAAAGAGTATTTGGCACGGCTGCAGCAGCTCTGCGTAGACTGACCCTGCCGCGTAGCTTTTCATGAGGTGCTGACACGCATTGAGCAAAAGATCTCCCACCCGCTCAAGGTTGGATGTAATGTCGTAGTACGACATCACTAGCCGGCTCTCCGTGGCCCGCGGCGTATAGAGTACCAGCGCCTGCACCACATCGTTATGCAGTTTCACCTCCATGCCATCAATGATACGCTCCGCCTCCTCAATCTCCGCAAGTGTAGGCTGCGGCTCTAACGGATCGAGTATGTGCTGAACACGCCGATACTGCTCTAGCACCAGCTTGCTCATAGTCTCAAAGTCATCGAGGATCATTGCAAAATGCCTATTCTTTCCCTCCAGTACCGTCACCTTTTCCATCTTTGCTTCAACTGTTTACAACTACCATCCCTTACTGCTACCATCTACCCTATTTGCCCCGACAAATACTCCTCCGTTCTCTTATCCTTCGGCGAGGTGAAAAGGGTCGAGGTGGCCTCATACTCTATGAGCTTGCCAAGGTACATGAACATCGCCTGATCGGAGATACGCGCCGCCTGGCCCATGTTATGCGTTACGATTACTATAGTCACCTGATTTTTAAGCTCCAGGAGTAGCTCTTCTATTCGTCTAGTTGAAATTGGATCCAGCGCAGAGGTAGGCTCGTCCATAAGTATCACGTCGGGCTGCAATGCCAACGCCCTCGCAATGCATAGCCGTTGCTGCTGCCCTCCCGAGAGGAACGTACCACGCTTGTCGATGGCATCCTTAACCTCGTCCCATAGCCCTACAGCCCTAAGGTTCTTCTCTACAATCTCCTGCCGCTTCGCCTTATCGAGGCGTATGCCATTCAGCCGATACCCTGCCACTACGTTCTCAGAGATACTCATCGTGGGGAAGGGATTTGGCCGCTGAAACACCATCCCCACCTTCCGCCGTACCCGCATTGCCGGCATGGTGAGCAGATTCTGGCCGTGAAGCATTATCTCCCCCTCCACCTTGATTTCACGGTACAAATCGTGCATCCTATTAATAGCCCGCAGCATTGTACTCTTCCCGCAGCCCGATGGACCCATAATGGCTGTTATGGACGATGCTGGTACACTTGCCGTAACGCCATCAACGGCACGTACCGCAGGCGTGTAAGAAATCGACAGGTCTTTTATCTCAATTAACGGATTCTCCGGTTGGAACATCGTTTACAATATTTCTTACTTTCTACTTGCGATACGACGTGCTATATAATTCATTGCTAGCACTATAATTAGGAGTAGCAGCGAGGAGCCCCAAATGAGATTGGCGAGGTTTGGGTCGTTGTAGAACTCCCATATCAGCAATGGAACTGCCGATGATGGGCGCACGAGCGATGCCGAAATCGCCGCGGAGCCTAAAGCCGTCATCATGAGCGGGGCCGTTTCTCCCATCACCCTCGCCACGGCAAGAATAGCCCCTGTAGAGATACCGCCAAACGCCGATGGCGTTAAGACTTTCAGCGCCATACGCCACCGCGGCGCACCGAGTGCTAGCGCAGCCTCACTGAGCGAATCGGGCAACAGCAATAGGGTTTCCTCCGTGGAACGGGCTATCACGGGAAACATCATGAACGCCAACGCCATAGCTCCTGCAAACGATGAGAATGTTCCCATAGAAACCACAATCCAATCATAAATTACTACACCAACCACTATGGAGGGCGTTGCTTGCAGCGTATCCGCCACAAAGCGTACCACCGATGCGTAGCGCGTTCCACGATTCAGCGAAAGGAAAAGCCCCGCCGTAACTCCCAACGGAATAGCCACCACCGATGCAACCCCCACCATGATGAGCGTTCCCAAAATTCCATTGGCGATGCCGCCTGGAATAGAATCGCCCCGCTGCTTGGCGAGCAACGCATCGAGAGAGCTAGGGGTAGGCTGGGTGAAGAACTCAAAGGAGAGCTGTCCAATCCCTTTCCATATTAGAGTACCCAAAATGAGGAAGAGCGGGGCGCATGCTACAGCCGCAAGCACCCATATGAGAACGGTAAAACCCCAGTTGCGCCGCTCCCGCCAACGTATTGATTTGCCCACTTCTACTGTCGTATGCTGCATGGCTCTTCTTACTTCAAATAGCGAGTAATAGCCTTTGCTATTAGGTTAATGGCAGCCGTCACGAGGAATAGCACAAACGCTATTCCGAAAAGCGCGCTGAGTTTAATCCCGCTCGCCTCGCCGAATTGGTTGGCAATTAGGCTCGCCATCGTGTTGCCCGTGTCACCGAGGCCGCTAATCATTTGGTTGGTGTTGCCGATAAGCATTGTCACGGCCATAGTCTCGCCTAAGGCACGCCCTAGGGCAAGCACGAACGCCGCGATGAAGCCCTTTCTCGCCGTCGGCATGATTACCTTCATCACCGTCTCTCGCTGCGTTGCGCCCAAGCTATAGGCTCCCTCCGAAAGGTCGCTAGGCGTAAGCAAGAGGAACTCTCGGCATAGCGATGCTGCATAGGGTACAATCATAACGGCTAGCACTAGGGATGCCGTGGCAATGCCCAACCCCTGCGGGTTTAATCCCAGAGAGGCAATCCACGGTCGCAGCGCGTAGAAGCCCCAAAGGCCGTACACTATTGAGGGCACCCCAGCTAGTAAATCAACGGTTGTTGTGATGTACGTTGCGGCTCGCCGTCCCCGAAGGTAGTAACCCGCCAGCAACGCTACCGCCAAGGCTAAGGGAATACACAGGGCCAACGCCAGCAAAGAGGTCACAACGGTACCCACTATGAACGGCAATGCCCCGTACGACTCGCGCCCCTCCGTGGGATTCCAATCGGTACTCGTTATAAACCCCCATACGCCCTCGGCAGAAACGATATCCCTAGAGTTTATTGCCAAGGAAAAAATCAAGCCCCCGCAGAGCAGTAGTACCAGCACGCTCACCGCATACAGCACCACGTTGAAAATCCTATCTTTCATACCCTACGAAAGCTTGCTTTTTCCCCTTACCTACAAAACGATAACAGGTTGTACTCTCGCTAGCGCAACGACTCTCCGCCGTAGGTTACGCCGTCAAGCAGCTCCTGCGCCCTAGCCCTGATGGGCTGCGGCAGCGGTACGTAGTTCACCGACTTCGTTAGCTTTTGGCATCCATCGGAGAGCATCCACCGAAGCAGCTCCACCGAAGCCTTCGCCTGCGACTCCTCTCGCTTCCCATACTTCTGCTCCTTGGGGATAACAATCCACGTGAGGCAGCTTATCGGGTAGGTTTGTGCACCCGGCTGATTGGTTACCATCATGCGCAAATCCTCGGTAATGGATCCCTCGGCGGCCGCCGCGATTGTCTCAAAGGTGGGTTTCACGAAATTTCCTTCCCTATTCTGCACGCTGGCGCTCGTTAGCCCTTGCGCAAAGACATACTCAGACCCCACGTACCCCACGGCGCCCGGCGTCCCCCCAATCAGCGCAGCCACGCCCGGATTGCCCTTTCCGGCCACGCCATTTTGCCAATTCAACGCCTTCCCCTCGCCCAGCGCCGCACGCCAATCCTCGTTGACCTCCTGCATGTAGTGGCTGAAAACGAACGTGGTGCCGCTACCATCGCTCCGGTATACCGGCGTTATCGCCAAGTCGGGCAGTTCTACTCCTTCGTTCACGGCTTGCAGCTTCGGATCGTTCCAACGGGTAATCTTACCAAGGTAAATCCCCGCAATGATCTCGTGCGTCAGCTTTAGATCAGTCACACCCGGCAAGTTGAAGGCCACCGCTACACCGCCCAAGCATGTAGGGATATGCACCACGCCCCCCGCAAACGAAGCTTCCTCCGCATCGGTGAGGTAGGCATCTGACCCCGCAAAATCCACCACTCTATCCTTGAGGCTTCGCACCCCTCCGCCGCTACCTATGGCCCCATAGTTCACCTGCACCCCCGTAGAGTCGGTATAGGTCTTAAACGCCAGCTGGTAGAATGGGAAGGGGAACGTTGCCCCTGCACCGTCCAGCTTTGCCCCCTTGCTATTAGTAGAACCATTTCCGCCGCACGCTCCCAGCAAGAACAATGCGGACACCGCCACGAGCCAAACTACTCTTTTCATACTCTTTCCAATTTTTGTCTCCTTTTTCTGCCCGCGAAGTTGACACACTTTCGTTACGACATGGCGTAACACCTGTTACGTTTATGTTACAAAGCACCCACCCTGCTACTAGTCAGACTACTACGCACAGTACGTTTCTTCTAACAGGAACCTCGCTATTCAATGCACGTATTTACGCTTACAAATATAGCCATGCCCATCCCACAATCCAAGAAATAGAGAACCTACCTCCTCCGCGAAACCATCCGTTTACGTTATAGTTACTAACTTTGCAGCCATGTGACGAGGCCACAGTGCCCAATGATGAACGGTAACAGATTCTAGCATGGAGGAAAAGATTAACGCGCTCCTAGCGCAGATTGCAGCATTCAAGCCCACCAGCAAGGAGGAACTGGAACAATTTCGCATTGCCACCATTGGCCGCAAGGGAAGCGTAACCCAGCTCTTCGATGAGTTCAAGACGCTCCCTCCAGAGCAAAAAAAAGCGCTAGGGCAAAAAATAAATGCGCTAAAGAACGAAGCGGTTAAAACGCACAAGGAGTGGGCTGAGAGGCTTCAACAGGGAAACGGCACCGACAATTCTACCAAGGACTGCACCCGCACAGCCCACGCCGTGGACTTCGGCACGGTGCACCCCATCACCCAAACCCTTGACATCATTGAGAACATCTTCCATTCCATGGGCTTTGAGGTGGCGCAAGGACCTGAGCTTGAGGACGACTACCACGTTTTCACCTCGCTCAACTTCCCGCCAGAACACCCAGCTCGCGATATGCAAGACACCTTCTTCATCACGCGGAATCCCGACGTGCTGCTGCGCACCCACACATCTTCGGTGCAGATAAGGGTAATGGAGAACTCAAAACCTCCTATCAGGGTGGTTTGTCCCGGTCGTGTTTTTCGTAATGAGGTGATTTCCAAGCGTGCCCACTGCCAATTCCACCAGGTGGAGGCTCTGTACGTTGATAAAGATGTCTCGTTTGCCGACCTCAAGCAAACCCTTAGCTACTTTGCGAAGCAGATGTTTGGGGACGAGGTGAAAACCCGTTTCCGCCCGAGCTACTTCCCCTTCACAGAACCCAGCACGGAGGTTGATGTTAGCTGCAATCTCTGCCACGGCGAAGGATGCTCCGTATGCAAGGGTACTGGGTGGCTTGAAATCCTTGGTGCTGGCATGGTGCACCCCAACGTGCTATCCAACTGCGGCATTGACCCCAAGATCTATTCAGGATATGCCCTCGGCATGGGTGTAGAGAGGATTGCCATGCTACGCTACCAAATCAACGACCTTCGCCTCTTCTTTGAGAACGATGTGCGCTTCCTTGAGCAGTTCTAGACGGAGCACGAGGAGTGATGATGCATAGGGGCACGATGCCTTCCCGCACGTAGGGAGTATGAAAAGAACGGCAAGGCTACTGATTGCGGTGGGCTACTGCCTTTGCCTCTTCTCCCATTCCTTTACCCTGTGTCTCCTGTGGAGCCGTAGAGAGATTTCTAACGGACTTCTCAGCGCATTGATTCTCTTCTTTGGGATGGCCGCCGCAAAGGCCTTCTACGTTATGCACTACAGCCAAAAACGGGCAGCATTCGCCACAGTTCCAACGCTCAAGGTCAAACCCATTGCGCTGCTCACTATGGGCCTCGTTACTTTTGCAACAGCCGCATGCTCCGCGACCCTCACCCTCAACGGCATCCTCCACAACGGCCATGGGAACATCCCGCTGGGGCTAGTCACATTGCTTGCCGCACTCCTCTACCTCCTATTGCTAGTAGCTGCGTTCAGCGAGGTGAAAAAGTGAAGGGTATCCCTTAACAGACCGAGATACGACGCAGCGCGCTACATGTAAATTCTAAATATCAATTCCAATTTGGGGCTTTTTTTACTCTATCTTCGCCCTTCTCTCCCCATCCTTCCAGCGCAACCTCACCTCCTCGCCTCCCCGTACATCTGCCGCCCTCCCTATTGCGCTCTCGCCGTCCCGCTCCACCCTAACGTACCCCCTCTCTAGAATGGAATCCGGCCGTTGTTGCGTAAGCCGTTCCGACATCACCCCCAAAGCCTCTCGGCGCTCCCCCAATCGTTGAAATACTCCCATGGCCAACGACTCTGCGGCCCTCTGCACCCCTGTAAGACCCTTCTCAAGCATCCTTTCAACCCCTTGCTCCAAGCGGCCACATACACCCTGCAGCTCTTGCCCGCGCAGCTGCAATATCCCCTCCGAACCCACGGCGAACTGCCTTGCTATCGACAGCACCTCAACCATTCGCACTGCCAGGTGCCTTTTTGCGCCAACGTAGACATTTTCTGACACCTGCCGAAGCGCAACCCTATTCCCATCCAATGCGGTTCGCATTCCCTGCGCCAAGAATTGCACCGCATCGAGCAATGCCTGCTCTCGCTCCACGAAAAAGCTCTTGATGAACTCCGCCGTTGCCGTGGGGGTCTTCAGCGTGGCATTCGCCACTATGTCAACTACGGAGCTATCCCGCTCATGCCCAATCCCAGCGTATACAGGCAGCGGGAACTGCGCCACATGCGAGGCCAATAGGTAATCATCAAAGCACGAGAGGTCAAGCTTCGCACCGCCGCCACGGATCATCACCACCACGTCCCATTGCCCTAGCTCCTGAAAAATTCTCCCCAATGCCTCCACTATTGACTGGGAGGCCTGCTCCCCTTGCATCACAGCCTCAAACAGCTCTATCTGTAGAGAAAAACGCTCCTGCGCATCAGAAATCTGCTTCATGAAGTCTTCGTAGCCCGCAGCGGTGGGGGAAGAGATAACGGCGATACGCCGGGGCAGCGAGGGGCGCGCCAGCGAGCGATTCATCTCCATCACGCCGTCCTTGGCAAGCTGCGCCAACGTCTGCTGCCGCTTCACAGCCATAGCCCCCGCGGTGTAGGTGCCATCGATATCGGTTATGTTCAGCGAGAAGCCAAAAACGGGGCTGTACTCAAGCGATGCAAGAACCTGCACCGTGAGGCCAGCCTGAAGGTCCACCCCTGCCGCTAAACGGAACGTCTGAAATACACTTGCCACACTCCTCGCCCATATGGTTGCCCGAATCTTAGCACGCTGGCGGTGCGTGGCGGGGTCAAGGTCCACGAGTTCTAAGTAGCAATGCCCACTCGTGCTATTCACCCCGAGCGAAGAGATCTCAGCGATTACCCATACATTTCCCGGAAAATTCGTCTTCACGCACGATTGGAGCGATAGGCTCAAATTGTAAAGCGTAAAGGTCGGCCACATCGGCACGTCATCAAAAAGCATAACCCTCCCCCTTGCTAAACTATATGATGCAAAAGTAGGCAATCTCCAGCGACTTTGCTACGAAAACTGACAAACCGCCCATTGGTTGACGGTGGTGCAGCGACATGCTATCGGCCGCCCAAATGTCAGAAAACGCAACATCAAATGCATGCAAAACGCTTAGGGAAAAATGTATACTCCTCTCCGCAACCTTCCATCCTGCACTTTTTCATTACTTTTGCAGCCTATGCAAACGCAACGGATAGAACCCATTAAATTCATTGACCTCTTCGCGGGCATCGGGGGCATTCGCATCCCCTTTGAGGAGCTGGGCTACCGCTGCGTCTTCTCCTCCGAGTGGGACCCCAAGGCGCAGCGCACCTACGCCCACAACTTTGGTGTCACTCCCTGCGGCGACATCTCTAAAATAGACGCTAAGGACATCTCTCCGCACGACCTCCTCCTCGCGGGTTTCCCATGCCAACCCTTCTCCATCATGGGCAAGATGCAAGGCTTTGATGACACCCGCGGCACGCTCTTCTTCGATATTGCACGCATCCTCCAGCACCACCGCCCCCCGTACATTCTCCTTGAAAACGTTAAGCAGCTCTCCACCCACGACAAGGGTAAAACTTTTGCCAGAATCCTTCGGATTCTCACAGAACTCGACTACCACTGCCGCTACGGAATCCTCAACGCCCTTCACTTTGGGCTACCCCAGAAGCGCGAACGCCTCATTTTGGTGGGCTTTAGAGACGCGATGCAATGCCAACAATTCAGCCTCAACTTCCCTGCCACGCCCTACGACCTGCAAACCATCATTGACCCCGCCGCCGACAACGACCCATCGCTCTACGCCTCCCCACGCATTCGGCAGAAGCGACTGGAGTGCACGAAAACAAAATCACGATTCTACCCATCCGTATGGCACGAGAACAAATCGGGTAACATCTCCATCCTGGACTACTCCTGCGCGCTCCGCACTGGGGCCTCCTACAACTACCTCCTGCTAAATGGGCAGCGTCGGTTCTCTGCCCGTGAGTTGCTCCGGCTGCAGGGCTTCCCAGAATGGTTCACCATTGACGGTTCACTGAGCGATGCCCGCCGTCTCACCGGCAACTCTGTGCCTGTACCCATGATCCGAGCCGTTGCCCAACGTTTAAACGAATTAATTCAGGGGCATAGTATGAATGTGGCAGAATGCGATAATTTCCTAGAACTCGCATAGATCTTTGCCCCCAATGCAGCCCCGCCCGCAGGACGGCCTCTCAATAGCCGAGGATCCTTAGGCCCTTGGCACCTCTCCCCTGCACGACCCTAGCCACTTCCTCCGACTTTCCATTCCAAACGGAAAACGCGCCTACTCAGCCCCCCAAGCTTTCGGAAAACGCGCTAAAACGCACTGCAATTCCGTAGGAAAACGCACCTTTTTACCTTCTTTTTTTCTAACTTTGTAGCGAAATCAATTGATGCACAGCACCATGCTATACAGAAAAATCGCCAGCTCCATAGAACGCCATCTCTCTGCAAACTCAAACCGCATGCTGCTCATTAGCGGCGCACGCCAGGTAGGAAAATCGTACATCATCCGACACGTGGGGCAACGGATGTTTCCTAACTACATTGAGATCAACATGGAAGAGGACAAGCTAGGCGATAAACTCTTTGAACAGACACGCACCACCAACGACTTCTACCTTGCGCTCAGCACCATCGCGGGGCAAAAAATGAAGGACCGCGCATCCACCCTCATTTTTATCGATGAGATACAAGCTTACGACCATCTGCTTACCCTCGTCAAATTCCTAATGCAGGAAAATCGTTACACCTACATTGCTAGCGGCTCTCTGCTCGGCATCACGCTTAAAACCACCCTGTCGCTACCGCTTGGCAGCATCGCGCCGCTACCCATGTACCCCATGGACTTTGAGGAATTCCTATACGCAAATGGGGTCGGGGAGTCTACCGTCAGCCAAATGCGTCATAATTTTACAGAGCTACAGGGCCTCCCTGACGCGCTGCACGACAAGATGATGGATCTATTCAAAAAGTACCTCATCGTGGGCGGACTTCCAAAGGCGGTTGAAGCCTTTGTGAACACGCATAACGTTGCGAACATCCGTGCCATACAGCACGAAACGCATGCGCTTTACGGCATTGATGCCTCAAAATATGAAGCGGCGCATGGCGCCCGTCTAAAGATTCAACGCATCTACGACATGGTCCCATCCAGCCTCGAGCAGAGAAAAAAACGAATCGTCATCAAGGAAATTGAGGATAAAAGCTGGAAGCGCTCCAGCCACTACGTCAATGAGTTCGATTACCTCATCTCGTCCGGCATTACGCTCGGTGTCAAAGCCATTAGTACCCCTTCGTATCCTCTTGTCCAAAACAGCGGGAAGAACCTTCTAAAGCTATACATCAACGATGTCGGCATCCTTTCCAACCTCTACTACCGCACCAACATCAAGGCCATCATGGATAGCCATAACAGCCTCAACCTCGGTGCGCTCTACGAAACGGTAGTTGCGCAGGAGCTAAAGGCGCACGGACACGACCTATTCTACTACGACAACAAGAAAAACGGCGAGGTGGACTTCCTAATTGACGATGCCGACAGCCTCTCAGTTATACCAATCGAGGTGAAATCGGGCAAGGACTACACCGCTCACAGCGCGCTGGATAGATTCCTAGCCTGCAAGGAGTATCACATTCAGCGTGCATACGTGCTATCCAATACCTCCAACGTATACACCCAAAACGGCATCACCTACCTCCCCATCTACTACGCCATGTTCCTTAGCAACGACTGCTCTCACTCCGAGCAATTACTGTAGCCAATACCGATTGCGCTACGCTGTCCTTCCATATTTATCGAACTTGCGTACAATAAGCCGCTAGGGTCAGTCTTTCAGACTGGCTTGCCCTTTGGGGCAAGGATACCGTTTTTTCCCCCCCCCGAATTCCTGCCCTATGCAAGCCAAAGCACAAAAAAGCGGGCGCACCGCCTTCGCGCTGCGCCCGCCTAGAATTACAACCTCTTTACCTTCCCTTAGAACACCAAACCAAGGTCGCACATGGCATCCGCCACCTTCATGAACCCTGCAATGTTGGCGCCCTTCACCAGGTTGAGATAACCATCGCTCTCCTTGCCGTACTTGCAAGCCGCCTCAAAGATGTTCTGCATAATCTGCTCCAAACGCGCAATCACCTCATCGCCCGTCCAGTTCAGCTTCAACGCATTCTGCGACATCTCAAGCCCAGAGGCCGACACGCCACCGGCGTTCACCGCCTTGCCCGGTCCAAATGGAGTACGAGACTTGATAAAGGCATGGATAGCATCGGCCTGGCAGCCCATGTTCGACACCTCCGTCACGTACTTCACGCCATTCTTAATCAGCTGCTCCGCATCCTCCTTCGCGAGCTCGTTCTGCGTCGCGCAGGTCATTGCGATGTCGCACTTCACCTCCCAAGGCTTCTTGCCCGCCACGTACTGCGTGCCAGGGAACTTCTTCACGAAAGGCTCCACCTTGTTAAGGTTCATTGCGCGTAGCTCCAGCATGTAGTCCACCATCTCCTGGTTCATGCCCTTGTCGATAAGCACATAGCCATCAGGCCCAGAAATGGTTATCACCTTCGCGCCGAGCTGCACCAGCTTCTCCGCGGCGCCCCACGCCACGTTGCCGAAGCCCGAGATGGCCACCGTCTTGCCCTTCAGCTGGTCCTTATGCGCTGCAATCATGTGGTTCAAGAAGAACACTGCGCCGTAGCCAGTCGCCTCCGGGCGCATCTTCGAGCCACCCCAGTTCATACCCTTCCCCGTGAAGGTACCCGTATGCGTGTGCGTCAGCTTCTTGTACATGCCGTACATGTAGCCGATCTCACGTGCGCCAACACCGAGGTCACCTGCCGGCACATCGGTATCAGGGCCTATGTGCTGCCACAGCTCTAGCATAAACTTCTCGCAGAAACGACGGACCTCAGCATCAGAACGCCCCGTGGGGTCAAAGTCGCTACCGCCCTTGCCGCCGCCCATTGGCAACGTTGTCAACGCATTTTTGAAGGTCTGCTCGAAGCCCAAGAACTTCATCGTGTCAATCGTCACATTCGGCGCAAAGCGCACGCCACCCTTGTAAGGACCAATGGCACCGTTGAACTGCACGCGGTAACCGATGTTCACATGTATCTCGCCCTTGTCATCCTCCCAAGGCACCTTGAACATGAATGCACGATCCGGCTCCACGATGCGCTCGATTATCCGATTCTTCTCATACTTCGGATGTTCATTGTAGACCCCCTCCACCGACTCAATCACCTCCGACGCCGCCTGTAGGAACAGTGGCTGATTCGGATGCCGCTTTTGCAAGTCGGCTATTACCTTCTTTGCGTCCATAATTACCTGTATTTTAGTTTTTCTTCTCCCCCTCTTCCGCTGCAAAGTTCGCACTTATTTTTTACTATTCAAACCGAAACAGATAAATCCTTCCCCGATTATGGAAAGCTCCTCGCTACGCAAACGCTACAAACGCCCACTTTCGCCCCCGCTACCGCACGTCAAACAAGCCTTAGCGTACCCGCCACGCCCTACTCCACCCTCCACCGCTTAGCCTTGATGTACTCCGCTAAATCTGTTGAAAATTCGTTCCCATCCCCCGCCACATACCCCCTAAAAACGCCGTAAAGCTCCGAGTAGGTAAGCTCATCAAGATCCTTGGGGCGTTCACTCTCCACCTTGGGCAGCGCGTCAACAAGCCTTGACATCTCTGCGTACGGTAGCTCATTACGCGCCACGTTGACGTAGTATAGATGCTTCATGGTGCGCATACGCAACCGCTTCAACCCATTGCCGGCACACCCGAACTGCTCCAATTTCTCAAGCGAACTGATGTCGAGCGCCTCAATCCGGTTGCCCGAACAATCGAGATGGCGCAGCAGCTTATTCTTCGGCAGCGGGAGTACCTTGAGCTGGTTACCCATGCAGTAGAGCCGCTCCAGCTTACGGTTGGAGAGCACCGAAAGCGACGTGAGCTGATTGGCATTGCAATGGAGCTCACGCAGCTTCTTGTTCTGGCTCACGTTCAGCATAGAAAGCATGTTATCGCTGCAAATCAGCACCTCTAGCGCGGGATTATGCCGCACATCGAGCGCCGTGAGCTGATTGCCGCTGCACCCCAACTTCTTCAGCAACGGATTCTCGCTCACATCGATTGCCTCCAGCTGCCCCTGCGCCAGCACGAGCAGCGCCTTGGCATGGCCATATACCCTCGCCTCGCGGCGTACCGCCTCGTACTCCACCCACTCCCCATACTTCAGGGTAGTTGCGTCAACGTCCGTATTCTCATCAAAAACCCCATTGGCATTGACATCAACCCACACCCTGTTCTTATCACCACCATCAGCCTCTAGCCACAGTTTAAAGCGCACCGTGTCGCTGGTGAAGTAGAGCCGCATCACCCCTTCATTGGTTGGCGTAGCCACGTCACCCTTCCCACCCCCTGCTTGCGTCTGCGCCGTGATGACCTTCCACTGCTTCTGCCGTGCCATCACTACCGACTCTGATGCTACCTGATTGCCGTCATCATTGGCCTCCACATGAAACGTTGCGAATGGAAATCGCTCCTCCAACGGGTCGTACATGGGCGGCCGCTGCGGTGGCAACGTCTGTAGCGACGCCGCGAGGTAACCCGTCTCCGCGTAGCCCAACCGATTACTCTGGCACGCCACGTACACCAGCTGCGAAGGCGTTGCCACGGTTAGATCCTCTATCTCATTGCTGTGGCACACGAGCCGTTGCAAATTCGCCTGCGCCGTGAGCGATAGCTTCCTAAGCTTATTGGTTCGGCAGTTCAAAAAACGCAGCTCCCCGCACCGCGAAAGGTCCAACTCCTTAATCTTATTGCGAGAGCAATCAAGGAATTCAAGCTGCGGCAAACCCGTCACGTCCAAATCCTTCAGGCCGCACTCCACGCAATCAAGACGTTTCAAGCGGCCATTCTGCTGAAGGTCTAGCCGTGACAAATAGTTATAGCTCACATCAAGATCCTCAAGCTCCCTATTCTTCGTCAAGTCTACCCTCCGTAGCTGATTACCAGCGCACTGTAGACTCTTTAGCGAGGTCAAGCCCGACACGTCAAGCTTATAGAGGATGTTGTTATTGCAGTTCAGGTGCGTCAGCCGCCCATTGTTTGACAAATCCAACTCTAAAAGCCTATTCCCCTCGCAGTTGAGCCGTTCCAGCGCGGGGTTCCCCGACACATCAAGCCGCATGGGGTCGCTGTAATCGCACTGCAGCTCTCGCACCCCTCCAAAAATTCGCAGCGCGGCACTCACAAAGAAGTACTCCCTCCACTCCCCGAAACGCACATCTTCGGGCGGCACATCGATCCCCGCATCGTACTGCCCATTGCCGTTACGGTCAATCCACACCGTCTGTTTCTCTGTCTCTTCGGCATCTATGTATAGCGCGAGCGCATTCCACATCCGCCCATCGCAGTGCAGCACCATGCACCGCCCATCGGCGTAGCGTATCGTCTGCGCCGCGGCATTCCCCATTCCCATCAGCAGAACGAACAGCACCACCGCCACTGCGCACCAACTGTAGCCCTTCCTTCGCATCACCTCTAGCAAAACAAACTATACATCGCAAGCCAAAGGTAGCAAAAAAGTATAAAGAAGGGGCGGGCCTCCCAGCCAGCCCTTTACATATCCACTTCATCTCCGCTTCTCCATGCGTAGCGTCAGAGCCGCATCGCTCGCCCATTCAGCCCCATCCACAGAACGGAAGATCATACGTCTCGGCATCTGGAATTATGCACTGCTCTGGCAAACACCCTCATCCGGCTGCGCTCTGTGAACGCTGTGAATACAGCGTAGAACCGCCAGGGTCAGTCTTTCAGAACCTCACCCCCTCAAAAAAGTACTCCCCCATACCATTCACGCGCCCCGCCCACGCCCGCATAAATTTTTGCCGTCCATGCAGCCCGTCCGTAGGACGGTCTCTCAATAGCCGGGGGTCTTTAGACCCTCGGTTTCTTGCCCAAAGGGCAAGCCAGTCTGAAAGACTGACCCACGTGACCCTTGCCCACAGCGGCAACCGCTCAACCCTACTCGCCCACCGCCTGCAGCTTCCCTTCCTGCACGGCCATCCGCACATCTTCCTTCCCCTCC
>CALHSW010000056.1 GCA_938038735.1 uncultured Bacteroidia bacterium | reverse complement strand
ATGAGCGGGACGGCGCGGGGGATGAGCGGGACGGCGCGGGGGGATGGGCGGAGCGGCGCGGGGGGATGGGCGGGATGGCGCGGAGACTTGGGCGGAGTGGCGCGGGGACATGGGTGTAGCGGCGCGGGGGGATGGGTGGAGCGGCGCGGGGGGATGGGTGGAGCAGCGCAGGGGGATGGGTGGAGCAGCGCAGGGGGATGGGTGGGGCGGCGCAGGGGTATGGGTGGGGCGGAGCAGGGACATAGGCGGAGCGGTGCGGGGGGATGGGAGGAGCGGCGCGGAAGGCACATCCGAATTGCGGAGGAATGGGGGCGGCGGCAACGAAAAAGACGCCGTGCTCAAGGGTAGAACACGGCGTCTTCAAACGCTAAACTCCGTATGGAAAGGCAATTATTGCTCAGGCATAGGAGACGGGGGTGCCATAAAATCGACAAAGCAGAGGGAAGCGAGCGCCGTCCCGTACCGCTTTGTGATGGTAATCCCCTCGGTAATGAAGTTAAGTTCGCCTAAATAGTATTGACTATAGGTATTCTGATGCAGATCGTTGATCACACGAATAAGACGCGATTCAAGCTCTTCGATTCGGTAACGCCCATTCACTTCGCACACCAAGCCGCCTGCCTTTTCGTCGAAGTTCTCATCCTTGTACATCCAGGCATATACAATGCCGGCGGAAACGAACTCGTCCTGAAAGCCGTGCGATACACTCATAATGGTTTTCATTTCGCTGCCAAAGGGAGGCATATCTATTTCGTCCATCGAAGCGAGGTGTGCCGTGGCGGGAAGGACGCTGGAGTAGGTCATGATGTTATAGTCGGCTATACCGGCATCATACAATGCCATGTGGTACGAGCCTGCATGAAGCTCCAAATCGCTCTCTCCACTTCCCTTGGTGGTGAAGAAGGTGTTGGGAATCAGGTTGCCGTAAAGGTTGCTCATAATCGGATTCGTCTGCTTAATCTGTTGTTTCTATTGTTCGTGCTTCAACGCGTTGCAAAGATACAACATTCCTGCGTCCTCAAAGCTATATGGAATCCTTTACGGACCAAGTAAAGGCGCGCAGCCCGAGCTTGGGCACGGATTGGTCGATTTCGCGGAGGGCGGCGAGCAGATTTTTGCTTTGTTCCTCGCTGCAGATCACCAACATAGCTCCGTTAACGGTGGGCCAGGCGTGGCTGCCTAAGTGCGGTTCGCCGGTTTTACTGCCTTTGCCCAGCACGTCGTTCCACTGCGTGTAGCCGCGGAGGCTCATCTTCTGAAGCGTATTGACAATAATTCCGTGATGCGCACGGTTATAGGCGATGAATACGGCTCGTTGTTTGTTCATAATCCGATAGCGTTCTTTTGGTATTTCTTCATTTGATTATGCCGCTTCCGCCGTATATTTCCGCCGGAAAAGGCTGTGTACAAGGTGGGAATGAGGATGAGGGTAACCAAAGT
>CALHSW010000055.1 GCA_938038735.1 uncultured Bacteroidia bacterium | reverse complement strand
CGCTCGCCTATGCCGCTTTGGATGCCGTTTCCTGCCTCGAAATCTACAACGAACTGAAGAAGCAGCCGCTCCCCTCCATACATCGCTTCGGGTTGCTCACCTACTGACTCGCCGCCCTCCCCTACATCGCTTCGGATTGCTCACCTACTGACCCGCCGCCCTCCCCTACATCGCTTCGGGTTGCTCATCTACTGACTCGCCGCCCTCCCCTACATTGCTTCGGGTTACTCACCTGCTGACCCGCCGCCTTCCCCTACATTGCTTCGGGTTACTCACCTACTGACTCGCTCCACTCCCCGACATTTAGCTCCTCAGAGCTTACGGCACGCCCCCGCATTTGCCTACCTCCGTTCCCACGGCTGACCCCTTCCGCCCCACGGTAGCGCACCTTTGCTCACGTACTTGCGTACATATGCCCACGCGTTAGCATATATACGTATCCGCACCAGCGTACTTGCGCCACCACCCCAGCACACCCACGCCTACACTTAACCAAACTTGCGCCCCCACGGCAGCGCACCTTCGCCCGCCCCTAACCATACCCACTTCCCCACCGCAGTGCAGTTTCGCCCCTGCGTTAGCGTACTTGCGCATCCGCACCAAAGCACTTGCGCCCCCACGGCAACGCACCTTCGCCCTTGCTTATACGTACTTGTGCCGTAACCCCTTCCCTGTCAGAGTTTATCGGAACTTATCGGAGTCCATCAGAGCTTATCCGAACCCATCCGATTTCCTCCGATAAATTCTGATAAGTTCCGATAAATTCAGATACCCTCCCACGAACATACCGCCCGCCATCTACCATCACCTACCACCGCCACTGTACCCCCACACTCGCCCCTAACTATCCCTCCGCCCCCACCGCAGCGCACCTCCGTCCCTGCCGCTCCGCCCCTACCCACTGCCTCCACTACACCTACGCCCCTGCCGCTCCGCCCCTGCCCCCTTCCTCCACTACACCTCCGCCCCCACCGCAGCGTACCTTTACCCTCACTTATACGTATGTGCGCCCCCACCGCAGCGCACCTTCACCCCCACTTATGCGTAGGTACTCAACCGTTTCTACGTACAAGCGCAACTGTTTCTACGTAGC
>CALHSW010000054.1 GCA_938038735.1 uncultured Bacteroidia bacterium | reverse complement strand
GTCCACATTTTTGTTCCGCTCTCTTCATCAACCATCAACGCGGGGCTCCCCACAATCCGACCATTCTTGGTAGACCCTTCGTAGTATAGTGCCGTCCCCTCTATAAGACTACTTTCACCCTCAATTCGCACGTGTCCATACGCATCGAATGAATTGTTCTCCTGGTACACGTACGCGCTATCGCAGTACAGCAGCACGCCCTCATGCTCTAGTATTACCGAGTCAATCAGACGTGTAACAGTCACCCCCCCCACTTTGAGCGGCTTCATTGCCAGCGCACGACGTATCTCCACGCGGCGCTCCGTCTTCCCATCCGAAGGCGACTCCTGCGCTAGCGACACAACGCAACTAACGCTCAACGCCAACGTAACCTTCGCCGCTGTCAATATGCGCATCCTTCTTCTCCCTCTCGCTCGGTATATTACAGCTATTTCTCTCCCTGAGAAGCCTTACGAATGCAGCGGGACCAATACCCTCGTTGGAAGGTGCATCCAGCGAATTTAGGGTCAATCGTCACGTACAGAGACTGCTCTTTCTTCGCAAGCCAACTCTCAAAGAGATCCTTCTCCTTTTCCTTCTTTGCCAAATTCTGTATCACATCGTAATCCTCTTCAATCGTAGCACGATGCATGGGAATCCGCCTCACGAGCTGTATAACTTTCACCACTACGTTTCCCCGAATATCTTGACTCTCAAAGGGCCTTGAAATACCGTTCGGCTCTAGGGCGCGTACTTCGTAGTAATCGGATGGCACCATCGACTCCTTATCTAGCTTCATGCCGCCATGCATCGGATTTATGGCAATCCCACCATTGAGCCTCGTCTCTTTATCGGTAGAATAGCGGTAGCACGCCCGTTCAAACGTCAACGAGTCGGCTAGCACCTCCGTGCGAATGCTATCCAACTTCTCTATGGTTGCCTGTATCATTGTTGACGTGTAGTGCGGCTTCAGCAGTATATGGCGCACATTCGCGGTCTTTCCCCTTTTCCCAATCATTTGGATTATGTGAAATCCATATTCCGTCTCTACGATTTGGCTCACCTGCCCATCCTGCAACGCAAAGGCCGCATCTGCAAAGGGTTTTACAAAGCTTTCCCGTGGCATGTAGCCCATTTCGCCCCCCTTTGCTGCCGATCCCCTATCCTCGCTGTATGCCATTGCCAACGTTGAAAAGCGTTCCCCATTCAGTATTCGCTGACGTAAATTGAGCAGTCGCTCCTTCACGTCAAACGTTGCATTATCACTCGATATCGGGGTCATCACCAACTGACGATATACGTACGCCTCCGGCATCATCGGTAGGCTATCCTGCGGCGTGCGTTCGTAGAAGCTTTTCACCTGTGAAGGGGCAATCTTTACATTTCCCACCACCGAACTCCGCACCTGCTCTGTACGACGCTGCTCCGAGAGCATAGTTGTCAGCTCCGAGCGTATTGCCCGCATTGGCTTCCCATACTGTTTCACTAACTCCTCTTCGCTCCCAACCTGTTGCAAAAAGAATTGGACCCGCCGATCAACCTCCGCGCGCACCTCGCTATCCTTTACCACTACGCTATCCAAATCCGCTTGGTCCAGCAGTACGTTTTTCAGCAGCAGCGACTCAAGCACTTCGCATCGGCTATTCGCATTCACTGGTATCCCCTGCATTCGCATACGCATCAGCTCCATCTCCACATCCGACTGTAGCACCATGCGCGTTCCGACCAACGCCACCGTCCCATCGATTTGCTGCCCTTGTGCGCTAAACGCTCCTAGTGCGCATAGCAACACCATCCCTATTCTCTCTATCCGCAACATTGATTTCTTTCTATCCTATTGTGCAAATATCTTCACTTTCCCTTCCACACGTCCCGCTTCCACTATTGAGTGCTCTAGCGAGTCCACCAAGCGCTTCCTTCGCTGATTGAGCAGGACTGCCCTTACCTCATTCGACACGTACTCCAGCGGGGCTATCGTGCCAGACTCCTTCCACTCATGAAACGACAAAAGGTACACCATGCTATCCCGCATAAGCTCCCAGCGTGATGGACGTTGCGCTAGCGCATTGCCCGCCATCTCTACTCCCAGCATCCTTTCCAACTCCTCTATCGTTAGCCACTTATCGGGGTACGTTGACGGTCTAATCCCAGCCTTAAACGTCAACTGCTCTACACGATCCACCACGTCATCCTCGCGCAATGCGTATATGGCGCGTAGCTCTTTCAGCTGCGCGCTCCCCTGCGGCACTGCCATGGATAGGCAGCGCACCAGCGGACGTTGAAGCGTGAAATGCGTTGGATTGGCTTCATAAAACGATGCGATATCTTGCTTGCGCACCGCTGTATCAAGCTGTTTACGCACAATTTTCTTCTCGTAATCAGCTATTGTCAACGTCTGTCGATAGTCTTCCACTAAACGCTCTATCTCCTCCCGCTTCTCTGGCGAAGACTTCACTGCGTACTGATACATCGCTTGTTGCGCTGCCCATCGTTCTGCGTAGGCTCGGAGCAAAGTTAATGAGTCTTGCCCTCCGTACGAGAAAATAGATTTCGGCACCATGTCTATTGTGAGCTTTGCATCCCCAACCGTCGCCACCACAGTGCCGTTTCCCTTCCCTTCCTGCCTCGCGCATCCCGAAACGCACAGCAGGGCAACCATCGCAAAGGGCCAAAACTCCCGCCACTTTCGCATCTCTTTACCTCTCCAATTGCTTTTCAACCCACTGCAAGGCATCCTCCTTCACCTCCACGTGGAACTCTTTGCGCAACCCTTCCACCCACGCACGCTCACGGTCATCCTGGAGGCGCATACGTATCTGCGGTTTGCTCTCCTCGTAGCTCATCGGGACGCTCGTAGCAACCCCCGCCACTCGATACAGCTTGCTTCCGCCATTCCGGGATACTGGTCCTAAACATTTTTTCTTCCAGGACTCCGTACGTCCCACACGGTGCGCCTGCGCCTCCCCCTTCGCTTCATAACCATACATCAATGGGTGGTCGCTCCCCAATCGCATCTCCCTTCGCACCACGTCCTGCTTCTTCATAATCCTGTTCGAGAGCCTCAGCTTTGCCTCCCCCCGAAACTTCTTCGCCATAGCTTCCAAGAACTTGCTGTCCGACGCGCTATACTCTTCCACCGTGTAGCACGTGTCGAAGAGCAACTCTTTCCTATGCGCATTGTAGTACGCTTGTAGTGCCTCCTCGGTCGTCAAATCTGCGACCCATACCTTCCTATCGCTTACGTCAAATAGCAATAGACCATCGTGGAACTCCTGTATCAAGTATGCGTAACGCTTGTCAGACGCTGCCACCCGCTGCGAAGCCCATTCTACCGATAGCAGATCAACGTACTGTTCCAGCAGCTGCCGCACGCCTCCGCGCTGTGCGCCCCGAAAATCAATGCCCTGAGCTGTAGCCCAATGGTCGAACTCTTCCACCATCAGTTGCTGCCCATTCACCTCGCCTAAGCTCTGCGCTGCCAATGACCGAGGTAGCGGCTCTTCGGGCGTTGACTGTGCTAGCCATTGCTCAAAAGCTACAGCCACGCTGTCATGCACTTGCGCCCCTACCAAACCACGTGCTGCTTTCACAAACGCTGCATCGTCATCTACCGCCTGTCCCGAGCGGCGCATTAGCGTGCGGAGCTCTTCCCGTGCGTCTTTATACGGCGGTACCGTTTCGTGGGTGATACGCTTCACCATGTGCCACCCCAGTGGCGACTCAAACGGCGCCGACACATCCCCATCGTGTTCCAACGAAAACACTTTCTCGTAGAACCACGTTGGTGCTGTTCCTGCGCTCACCCATGGGTAACGCCCCCCTGCGCTCGACGCATAAAGCGATGGGCTATACCGGCGCATTATCGTATCAAAAGGTACGCCCGCCTTCGCCTCTGCATAGGCCCGGTCTATAGTCGCTTTGACCGAATCCCGCTGTGCTAGCGTCACGCCGCCCGGCATGCGCACCAGCACGTGCCCCACCTGCATCCGCCCTTTTGATGGGCGCACCGCATGCACCTTAATGAGATGGTAGCCAAACTGCGAACGCACTGGCTCCGACACTTCCCCCTCCGCTGTGGAGAAAGCTGCCACCTCGAAGGGCGCCACCATAGTGAACGCCGAGAAGTAGCCCAATCGCCCTCCGTTCTGCTTGGCCGTGGGGTCATCGCTCTCCCGGCGAGCCAGCGAGGCAAAATCCTCTCCAGCCATTAGCTTCTTGCGAAGCTTCTGCGCCTTGTCCAGTGCAGCTTTATCGTTACGCTCCGGTGTCACCGCCACCAGGATGTGCGATGCGTCCACCTCCCGCTGCATGCGCGCGTAGGCGGCGCGGTAGCCCTCCTCAACGGTTGCGCTGTCTAGTATCAGCGTGGCTAGCTGGGAGTTGCGATACCGCATGTACTCCTCCCTGTATTGGCGTATGGTGTCAAGCTGCATTCGTTTTCCGTCTGCCACCTTTAGCCTGTACACCACGTACGACTCCAAAAAAGCACGTAGCGACAGCGAATCGCCGCCTATCCGCGCCTCGTAGTTCTTTCGGTACGAGTAGAGAAACTCGCCCGCCGTTGTGGTGTCGCTACCTACCACTAGCAACGGTTGATTCGCATCCTGGGCTTGCGCTAGCCGCCCAGTCAAAAGCAGCGCTGCAACGCTGCATAGCAGCAGTTTACCTCCGTTTGCCACAACGCCTATTTTTTAGTTTCTTTTTGCTTAACCCTGCCGTGAATAGTTCGGCGCCTCGCTCGTAATGGTCACATCATGCGGATGGCTTTCTAGCATTCCCGCATTCGTTATCCGTACAAACTTCGCCTGCTTCAAATCTTCTATAGTGCGAGCCCCGCAGTAGCCCATCCCTGCGCGCAGGCCACCCATTAGCTGGTAAACCACCTCGGCTAGCGTCCCGGCGTACGGTACGCGGGCCGCGATGCCCTCCGGCACGAGCTTCTTCACGTTCTCTTCCTTGTCCTGGAAGTAGCGGTCCTTCGACCCATGCTGCATCGCCTCTAAGGATCCCATCCCGCGGTACGACTTGTAGCGGCGGCCGTTGTAGAGTATCGTCTCGCCGGGCGACTCCTCAGACCCTGCCAGCAGGGATCCCGCCATTATGCAATCCGCCCCCGCCGCAATGGCCTTCACTATGTCGCCTGAGTAGCGTATACCACCATCGGCTATCACCGGCACCCCGCTCCCTTTCAGCCGCTGCGCCACGTCGTATATCGCTTGAATCTGGGGTACGCCCACGCCAGCAATGATGCGCGTTGTGCATATTGACCCAGGCCCTATTCCTACCTTCACTGCGTCGGCTCCCGCATCTACTAGCATCGCGGCGCCATCGCCCGTCGCCACGTTCCCCACCACAATATCAATGTCTGGGAACGCCTTACGCACCTCCCTCAGCTTCTCCACCACGCCCCGGCTGTGCCCATGCGCCGTGTCGATCACGATCACATCTACTTCAGCCTCTATTAACGCCTCGGCGCGCTCCAGCGTGTCGTTCGTCACCCCAACGCCAGCCGCTACCAGCAAACGCCCTTTCTTATCCTTGCTCGCCAATGGGTTGATACGGAGTTTCGCTATGTCTCGGTACGTTAACAGCCCCTGTAGCTTTCCCTCCTTGTCCACCACGGGCAGCTTCTCTATCTTATGCTCTTCTAGAATTTTCACCGCGTCCGTGAGGCTGGACTTTATTGACGTTGTCACCAAGTTCTCGCTCGTCATCACCTCGTGGATCGGCCGCTTCATCTTGTTCTGGAAGCGCAAATCCCGATTGGTTACTATCCCTATCAGCGTGTTCTCTCCATCTACCACAGGAATTCCACCTATGTGGAATCGCTCCATGAGACGAAGCGCATCGCCCACCGTCTCGTTGGGGCCTATTGTTACGGGGTCGTATATCATGCCGTTTTCGGCCCGTTTCACGGCGCGCACCATCTCCGCTTGCTCCGCTATTGACATGCTTTTGTGGATAACCCCGATGCCGCCCGCGCGCGCCATGGCAATCGCCATCGCGCTCTCCGTTACCGTATCCATCGCGGCGCTCACTATCGGTTGCTCAAGCATTATGTGGCGCGTGAAATGCGACTGCACTTCCACTTCCCTTGGGAGCACTTCAGAGTACGCTGGTACAAGTAAAACGTCATCAAACGTCAATCCGTCACATAGTATCTTATCCGATGCAAATGACATATAATAACCCTTCTTTTTGGTTGCCTAAGCCCCCGTGGTGCACATCGCCGCCCGCGGAGCAGTCTTACGCTATTCCGATTGCGCAAAGGTAACAAAAATCTACTCATTGCGTGGAGCTACCGTGCGAGACAACTCCTGCCGTCGCGCCTCGGGATTCACCACCACGTACTCCCCCGCGGCGCAGCCTAGCACACTCCCTATCGCTTGGCACGGCACCCGCATCAGCACAAAGAGTCGGGGGTCATGCAGCGTGTAGAATGATGCCAAATTCATTGCGCCCTTCGCCACAATCACGTCGGCCTTTAAGAATGCTTCCCACGCACGCGCGGAGAGACGGACCGGTATTGATGACGGTGCCTCGCACCCATTCGCCACCACCTTCGCCACGCTGCGCATATCCACGTAGTCGGCGTCTTGCCCCGATGCTGCGTAGCCTGCGTAGGGGCAATTCACCACGTAGCCCACCTCTACGCCGCTCAGCGACTTTATGAAGAACCGATCGAACACAATCTCGCCCGCCCGATTCGCAAGGTAGAGTACTACCTTCGCTTCGCCGAGCTTCTTTTGCAGCAGCTCGCTATGGTCTATCGCCAGCTTCGCGGTCGCCAAGCTATCTACCCCATGCAGAATCTCCGCCACGGAGCTCCGTTCGAAATCGATGCCAGCCCCCGCCAGCGCCGTTCGTAGCCCATACTTAAAGGCACTTACGGACGGGGGGCGGTGCGACTTCAGCAAGGAGTACGCCTCCAGCGCCCGGTCGTTCATTGCCCGCTTATGCTCCCAGAACGGCAGTATGCGGGGAAAATGCTTCGCTACTATCCCATAGGCGCTCCGCTGGAAGTCCGTATGCGCCATGTCCACGCCCCCCTCGGCGTAGAGCCGTGCCACGTCCGCCATCACCGCTTTTTGCGCACTTTTGTCGGGCGGGTACGCCTCCAGCAGCTGCTCCACGTTCCGACACACGCAGCTGAAGCAGCGGAAATCTCCTATTTCATCTCCGCGCTGCGCTGCGCCTTGCGCTACCCCTGACTCTCGCTCTTCATACATCTCGTACAAACTGCAATACTAACGTGCTCCCGTCTCTGCGTACACCTCCCTGCCCCTAAAACATCCATCGTCTCTTTTTGTTTTTGTTCCTTCCTTGCGCCACCGTTTTTTGTCCAAAGGGTGTGGCGGGAACCGACCGCCGTCCACCGCAATTAAATACTTTTTGCCGCGGTTAAGTCAAAATTATGGTATTGACATTACTAGTTAATCTGTAACGTGGACCTTTGCGGCTGAGAAAGGCATAGTGCAAACCGCGGTGTGTCTGCATTGAAGAACAAAGCAGGTTTATATAGAACCATGAAACACTTCACATTACTCTGGTTATTGCCGCTGTTTATCGCATCGCCGCTCTTTGCCCAGGAAAGGCTCTACCCGTACCTGCAGGCGGTAGAGCCCAACTCCATCTGCATCAATTGGCTATCGCACTTGAAGAATCCTACCTCAGAGGTCCAGTATGGGGTCAGTGCCGACTCGCTCACTATGCGAGCACACGGTGGCATACCCATTACGCCAGGCAGACTATTCAATTTCCACAAGGTGAAGCTGGAGAATTTAACGCCCAACACGAAGTACTATTACCGCGTGGTTTCGCACGATGGTGGCAAAGAGTCGCTTAGCGAGGTATATAGCTTTAAAACCCTACCGATGCACGGCCACATGGCCACGGCTGACGGCCATCTGCGGTTCCTTGTGATGGGGGATAATCAGCTGCTGGGCAACGACCGCTACAATCGATTGGTGCGGGCTGCGCATGACGTTACTATGGCAAAATGGGGCGACTCCATGAATGCATCGCCCGATGATTACATTGCTATGACCATCATGGTGGGCGACCAGGTGGATGTCGGCATGGCCCAGCATTACGAGAAGGTCCATTTCGTAAAGAACCGGTTGCTCTCGTCTAACCTAGCCATTCAGACCCTGGTAGGGAACCATGAAACCTACGGTCGCCCTGGCCTCTCGCTTTACCATGACCTCTTTGAAATTGATGGCTTTGAATACAGGGGAATCAAATCGGGCAGCGAGGACTTTTTCGCACGGCAAGCGGGCAACGTCCTTTTCATCGGGCTATGCAGTGAAAAGACCGCTGGAGCTAGCGATGAAAAGCAGGAGCAGTGGCTCAAGCAGATTTTAGCCGCGGCGGAAAGCGATTCCACGGTGGATTGGATTATCTCGCTGAGCCACCGCCCCTACCAAACGGAGCAATGCGCAGGTGACATTTATCCCTGGCTGCGTCAAACCGCCGTGCCAATGATGAGCAAACTTGATAAGTATGTGCTCCACATCGGGGCGCACCACCATAACTACGCCCGCGGGCAGCTCAAGGAGGCCCCTGCGTACCATATGATTTCCGGCGGCACATCGTGGGATCAGTACTGGGGCTCCGGCAAGGAGGAGAACTACGATGACGTGCAGAAAACCATATCCCAATGGTGTTTCCAGCTCATTGATATTGACCTAGAGAATAAGAGCTTCAACGTGGAGTCTTACTCCATCGGGAGTAAATATGAGTGGTTGCCAAACGTAAAGGTTGATGAGTTCCATCGCATTAAGGGCAAAGCGCGCCCTAATCAGCCCCATATCGTGGGCTGTTTCGACACCGATAGGCCCATCAATCTTAGTGAGGTGGTCATCCAAGGGTCAACGTACAGTTCCCCTTCAAATGAAGAATGTAACTCCACGCAGTTTCAAGTGTCAAAATTTAGTGACTTCTCGGAGGTGCAATACGAGAATTACCGCCACTACGAAGACCTCTTCGGCAAAGCGGACCGCAGGGACCACTCAAAAGATCTCAACGAAGGGGTAAATATTTTTATGACTACTATACCAACTGGCAGCGTGCACCGGGGATTGAATTACGCCCGCGTGCGCTACCGCGACCGTAACCTCAATTGGTCGGAGTGGAGCGAGGCTGTGCGCTTCAACGTCGGGGACGGCGGCGCAGAGCCGAAGCTAAAGCTCACCGTGGCGAAAAACGTTACTCCTGTTAGCGATGCTGTCAAAGGACGTTAAAATATAAATCCGTACGCCATCTTACCACAGGGATTTCGTCACGCTGACGCAACGTTGCGTAGCGGGCTGCCATCGGCCAACCGTTCGTATTCTCTTTTCAGGAAAAAATACATCTACCCCCTTTTTAGCTTGAGGTTACAGCGATTTCATGGAGTCTACACCTCAAGTTAACCGATAGCTTGGATCTTCGCGACTTGAGGGGGCATAGCAAAAACTTACGCTGCCTCACTACGCTAGGATCACATAAAATTTATACTGAACGATGAAACGACACGTACTGCTATGGCTGTTGACGATGCTCTCCATGCCGAGCCTTTTTGCCCAGGAAAAGCTCTACCCATACCTCCAGGCGGTAGAGCCGAACTCCATCTGTATCAATTGGATATCGCATTTGAAAAATCCTACCTCTGAGGTGCAGTATGGACTAGCCGCCGATGCCCTTACTCTAAGCGCAAAGGGCGATAAACCCATTGTGCCGGGCAGTTACAATTTCCACAAGGTGAAGTTGGAAAATTTAAAGCCCAACACCAAGTACTACTACCGCGTGGTTTCGCACGATGGTGGCAAAGAGTCGCTTAGCGAGGTGTTTAGCTTCAAGACCCTTCCCATGCCCGGCCAAATGGCCATGGCAGATGGGCACCTGCGCTTTCTGGTGCTGGGGGACAACCAGCTACAGGGTAACGATCGCTACAACCGCTTCGTTCAGGCTGCCCACGATGTCATCATGGAGAAATGGGGAAAAGCCCCAGGCGCTACCCCTGATGACCTCGTGGCCATGACCGTCATGGTGGGGGACCAAGTGGATTTGGGCATGCCCCAGCATTACGAAAATGTGCATTTCGCAAAAAACAGATTGCTCTCGTCCAACCTCGCCATCCAAACCCTGGTCGGTAACCACGAAACCTACGGGATACCTGGCCTTTCGCTCTACCATGATCTCTTTGAAATCGATGGCTTTGAATATAGGGGTATCAAATCGGGCTGCGAAGACTTCTTCGCGCGGCAAGCGGGCAACGTCCTCTTTATCGGGCTATGCAGTGAAAAGACCGCCGATGCCAGCGATGAGAGGCAGGAGCAGTGGCTCAAACAGATCTTAGCCGCGGCGGAAAGCGATCCCACGGTGGATTGGATCATCTCGCTGAGCCACCGCCCCTATCAAACCGAACAGTACATCGGCGACATCTATCACTGGCTGCGTCAAACCGCTGTGCCAATGATGAGCAAACTCGATAAGTATGTGCTCCACATCGGCGCGCACCACCATAACTACGCCCGCGGGCAGCTCAAGGAGGCCCCTGCGTACCATATGATTTCGGGCGGCACGTCGTGGGATCAGTACTGGGGCTACGGCAAGGAGGAAAACTATGATGACGTGCAGAAAACCATATCCCAATGGTGTTTCCAGCTCATTGACATTGACCTAGAGAAAAAGAGCTTCAGCGTAGAGTCTTACTCCATCGGGAGCGTAAACGAATGGCTGCCAAACGTAAAAGTCGATTCGTTCCATCGCATTAAAAATCAGACTCGCCCCGACCGCCCATCCATCACCAACACCTTTGATATCAATTTCCCCGTTAAACTCCAGGATATCGTACTCAAGGGGTCGGAGTACCGTTCGCCCAGTAGTGAGGAGTATAATTCAACGCAATTCCAGGTGTCAAAGTTTGAGGACTTCTCGGTAGTACAGTACGATAATTACCGTCATTTTGAGGACCTTTTCGGCATGGATGATGACGGTCGCAAGGACCACACAAAAGATCTTAATAAGGATGTGAACATTTTTGAAGCCGCACTCCCTGCGGGATCTATCCAAAAGGGGATAAACTACGCCCGCGTACGCTACCGCGACCGTAATCTCAATTGGTCGGAGTGGAGCGAGGCTGTACCCTTCAACGTTGGGGACGGTGGCGCAGAGCCTCAAGCCGAGCTGTTTCTGAATGGAAATAGCGACCTTGAAGCTAGTGTCATCGGGGTGACCTACTCCGGGGCCAGGATTGATAATTCCCCGTGGATAGGGCTATATGCTGGGAGTGGCTCTCCGAGCGGTACGAACCCCGCTAAAGCTTGGTATTGGGCCGCGAAGGACTCCTCGCAGAAAGCTGAATTCCAAAAGGAGGGTGCAGTAACGTTCCGAAACCTTCAGGTAAAGGACGGAAGCGGCAGCAAGCCCGGCGTTGTGTCTGCGTGCCCTCCGGGTCTCTACAGGGTGGTGCTGATGCACTACAAAAACAGCGTGAGTCCGTATAGCGTGGACGCGGAGACGCCGCTCTTCTACATCGGCCCTTCCCCCTCGCTACGCCTTATGACTGAAACTACCGATGGCGGCTACTATCGGGTAGGAACAGAATTGCGGATCGAGTTGAAAAACGCCCCGAAAGCAAAAAACGATGTGCTGCACGTCTTTCGTGTGGGGGATAGCATTCACCTCGCCGATCAGGCGCACAATCAGCCGAAGCAGAGCTTTTCCGTGAAAGATCTACACTCCGATGCCGATGCGCTTTACTGCAATATCGCTAACCTCCCTGAAGGGTACTACTACGCGGCCTACTACGTGGAGAATTCACAGACAATTATTGGCAACGTAGTGTCCTTCCAGGTAGGTAAAAAATTCGGCACCATTGCAACCGACAAATCAACCTACCAATTGAATGAACCCATCGTGGTGACGTGGAGCAATACGCCAGGCATCACCAAGGATTGGATCGGTATCTACCGCAAGGACGATGATCCCAATGTGAACTCCTCGGATGAGTCGGGCTACTCCTATACCTACTTCGACGGAGTACCGTACGGAACGAAAACCATTGGGCAGAATGAGCTGCCAAAGGTGGGGGGCGAGTACTTCGCCGCCATTTTTACCAACGACTCCTACACGGAGGTTACCAATCGAGCCCATTTCACCATTCAGGATTCCCGTGAGGTTCCCAGCATTACGCCCAGCGCAACGGAATGCACCTATGGTGCCCCAGCATTCGTGGCTGCCACTGCATCGAACGGCAAACCCGTTACGGTGAAATCCAAGAATAGCGATGTTGTAGCTGTGGATAATGATGATGCCAGCATGCTCCACGTGAGGGGGGTGGGCGAAGCAGACATCCGTATCGCCGTGGAGGGGGACGAAACCTATCAACCAGTGGTCACCACCGTGGTGTTCAGGGTGACCCCAGCCCCGCTCTCGGTGACCGCAAAGGACGTAACCAAAGTTTACGATGGCAAGCCGTACTACGAGAACGGCGGCGTGCTGTACGATGGATTTGTCAATGGAGAGGACGAATCGGTGGTGCTTGGCAATGTGCAGTTCCTTGGTGCTGCCCATGGTGCTATCAATGCGGGGGAGTATGGATTGGATCTATCTGGTCTGCAGGCTTTTAACTATGCGATTACCTTTAGGCCCGGCATGCTACGCATTACGCCCGCGCCCATTGAGGGGGTTACTCTCCCAGATATAACCGTCGCCTACGATGGAATGCCCCACAGCCTAGCGGTGGAGGGAACGCTTCCGCAGGGCACAACGGCCATTTACGACAACAATGGAAAAGTTGATCCCGGCGTGTATACCGTAACTGCCAATATCGTAGGGAATAGCAACTATCAGCCCATGACGCTCACCGGCACGCTGACCATCACGGGGTCCAAGGAGACTGACCCAAACAATGGCACTGCTCCTACCGCGGTGGAGAACCCAGAGCTAATTGGCTGTAGACCAAACCCCGCCACCGATTTCCTCATCATCTCTAGCAGTACGCCAGACCTCTTCACCCTCTACAACATGTTGGGGAGCGTAGTACGCACCTTTGCTGTTGAGGCGGGCGAGACGCGGATAGACCTGCGTGGCGTACGTTCGGGAGTTTATATTCTCAGGGGGAGCATGGGGCGCAGCGTGCGTCTCATTGTGCGGGACTAATAGGTTGGCCTGTGAGCGCTAGGTAGCGCGAACTCAACGTTAGGATTTGGCTGGAAGGCTGTGTGGATCAGCCTTCCAGCCAAATTTTTACATTGACCTCGTTCAGCATTTTCGCCCCCATGGCGAGAAAATGGGTAAAAAATCATACTTTCGTGGTTAGTAATTAAATAAGGAGAAAAGGAGATGGAAGAAAAGGAGCGTGCGGCCCGCGTGGCGGAGATGGAGGCAATTTGCAATCGCTGCGCCGTAGACACTAAGGCGTTGCTCGGGGCGCTAGAGACGTGGACGAAAGACCTGTCGGATGTCCGTCGTTTGATGCGCTACTACGGTAGTGAGGAGTGGGAGGCGGATCGAACGGCGAGCGATGCGGGGAAGCTTCCTGCCGGGATGCCATGCGGCGTGCTGGGCGAAGATACCGTGTACGACCTCTACAGCGATATGCGGGGCGCATCGTTGGAGATGCTTACCGCGGCGTTGGCGTGGCTCAAGGCAGAGGAGTAGCGTAGGGGCTGGCTTGGCACCCTTTTGCGGGGGCGTTTTGATTGGGAAAGGAAGCCTTCTCCCTTGGGTCATCTTCGCACCCCCTTCGCATCAAATTCGGATTTCTCCGGAGAAATCCGAATTTGATGCGAAGGGGTACCCTAGTTGGTGCAGAGGGGAGTAAAACGCATTCCTCTTTTAATCAAATAGTTAACGGAATTCGTATGGATGTAAGGGGCGCAAAGGGTATGGAATGCTGCAACCATAGATTTTCATACGGTTCGGCGCGAAGTGGAAGGCACTTCAAATTACTCTTTTGCCCGACTCGTGTATGCGTTCTTTGGAAAAGTTGTACATTTGTGCGGGGTGTGTAGCGTGGCTTTCGCGCGAAGTCCGACAGGGGGGTGGTGGCGCGAGTGCGCGCGGGAGTCGAGAAAATAGGTGGTAGTCATATGATAGGAGGAAAGCCGGTAGTAGGGATAACGCAGGGGGATGCCAATGGGGTGGGGTACGAGGTGTTTTTGAAGGCCTTTTCCGATGCGCGGTTGCTTGACATGGTGGTGCCGGTGTTTTACGGGATGAGCCGGGCCGCGGCGTACTACAGAAAGTATTACGGGCTACAGCTGCCGCAGTTTACCAGGGTGGGCAGCGCGAAGGAGGCCTCGGAGCGGGGCATTAATATAGTGGACGTCGGGGGCGATCTGCGCGTGGAGGCGGGTGTGCCATCGCGGGAGTCGGCGCTGTCGGCTATGGCCGCGTTGGATGCGAGCGTGCGCGATTGGAAGGCGGGCTTTTTGGATGCCATTGTCACGCTGCCGGTGAATAAGAATGTGATGCAGGGCGCGGGCTTTGCCTACCCAGGCCAAACGGAGTACTTCGCGGCGTGCAGCGGGGGGCAGGATCCGCTGATGCTGATGGTGGCAGAGGAGCTGCGCGTGGGGCTGGTAACGCAGCATATGAGCCTCGCGGAGGTGCCGGGCGCGGTGACGCAGGCGCGGGTGGAAGCGAAGATAGATGCGTTGGCAAAGTCGCTGCGGGAGGATTTCGGCCTGGATGGGCCGCGCATCGCGGTGCTGGGGCTGAACCCGCATGCGGGGGAGGGAGGCGCATTGGGCGGTGAGGAGCTGAGCGTGATAGAGCCAGCGATAGCCGCGGCGAATGCAAAGGGCTTAGCGGTGAGCGGAGCCTACGCCGCGGATGGCTTTTTTGGCGCGGGGCGGTGGCGCGACTTTGATGGGGTGCTGGCCATGTACCATGACCAGGGGCTGATTCCATTCAAGGCGTTGTCGTTCGATCGGGGGGTGAATTTTAGCGCGGGGCTGCCGGTGGTGCGTACGTCGCCCGACCATGGCACTGGGTTTGACATAGCGGGCAAGGGCGAGGCCTCGGCGCAGTCGTTCCGCTCCGCCGTTTACTTGGCGGTGCAGGTGGTGCGGACGCGCGCAAGGGAGCGGGACCTGCAGGAAAATGCATTGCGCATAAATGTGCAGGAGGAATTGCGGGCGCGGAGTGCTAGTAAATGGAAGGCTGGGGCTGAGGGGCAGGGCGGAGGTGATGGGGGCGAGACGCAGGGACAAGAGTAGCGTTTTGTAGATATGTACGACTACATACAGGGCATACTTGCGGAGCTGACGGCCACGATGGCCGTGGTGGAGGCTGGTGGAATCGGCTACGCGCTCCAAATATCGATGCAAACGTACGAGGCGTTGGAAGGGAAGAGGGAGGTGCGGCTCTACGTGCATCAGAACGTGCGGGAGGATGCGATAGAGCTGTACGGCTTTGCCGATCGCGCCGAGCGTGGACTCTACCGCCTGCTAATCACGGTGTCGGGCGTAGGGCCTGCCACGGCGCGGATGGCGCTCTCGGCATTCAGCGCGGAGGAGCTGGTGAAGGCCATTGGCGAGGGGAATGTGGATATGCTCAAGCGGGTGAAAGGCATCGGGCTAAAGACGGCGCAGCGTATTGTGGTTGACCTTGCGGAGAAGGTGGGCGGCGTGCAGGCGGATGCCAGCGGCGCGGCGTTCGGGGCGGGCAGCAGCGTTCGGCAGGAGGCGCTCTCGGCGCTTATGACGTTGGGCTTTGCCAAGGCCCCAACAGAAAAGACGCTGGACGAGCTATTGAAGAAGGATGGGGCGCTGAGCGTGGAGGCCTTGGTGAAGCTGGCGTTAAAGCGAATGTAGAGTATTGAGCGTGCAGGGAGTAAGGATTGGGGGCTTGGCGTGGAGCATAGATGGGGGGTGGCGACGATTCCTGCTGCTGCCGCTGTTGCTATTGGTGTTCCCTCTCGCGGCGTTGGCGCAGCCGCGGGGCGGAGTCACGCATGGCGAGTGGCTCGGCACGCCGAGCAATTCAAGTTTTGAGGCGCATTACGACCCTGCCACGGGCACCTACGTGGTGTACGAAAAAATAGGGAACCGCATTTTGGGACGCCCGCACGTGGTCTCCGCGGAGGAGTACAGGGCTTTGCAGCGGGAGGAGCAGATGCGAAACTACTGGCGTTCGCAGCGCAGCGGGGATGATGGCCCCGCGGGGGGCGGCCTTCTGCCCAAGCTGCGGGTGGGTGGCAAAACGTTTGATAAAATATTTGGAACCAACGAGATAGAGATCATTCCGCAGGGGAGCGCGGAGGTGCTGTTTGGAATCATCAATTCTAAAACGGAGAACTACACCATCCAGGAGGATATGCGCAGCAACACCACGTTTGATTTCCAGGCGAAGCTCGCCATCAATCTCGTGGGGCGTATCGGTGACAAGCTGCGCCTGGATGTGAAGTACAACACGGAGGCAACGTTCGATTTTGAGCAGAACGTGAAGCTCGAGTACACGGGGTACGAGGACGAAATCATACAGAAGATAGAGGCTGGCAATGTGTCGATGCCGTTGCCAGGCACGCTCATTCAGGGTAGCCAAAACCTATTTGGTATTAAAACTGCGCTGCAGTTCGGGCGCTTGACCATGACGAGCATCTTTTCGCAGCGCAAGGGCCAATCGCAAACCATAGAGGTGAAGGGCGGCGCGCAGACGCGGGATTTTGAGGTACGCGCCGATGAGTATGAGGCGAATAGGCATTTCTTTCTGTCGCAGTACTTCTACGAGAACTACGATGCGTCGCTTCGCTTCCTGCCGCTCATCAGCAGTGGGGTGGAGGTGACGAAGCTAGAGGTGTGGGTGACCAATAAGCAGGGGCGTTTTGACAATTCTCGGGATCTCCTCGCGTTTGTTGACCTGGGCGAGCCGGGGAAGAATATCTACGCGAAGAGTTTTGTTTCGGGCTCAGGGAGGGTGCCAAGCAACGAGAGCAATAGCCTATACGATCAGATGTCAAGCGGAGCGTACGCCGGGGCGCGCACCCTATCGGATGCCACGGCGCTGCTGAGTCCCTTGGCCACGAGCCATAACTTTCGCAATGGGCAGGACTACGAGAAGCTGGAGAACGCCCGCTTGCTCTCACCGAGCGAGTATACGCTAAACGCTAAGCTGGGGTACATTTCGCTCAATGTGGCGCTGAATAGCGATGAGGTGCTGGCGGTGGCCTATGAGTACACGATAGGCGGCAGGGCGTATAAGGTGGGCGATTTGACGAGCGATGGGGTGACGGCGCCGCAGGCGTTGTACGTGAAGCTGCTGAAGGGCACAGAGCTTTCGCCCAACATGCCTACGTGGCACTTGATGATGAAGAATATATATTCTATCGGGGCGTACCAAATGTCGCCGGATAGCTTCACGCTGGATGTGCTCTACCAGGATGATGAGATAGGCACCCCGATAAATTACTTGACGCGGGGGGCTTGCGCCAATACGCCGTTGCTGAGCGTGTTGGGGTTGGACAATCTGAATGGCCAGCAGAATGCTGGGCCTGATGGGGTCTTTGACTATATCGAGGGGGTGACGGTGGAGTCGCGGCGGGGAAGAATCATCTTCCCGGAGGTGGAGCCGTTTGGTCGGCATCTTGCCATGAAGCTAGGGGACGTAGAGCTGGGCAAGGAGATTGCCTACACGGAGCTGTACGATTCGACGCTCTCAAAGGCGCGGCAGGTGGCGGAGAAGAATAAGTTTGTGCTAAAGGGCGAGTACAGAACCAGCAGTAGCAATGAGATTCCGCTCAATGCGCCGAATGTGCCGCGGGGATCAGTGATGGTTACGGCGGGGGGGCGACGCTTGGAGGAGAATGTTGACTACGTGGTGGACTACCTCGTGGGAACCGTGAAGATCATCAATCAGGGGCTGCTGGAGTCGGGTACCCCGATAAAGATTTCGCTTGAAAGCAACCTTGGGTTCGATCTGCAGGTAAAGTCATTGCTCGGGACGCACTTTGACTACAAGATTTCCGACCGCATGATGCTGGGCGCCACGGTGATGAATTTGTCGGAACGCCCTTTCACCAAGAAGGTGAATTATGGCGGGGAGGCGGTGTCAAACACGATATGGGGCTTGAACTTCTCATACGAGCAGGAGGCGCCCTGGCTGACCAAGGCGGTAGATTTTCTCCCATTTCTGGATACCAAAGAGCCATCGTCCGTGTCGATTGATGCGGAGGTAGCCCATTTCATCCCGGGGCAGTCGCGCCATATGGACAAGCGCGGCTCCGTGTACCTGGATGATTTCGAGGCGAATAAATCGCAGATTGACCTGCGTATGTGGAGCGCCTGGAGCTTGGCGAGTACGCCGCAGGGGCTGCCGATGTTCCCTGAAGGGAGTCTCGTGAACGACCTACGCTATGGGTACAATCGGGCGCGGTTGGCATGGTATAGCATTGACCCGCTGTTTTTAAGGAACTCCTCATTGACCCCCAAGCACATACGCAACAATCCCGACACGCAGAGCAGCCACTTGGTGCGAGAGGTGGAGGAGCGGGAAATCTTTCCGAATCGCAATACGCCGCAAGGGCTACCCACAACGATCCCAGTGCTGAATATGGCGTTTTATCCGGCGGAGCGTGGCCCCTACAATTTTGATGCGAATGGCGTGAATGCGGATGGAACATTGCAGACCCCTGCGAAGCGGTGGGGCGGGATGATGCGCTCGTTGCCGGTGACCGATTTTGAGCAGTCGAATATAGAGTACGTGGAGTTTTGGCTGATGGATCCCTTCGTGGAGGGAATGGGCGGTGGCGGGGGCGACCTTTACATTGATTTGGGGAACGTGTCGGAGGATGTGCTTCGGGATGGCCAGAAGTTTTTTGAGAATGGGTTGCCGGTGCGTGCGGAGGATCCCCCGGCGAGGGAGACGGCATGGGGGCGTGTGCCGGGCGTGCAGTCGACGGTGCTGGCTTTTGATAATGACCCCGAGGCGCGAAAAAAGCAGGATGTCGGTTTGGATGGTCTATCCAGCACGGACGAGCAGCTGAAGTTCACCCCCTACCTGGAGGATCTCGGCGGGGTGGTAGAGGCTGAGGCGTTGGCGCAGGCGCAGAAAGACCCTGCGTCCGACGACTTCCACTACTTCCGTTCGAGTGCATACGATGAGCAGGAGGTTGGTATTCTCGATCGCTATAAGTATTTCAATAATACAGAGGGCAATAGCCCCACGGCGGAGCAATCGCCGGAAGATTATCCCACCTCGGCCACAACGATACCCGATGTGGAAGACGTAAATAGGGACAATACGCTGAGCGATAACGAGAGCTACTACCACTATAGGGTGGAGCTGCGCCCCGAGTCGCTTGAGATAGGGCGTAACTACGTGAGCGATAGGGTGATTGCGAAGGTGAAGCTGGCCAATGGGAACGAGTCGGAGGTGGCGTGGTATCAATTCAAGGTGCCAGTGAAGGAGTTTGCGCAGCGGGTGGGGTACATAGAAGATTTCAAGTCGATCCGCTTTATGCGTATGTACCTAAAAGGGTTCGACAAGCCGGTGGTGCTCCGGTTTGCCACGCTGGCCCTGGTGCGGGGCGAGTGGCGGCGCTACGAGCGTTCGTTGCTTGCGGCGCACGAATCGCTGGGCGGGGTGCAGCAGAGCGCCACGCTCTTCGATGTGTCGGCGGTGAATATAGAGGAGAATGCGCACCGCGAGCCGGTGAACTACGTGTTGCCGCCCGATGTGACACGAGAGATAGACGCAACGCAGGCGGTGGAGAACGAGCTGAATGAACAGTCCATGATGCTCTCGGTGCAAAACCTTGGCGATGGGGATGCGCGCGCGGCTTTTAAGAATGTGGGTTACGATTTGCGTGACTACAAACGAATCGCCATGGACGTGCACGCCGAGGCCATTCCTGGGCAGCCGCTGCAGGATGGGGAGCTCACGCTCTTTCTCCGATTGGGGAGCGACTACACGAATAACTACTACGAGTACGAGGTGCCCCTGCGGCTGACCCCGCCGGGGGTGTATAGCAATAATCGGGATGCCGATCGGTTGGTGGTGTGGCCCGCGGAGAATGCCATAGATGTAGATATGGAGCTGTTTCGCTCAGCGAAGCTGGAGCGCGATGCGGCGTATCGGGGGAGCAGTGGAGCGCTGTCGGTGCAGGTACCCTATAGCGTGGCTGATGGGGCGCGGCGGGTGACCGTGGTGGGGCATCCCACGCTGTCGTCCGTGAAGGTGCTGATGATCGGGGTGCGGAATCCGAAGGGGAGTCGGCAGGAGGATGATGGTAACGCCAAGAGCGGCGTGGTGTGGGTGAATGAGCTGCGGCTCTCCAAAATTGCGGATAAAGGTGGCGTAGCCGCATTGCTGGCGATGAACGCTCGCATGGCGGATTTTGGCAATGTGAGCGTAACCGGACGGGTTACCACGGCGGGATTCGGTGGGCTGGAAGACAGGGTGCAGCAGCGCGTGAAGGAGGATAGCTACGAGTACGACGTGAGCGCCAATATGGAGTTCGGAAAGTTCTTCCCTTCGCGGTGGCAGGTGAGCATCCCACTCTACGTGGGGTATGGCCAGCGGTACGTTCTGCCGAAGTATAACCCGCTCGATGAGGATATCAAATTTAGGGATGCCCTTAGGAATCTAGATGACCAGCGGGAGCGCGACTCGTTGCGTCGATTGGTGCTCGATGTGTCGGAGCATCGCAGCGTGAATTTAACCAATGTGCGGGTCAATCAGGGGAATGCCCGTGCGCCCAAGCTCTACGACCCATCAAACTTCTCGTTTGACTACGCTTATACTGAGCAACGTGCACATAACGTGAAAACGGAATATAGGCGTGAGCATTCGCATCGCGGGGGCATGGCCTACGTGTACAATGCGCCGGCGAAGAGCGTGGAGCCGTTCCGGCGGGTGGCGTGGATGCGTTCGAACTATTTGGCGCTGATACGGGATTTCAATTTTAGTCCGCTGCCGCGGCAGCTATCGTTCAGGACGGAGATGGATCGGCGGTACGGCGAGCAGCAGCTCCGTAATTTGAAGAGCCCCATGCTGAAAATAGCGCCCACCTACGCTAAGAGCTGGGAGTGGCGCAGGACGTATGGGCTGAGTTGGGATTTGATGCGGTCGCTGCGGTTCGATTTCTCGGCAGATAATCTATCCACGATCGATGAGCCTGAGGGGGCGGCGGGGCGAGGCCTATACGGCGAGGCGAAGCGGGTGTGGCGCGACTCGGTGCTGGCGGGCGTGCGCCGGATGGGGCGCAATAAGCAGTACAACCATCGCATGTCGGCCAATTACAATGTGCCACTCAATAAAATCCCTGGGCTGGGATGGCTAACGGCCACCGCGAACTACACCACGGAATTCCGTTGGGATGCCGCGCCGCTATTCGCCGATAGCCTAAATTTCAAGCCAGGCAATACGTTGCAGAATTCGCAGACGAACCAACTGATGGCGCAGGCTAATTTGGTTTCGCTCTACTCGATGGTGCCCTACCTTGAAAGGGTGAACCGTAAGTTTGACCGCTTCGCGAATGGGCAGCCCATGGAGGAGAAGGTGAAGTATAAAGAGGTGCGCTACGAGCAGGAGCGGTTCACCGTGGCAGAGAACCGCGCGCGGACGGTGACGCACAACCTGCAGGCTGAGGATGTAAAGGTTGAGGTGTACAACGCGGAGGGGCAACAGGTGGAGAGCAGCGTGGAGGAGATAAGCAACCGGAAGCTACGTGTGCGGGTGAAGGGCGGCGTGCAGCGGGGGAAGGTGGTAGTGACGGGGCGGAAACCGCAATCGTCATTCACGGCGCAGACGGTGCTAGATGCGGGTTTGCGCGTGCTGATGAGCGTGCGGAGCGTGTCAGTATCCCGGTCGGAGACCCGCGGCACCTTTGTGCCAGGCTACCTGCCCTCCACGATGCTGCTAGGCTTTTCGGGCTTTAAGAACGCAGCGCCGGGCGGAGCTTTCGTATTTGGGGTGCAGGACTCCGAATTCGGGCAGCGTGCGGCGGAGCGGGGGTGGCTTTCCGCGGATAGCAGCGTGCAGGATGCGTATAAGATGACCCGGTCGGAGACGTGGAACTACCGGGTGACGGTGGAGCCATTCCCCTACATGCGCATAGAGGTGAGCGGGAACAGAACGTTTTCGAAGAATCGGGCAGAGTATTACCGGCAGCTGGCCGATGGGGAGTTCCATGCGATAAACCCGCATGTGTCAGGGAGTTTTAGCATTACCGGGGTGTTCATTGCCACGGCGTTTGATCGCGCCTCATCGAAGACTCGGTACGAGTCGGCTGCATTTACCCGTTTTAGAGAAAGTCGATTGGCGGAGGCGCAGCGGTTGGCTGAGCAGCGTGCGGCGGGCGGAGTGTATAAGAATGTGGCTGGGCCAGATGGGACGTTCCCAGAAGGGTACGGTGCGCTGTCGCCAGCGGTGCTGCTACCAACGTTTCTCTCTGCGTACATGGGTGGAGGGAGTACGTGGGGGCGGGCTCTATTCCCTAAGATTCCCCTTCCCAATTGGCAATTTACCTACGATGGCCTATCGCGGATCGCGGCGGTTCGTGATGTGCTGCGGCAGCTCTCCTTGCGCCACGGCTATCGGGCCAACTACACCATTGGTGCGTATGCGAGCAACGATGCGTTTATGCCAAGCGCAGATGGGTTTTCGTATGCAACCGATGCGCAGGGGAATTTTATCGAGGCATATAACGTCAATGCCATCACGATAAGCGAGCAGTTTAGCCCGCTTGTGGGGGTAGATATAGGCTTTGTAAACCAGCTGACGGCAAAGGCTGAGGTGCGTAAGAATCGCACGCTAACCATGAGTTTTGCCAACAACCAGCTAACGGATATGGATGGCTGGGAGCTGGTGGTAGGAGCGGGGTACCGCTTTGAGAATTTACCGTTACTCATGAAGACGCAGCTGGGCGGGCGCAAAGTGTCGCGGAGCGAGCTGCGCTTGCAGGCCGACTTTGGAATGCGAGAGACGAAAACCATACTGCGCAAGCTGGTTGAAGGGACTAATACGCCCACGGCAGGGATGCGTAACTACACCATAAAGTTTACGGCTGATTACATGCTGAGCGAGCAGATTACGCTGCGAATGTATTTTGATCATGCGGTAAATAAGCCGTTGGTATCGTTGAGTTTCCCGAACTCAAATACGAGTTTTGGGGTGAGTGCACGATTTGTGCTGGAGCAGTAGCGTGAAAGAATTGCAATTTCTAGAAAATGCTTACCTTTGGCGTTGAACTTTGAGGAGGGGGCAGGGCGTAGAAGTTTAGAAGGAAGAGGGGACAAAAAAATTACGGCTTTTGTAAAGGTTTGTAAGCCAGTGAGAAGCGTTAATTTTGACGAACGGGCGGAAATCGTTGATGAAACATTTGCAGGAGTTGACGAGTAAAAGAGGACGGTAGCGAGGCATGAGAGAGACATCGAGACGGAGGGTTGATAGGATGTTGGCGCGAGGCGGAGCATGGGCCGCGGGCGTGATGGTGGTGTTGATGACGTGTCTACCAATGGCTCGCGTGTGGGGGCAGAACGATGGGCGGATGCACCAGTATATGTTTAGTCAGCAGGATTTTAACCCTGCGTTTGCGGGGAGCCAGGGGCTGATAGATGTATACACGATGTTTCGCCAGCAGTGGGTAGGTTTCGGCAAGGGGACGCCGCAGTTGCTGTTTTTGAATGCAGATATGCCGTTTAAGTATAAGACCGCAGAGACGATGACACCGGGAAAGAAGATGGAGTATTCGCACGGATTAGGCCTTCACTTCGAGCGTGATGCGATAGGATTCGGGTCGCAGTACGGCGTGGAGTTGGCCTACAGCGGGCGTTTTCATCTCCGTGGTTTGGGTTCGCTGGCGGTAGGCTTAGGCTTTCGCGCTATAAACGACCGCTTCAAGGCGGAGTGGAACGCGACGGATGGTTCAGAGGCAGACCCTGCAATACCCCGCGCCGAGCAGAGCAGCGTGACGTTTGACCTCTCGGCGGGGCTATACTACAATACGCCGAGCATGTATTTTGGCATATCGGCGCAGAATTTGCTGGGGGAAGAGGCGAGGAAAGGCTTGAATCCGAATAAGGCGAGCAAGGGGAATGGGTTGGGCTACGCGCGGGAGTACTACGTGGTGTCGGGCTACAATGTGGAATTGCCACGGCGTTGGAGTATCCAGCCGAGCGTTTTCTACCGGACCGACTTGGTGCAGCATCAGGCTGGCTTCACGTTCACCTCAATGTATAATCGGATGGTGTGGTTTGGCGTGAGCTACTACGTGATGGAGTCGGTGGGGGCGCTGGTGGGGGTAAATCTGCTGAATGGGTTGCGGATAGGCTATCTGTACGATTGGCCGACATCGCTCTTGGGGAAGAACACGAGCGGGTCGCATGAGGTGCTGTTGGGGTACTCGTTTAGCATGTATCGGGAGCGGGAGCCGAAGCGGTATCGAAGCATACGATTTTTATATTGAAACATGCGAAGCGGGCGTAAAGTAGAAGTACTTTGAGGAAAGGCAACGAGAAAATGAATAGAGATATGAATAGGCGTTTGCTACAGACTTTCATGGTGGGTTTGTTGCTGATAGGTATGGCGAGCTGTGGAACGGTGGATGACGGCGAGCTGCATGGGGTTCCGGGGCGTACGTTCCGGGCGGAGGTGGAGCCGTACGGCATGGTGCGCATACCGCGAGGTGCGTTTACAATGGGGCGTAACGATGAGGACGTGACGTGGGCGTACCGTGCGCCAGCGAAGACGGTGACCCTAGAGGCGTTTTGGATGGACGCAACGGAGATTAGCAATAACCAGTATCGCCAGTTCGTGTTTTGGGTGCGCGACTCCATCATGCGGTCAAAGATATACGATTCGGGCATGGATGAGTTTGGCATATCGGAGGACGAGTTTGGGAACGAGCTGCCGCGGCCAATACTGAATTGGGATGTGCCGATAGACCTCACGGATGAGGAGCAGTACGAGGCGGTGCAGGATTTGTACTACGATGCCGAGAAAGATCAGTTTGAGGGGCGCAAGGAGATAGATACGCGGAAGCTCATGTACGAGTATCAGTGGATTGACCTCAAGCAGGCGGCCTACGTGCGCAATAGGGTTTCTTACTTCCACGACTCGGCGCGCTACGGGGAGGATGCGCAGGTGTACTATTACCCGACGGGGCGGTTTATGCCGGTGACCAAGCGTAAGGACTTTATCATCAGGGATTGGGTGAATGTATATCCGGATACGCTAGCGTGGATAAGCGACTTTAGCTACTCGTTCAACGAGCCGCGTGCGAAGCATTACTTTTGGCATCCGGCCTACGACAACTACCCGGTGGTGGGGGTGACGTGGAAGCAGGCGTATGCATTTTGCATATGGCGTACTGAGAACATGAACCGGGCGTTGCTGCGCATGGGGGAGGCGACGGTGCACGATTACCGTTTGCCCACCGAGGCGGAGTGGGAGTACGCTGCGCGCGGTGGCTATACGGCGGGTATGTACCCATGGGGTAGCTACGACACCCGAAGCCGTGAGGGGTGCTTCTTGGCGAACTTTAAGCCAATGCGGGGGCGCTACGCGGAGGATGGAGGCGTTACGACCATGCCGGTAGATCATTTTGAGCCGAATGAGTATGGGCTCTACAATATGGCGGGTAATGTGGCGGAGTGGACCTGCAGCGCGTACGATGAGAGTTCGTACATGTTTACGCACGACTTGAACCCGGATTATCAGTACAATGCGCGACCGGATGAGCCGCCGTCAATGAAGCGGAAGGTGATACGCGGCGGGTCGTGGAAGGATGTGGCGTTCTTCTTGCAGGTTGGTACGCGAACGTTTGAGTATCAGGATTCAGCCAAGACGTTTGTAGGGTTTCGCTGCGTGCGTTCGTGCATGTTTGGGGGTGAAATTGAATAGTTTTGGCTATAGCCTGTAGTTTAAGGAAAGAGTAAGGACATAAAACAACAGTAAGGTTATGGGTTTTAACATCGGGGAACTCGTACAGAGTACGAAGTACAGGAGGTTTATTGCGTACCTGTACGGATGGGGCGCTTCAATCGTGCTAATCGGTGCGTTGTTTAAGCTGCAGCATTGGCCGGGGGCAGGTATCATGTTGACGGTAGGTATGTCAACAGAGGCGATAATCTTCTTCTTTTCAGCGTTTGAGCCGTTGCCCACGGAGTATGATTGGACGGTGGTATACCCAGAGCTGGCGGGGATTACAGATGATGTGGCAGGCCTTTCATCGGGGCAGCGCGGGTCATCGTCGATTGACCCTGGGATGCTGGAGAGCATAATCACGAGTGCTTTGGCGAAGGCGGGTGGCGTTTCTACTGGCGCGTCGCAGCTGCAGAGCGGAAGCGTAAGTGGTTCGGCCGGTGCATCGCATGCTCCGCAGCCAACAGGGAATAGCAGCGGGGCGTTGGTCTTTACCCAGAAGTTTAATGACATGCTTGAGAAGGCGCAGATAGGCCCAGAGCTATTCGTGAAGGTTGGGGCAGGCTTGGATCGGCTGAGCGAGGCGAGCAACGGCATTGCGCGAATATCTGACTCGGTGAAGGCGACAGAGGTGTTTTCGCAGAATTTGCAGCGGGCTGGGAATGCGGTTGGCAAGTTTGCCGAGAGCTACGAGAATTCAGGAGCATTGATGGCGCGTTCTGCCCAGGTGCTTTCGCAGAGCCTAGAGGGCACGGCGAAGTCGATGGACGAGTCGGGGAAGAGCTTCTCGAAGCAGGTGCAGGATGCTGTGAGCAAGGTGAGCGTTAACCTCACGGCCGCGAGTGGTGTCGTGGAAAAGAACGTGAAGGAGACAGGGAGTGCATTGGATGGCTTGAACAAGAATCTGCAGGCACTCAGTGCTGCCCAGGCGGAGCAGGTGAAGAATGCGCAGCAGAAGGTGCAAGAGTCGGCGCAGTTGAGCGCAGGGGTTGAGGATATGATTAAGCGCCTGACCAAAACAGTAGAGGATACACAGAAGTATAGCCAGTCGGTGGCGAAGTTGACGGAGAACGTGTCGCAGCTGAATACAATCTATGGGAACATGCTCTCCGCGATGGGCAGCGTGGTGAATGGCAAGTAGTGATTGCATCTCAAAAGATTGTAGGGTGATTTTGTAGAAGAAAAGCAAGGGAAAGGGAGAGACGAAATGAGTCATGCAAAAGAGACGCCGAGGCAAAAGATGATAGGTATGATGTACCTGGTCTACACGTCTATGCTTGCAATGAACGTTTCGGCTGACCTGCTGAATGCATTTGTGCTGGTGGACAGTGGTTTATCGCAGACGACGCATAACTATGCGAGTAAGAATGCGAAGACCTACGCGGAGTTCACGCAGGCTGAGATGCTGAATCCGGGCAAGGTTCGTCCTTGGCGGGAGAAGGCAGAGAAAGTGCATTCGCAGTCGCAGGAGCTGTATACGTTTGTTAAGGAGTTGAAGTATAATTTGGTAGAGACATCCGATGGGAAGGGCGCAAAGGCTCTGCTGCCGAATGGGGAGGTTGAGGGGTCTCTAGTGGAAACTTCGAGCAATACCGACGTTCCAGGCTTGGTGATGATTGAGCAGGGTAACGGCGCGAAGTTGAAAGAGAAGTTAGTCGCCTATAGGACATCGTTGCTTGAGCTGATAGATAAGGAGAAAGACTCGGCGATGTATAGCGGGATTAGCGAGATGCTAAATACCGATGATCCAAAGCCGACGAAGGATGGGATTCAGCATACGTGGGAGAGCTACCGTTTTGAGCACATTCCTTTGATAGCAGTGCTGCCGCAGCTGACAAAGGTGCAGGTTGACGTGCTGAACGCCGAGGCGGACATCATGAGCTACTTGATGAACCGCATCGATGCTGGAGACTTCAAGTTCAATCGTCTTGAGGCGATTGTGATGCCGAGTTCTGACTACGTGATGCGTGGGGATAGATTTAAGGCACAGGTGTTTATGGCGGCGAGCGATACAACGCAGCGGCCGAAAATCTATATCGGTGCGTACGATTCGTCTTGGAACGAAAAGACGGGCGAGTGGAGTTATACCATGCGTGGTAGCTACGATACTATCCCTGTTTCGGAGAGCGGTAGGGGAATATACGAGCGTGCTGCAGCCTCAACGGGAAATATCAGATGGGGCGGTTTGGTGGAGATTGCGGGACCGCAAGGGGAGAAGATTAGGATGCCGTTTAAGCACAGCTATACTGTGAGCGAGTCTTCTGTGGCGGTTTCGCCGACCAAGATGAACGTGTTCTACTTGGGGGTGGATAACCCCGTAGATATCTCTGCCTCTGGAGTACCCATGGATCAGCTGAAGGTTTCCGTTACAGGAGGATCGATACGCCGGGCGGGAAATGGCTGGATGGCTAAGGTAACCGGGCGCCCAGGGTCAACGGTGAAGGTGAGTATAAGCGCGGGGAATAAGGTGCTGGGCACTAAAAATTTCCGTGTGAAGAAAGTGCCGGATCCGCTACCATCGCTTTTCGGAATTTCTGCCGATGCTACTACAATTAGGAAGTCTCAGTTGACTTCAGCGCAGGGCGTAGTGGCGGCAATGCCAGCCGACTTTGATTTTGATATGAAGTTTTCGGTGCTGGGCTTTACAGTGGGTGCAGTGGTTGGCGGTTACTTGACGGAGCAGGTGGCGAATGGGCCGCAGTTTACAGACCGTCAGAAGCAGCTGATGCAGAATCTTACCGCAGGGATGCAGTTGACGATTACCAACATCCGCGTGAAGGGACCTGATGGAGTGGTGCGAACGCTGCAGCCGAAGGTGTATAAGGTACAGTAAAGAGAGAGGGATAGACAATGAGAGGCACATTACGAATACTGTTTTTAGGTGCGTTTTTGCTGCCGAGTGCTTTCGGGGCTTTGGCACAGGACTTTCAGCCGGGGATTGATATGCGGGCCGAGCAGGGAGCTGTGTCGGAGACGGGCACAGGGGCTTTGCAAGGCGATACGACGAACTTGCCCCCGCTTGGGGTGTACGAACGCCGGTCAATACCAGAGAAGACCACGCCGATACCGTATGCGTATGTGCGAGAGGCGGATGTGCTATGGTCAAAGATTATATGGAGAACCATTGACCTTAGGCAGAAGATAAACCTTCCCCTATACTATCCCACAGTGACGATGAAGGACCGTCAGAGCCTTAGTCAGGCCTTGCTTGAGGCGGTGATGAATCGTGAGATTTCGGCCTACGAGCCGGAGAAGAGCCTCACGAGCCCAGGCGATGAGTTCTATTCTCGACTGACACCGAAAGAGGCGCTAGAGCGCATGGGGGCCTACGTGAAGCAGACGACGCAGCAGAGCATGACGACAGGGCGCGATACGGTGATTATTGAGAAGCAGGATCCACAGTGGGCGGAGATTAAGGAGCTGCTGGTGAAAGAGGAATGGTTCTTTGACTCGAAGCATTCGCGGTTGCAGGTCAGAATCATAGGGATTTGCCCAGTGCGTGTGTCACCAGATGAGGTTACGGGCAAGATGGTGCGCCGATTAACTTTTTGGGTGTACTATCCCGAGTGCCGAAAGGTGCTATCGCGGACGATGATTTACAACCCGCTGAACGATGCCCAGACGACCTCGTACGATGATTTGTTCTTCAAGCGGCGCTTTGACTCTTTCATAATCCGTGAGTCAAATGAGTATAACAACCGTGCGGTAGCGGATTACAAAGTGGGAGGTGTTCCGCAGTTGAAAGAGTCGGATAAGATAAAGAACAACCTCTTCATTCAGGAGCACGACCTGTGGGAGTACTAGCATCGGGAATCTTGCTGTAGCCGCTTTGTTTTGTCGGAGCGGGGAGGTAACAAAATTAGCGGTTACAGAGTATAAAGAAGAGGCTGGAGGGCAATAGAAATCGAAGAGCGGGGTGTTCCAGTGGGTGGAGCTCCCCGCTCTTTTCCTCATAGTTGAGAGGAAAGGGTAAGGCAGAAAGGAGGTAGCGAAATGGGTATGTTTAGCAGCGCGTTGTGCATACTATTTGAGCGTAGGCGAAATCGTGGTGGTTTCGCTGCGTGCGGCGTGGTTAAGCTTCTCCTTTGCCTTTTGCTGCCGCTGGGGGCGAGCGTGGGTGTATGGGGGCAGGCGCAGCCGTCTCTCAATTTGCGGTATACGTGTGAAGGGCTGGGGGAAGATAATACTACCTACTGCAGCGGGAGCGGAGTGGCTGCGGTAGTATACGTGGGGTGGACTAGTGAGCCTGGCTATTCTACGCCAACGGTTGAGTGGACCGCAGATGGTGACCCTTTAAGCGGAGGTGACTCTTGGAGTGCAGCCTATAATAAATTGACGATAGCACCTTCTGTCAGTACTAAATACGTAGGGACTTTTAAGTATACATACAAGGGATTACCCTATACAGACCCTCCGCTAGTGCTGGATGTAAAAGTGGTTCAGAAGCCTACTATAGAGCTAAAACCCAGTTATGAAAACGGAGCATCTAACAGTTTATGTGGATCTCCCGCAGCGGTGTCCTTGAAAGTGAATGGAGACGATTTCAATCCGGACATATGGAATGTTACGAATGGCGTAGGCTCTAAGTATAATTTTGAGTCGGAAAGTTTTTTGTATAAAGGGGTGGGACCTTCGGAAAATCCGGAAGAGGAATCCTTTAGCTTTAGTGTAAAGCATAAAAAAAATAGTGGGTGTGCTTCTGATTTTAATGCGAAAGTAAAGGTTTATAAGCCAAAGGACATTGAAGTCAATTTAGGTGGAACTTTTTGTGCCGATGCAAAACCTATAAGTGGGAGTTTTGCGAGTTCGCCGACGGATGCTGATGGGACATACAAAATAACCTTATCGAATCTGACTGAATCGTCGATTGCATTGAATGGTGTAAATCGAGCTGATGCTGAGGTGTATAAGGTGATAGACGCTGGCCAATATAGTTTGACGGTGAATTACTCGTATCCCATGGACGGAACGCCGAAGGAATGCCCATCCGAACCAGTGGCGAAGGATTTCAGGGTGGTTTCGGTGCCAAGTGCTCCTAAATGGGAGCAGGCTGGGCCACTTTCGCTATGCGGAAAAACCGATGTAAAAGTAAACAGTGTTGATAATCCGGCTGATGGGGTTGACTACGAGTACACGCTAAATCCGCGTGGTACTGTGGTGCCATGGAGAAAAGATGGAGGGGCGGTTTCCTTTGACATTAGTGAGGCGGGGAGCTACAAGGTAGGGTTGAAGCTGAAGAACGTTAAGCTATGCCCAGACAATTTGATAAGCAGCCCTCTTGAGGTGAAAATGCAGGGAACGCTGGAAGGGATCCCTGCCCCAGCAGCAACCCCGGTAGTATTATGTCAAGATGTGGGACAGGCTATAAACGGGGATCAGAAAATCGGCTTCCAAACCATTTCGGAGCAGGGAAAGGCTGGTGACCCGGTTGGCTACAAGTATCAGTGGGTTCGTCTTAATGGGAATTTTGGGGAGTCGGTTGCTGATTTGAACGCAGCGAGGGAACTAACCATTAAGAAGAATTTGGAAGTGACAGGGCAGCCCAAGTTGACCCCTAAGGAGGGGAACAATAGCTACAAACTGCGATACAAGTTGGAAGATGCCAACAAGGCGTGCTGGAGAGGGCTTGATCATGAGTTTAAAGTGCATGTTACGCCAGCCATTGTGAATACCATTGTATCGGATAAGAGTGGTGTGTGTCGAGGTGTTGAGGCCACGGTTAAGAATATGAAGCTGGGTGGAGGAGATGGGCAGTTTGCGGCGAAATGGTTCAAAGGTACCGAGGAGTCGGGAGGGACGGATCCTGCAAAATATGTTGGGACAATAACCGCTGGGATCTATAAACGGGAGATGACGTCGGGGGGGTGCAAAAGCTCAAGCAATGAAGTGAAAGTTATACAGCTTGCTGAGCCAATGCTTACGTATACTAAGGTTGACCCTCGTTGTTGGGAATCAAAGGATGGAGAGATCACAGCAACTGCAGCAGTATCAGGAAATACGAAAGTTGCATTCTCGTTTGATGGTGGAAAGGAGTACGAATCTTTTGGCCCCCCCAACTCTTCGCGTACAATGAATGGTTGCGGAATAAATACCAAGTATACAGTAGTTGTGAAAACTGAGGGAGATGGTTGCTTGTCGGAGGCGAAAGAAGTTCAATTTGACGTTCCCGAATTTGTTGTGCATGTAGATCCAACAGGTGCGGAGTGCTGGGGAGCGGATGGCAAGGTAAAGGTGTCATGGGAAGGAGGGAAGATTCGTTCCGGCGATAAGTACTACGTGTCGTTAGAAAATCGACCGGGAGGAAATCAACTGGAGCACGACTTGCCAGGTACCGATAAGTCTTGGGGAAAAACTGATATAAAAGAAGGTGAGTATGTAGTTCAAGTGAGCTACCCAGGAAAAAATGGGGCCTGCAAGGCGAAAAAAGAATTTAGTGTGACAGAGCCTGCTCCAGTAGAACTGAAACCTTTTAAAGTGCTTTGCCCTGGGGGCCAGGATGGGATGATTCAAGCGAAAGTGGAGAACGCCACGGGGGCAAGGTATGTGCTGGAGAAGGATAGTGCATCGGTGTGGCCCGTGGTGGAGGGGAATTACGATGGACTTTTTATTGGACTACCGGAGGGGACGTATAGGGTTCGTGTGTCGTTGCCAGGCGGCAAGAAGTGCGAAACGACGTCAAAGGAGGTAGAGGTAAAAGGAGAGAAGCTTGCGCTGAGTTTGAAGCCATCTAGTGTGAATGTGAAGTGTCCGGGAGAGGTGATAGAGTATATAGAGGCGCAATCGACCCCAGCAACGGTGTTCGCGAACTATATATGGGGTAGAGAGGTGAAGGGGAAGTCTAGCTACATAACGACAAAGGGGGCAAAGTTGCTTGATGCTGTGGCTGGGAAATATACCCTGACCGCGGTTAGAGAGGATGGGTGTGTAGTGGAATCGGATACATTGGACGTGAAGGGGCCATTCCCCTTTGCCTGGATCAAGGATCCATTGACGACCCCGGCGGAGTGTAAAGACTACAGAGGAAACGATGAGTCAAGGGGCACGGCTACGCTGTATGGGGTTGAGGGGGGCGCAAATGCGCAGGCGTGGTGGCTGACGACATCAAATCCAGAAGATGTTGGGCAGCCGTTAGTTTACGATCATCAATACGCATTGAGGAGTGGAGTTTGGATGGTGCGTGTGAAGGATGATAACGGCTGCGCTGGGGAACTTGACGTTACGGTGGGTTATAATCCAGCCAACTCCGTTTCGTTTACCTTGCATCGGGACAAGCTTGGAGGGTCGCTCTGCTTCGGGGAGCGGGTGAGCGGCGCACGCATCGTGGAGGATCCGAGTTCGGTTTCTAAGATAGATTATACTGTTCCGCCGATAATTACGTTGGAGCGGAGGGAAGGCGGCGTTCTGCTTGCGGATACCCTTGTGAGAGAGGAAGATGGCTCCTACACCTCTAGACGAGGCGTGGAGCGGTCATCCACGCTGCGGGCAGTGGTGCAGTCCACGGCTGGGTGTAGGTCGGAGGAGACCTCTAACGTTCTGGTTTTCCCACCCATAAAGCTGCAGTACGACCCGCTGGCGAGCGACATTGATATTTTCTACCATCAGGAAGTGGTGGATGCGAAGCGCAGCTGGAAGGATGCGAGTGGGCGGATGGTGTACCGCGTGATGAAAGACTCTATCGTGGCTGGGGTGCTATCGGGAGTGCCACGAAAAGTAGGAATTGAGGTTGATTACCTACAAGGGATGCATGGGGATTTGAGCTACACCGTGGCGCCCGACGACGTATTGACCCTAGATAAGGAGAGGAAGAATGTTTTTGAGATAACCCTTTCGCCGGAGGCAATGGATCGCTACCGCGCAGAGGGGCGGGTGGTGGCAGCGCAGTTCGGGCGGAAACCGATAGATGTGCTGCGAACGACTATTCGTGTAGCGGATCCCAAGACCACGTGCGCTACGGATTTTGATTTGTACGTCCGTTTAATTCGTGAGCTGAGTATTCCAAACGTCTTTACGCCCAATGGGGATGGGGTGAACGATCGTTGGCTATGCAATAGCGATCCAACGTACCAAACGATATTCTCAAAGCTCACATCGCTGCTGCCCAATATGGAGGTGGAGGTGTTCAATCGTGCGGGAGCGAGGGTGTGGCGAGCAAAGGGAGAACAGGTGGCAGAGGGATGGGATGGCAGCGCGGGAGGAGTGTACGGCGGGTCGCCGCTGCCGGTGGGAACGTACTACTACGTGATCCGTTTCAATACAGAAGGTGGAAATTCTTGGAAGCCGATATCGGGGTCGGTTACTATAGTGAGGTAGAGACTACAAGTTGCGAGTATGTGGAAGAGGGTGGAAATATGGGTGGTGTTTTTGCTGCTACACGCGGCAGCGGCGCATGGGCAGCAGATGTACCAGTACTCGCAGTACATGTTCAATAACTATTTGGTCAACCCCGCAGTAGTGGGGACGTATAACTACTACCAGATACGGGTGAACTCGCGGGTGCAGTGGGCAGGGCTGACAGATTCTCCGATTATCAATTCAGTGTCGGTATTTGGCCCGCATATAAAGTCCCCGATGGGCTTCGGGGGGATGGTTTACTACGATATGACGGGCCCGACGAGCCGAGCGGGGGTGATGGGGTCGTACGCGTATAACTTCCGGCTGAACGATGAGATGCGAATTTCAACGGGGTTGTCGTTAGGATTTATGGCATACACCATAGATGCGTCAAAGTTCGATTTGGGAGACAACCCCATGGCCGATAACAAGTCGGATCCAGCCCTGCTGAATTACGCGACGAAGACGAGCTGGGTACCCGATGCATCGGTGGGGGTGTACCTGTACGCCACCTTTTTCTACGTGGGCCTCTCGGCGCAGCAGCTTTTCTACCTGCCGATGACGTTCAAGGAACTAGATACCAAGAACAACCATCTGTCGCCCCACATCTTTTTGTCAGGGGGGTATTTGCTCTACTTCTTTGATTATTTGGAGTTTGAGCCAGCAGCCCTGATAAAATACTCCTACCCTTCGCCGGTTCAGTTTGAGCTGAGCGTGAAGCTGACGTATAAGAACATGGTATGGGGTGGGCTGGCCTACCGTTTCCAGGATGCCGTAAGCCTGCTGGTGGGGTACAAGCATAACAACCGTATCCTCATCGGCTATAGCTTTGACTTTAGCTATACCGGCTTGTGGAGGTACTCTGCGGGGTCGCACGAGATTTTCTTCGGCTACCAGTTTGATAAAATAAAGTAGCAACGCTGGGCTGCTGGGTGGTTGATGCGGGGAGGTAAGCGCTTCCCTCTTTGCGAAGTTGTAAAAATTTAGTAACTTGCGCTCGTGTCGTTGTATAAATAGATTAAAGGTATGAGCGAAGAGATTAAGAAATTAGAGCCACGCGAGATTTGGGAGCATTTCTACGGTTTAACGCAGGTGCCACGCCCCTCAAAGAAGGAGGCCAAGGCGTCGGAGTTTGCCCGTAAGTTCGGGGAAAGCCTGGGGCTTGAGACGATAGTTGACAAGGTGGGCAATGTGATTATTCGTAAGCCGGCAACGCCGGGCTATGAGAACCGTGCGGGCGTTATACTGCAGGGGCATCTTGATATGGTGCCGCAGAAGAATAGCGACGTGCAGCACGATTTTGAGAAGGATCCAATCGATGCCTACATTGATGGAGACGTGGTGCGGGCGCGGGGCACAACGCTAGGTGCAGACAACGGAATGGGCGTGTCGGCGGCGATGGGCGTGCTGGCCTCCAAAACGTTGAAGCACGGCCCGATCGAGGCTCTTTTTACGATCGATGAGGAGACGGGGATGACGGGGGCAAACTACTTGAAGCCTGGTTCACTCAAGGGACGGATATTGCTCAACCTTGATTCGGAGACGGAGGGGGAGCTGTACGTGGGTTGCGCTGGAGGGCTTGATGGGTCGTTTGAGGTGCCAGTGTCGTACGAGGCGATAGGTGGTGATCGTACGTGCCTGCAGATAGCGGTGAAGGGGTTGAAGGGTGGCCACAGCGGAATGGACATCATTTTGGGGCGTGCGAATGCTATAAAGCTGATGGTAAGGATTATTAACCATTTGGCTAAGTATGACCCGCGCCTCGTGTCGTTGGAAGGGGGAAGTCTACGCAACGCCATACCGCGTGAGGCCTTCGCTGCGGTGGCAGTGCCGACCGCACGGGTTAAGGATTTTGAGAAGGACTTCAACGCGGTTTGCGAGGCGATAAAGAGTGAATTCTCTGCGACTGATCAGGGCATTGCCATTACCTGCACTCCATCGAAGGGGAAAGAGGGACAGATGCTGACGGCTGATAGCGTGCAGCGTGCGGTGAGGAGTCTCTTCGTGCTGCCGAACGGGGTGATCCGCATGAGCGATGCGATGCCGGGTATGGTGGAGACCTCTACCAACTTGGCGAGGGTGGAGCTGAAAGATGGGAAGGTGACGTTCCTTTGCCTGCTGCGGAGTAGCGTGGAGTCGGCCAAGCTGTCGTTGAGTGAGAAGATGGGGGCATGCGTGGAGCTAGCTGGCGGGAAAGCGGTGTTTGACAATGGTTACCCGGGGTGGAATCCCAATATGAGTTCGCCGATACTCAAGGAGATGCGTGAGGTGTACAAGAAGGAGTTTGGGAAGGATCCGAAGGTGATGGCAATTCACGCTGGTTTGGAGTGCGGCATACTAGGCGGCCCGTACCCAGATATGGATATGATATCGTTTGGCCCGACCATCATGTCGCCGCATAGCCCCGATGAGAGGGTGAATATTGAATCGGTGGGTAAGTTCTGGAAGTACCTCGTGAAGGTGCTAGAGAACGTGCCGGTGGCGAAGTAAGCTTGTAGATAGAAAGTTAAGATTCCTGGGTGTTTGGTGGTGCCATCGCCCAGGAATTTTTTTATGGGGTGCAATGAAGAGGGCATTCTTTAGATAAATTATTGTCTAAAGTGAATTGGTAAGTAAAAAAGTCGTACATTTGCGACTTGAAGTGAGTAATGGAGTTGGAGTAACTTTTGTGAAGAGCGATGCAGAATAAAGGTGCGGTAAAGCTGTTTGCCATAGCGTTAGCGTTGGTATGCTTGTATCAGTTGTCGTTTACATGGTTCAGTAGCCGTGTAGAGAAGAAGGCGGCCTCTTACGCAGAGGCGCGAACAGTAGGGATAGAGGATCCGATAGAGAAGGAGGCCAAGTACAAGGAGGTGGAGAACTACTACCTTGACTCGATGTCGTCCGAGAAGATTTACAATTTCTTTTGGATACGAAAGTATACCTACGCAGACTGCAAGGAGCGCGAGATAAACTTGGGATTGGATTTGCGTGGCGGTATGAACGTTACGCTGGAGGTTTCGGTCGACGAGGTGCTGATGTCGCTATCGAACCACAGCACGGATCCCGACTTCTTGAAGGCCATGGATATGGCAAGGAAGATGGCACCGAGCGAGGCGTTTGTGTCGCGTTTCGGCAAGGCGTACAAGGAGGTCGCACCCAATGGACGCCTCTCTTCCATCTTTAGCACCGTTGAGTTGAGAGACAAAATACCGTTCAATGCGACTAACGATGAGGTGTTGAAGGTGCTACGGGACGAGGCGGAGGGAGCTGTGTCAAATACCTACACGATTATACGAAATCGTATTGACCGTTTCGGCGTTGCGCAGCCAAATGTTCAGCGCTTGGAGCAGACGGGGCGAATCCTCGTGGAGCTGCCGGGTGTCAAGGAGCCAGAGCGTGTACGTAAGCTATTACAGGGGACTGCGAGTCTAGAGTTTTGGGAGACCTACGAGAACGCAGAGGTGTATCAGTACCTTGTGGCGGCGAACAACAAGATACGTGACATTCGGCGAGAGGAAGGGAAAACTACCAGCAAAGAGAATGCAGTAGAGGTGGATAGTGCTGCCTTGGTGCGCGATGCTGTGGCGAAACAGCAGCCGAGAGTTGACTCGTTGAAGTCTGACTCAACGCAGGCTGGGGGTAGCGACAGTTTATTAGCAGCAATGAAGGGAACTAAAGACTCGGTGGGGAGTTTGGTAGAGGAGCTGTCGAAGAAGAGCGGTAGCGATTCGCTGCTAGCGAACCGAGAGGCGTATGAGAAGGAGTTCCCATTGTTTGCTTTGCTTTCCCCCTCATCAACGCAGGATGGTCAGCTTTTCCCTGGCCCCGTGGTGGGTCTTGCTCACTACCGTGATACGGCGGCGATAAATGCGATGCTACAGGATGTGCGTGTGCGTACCCTGTTCCCGCATTCGTTACGTTTGCTATGGACCGTAAAGCCTGCATCGTACGATAAGACGCAGAGCGTATTCCAGCTGGTGGCGATTAAGGTGACGAGTCGGGACGGTAAGCCGAAGCTTGATGGTGGGGCTATAGCGGGTGCCCGTACGGAGATGTCGCAGATGACTGGGGAGAGCGAGGTGTCAATGTGGATGAATGCAGAAGGGGCTAAGACGTGGGCACGCATGACGGCGGATAACCTTCAGCGTTGTATTGCAATTGTACTGGATGGGTATGTGTATTCGTTCCCCGTGGTGCAGTCGGAGATTAAGGGTGGACGTTCGTCCATAACGGGAGGTTTCTCCATCAAGGAGTCGAAGGACTTAGTGAACGTTCTGCAGAGCGGGAAGCTACCGGCACCGGCTCGTATCATTCAAGAGGAGGTTGTGGGGCCATCGCTAGGGCAAAAGGCCATTGACCAAGGTGTACGGTCGTTCATCATGAGCTTGGTGGTCATTCTGCTTTTCATGGTGTTCTACTACAGCCATCGGGCTGGTGGCATGGCCGACTTCGCGTTGCTTGCGAACCTATTCTTTATAATGGGTATACTTGCATCGTTTCAGGCTACGTTGACGTTGCCGGGTATTGCGGGTATCGTGTTGACGTTGGGTATGGCTGTTGATGCTAACGTTCTTATTTTTGAACGAATAAAGGAGGAGCAGGCAAAAGGGAAGGGGCTAAGCGTAGCTGTAGATGATGGCTTTAAGAATGCACTTTCTGCCATTATAGATGGAAACGTCACCACGTTGCTAACGGCAGTGGTGCTGTATCTCTTCGGTTCAGGTCCAATTAAGGGGTTTGCCACGACATTGGCTATTGGTATCCTCACGTCAATGTTCACAGCCATATTCATCACGCGGTTGCTGATGCTGTGGTTTTTGAAGAAAGGATGGAAGTTGTCGTTTGACACCTCAATGACAAGGGGGCTGTTTAGCGGAGTTAACTTTGACTTCATCGGGAAGCGAAAGGTCTCGTACGTTATTTCTGGAGTTCTGGTTGCTGTGGTGATTTGTTCGTTGGCAGTGAGAGGCTTTGACCAAGGTATTGACTTCGTTGGCGGTAGAACCTACGATGTGAAGTTCACCAAGCCTATAGAGACAGAAGTGGTGGCGAGTGCGCTTGAGAAGGTGTACGGTCAGCAGCCACAGGTGAAAATCTACGGTGAGTCGAATCAACTGAAGATCACCACAAAGTATAAGATAAACGATGGAGGTCCTGAGATTGACGATGAGGTGGAGTCGCTTCTCTACGAGGGATTGAAGCCATTGATAGAGCCGGACGTGACCAAGGAGGACTTCCTAAACAACTACAAGCAGAGTAGTATAAAGGTGGGACCAACGATTGCTTTGGACATTCGTCGAGATGCGGTTATCTCCGTGATATTGGCTCTAGTGATGATTTTCTTGTACATCCTAATACGCTTCAAGAATTGGAGGTACAGTGCGGGTGCGGTTATTGCGTTGGCGCACAATGCTCTGCTCGTTATAGGGTGCTACTCGTTGCTGTGGGGTATCGTTCCGTTTAACATGGAAATAGACCAGGCGTTTATCGCCGCGGTGCTTACCATTATCGGGTATTCGATTAACGACACGGTGGTGGTGTTCGACCGCATTAGGGAATATAGAAAGTTGTACCCAACGAGGAACGTGAAGGACACGATTAACTCGTCGGTGAACAGCGTTTTGAGTAGAACGTTCGTTACCTCGTTGAGTACGTTGGTCGTTTTAATCCCGATGATTTTCTTTGGCGGTGAGAGTATCCGCGGCTTTGTGATGAGCCTTTCGATTGGTATCATTGTAGGTACTTACGCCTCAATGTTTATTGCCACGCCGTTGGCGTACGACTTTGGGCATAGACAGCTTGATGCGAAGGCGGATGCTGGTGCTTCTTCAAGGCAGTAAAACGAAAGAGTTGATGACTATTCTATGGGGAGGGCTGGAGTGCCCTCCCCATGTTTTTTATGGCCATTAAGAGGTGATGGCACTGAGGGAAGAGGTGTATTGCGTTTTCTTTTCATAGCTTCGCGGGCTAGTTGTTTTCGTGCCATTGTGCTGTGCGCGTGTTTTTTTGGTGGAGCGAGGTTTATTTCTAAGAGCTTTTTGGGCTACATTTCGTGGGTAAGGAGTAGGCTATGGATGCGTGGAATAGAATTCTAGAGACCCTAAAAGTCCTGTTGAAGGGCGTTGGGCAGGTGATGTTTCAAGAGAATGCCCTGTCGGGGGCTCTAATGCTGCTAGGTATTTTTCTCAACTCTTGGCGTATGGGGCTAGCGGCTATGGGGGGAGTGTGTGCAAGTACTCTGACCGCATGGGTCTTAGGCTACGATAGAGAGCCAATACGTAGAGGGCTGTATGGCTTTAACGGCACGTTGGTGGGAATAGCCGTGATTTGCTTTATGCCATTCAGCTATCTCTCCATCATTTTTCTACTTCTTGGGGCTGCGTTGTCAACAGTAGTTACCCACCTCTTTACACGTCAGCAGCTGCTGCCAACGCTCACTGCACCCTTCGTGTTGACTACGTGGCTGATAATTTTTGTCAAGTCTCTTCTTTTGGACGATGGCGCAGTGAAAAGCGGATCTGTTGACGACAGCGTACATATTCTTAGCGCCATGTCGCTGAGCTACGGCCAAATTATGCTGCAAGGGGGTAGTCTCTTTACAGGGCTCCTTTTTCTTCTCGCCATACTAGTAAACTCTAGGGCGATGGCACTGCAGAGCGTAATCGCCATGCTGCTATCCCTGTTAGTGGTACTTGTCCCCTCTGTCGTCTCAACAGACTCTGTGAATAGCGGACTATATGGCTATAATAGCATTCTGACCTTCCTGGCGATAGAGTCTGTGGTGGAAATGAAGCACCGTAAGCGTAGGGGCGTTTTGGCTCTCCTTGCCATGGTAATCTCAATAATTCTGCAGTACGCTGGTCTCAATGCGGGACTAGTGACCCTCACAGCTCCGTTCGTTCTAGCGGTGTGGCTCGTAGTGCTAATTGATAGGGCTTGTCCTGTAGAGCGGGAGAGGGTGTAGTGGGGAGGTAAAGGGCTTTCCCCCATTCGCCTGCGGACGTTTTCAAAGGGTTACTTTGGGGTAAAATACCCCAAAAGGATTTCTGTTTGACGGAGGTGCGTTTTCAAGCGGTAAACGTGCTGAAAAGGTGGATGAATAGCTTCTAGCTCTTTTTAGATAGTCCCTTTTGTCCTTGATTGGTATTGATAGGGACTTGATGTCCGTGTTGCATTGCTAAATTTATTAGGTGAAAACGTTAAGGGGTAAAATGTGAGCCTTTTCGCCTAGGTAACATTTCCAAAATTGAAGCGTTTCATATTGTCACAGAGAGCAATGTGGGGGAGTTGGAGAGTGGTGTAGAGTTGAGCATTTGCGAAAGAAAAGGTATAAAACTGCTGAGTGGTATGAAAAAAGGAATGCTAGTAGTTGTGGGTTGGGTTCTATTGTCAATGTTCCTACCTGCGATGGCAATAGCCGGGGGCGATGCGTTGCGCGTTACGGCAGAGGTGTTTGATAGCTACGACAAAACGTTTGCGTACGATGCTGCAGGGAATTACTTGAATCGCCTAGCCCACGAGAAGGGCGGGCAGCTGTGGGCGGAGTACGGAGGTAAGAAAGTGCTGGTGGACAATTTGTTCGTAATGAAGGTGAAGGCTGGAGAGTCAATCTCCTTCAGCGTGAAACTAGATGACAGCCATCTAGGAGACAAAGGATCAGTCTTAGACTTTGGCAAGGAGTCTGACTGGTGGGAGGTGTGTGAATGGCGGGTGAATGGGAATGTGAAAAGGACCAATGATACTACGTTCAAACTCACCCTGACTGAGGGTAACAACGTGCACGTGGGGGTGCGTCTGCAGCGCAAGCAATTCGCGGTGAAGGTGAAATACCACGGTGCAAGTGAAGACAGCTATATTCAGGACGATGGTAGCAAGGGTCCTGGAGAACCCTTCAGCAGTGGAGCTCCTTTTTATGTCTATTCACGGAAAGATGGAACAACCCCCCCCGTGCTGCAGTTGCGGAATGTGTCCGATAGGAATCTTTTGGGCGTCGCCATCAACGGGAGTTACCGTGGTAGGTATTTGGCCAAGAGCAAGCTTTTTAGTGATACTGTCAATAGCGATGTGTCCATTGAGACGATTGTGGCTCCTGCCAATAGCTCGCAGCGCTACATTCTCACGGGATGCATTGGCGATGGGGAGTGGGAACGCTTTCAGGTGAACACCCTGCCGTTGGAGGGAGGAGAGGGATCTGATGCGTCGCGCTACCCGATTTCTGGCAAAGCGGCGGGGGCGGTTCGTCCGCAGGGCATAGAGCCGAGCGATTTGTGTCAGCCGGGCGACCTGTACTATGTGACGGCGCAGCCTAAGCCCGGGAGTCGGCTTGTGGCAGTGTTGGTTGACGGTGTGCGGATGCACGACATGAGCTTCCGAAGCCCTGAGAATGAGCCACGCTTTGTGCAGGGCATCTTTGCGAAGGAGGGCAAGTCGGTGCTGGTGCTAAGCGAGGTGGGTGTCGGGACGCAGCTGCGGGTGAGGCGCGGCGGTGTGTTGCTGCGCAGCGGCGATAGGGTGCTGCCGGGGGATAGGCTTACGGTGGATGCTACGTACCGCGACAGCGTGGCGAGCCTGCGGGCGAATGGCGTGCGCATGGCGCCAGGCGATGAGTGGATCGTGCCGGATACCAGTGACGTGGTGGTGGAGTTGGTGGCGAAAAGCAGGGATAAGCTCCTAGGAAACCGCCATCGCGTCAGGTTCTTTTACGATGTCGTGGGCAAGGGGAGCTTGGATGTGGTAGAAAGTGGAGGCACGAGTAGGCGTTTTGGAAATGGCGAGGTGCTGTACACGAAGGATGTCAAGGATAGCACTGAGGAGAAAGATGCGTTACTCCCACAGACATATAACCTTTATGTCGTTGGAAAGCCAGCGGAAGGGTATAGGTACGCTTACCTTGAGGCAAATTATGACTACTACAATATGGCTATTAGTGGGGACGAACCCTACTACAAGTGGAATACGGATTTCTTGGGGCTGAGTCGAAGCATTCTTGAAAACAATTACACCATTACTGCTAATCGACTCCCATTTGACTTACGTTTTAGGGCGGTTTTTGCAAAGGATGCCGGATCGCCTGTGCTGGTTATGCACACGTTTGGGCAGGTGGGGTATATAGAGGTGGTGGATGTTGTTTCGGGGCGACGATTGGAGGAGGGCGCAGTTCTACGAAAAGGGCAGCGTTTAAGTATACAGGTGCGCGGGAGCAAATCGGCGGCCACCAAGGTGACAAAGGTATTTGTGGCGAGTGTTAATGGGCAGAATCTTTTTAATGAGGTAAAATATACAACAAACATCACGCTGTTTAAAGCTGCGGAGGATAGTGATGGGCTTCCCTTTTGGGTGGGGGAGTATGAGGTGAAGGAAGGTGACGATTCAATGCTTGTAGTCGGCGCAATGTTTGGGAGGGAAAAAAAGAAAGTAGAAGGAGGATTAATACATGTGTTTTCAAAAGAGACTGGTATGGCAATACGCCAGGCTCCTGATCCTAATGTGAATGGTAGAAGGGAACAGTTTGGAAGAGTTTTGGTGGATGGGGCGAATCATTTGGGTAGTATTATTGAAACGACAACTCATGGGAGCCGTAAAGTAGGTACTGATTACATTGAGGTGGTCCGAGGAGGGAATCCTATTACATCTGAGAACGATTACGAGGTGACGGTGGTGCTAGGTACTGATCAACTTAAGAAGAAGGAAAAATCTGGCAGATTCCCTATGATGCGGTTCGGTCAGCTGAAAGAAGGGGATGAAACTAAACCCCTCTACGTGTACATTCGCAATAAAACGAAGGATTTCGTACCCATCACGTTGGTGCAGTACAGGGATGGAAAGATAGAATCTGACACTATCAATACGTGGGTAGGTGTTACCTACGATCAGGTGCGTAGGGTTAAGTGGGGAAAGGAAGGGGAAACATTGAAAGGAGCGGTGCCAAAGGGGGCAACAATAGAGTATACCGCGAAATCCAACAACTACCAGCTGGTGAGTATCACTATAAACGATACCGTCCTGATTATGGGGGAAGGGACTGAGGGGCTCGGTAAAGTATTCTCTGAGAAAAGGGTGGTGTCGGAGGATGGTAACCCGATGAAAATAGTTGCCCTTTGGCGCAAAGTGGACCAGCGGACGTTGACGATTACCAAACAAGGCGATGGAGAGGTAGATGTGCACTACAGAGGGAAAGAAGAAAAAGAAGATGCTTTGCCGCATGGGGCGATCATTGCGAACGATACGACCTGCCTTGTCGTATCGGCGAAAGGCATCAATAGTAGTGATCTGAGGTGGATTCGTGTGAATGGCAAGGTTCTTCCCTATAACTCAAATTTTGAAAAAGAGCTGGTGCCGATTCCTAAGGATAAGGACATCCAAGTAGAGGCATTTTTCTCCCCCAACACTCCCGATCAGCATTTCTTGAAGGTGAAAGTGATTGGCGTGCCGGAGGATGAGGTGGAGGTATACAACCACAAGGGTTTCGTCTTTCCGAATAGCCCTGTGAAAGAGGGCGACCAGCTCATTATTACCGCGAAGCCTAGCGTGGGGCAGCGCTTGGTGCAGCTTAAGGTGAACGGGATGCCTTTCCAAAGCGGGGCGTTATACCTTGTGTCAAGCGATGTTGATGTGAATGTTGAGGCAATCTTCACAAAGGCGGACGAGAGAAATTTCGTGCTCTTTGTTGATGCTTCGGGGAAAGGTGAGGTGAAGGTGGAGAGAAAACGAAAAGATGAAAAAAAATGGACGGTGATCCACTACGGCGACCCCATTAATGCCTTAACCGACTCTATCATGGTAACGGCTACGGCTAATCCTTCAGCGAAACTGATGAAACTCTTCGTCAATCTAGCCCAGGTTCGGTACGTGGATAGTACTGGTTCGGTGGTGGTGAAGAGCCGTGCGGGGGAAGGGGACTTTTACGTGAAGGCGATATTTGATGAGGTTAAAGCGGACAGGAAGGCAAGGTTGCACATCGTAGCGTTGGGGGGAGGCACCGTGAACGTCTTCACTGCGGATGGCGAGAATCGGCTGATGGATGGAGCGGAGATTGATGCGAAGACTCAGATTAAAGTTATTTCCCATGCCTTTTCGGGTTCGTATGCTGGGCTTCTGCAAATAAATGGGCAGGATTGGAAGGGCGATGACGTATTTGAATGCGATGGGAAGGATGTGTACGTTGTGGCTTGGTTTGTGGATAGCCATCAAACGAGGCTTCTCATAGTGATAAACGAAAAAGGCGATTGGCGGGGAATGGGCAGCGTTACGGTGGAGGATGTGAGGGATGGAACCCCGATAAAGAACAATACCCTACTCGATCAGGGGGATATGTTCGAGGTCAGCGTTGACACCATGCTAGACTCAGTCTATTCAAAATTTGAGGTCCTAGGACCAGCCAAACTGCACCCTGCGTTGAAGGGGGTGTGGACGGTGGATGGAGATAATGAGCCTATCATCGTGAGGGTCGCGTTTGGCAAGAAGTGGAGGATAACCTTTAAACCAAATGGGGGCGACCTGAAAGACACTGTGCAATGGATAGATCCAACCGATAAAGCTCCTAGGGTGCAGGTTCCACCAGATCCTAAAAAGGATGGCTACAACTTCAAGGGTTGGTATAAGAAAGGTGATACTGAAAAGTATAACTTCGATGACCGAGTGAGCTCAGACTTAACGCTGGAGGCGCGGTATGAGCAGCCCAATCCGTTCCTGCACGTATTTGTCGTGGATGAGTCGCTAAAAGCGCTGCAGGACGTGCAGGTAATCATTACGAGTGTCCAGAACGGAAAAGAGGTCTTCAAGGGTCCAACCAATGGGAATGGCGTGGTGTGTACGCAAACTATCAAGGGGTTTTATTCCATTGAGGTGGTAGATAGCGAGGGGTGTAAAGGTGCTAAGGCGGAAAGCGTGGAACTCCCTAGCAATGGACTTGATTTTACGTTTGTGCTGCAGAGCAAGAGGAAGGCGGAGCCGAGTGGCGTGCCTAGCCCGGTTGAGAGCGTGCTGCTTGCTGACGTGGAGATGTACCCCAACCCAGCGAGCGCGGTGACTACCCTTTACGGGTTGGAGAACGCCCGGCGCGTGTGCGTATACGCTGTCCAGGGGGTGCAAATGATGGATCAAGAGGTATACGGAGCGCACGAGTTGGCTCTACATGTTGAGAACTGGGTTGCGGGTGTTTATATCGTGGTGGTTGAGGCGGAGAGTGGGGAGCGCAGGGTCTTAAAGTTGGTGGTGCGCCGGTAGCCATGGTGTTGTGTATGTGATGGCTTGGCCTCTCCCATGCAGATTGGGGAAGGCCAAGCTTTTTTTTCTGCCTACATGCTTGGCTTCTCCTCCAGCGCGATGGCAATGGAGAGGGCTGCTACATTGCCATCGCGAAGCGCATGCAAGTAGCTACGTGGAAGCCAACGCCCCACAGTCCATGCCGCACGCTTTGGGTTTTACTGCGCCAAAGCATAAAATGCGGAGAAGAGGGTAAAAGGGCCTCCTGCGGGAGGGTACTTTCAAGGGTGCAATTACGGCGCTCCTAAGCTAATACTTTGCCTTTTTCCTACGGTTCCCCCAATAGAAAACACCAGCTCCTTTAGGACAAAGAAAAGCCGGTTGCTACAGCCCAAGCAGTAGATTTATCGTAATGGCCCAATTCTTCATGGGGTCGCTATCTGCGTAGGCTCCTAGCCGGTAGTACCCATTGACCGATGGGCGCAGAGGGGGATAAATAGAGTTGGGAATCAAGCCCGCTATGCCGCATCCCACCTCAAATAGCCCCTTGCCCATATCTACCGGAGGCGTTGGAGTTTCCCATGTATAGCTATGCGAAACGCCGCCCCAGCCGGCATTAAATGTAACGACAGGGGAGAGCTCCCAGCTGTCAAGTAGCTTCAATCCAATCAATGGGTAAAAGTCGTACAGCGTTTGCATCTCAACGTAGTAGTCCCGATAGGCAAAGCCGATGGGGACCGTGAAAAAGGTCTGTTCAAACGACACGCCGAAGGCATCCCCTCCCGTTCCGCTGTTAAAGTACCCATCCGCCATCGGGAAATCGCCTAGCGATATCCCCCCGCGCAGCGAAAGCATGTAGCTCCCCCATAGCGGTGAGGCATCGTAGGCAAACAGGCTGCCTTCAAGCTTGTGGTACGGACGATCCAGGCGATGCGCATCGCTGGCAATCGTGTAGATTGCACGAACGAGGGGCTCCTTCTCCTCTACTACCGTAGCTCCTCCCGCGTAGCTTACGAGGCGTTGGAGAGGTACCCAGCGGGCCTCTATCTTCCCGCTAACCGTGGCGTAGGGTGCTGTGCTTGCCGTGACCCCGCCATCGGGCGTGCTTACTCTAAACCCCATGCCGGGTGTGTTTTGGTAGTGGCTATACGCCCCCTCTACAAAGAGGCTGAGTCCGCGATGCGCACGTCCCGACAGCGTCACCCGGTAGTCATCGCGGTAGTCAAGCGTTGGGGCGCTTGCGTAGTACAGGTAGTCGCCGAGGAGATACCGTCCGCCTCGCTCCGTTCTAATAATATCGCCCGGCATCACAACATCGTGCCTATAGCCGAATTGCAGCTGCATGGCGTAGCGTGGAAGCATATTCAATCGCAGGAAGCCGCCGTACTTATGTTTTTTGTCCATAATTCCATAGGCATAGTACCCCTCTAGTTGGAAAAAGGCGCTGAGCCTATCGCTAGTTTCAACGGCGAGGCCGACCCGTGGCCCCTCTATCGGGTTGTAGTCAATCAGGCTAAAGATGGGTATGTTGACGTATTTCAAGGGGTAGCGGAAGGAAAAGTACGAGTCAATTTTATGGGGAATGGCATCCAGATCCTTATGCTGGGAGAGCGCGTACACCCTTCGCATCGTGCGTTCTGGTAAGGAGGCAGAGGAGAGGGCGTGTAGCGTGGGCGTAGGGGCAGGAGCCGACTCCTCCTTTGCAGGGGTGAAGTTGGAGAGTTCGCTGATGGTGAATAAACGTGTATTTAACCCTCCGAGGCCAATGTTCCGGAGCATCGCTTGCTCCACGGCTTGCCTGCACCCCAGTTGAGTCGTGCTGTAGCGTTGCCACACGGTGAAGCTGGCGCTTCCATCCTCCCGAAGCGATGGGCGCATGGCGATGCATATCGGTTGCAAGCTCTGCATTTCCACTACAATCTCCCCCTCTAGCAGCATGTCCCTACTCGCTTTGCGAGGCGCAAAGCCTATACGAATCAGTTGGGTTCCCTCTTCATTTTGCAGCGTATCCACGATGGCGTAGCGGTATCTGTGCGATTGCTGGCGGTAAAATGGGTTTAAAAAGCGAACTTTATCCATCACTATTGGGCTACGCCAAAGGTCGGTTGAGAATTGGTTTACCAGCAGCGCGAATTGGCTGTGCCAACGGTATCCATCCTGGCGGCTCTCTACAATCGTTTCTTGAAGTGACCCATTGGCAGTTACCGTTCGTTGGCTAATCACCTCGCTGGAGTACGTATAGTACCAATTGTGCAGTGTGTCGGAGAGTGACTCTAGCTGTAGCACTGGCCCCTTAGCCTTCTTAATCCGCTTGTATCCAATAGTTCGGCTATGCGCCCACACGCGGTGGGGTGGCGGGGCGATATGGTTATCCCCCATACGCATGATGATTTCGCGGGCCTGTTCATCATCTGGCAGTGCAGCGTACTCTTGCAGCGGTTTGAGGTATACGTTGGCACTGTCGGACCCCACGAGTTCAATATTTATTGTACGGTACCCGAATGCGCTGATGTGTACTACCGAATCGCTCAGCGTCAGCTGCCCGCTGATGTCCGTGATTGCGGTTCGCTTATGGCTCGATACCAAGGCGTAGGGTATCGGCAAACGGGTGTATGCATCCTTTACGTATACGTCGAAAGCGAAGCTTGCCGCTGGCAAAAGCGCAGCAATAAAGAGAAGGCATGACTTTTTGATGTTCATCGTTGTAATATTCTTCTGTTTACGCATTGTACTGTGCTATTAGAAAAATGTTATTTGGTTAAAGCGTGGTTTGTTGGAAAACATTAGTGAAAATGCGTTTGCTAATCTGTAAGGTTCTGTATTGGGTACATCGCAACGAGTCCGTCTGTAGATGTTTTAAGGGCGGCATTGCGTATTTCGTTCCTTGAAAAAAGACCCCAATGCGCTCAGCAATCCCAGTTCTTAGCATGGTGTGCTGCGGCATTGGGGTCTTTCTAAATTCTCTCTGCTTTTGTTACGTCTATTCTATATTACTAAAAACGTCCCGAAAGCTCTCGGTGTTGGCTATAGCTCCTGGTGGCTCTCCGCCTCAACCTCCTTGTTGGTCTTTTTGATGAGGTTCTGTAGGACGTTGCCCGGGCCAAGCTCCACGAATGACGTGGCCCCATCGGCAATCATGGCCTGCACAATTTGCGTCCAGCGCACCGGTGAGGTGAGTTGCAGCAGTAGGTTCTTCTTAATCTCATCCGGATTGGTATGCGGCTTGGCATCCACGTTTTGGTAGATGGGGCATTTCGGCTGGTTAAACTGCGTTTTCTCTATGGCCTCAGCAAGCTCCTGTCGCGCCGGCTCCATGATGGGGCTATGGAATGCGCCGCCCACCTTGAGCGGAAGCGCACGTTTTGCCCCCGCGGCCTTTAGCGCCGTGCAGGCATCGTTCACGGCGTGCACCTCGCCAGAAATCACCAGCTGCCCGGGGCAATTGTAGTTGGCGGGCACCACGATGCCCTCGATTTCCTTGCACACCTTCTCGATGGTGGCATCGTCCAGCCCAATAATGGCGGCCATCGTTGATGGCTTCTTCTCGCATGCCTTTTGCATAGCGTGCGCGCGCTTCGAGACAAGCGTGAGCCCATCCTCAAAGCTCAAAGCGCCACTCGCCACCAGGGCGCTGAACTCCCCTAGCGAATGCCCCGCCACCATGTCGGGCGAAAAGTTCGGGTATAGGGAGGCTAGCACCACGGAATGTAGAAAAACGGCGGGCTGCGTCACGTTGGTTTGCTTTAGGTCGTACTCCGAACCATTGAACATCACGTCCGTGATGTCAAACCCTAGAATGGCGTTGGCCTTTTGAAACATTGCACGAGCTTGCTCCGAACCATCGTAGAGCGGTTTCCCCATACCCGTGAATTGGGCCCCTTGACCGGGAAAGACAAATGCTTTCTTCATATCCTTTTCATTTAGTTTCTTTAGGCAAAGGTACGCTAAAAAGAATTAATGGCCGATGCACCGCATTGCGGTGCGGTTTGAGTAGCCCGCATGCTGTAGACTCGCTGCCGCAGTAGTTGGGAACACCACTGTCAGCTCCCTTATTGGGGAATAATCACGGCACGCATGCCCGAATACGAATCGTAGGCTGCTCTCGCTTAGGTAGGCGATGCAATGGCTCCCCCTTACACCTTGAAGAACCCCACGGCCTCTCGCAGCTTACGGCTTTGCGTAAATACATCATCGGCGCTCGCCGTCAGCTCATCGCTTGCCGCTGCGTTGGCTTGGGTGATTTGATTCACCTGCTCCACGGCAACATTTAGCTCGTTTATGCGGTTCCGCTGCCCTTCGCTTGATGATAGTATCGTTTGGGTATAAGAATCCGTTTTCATGAGGCTGGGCACCGTGGCCTGCACCACGCTATCGGTTTCTTGAACGGAATGCAACGAGTCGCCCGCGAGTTCTACAATCCGCTGCGCCTTCGCGCGGCTATTCTCCGCCAGCTTGCGCACCTCGGCGGCCACCACCGCGAATCCCCGCCCCGCATCGCCCGCGCGAGCTGCCTCTACGGCTGCATTCAGTGCGAGTATGTTCGTTTGATTTGCTATGTCGTTAATTGCGGATATCTCTTTTTCAATACGTTCACTCGCCTGTAGCGCACTCTCTGCCTGCTGCTTAACCTGCTCCATCTGCCCGCGTGTTTCGCCCACCTGATCGCGCGTTTGCTGCGCTATGCTGGCGCTTTCGTTAGCGCTCTCGGCAATTGACCCCAGCGAGGCCGCCACCTCTTCCAGGCTTGAGGCCTGTTCTGCTGCGCCCGTCGAGAGCGTTTGCGCGGCCTCACGCAGCTGTCCGCTCATTCCTTCCAAATGCACAGCACTCTTCTGGATGTCGCCTAGCATTTGCAGCATGGTGCGCTGTAGCGTTGTCACTGAGTCGTACAGTACCTGCAACTCGCCTAGGCGGTACAGCTCCTCTCCCTCCTGCTCACGCAACTCGCCGCTGTTAATCCGCTGCAGCCGTACCATCGCATCCTGCAGCGGTTTGCGGAGGAGCATCACGTAGTAGCGGGCTAGCGCAACTCCAAGGACTATTTCCGATGTGTATAGCACCGGATCTACCCATGCGTATGTATCGTTGAATTCGGCCGCAATGGCTGTTCCAATGCCGCACCACAGCGCAAATAGCAAGGACACCAGCGTTACACGAAAAACTAGCGACCCCTTAAAGAAATACCTACATACGCCGTATATTATTGCGACAAAGATCGGCGTTTCTATTACCACTGTTAACAATTCCTTGTTTATGTCATATTGTTGATTAGATGTTTCTGTTTGTGTATGAAATCCGTAGCAAATAACTCCCTATACAATTTTTCGCTTTTTACGATTGCGGGCTTTCTTTGTTTCACTTCCATTTTGTGTCGTTGTAAGTCTATTGGCGGATACCAGTTCCTATTCCTCTGCAACAGGGGAAAAAACTATTTATTACTACGTTCCGTTTCGGCATCGTGGCCTAGGTTATTGGCTAGGCTCTTTTCAACTGCGCTAATTGAAGGCACTATGGACTAGGCGCATGTGCGAACCATCATTGAACCTGCATATGCGAAGGGCAATGCCAGGCTCCTGGTCTCTTTCAATCTATAAGCTGCCTGATGGTCCCGATAGAATCTCTGGCTTCTCTGGAGAAGAGGCGCTAAGGCCCTCGCTGCTGTCGTCGATTGGAGTCAATCCCATCCTTTCCATTAAAAGGAGTCAGTGCTTTTATGGCATTTTGCGTCGTGCAGATAGGCCTTTGTCTAAATACCCTTAGCGGTCATAATGTCCAGTAAAAGGTCATCGGTCTGCACCATCCCATCGCACCCCACCCGCCCAAGATTTTGGATCGTTCGTTCGATGTCGTCATCGATGATCCCATCATTTGACGATATGCAGATGTCCTCCTTGGCGAGGAACGCCGACTGCATGGCGGAGCATACGCCAGAACTCACCTTGAGCGCGCAGCCCACCTTGGCGCCGTCGCACACCATGCCCGTCACGTTGCCCACCATATTCTTAATGGTGGCGCAAATCTCCTTGTAGCCTCCCCCCAGCAGGTAGGCCACCCCGCACCCTGCGCCCGAGGAGGCCACTACGCAGCCGCACAGCGCCGAGAGGCGCCCGAGGTATCCCTTTATGTGGATTGCCACAAGGTGCGCGATGGTGAGTGCCCGTGCGAGCTGCTCCTCAGAGGCGTTGACCCTCTCCGCCGTGACCACCACGGGCAGCGTGGCCGTTATGCCCTGGTTCCCGCTGCCGGAGTTACTCATAACCGGTATGGTGCACCCCGCCATGCGTGCATCGCTCGCGGCGGCTGTAACCGTCATGGCCCGCACGAGCAAATCGTCGGCGAGCAGCCCTTTCTCCACCTGCTCCCGCATCTTCTTCCCCACCTGCAGCCCGTACTCCCTGCTTAGGCCCTCCCGGGCGATTGCGCTATTCATGCGCGCCGTCTCCAGGATGAAATCAATTTCCTCTAGCGGCGCGGTGGTGGCGAAATCGTATATCCCCTTTACGGTTATGTCGCGTGCGCTAACCGTTTCCGCTGTAGGTGCCGTTTTTTCGTCTCCATCCGATTTTGGCGTGTCGCTATAGACAACGACCCCATTTTTAGTGATTTCGCTCACGTGCGAGTGCTCATGCCGTATGGTGCACTGCGCGGTCGCGCCCGAATCCGAGTGCACCGTGGCCTGCACGTACAGCTTCTCAACGTCATGCGCTATGCCAACTTCAACCCCTCCCGACGCGATAAGCTCCTGAGCCCTCTCAACGTCGGCGGGCGTAACGTTCTCGAGCAGTTCCAGCCCGCGGCGGGGGTCTCCCGTTACCACCCCGAGTGCCGCGGCGAGCGGCAGGCCCGTTTTCCCCGTCCCGGGTATGCCTACCCCCATGCCATTCTTGTAGATGTTGGCACTCATCATGGTGCTTACCCGCGCCACGGGCGCCCCCAGCGCCTCGCGCGCGTTGGCCACCGCAAGCGTTACGGCAATGGGTTCTGTGCAGCCCAGCGCGGGTACCACCTCGCGTCGTAGTAACGATATGTATATTGAACGCTCCTGTTTATCCATCGCCCGTTGCCATTTAATTTGACCCCTTACTCTACGAGATTTCTCTTGACGCAAATGTACTAAAAAGTTGTTACGTAGAGTATCAACTCAACAACTAGGCAGTCGTTACGTTTTTCAATGGGTAAGCATACAGTAAGAGTGAAACGGAACTACGAAGGGGCGAGGATTGAGGATATAGTCAGCGCTATGCGCGCTGGAATCGTCCCCTCTGTTAACGACCTTTCGGGGTTGCTCGCGGCGGAGGGGGATGATTTTGCGGTGCTGTGCAGCGCGGCGCAGGGGGGGCGCATGGCCACCGTGGGGCCAAATGTGTATCTCCGTGGGCTGATAGAGATGGGCAATCGGTGCCGTAAAAACTGTTTCTACTGCGGCATCCGGCGTGAGAATCAAGCGGTGTATCGATACACCATAACCGACGAGGATGTGGTGAGTGCTGCCCGCTTCGCGCACCGCAATGGCTACGCAAGCCTCGCGTTGCAGGCGGGGGAGGACGTGTCGCCAGCGTTTGTCGATCGTATCGAGGCCCTCCTCTATAGAATAGCTGATGCCACGAACGGCGAGCTGGGCATCACCCTCTCGCTGGGGGAGCAGGAGCAGACCACCTACCAGCGTTGGCGCGCCGCGGGCGCCATGCGCTACTTGCTACGCATAGAAACCGCTAGCCCTGCGCTCTACGCCACGCTGCACCCCTGTGATGGCCTACACGCTTTTGATGCCCGCCTCGCGGCGATTGCCGCGCTGCGTGCCTGTGGCTACCACGTGGGGAGCGGGGTGATGATTGGAATCCCTGGGCAGACATTGCAGGACCTAGCCAACGACCTCCTTTGGCTGCGCAGCGTCGATGTTGACATGGTGGGCATGGGCCCATACCTCCCCCATCCGCAAACGCCCCTATGGGCGCGGCGCGACGAGCTGTGGCCTATGGACGTGCGGTTGAGGGTCTCCATCGCTATGGTGGCGGTGCTGCGGCTCCTTATGCCCGACATTAATATCGCTGCAACCACGGCCCTGCAGGCCATCGTGGCCGATGGGCGGGAGCGGGCCATCGCTGCGGGCGCTAATGTAATCATGCCCAATATCACCCCGCAGGGGCGGCAGGATGACTACTCGCTCTACGACCGCAAGCCCTTGGCTGCCAATGCGGAGGACGATTCGCTTGCCTCGCTCTCCGCGCGTATCGCGGCGTTGGGCTGCCGCGTTGCCGTTGGCAATCAGGGTAACTCGCTGCATTTTGGCCGCCGGGTGGCAGGGGAAGGAGATTGAGCGGTGCCATCCATGCCCATCGGCCCGAGCGCCTAGTGGCTACATGGCCTAAGTCCTAAATTGAAGTGCAATTTATTAGCATCGTTTGGTAGACTTACGAAAAAGTTGTACCTTTGCGGGGTGTTTTGGAATGAAATAGGGAGGACGAAGTAGATGTCTAAGGTTTGTCAGATTACGGGGCGGCGGGTGCAGAAGGGCAATAATGTGTCGCACTCCAAGCGGCGCACCAAGCGTACGTTCGCGCCGAACCTACGTATGAAAAGGTACTATCTCGCGAGCGAGGATCGCTGGATAACGCTGAAGGTATCGACCGCAGGGATGCGTACGATAGATAAGGTCGGGCTCGAGGCCGCCCTGCGCAAGGCGCAGGCCAAAGGGTTCATTGAGATTTAAGCAGTAACACGACGGAGGCAGAGCGATGTCAAAGAAAGGTAAGGACGTACGGGTGCAGGTTATCCTGGAGTGCACGGAGCAGAAGGAGTCTGGCGTGCCAGGTATCTCGCGCTACATTACTACAAAGAATAAGAAGAACACGCCGGATCGCCTGGAGCGCCGCAAGTACAACCCGTACCTCAAGCGGGTGACGGTGCACCGCGAAATCAAGTAGCCAGGGGCGAGGGCTTACTTATCAATTAGGAGTATTACGAAATGGCAAAGAAGGCAGTAGCTACCCTGCAGACGGGGGCGGGCAGAACGCAGACAAAGTGCATTAAAGTGGCAAAGTCGCCTAAGACGGGCGCCTACATCTTCAAGGAGGAGATGGTGCTTAATGCCGAGGTGAAAAACTACTTCAAGGACGCGGAGTAGAAGTTGAGATTGCTGCGCCCTAGGCGGCGCATGGTTGATATCTAGAGGGTTACGGAACGGTGGTTCTGTAGCCCTCTTTGTCTGTTCGCACCATCGTGCCAGCCGGGATGCGTGCGGTTTCAGAGTGTGCGCTGCCCCTTTGCGGTAGGTCACACCAGAAAGGCTGCGCTGGGGCCATCCCCATTGCGCCTCCCCCGCTTTGCTTTTAGTCGGCGCGATGCGGTCAAAATCCCTTACACCCTTAGCAGCGTTCACACAAGCTAGCCGGTGGCGTATGTTGGTCCGCGCCACCCTGTGATAACAGCTGCGAATGGACAATTCGTTCTCGGTCTGCCCGCCACGGCATCGCGGGTGCGCAATCGCAAGGCAAGGGGACTGCGTACGCCGTTTGGCGTTGGGGAATGAAGGGAGGGGCGAGCGCATACACCTAAGCGTTCGTGCGGCAAAGAGTCTGGGCGCCCGACACCCCGAAACGTCTTTGGCGCACCTCACATCGTCTTTCCCCGCCCATCGGCCGGTGGAAGCCGTGGAGCCTGTCGCGCTTTTGCGCTGTACCGTTTTGGGCGGTTCAGTGTGAGTCCTACGTTATGTAGAAATAGAATTCTAAATGGCAATCCAAGAGTGGGATAGCCCCCCTACGGGTTACACCCTTTTACCACCCCCTTCGCATCAAATTCGGATTTCTCCGGAGAAATCCGAATTTGATGCGAATTTGAACCGAAGAGGGTGGAAGGGTAGTGGCTAGTAGTGAGAAGGTTATTACTGTATCCCGATTTTACGGCCATTTTGTCGGAAAATTGGTGTCAGCACCTCCCCGCTCTTCCCCTCCAATCGCCCTTCCAGCCCCCTTGCCGAAGGGCGCAGCGCGTTGATACGCTGGCTCGATGTGGGATTCTGGCTGCATAGAGGCTTCTCGCCCCCGCATGAATTTTTGCCGCCATGCAGCTCCGCCCGTCTGCCAAATCCTTACATGGAACGTGCGTGTTTATGGGGGCGTTGCGGCTGAAACCATGTCACGATAGACTAGTCAATGGAAATTTTTACCTTTGCGGCCACTAGTACAGAGGGCGGTAGCCCCGATGCGTATGTCGATTGAGGAATGGCTTGAGGGCCCGGCGGAGCGGCTGCACGGCGCATGGATGCGGGCGAGGGTGCCGCTGCTGATAGTCACGGCGGTGAATTTGACGGTGCTGATAGTGGTGCTGTCGGTCAATATGCGTGGCACCCAGCGTTTCGTGGAATCAAGGATGTTTGTGGGGCTGGAGGAGCCGCCTGAGGAGGCCGCGGCGCGGAAAGCCCAGGAGCTGGCGGAGCGGCAGGCTACCATGAATAGAGGGTGGGCATCGGAGATGCGGGCCACGGAGGTACGCAACGTGGCGGTCGATGCGTCGCAGCAGACCGAGCTCGACGCGGGGCTGCACGATGAGAAGAACATTGACGCGGAGAAGCTGTACGAGGACGCCGCGCGGGTGCGCGCCGAGATGGCGGCCAATGAGGGGCGCATGGAGGACCAGGATTTGCTGGGCGAGGTGGACGTGCCGAATACAGAGAAAAAGGAGGTGCAGGCTGCGGAGGGAAAGCTGTACGCAGGGCCGAGCGTGGTGAGCTACTCGCTCAAGGGGCGCAAGGCGAGGCGGCTGCCCGTGCCGGCGTATAAGTGCGAAATGGGGGGCCCTGTGGTGGTAGATATCGTGGTGAACGGCGAGGGACGGGTGGTGCTGGCATCGATCGATGCGGCGAATTCGTCGGGGGACGCCTGCCTGCGGGGGGCTGCGCTGCAAGCGGCGCAACGCAGCGTGTTCAACGCGGTAGGGGGCGGCGCGGCGCAGGTGGTGGGTAGCATTACCTATATGTTTGTGGCGCAGTGAGAGTGCCGGACGTGGTGGGCAAATACGGCGAAAACTGTATACGGATCGCCTGCTACTTATTGGCTAATATTTGTACCTTTGCGCGTGGTGTATTTTCATTTTGGAGGTAGAACGCTGGGGCATGGAGAAGCAAAAGGAGCTTTCGTACGATGAGGCGTACAGTCGGTTGCAAGCGATTGCAGCCGAGATAAATGGCGGTACGCTGGGGGTGGATAAAATTAATACGTTGCTCGATGAGGCCGATGGGCTCGTGGCGCGGTGCCGCGAGTTGCTTTACGGTGTGGAGAAGCGCGTGCAGCAGTCGGTGGAGGCGTGGAAGGCGGCAGAGAGAAAGGAGGGTATAGCCCATGAGTAGTAGAGCGTACAGGTATCTGGATCTCATTGCGGGGTGGGCTCTCTTCGTGGTGGCGAGCGTGGTGTACCTGCTCACCATGGAGCCCACGGGGAGCTTCTGGGATTGCGGCGAGTTCATCGCATGCGCGAATGGAATCATGGTGGGGCACCCCCCCGGAGCACCGTTCTTCATGCTGCTGATGCGTATGTTCACGATGTTTGCCCCTACGCCGGAGAGCATCGGGGTGCTAGCCAATACGATGTCGGCATTGGCGAGCGGCGCAACGATAATGTTCCTCTACTGGACCATAGCGCATTTTGCGTATCGCATGGTAGCGGTGCGCGACGATGGTTCGTTGGGGATGAAAGAGGTGATGGAGATTGTGGGGGCTGGGGTCGTGGGGGCGCTGTGCTATACGTTCACCGATACGTTTTGGTTCTCCGCGGTGGAGGGAGAGGTGTACGCGCTCTCATCGCTCTTCACGGCGCTGGTGTTTTGGGCGGTGCTCAAGTGGGAGAATGAGGCTGATGAGCCGCATGCGATGCGGTGGTTGGTGTTTATAGCGCTGCTCATGGGGCTGTCGATAGGGGTGCATCTGCTCAACCTGCTCGCCATTCCCGCGATAGTGTTGATATACTACTTCAAGAGATATCCGTTTAGCTGGTGGGGGTTGATAAAGTCGCTGCTGCTAGGCGCAGCGATTCTGCTGGTGGTGCTTTATGGGGTGATACAGGGGCTCGTAGTGCTGGCGGCATACACTGATTTACTTTTCACGAATAGCTTTGGTGCGCCGTATTGGACTGGGGCGGCGGTGTTTGCCTTGCTTCTCGGCGGGGCGCTCGTGTGGGGTATACTGCGCACGCAGAAGCGTAAGCGGCATTACGCCAATATGGCGTTTCTCTGCGTGGCGATGCTCCTGCTGGGGTACAGCACCTATGCGGTGATTGTTATCCGCTCCAAGGCGGACCCCACGCTGGATCAAAACGGGGCGGAAAATCTCTTCTCGCTGCGCTCTTACCTCAATCGGGAGCAGTACGGCGACAGGCCGTTGATCACGGGGCCCTACTACAACTCCGTGCCGGTGGACGTGAAGGTGTCGGGCGCGATGTACGCACCGCGGAACGGTAAGTATGTCAAGGTGAAGGATAAGTACGATTACGTGTACGATGACCGCATGGTAACAATCTTCCCACGGATGTGGAGCTCCATGCCGTCGCATGTGCGAGGCTATAAGGAGTGGGTGAACATCAAGGGAAGGCCGGTTGAGGTGCGTAACCGCAAGGGGGAGGCCGAAACGCTACAGATACCCACTTTCGGGGAGAATCTGCAGTTCCTCTTCAAGTACCAGCTGCACCACATGTATTGGCGGTACTTCATGTGGAATTTCAGCGGGCGGCAGAATGATTACCAGCCCTACGGGCGTGATTTGTACCGGGGCAATTGGGTTTCGGGACTGCCCTTCATTGATAATCCCCGCCTAGGCGACCAGTCGCAGCTGCCGGAGATTTACCGCAACAATAAAGGGCATAACCGTTACTTCATGCTGCCGTTGCTGTTTGGGTTTGTGGGGTTGCTGTACCATTTCCGGCGGAATCCAAAGCATGCCGGGGTAGTGCTGTGCCTCTTCGTGATGACGGGTATAGCCATTGTGCTATACCTTAACCAAAAGCCGTACGAGCCGCGCGAGCGCGACTACTCGTACGCGGGGAGCTTCTACGCATTCGCGATATGGGTGGGGCTGGGCGTGATGGGGCTGAGCCGCTTGCTGGGCAGGATGGTGCGTGTCGAGGTGGCCGCGGGGCTGTCGTTCGTAGTAGCGATGGCGGGCGTGCCGGTGCTGATGGCGATTGAGAATTGGGATGATCACGACCGCAGCGGTCGGTACGTCTCGGTGGATTTTGCCAGGAACATGCTGAGCTCGGTGGGTCCTCACGGGATTCTTTTCACCTACGCCGATAACGATACCTTCCCGCTGTGGTACGCGCTGGAAGCAGAAAAGTACCGTACGGATGCTAGAATATGCAACTTGACGTACCTTTCGGGTGATTGGTATGCTGATGTTATGGCGCGGGCCGCGTACGAGAGCGCCCCATTGCCCTTCGGCGTGCCAAGGGAGAAGTACTGGGAAGGGGTCAACGATAGGGTGATGGTAGAGGATGTGGTCAATCGCCCCATTGCGATTGAGGAAGCAATGGGCTTTGTGCTGAGCGATGACCCGCGAACCAAAATACCGAGCCAGTATGCGGGAGAGGGGGCGACTTCCTTCATCCCGTCTACCGAGCTGTATCAGAATTATGATGTGCAGCGCGTGAAGGCGACCTACCCTGCGCAGTTCACGGAGGATTTGGGCGGTACGATAGTATACAAATTGCCGGAAGGGAGCCTGTACCGTAATGGGTTCTTGGTGTATGGGTTGATTAATGGCAATAATTGGGAGCGGCCGCTCTACTTCTCGCCTATGATGCCGGAGGATATGATGTGGGGACTAAATCGTCACTTTGCGCGCCGCGGGCTGGTGCAGGCGGTGATGCCGGTGACGCATGCCCCCGGTTTGCCGATGGTGGATACAGCAGGGTCGTGGCACGACTTGATGGAGGCGTATAGCTTCCGGGGGATAACCGATGAGAAGGTGTACATCGATGAGACCTGCCGTCGGATGCTCCCGCTGTACGTTGCGGCCTTTGCCGAAACGGCGCAGGCGATGTATGCGGATGGGAAGTCGGAGAAGGCAAAAGCTCTGATTGATAGGGTCTTTGAAGTGCTACCGCCAAGGGTGGTAGGATGGGGTGACGAATGGCTCAGCCTCGTGGCGCTGTTGTACGAATTGGGCGATAGGGAAAAAGCGCATGCGGCTTTGATGGACTGCGCCAAGGAACACATGGAGACGCTGGCTTTTGAGCGTACCTTGAAACCGGGGCTACGCGGGGTTTCGTCAGTAGAGATAGGGTTAGCGCGCTTCTTCCTCGACAAGCTGCGGATGTTGGCGGAGGGGGCTAAAGATAGCGAGGCGCAGGCGGCCATTGATGCGGTTTTGGAACGAGAGAAATGAGCTACGTGGGGAGGATAAGCGAAGGGAAGGGGAATGACTATAAAGAATTTGACACCGCCGCGGTGGTTTCAGCGCATGCTTCCGCAGTTTACGTGGAGCGTGCCGAATGGGCGTGGCGAGATTTACCTGACCTTTGACGATGGGCCAACGCCTGGCGTGACGGAGTGGGTGCTTGATGTACTCAAATGCGCCGGGGCGAAAGCAACGTTCTTCTGCATAGGGCATAATGCGGAGCGTTACCCCTGGTTGATTGCGCGGATGGTGCGCGAGGGTCATGCAGTGGGGAATCACACCTATTCGCATGTGGCGGGGTACGGAAAGTCGGTAGGGAGCTACGTGCGCGATGTCCTGTTGGCCGCGCCGCTGCTGCAGCAGACGAGACTATTTAGGCCTCCCTATGGGCGTATGACTATGCCGCAGGTACGAGCGTTGCAGGCGCTGGGCTACGAGGTAGTGCTGTGGAGCCGGTTGAGCATGGACTATAGCTGCAGGGTGTCGCCGTGGGATGTGTTTCGTTTTTCCACTGAGGGGGTGCGGAGCGGGGATGTGTTGGCGTTCCATGATAGCTACAAAACAGAGGTTAAGTTGCGCTACGCCTTGCCGCGGGCATTGCAGTTGCTGCGGGAGCAGGGTTTTAGTTTCGCACCGTTACCAGCACCGTTGCCGGTGCCCTTGGTGCGTACGGTTGGGAGCGAGATGGTGGGGAGTGGCATAGCGGGGCTACGTTCCCCGGTGGTGGCGGAGGTAGGCGTTTGGCAGGGCGTGAAGCGGAGAGAAAGATGATGGTAAGAGGAGTAGAAAATAGTTTGGCTACGGTGAAGTGGAGTATCGGTAGCGTGCTGTTAGCGTTGCAGTTGCTGCTGCTAGGGGTGGGTGGTGCTCGGGGACAGGCACTGTCGTTGGAGGCGTGCCATGCCATGATTGATTCAGGTTACCCCCTCACTAGGCAAGAGGGAATGATTCGGAGGGCGGCGGAGGACCACCGCAAGAGTACGCTGATGGCATATGTGCCGCAGCTCTCTGTGGGCGGAAAGGCTACCTACCAAAGCGATGTGACGAAGGTGGATTTGGACCTATCGGACTTGCCGTTCAAGGTGGATATTAACGTGCCGGTGCCCCGAAAGGATCAGTACCAGCTTTACGCCGATGTGACGCAGGTGGTGTGGGATGGCGGTGGCAATAGTGCCAAGGCTCGAATCGTGCAGGCGGAGAGCGAGGTGGGCGTGCAGCAGGTGCGGGTGCAGCTGGAGAGGCTTCATAGCCAGGTAGACGACCTCTACTTCACGCTGTTGCTTATCGATAGGCGGCTGGCGGTGCACGAGCTTCTGGAGAAGGAGCTGGAGCGGCAGCTACAGCGCGTGCAAGCGTGCGTGGCGAATGGGGTGGCTAGCACGACCGATGTCGGTTTGGTGGAGGTGGAACAGCACCGTGCCACGCAGGGACGGGTGGAGCTAGAGGCGGCGCAGGAAGCCGCGGCGAGGGCCCTCGAGGCGCTCATCGATGCGCCGGTGCAGGGGCGGGAGCTGGAGGTGCCAACCGTGCCGGATGGCGTTCAGCAGCGCGGGCTGGAATACAGCTCGCCCGAGATGGATCTGCTCCATGCGCAGGTGCGGCTTGCCGATGAGAACGTACGGGCTGTGAACGTGAAGCTCTACCCAACGCTATTCCTCTTTTTCCGGGGCGGCTGGGGCAACCCCGGACTAAACATGCTGGAAGATAAATTTCGTTGGTACTACTACGCAGGGGTGCAGTTCGCATGGAATTTTGGGTCGCTATACGATTACCAGCAGATGCGGCGGTCAAGCCGTTTGCGAAGCCAGTCGTATCAGATCGGCGTGGAGTCTATGCAGCGGACGCTGCGCTCGCAGGGAGAGTCGCAGCGGGCACAGCTCGATAAGTACGATAAGATTCTCGCGGAGGACGAGCAGATTATCGCTCTGCGCAAAAAGATAGTGTCAACGAAGGAGACGCAGGTAGAGAATGGCACGGCGACGGTGCTTGAACTTTTGGAGGCTGTGCGTGAGTCGCAGATGGCGGAGCAGGATAAAACAACGCATGGCGTAGAACGTTTGAAGAGTGCGTACAAATTGTCGCGTATGGTGGCGCACGAGGCTAGAAAATGAGAGCAATGGAGGTGACGGAGATGAAAGGGTGGTTTGTAATACTAACGCTTGGCGCTCTGCTGCTGCTGGGCTGCAAGAATAAAGAGGAACACTACGTGGCGACGGGAGCGTTTGAGGCAGATGAGGTGCTGGTGTCGGCGGAGGCGAACGGGAGGGTGCTGTCGTGGAGCGGGCAAGAGGGCTACGAGGTGGCTGCGGGGGAAGTGGTAGGGGTGATAGACTCCACGCAGCTCTACCTGCAAAAGCTGTCGTTGCTGCAGAACGTGCGCGGGGTGCGCCTGTCAGCAACCGATGTGGAAACGCAGACGGCTGCATTGGAGCAGCAGCTAACGAAACTGCGCAGCGAGCGGGAACGAACGTTGCGCTTGGTGCAGGCTAATGCGGCCAATCAGAAGCAGCTTGACGATGTGGATGCGCAGATCGCAATAGTGGAGAGCCAGAAGCGCGCGGCGCAATCGCAGATAGCCAAGGGGAATAGTCAGGTGGGGGCTCAAAGCTCGGCGCTAGAGATACAGGTGGCGCAGCTAGAGGATGCCATTGCGAAGTGCGTGCTGCGCAGCCCGATAGATGGGGTGATTTTGCAGAGTTTCATCGCGCGTGGCGAGCTGGCCGTGGCGGGGCGACCGCTGTTCAAGGTGGGGCAACTCGACACGATGACGCTGCGGGCCTACGTGCCGTACTCCGCATTGACGCAAATGAAGCTGGGCGACAGCGTGCAGGTCTACGTAGATCGCGGCAAGGGGGAGATGGCGAGCTACGGCGGGGTGGTGCGTTGGATATCGCCAAAGGCCGAATTCACGCCGAAGACCGTGCAGACAAAGGACGAGCGGGAGAATCTGATGTACGCCGTGAAGGTGGCCGTGGCGAACGATGGTTTGCTCAAGATAGGGATGTATGGAGAGGTGCGCTTGACGTACTAGGAGAGCAGCGTGATGGGCGATGTAATGGTCCGCGTAGAGGGTTTGTGGAAGAATTTTAGCCCTGGCCGGCGGGACGGAGTGGGGGGACCCGATGAAGGGGTGAGCTTCTCCGTGACCCGCGGGGAGGTGTTCGGCTTGATAGGTGCCGATGGGGCGGGGAAAACCACCCTGATTCGTTTGATCGCTACGCTGCTGATGCCGAATGGGGGAAGTGCAACTATAAATGGGTGGGATTTGGTGAGGGATTACAGGAAGATTCGGCAGCATATAGGCTATATGCCTGGGGTCTTTTCGTTGTATCCCGACCTAAGCGTGGGTGAGAACTTACGGTTTTTCGCTACGCTCTTTAATACGCGGATACGCGACAATTTTAAGCTCATACAAGATATCTACGCGCAGATAGCACCCTTTAGAGAGCGGAAGGCGAGCGCGCTTTCGGGCGGAATGAAACAGAAGTTGGCACTGTGCTGCGCATTGATCCACGCGCCGTTGCTGCTGCTGCTCGATGAACCGACCACCGGGGTTGACCCCGTATCGCGCGGCGAGCTGTGGGTGAGTCTACGCCGGCTGGCTAGGAATAGCGGGGTGACGATAGTAGTGTCGACGGCGTATATGGATGAGGCGAGCCTATGCGATCGGGTGGCCCTGATGCGAGAGGGGCAACTGTTTATGGTTGATACGCCCGAGGGGATTCGCGCAAGGCATACCGATCCGCTATTTAGCGTTTCGGGGAAGAATATGAGCGAATTGCTCAAGACGGTGTCAAAACTGCCAATCGTCAAACGGGCAATAGCCTTCGGCGATACGCACCACGTGACGCTTCGGCCCAGCGTGGATCAGGCTACATTTGAGAATGAGTTGGCCAAAGCGGGGTATGACGCTGTGGTGGTGAAACCGATTGAACCGAGCGTAGAAGATAGCTTTATGGCGTTTGCAGGGGAGGGTGCGTAATGGAGAAAGAGATTGCCAGACGAGGGGGGTGGAACGGTCCAGCCGATGAGGTGATACGCATGGAGGGACTCACCAAGCGATACGGGAAGTTTACGGCTGTTGACCACATTAGCTTCTCGGTGTACCGAGGGGAGGTGTTTGGCTTTCTGGGTGCGAACGGCGCTGGGAAAACGACGGCGATGAAGATGTTGAGCGGTATCATAAAGCCAACGGAGGGAGCGGGTTTCGTGGCGGGCATGGACATACTGACCGAGCATGAAAAGATAAAGAGCCGCATAGGGTACATGATGCAGAAGTTTTCGCTCTACGAAGATTTGACGGTGAAGGAGAACATACAGCTTTTTGCGGGGATCTACGGCATGAAGCGAAAAGAAATAGCGGCGAAACGTAAAGCGTTGCTGCAGGAGCTGAATTTCTCGGAGCATGAGAACACCCTCGTTAAATCATTACCGTTGGGCTGGAAGCAGAAGTTGGCGTTTTCGGTGGCGATTTTCCACGATCCCGAGATTGTTTTTTTGGATGAGCCCACGGGAGGGGTAAATCCTATAATGCGGCGCCGCTTCTGGGAGTTGATATACGCAGCGGCGAGCCGCGGGATTACAGTTTTTGTTACGACCCACTACATGGATGAGTCGGAGTATTGCGATAGGGTGTCGATTATGGTGGATGGGCAGATACGGGCGTTAGATACGCCGCAGGCCCTGAAGGCGACCTACAGGGTGGAGTCGATGGATGCGGTGTTTAAAGCGTTGGCGCGCGATGCGCAGCGAAAGGAGTAAAGGCGGACGATGCGTATATTCATAGCATTTGTACTGAAGGAGCTTCTGCACATTCTGCGGGATTTGCGCACGATACTCATTCTGCTGGGGATGCCGGTGGTGCAGGTGTTGCTGTTCGGTTTTGCGCTGAATACGGAGGTGAAGAACCTACGGGTTGCGGTGGTTGATCAGTCGCACGATGTGCTTTCTAAGCGTTTAACAGAGTCGGTGCTGCAGAGCCCATCGTTCGCCCCAGTGCGCGGCGTGACAGACCTCTCCGATGTGGATGATCGCATGCGGCGCGGGGAGTTAGAGCTGGTGGTGGTCATTGCCCCCTACTTTTACCAGCGGATGATGGCCGGAGATCAGGCCGCCGTGCAGTTGCTGGTGGATGCGAGCAATCCCAACGTGGCGAGCATCGCGGCGGGCTACGTGCAGAGCGTGCTTGGCGGGCTGCTGCAGGAGCAGTTTGGGGGTGCGGGGCAGCCGTATGGGGTTGATGTGCAAACCCGGATGCTATACAATCCGGCGTTGGAGTCAACGTACAACTTTGTGCCTGGAATCATCGGGCTGGTGCTGATTATAATCTGTAGCATAATGACCTCGGTGTCGATAGTGCGCGAGCGGGAGCGCGGCACGCTGGAGGTGCTGCTGGCCTCGCCGATGAAGTCGGGCACGATGCTATTGGCGAAGATGATACCCTACCTGCTGCTATCGTTTGTTATACTTATTATGACGCTCCTGCTCTCCTACTTTGCGCTCAAGGTGCCAATCCGTGGGAGTCTTCTGCCGCTCTTCACGCTGTCGGTGCTATACATAGTCGTGGCGCTGTCCGTGGGGCTTTTTGTATCAACGATATCGCCGAATCAGGCGGCGGCGATAATCATAGCGGGAATAGGGATGATGACCCCAACGCTGCTTCTTTCGGGTATGATGTTCCCGATCAGTAGCATGCCGCGGCTCATGCAGTGGTTGGCGCAGCTGGTGCCGGGGACGTGGTACGTTGATGGGATGCGTAAGGTGATGATCCAGGGGGCTTCGTGGTCGGCGATATGGCTGCACCACGTGGTGCTAGCCGCCATGACGGCTACGACTCTAGGGCTAAGTATGATTAAGTTGAAGCCCCGTTTGGGCTAAAGGGAGGGGCAGGGTAATGGTGCTGGGTTACTTGCTGGAAAAAGAGTTTAAGCAGACGTTCCGCAACAGGGTGCTCTTGATGATGATCATCGGGTTCCCGATTCTCGTGCTGCTGATACTGCCGTGGGCGGTGACGTTCGATCTAAAGGACATACGGGTTGCGGTGGTGGATCACAGCCGAGGGGAGTGCGCCCAGCGGTTAAAATCGAAGGTACGAGTGTCGCCGTACGTGGGTACTTTTATAGAGCTTGATTCGTACGCGGAGGCGAATGGGCTGGTGGATGAGGGGCGGATAGACTTGACTTTGGAGCTGCCGCGCGATTTTGATGAGTTGATAGGGCAAGGCGGCACGGCGAGCGTATTTATGGCGGCGAATGCGGTGGATGGGACGCAGGGGCAGCTTGCTGCCAACTATATGATGGCACTGCTGCGTAGCTATAGCGATGATTTACTGCAAGAGGACTGGCGCGGTGCGATGGGGCAGCAGCCCGTGGTGGTGCGGCCGACCTTCCGCTTCAACGAGAAGATGGACTACAAAACCTACATGCTTCCAGCCTTCATCGTGCTGCTGACGGCGCTGGTGTGCGGGGTGCTGCCCGCACTCAACATCGTGCAGGAGAAGGAGGCGGGCACGATACAGCAGATCAATGTGACCCCGGTGCGTCGCTTTGATTTTATATTGTCGAAAGTGATTCCCTATTGGATTATCGGGCTAAACATACTGCTCATAGGTGTGTTGGTTTTATGGTTAATGTACGGGCTGGTGCCGAACGGGAGCATACGAGGGCTGGTGGTTATCTCCATCATATTCATTTTCACGCTGACCTCGCTCGGGATGATTGTATCGAACTATTCGCGCACCATGCAGCAGGCGATGTTTTTGATGATGTTTTTCGTGCTGATACTGGTACTGCTGAGCGGTCTATTTACTCCGATATACTCAATGCCTGGTTGGGCACAGGCGATAGCGTACATGAATCCGTTGACGTACTACACCGATGCGATGCGGATGTTTTACCTGCGTGGCGCAACGTTTACCGATGCGATAGGTCCGCTGTGGAAACTATCGGTGTACTGCGTGGTGATATCAACATGGGCTGTGCTGAGCTACAGGAAGGTGGATGGCTAAGCGTATAGAAGAAACATTTTTTGTAAATAGTCGTACTACAGAGAGTGTAAGGGTTGCAATTGTTAAAGGTAGCAATTATGTTTTCATTTGTAAAAAAGTCGTTACGGAATCAGTTGATGTTTTGGTTGGTGGTGTTGGCCATACTGTTCGGGATTCCATTCGTATTAGGCTATGTGGGAATGCAACGAATGCGCCACGAGGTGTTACCCATGTTTGAGGGGCTTGTGATGCAGGAGCGGAATACCGAGAAGAGCTACAATATGATGCAGCAGTACTACTTGATGCATGAGGAGACGCAGTACGACCGGGTGACAAAGGCAATTGATAGCATGCAGGCGGAGTCGCAGCAGGTTTACGAGGCAATGAAGCAATGGTTGGGCGGCGATGGTGAGATAGTGCGGATTGCGCAGGAGGGGAATCGATGCTTGGTGGAAACGGGTGAGAGCATGCGGAAGGCGTTGCAGCTAGAGAAGGAGCAGCATGAGCGGTTTACCGCGTTGCTTGAGAATGTATTTGCGGTGATTGAACGCCATTCAGAGACGGAGATGGGGACGGCGTGGATGGATGAGTTCTCAAAGGCGAGTAAAATTTTGCTGCGGAGCGTGGTGAGCGGAGATGTGAGCGATTTGGATATAAGTGCTGAGCTGATTGACAAGGCGCGTGTATTGCTACCTGGGGACATGCAGGGCTTAGGAGTAACGCTGGGACAATACGCAGCTCAGCTGCGGGACCTTTCAGAGGCGTATAAGCAGCGGTCGGGGTTGGATCAGGAGGTGGTAGCGGGAGTAGAATCGGTGCGGCAGCATCTTGACCGGGTTTCGGAGAGCGCAACGAGAGGGGCTAGCGCAGTGATGAAGCTGCTGGCGGTATCCTTGTTGTTGAGCTTCTTCGTGCTGGTACTGGTATCTGTGATAATTGTGGTACGTATCGGGATGCGGGTGAGCCGCGCGATGGATTTGGTGGTGAACCAGCTGCGCTACATCAAAGATGGCGATTTGATTACGGAAGTGCAATTCACGGCACGGCAGCGGGAGAGCGTGGATGAGACGGGGAAGATGGTTCGCTTGACGCAGGAGGTGCGCGAGAAGTTGCGGGAATTGATATCGTCGGTAGAATCAAGTTCGAGCAGGGTGTTGGGGGCGAGTAGGTCTGTCAATGTGTCGTCGCGACAGATTGCGGAGGGTGCGAATTCACAGGCGTCGTCGTCGGAGGAGGTGTCGAGCGCAATGGAAGAGATGGCGGCGAACATAGACCAGAATGCGGAGAATGCGCAGCAGTCGGAGACGGTGGCCATGAATGTGTCCACTGTGCTAAAGGACGTGCTGGATCGAGGCCACGAGACCGAGGTGGCGGTGACCGAGATCGCGAATAAGATAGCCATCGTGAGCGAGATTGCGGATCAAACGAACATACTAGCATTGAACGCAGCTGTAGAGGCGGCGCGAGCTGGCGAGCATGGTAGAGGCTTCGCCGTGGTGGCGGCGGAGGTTCGAAAGCTGGCGGAGCGGAGTGGAACAGCGGCTGAGGAGGTGGTTGGGCTCGTGAATCAGGCGGTGAAGGTGACCGAGCAGGCGAATAAGTCGTTGTCAGAGATTCGCCCAGGGGTAGAGAAGAGCGTGCAGCTATCTCAGGAGGTTGCAACATCTAGCATGGAGCAGCGCAATGGGGCAGAGCAAGTGAATAATGCGCTGCAGCTGTTGAACAATGTGTCGCAGGCTAATGCCTCAGCGAGCGACAAGTTGGCGCAGGAGGCTGATAAACTGTCTGGGCTTTCGCATGAGCTGCAGGAGGTGATTTCGTACTTTAGGGTAGAGCAGGGGCAAGGTGGAACGGCTGTTGTGCAGCGCAGTAAGCCGAGCGTGACCACTGAAAGCAAGGTGGGTAGGTCTTCTGAAGCTGCGCCGAGCGTGACGGCGGGAAGCAAGTCTGTTCCGTCTGTCAAGACAGCTAAGCCGGGGAGCAGCGTTGGCGCTACGGAGCGGAAAGTGCCGAGCGTGGCGGCAGCTGCGGGAAGCAAAGCTGTGAAGCCAGCGAGCGGAGGCTTGAAGCCTACGGGTTCATCCACGTTGCAAGCAAAGCTCAAGACGGCGGCGGTAGCGAAGCCGAAAGTAGAGCCAAAGAGGACGAGCGTTAGCACACCATCAAGCGCAGCTATGAAGCCTGCGCCCGCAGCTCCAGTTACGCCTGCGCCAGCGGCAAGCGGTTCGGTTGAGGCTAAGCCGACCCAAAGCGTGACAGCAGGAGCAGAGGCCCCGAAACCGGTTACTGCGCAGCCCAAGGTGGAGGAGGCTAAACCCTCTAAGAAGGGCGGCGTAATTATAGACATGTCGATGGGCGGCACGGCGAGCGATTCTGACTACGAGAGCTTCTAGGAGATTGTATTCCATCTGATGGGCTGGGGTGGATGGGAGCGGCGAATGGAGCAAAATAGTGGGATGCAGAGGTGGAGGCAGTAGAGGTAGTTAGAGCCCTGAAGGAACGTTTACTTAGGGGACAGCTAGCCGCGGAGAGTCAGAGGGTGCAGGGCGCATTGCTGCATGTGCTGGGCGGAGTGCGGGTTCAGCCTAACGAAGGTGAGGTGCTGCTGGAGGAGGCGAGTTTGGGCGTTTTGGCGCTTGCGGCAACGTGGGCTCGTTTAGGGCGAAATGGACAAAAAGCATTCTACAATCGGAATCGGCACATTGAGCCGACGAATGTGTGTTGCTATAAATGCAAGTTCTGCTCGTACCGGCGCGAGGAGGGTAGCGAGGGAAGTTGGCATCTCTCTTTAGAAGAGGTAGGGAGGCAGGCGAAGGCTGCGGCGGATGGCGGTGTAACCGAGATCCATGTGACCGGTGGGGCGTACCCTGGTTGGGGCGTGGCAGAGTTGGAAGCGATTGTGCGGGAGGTGCGAAGGAATGCGCCCAAAGTGCATATCAAGGCGTTTTCGGCAGTAGAACTCATTGCGGCTTTTCAGCGTGATGGGGTGTCGTATAGCGAAGGGTTAGAGCGGTTGCGTGCGGCAGGGTTGAATTCAATACCCGGCGGGGGGGCGGAGATATTTTCTGAGCGAGTGCGTCGAGAGGTCTGTCCCGAGAAGTGCAGCGGGGCGGAGTGGCTAGCGCTGCATAGGACGTGGCATGGGCTGGGGGGGCGGTCGAATGCCACGATGCTTTTTGGGCACGTAGAGAGTCGGCAGGAACGTATCGACCATTTGGATCGCTTGCGAAGGCTACAGGACGAGACGCATGGATTCAATAGCTTTATACCATTGAAATACAGAGCCCAAGGGAACGACATGTCGTCACGAGGGGAGGTGCCGCTCGTTGAGGTCCTACGCACCTACGCAGTGAGCGCGCTCTACTTGGATAATTTTCCACATATCAAGGCCTACTGGCCGATGTTGGGTAAAGAGAACATGGAGCTGTCGCTTTCGTTTGGTGCAGATGATATGGATGGGACGATAGACGACTCAACGAGAATATATTCAATGGCTGGAGCGGAGGAGCAGCAGCCCAAGGCCTCGGTTCAAGAATTTAGGGAGTTGGTGGCACGGGCGGGGTATGTGGCGGTTGAACGTGATTCGGAGTACATAGAAGTAGTGTAAAAAGGGAGTGGAGAAAGGTATGCAGAGCAAGGAGATGGGGAAAGGGCCAGTACTGGTAGTGCTGGCGGCGGGAATGGGGAGTCGGTATGGAGGGTTGAAGCAGTTTGAAGGGGTTGGGCCGAGCGGGGAGTCAATACTTGAGTATTCGGTCTACGATGCGCTGCGAAGCGGTTTCCAAAAGGTGGTATTTGTGATTCGCCGAGAAATGGAAGAGAAATTTGAAAAAGAGCTTGCATCGCGCTTTCCTTCAACGATGCGCTACGAAGTGGCGTACCAGGGCGTTGAGGATGTTCCTGCTGGGGTTGCTGTTCCGGCAGAACGGGCGAAGCCTTGGGGTACTGCGCATGCAGTGTGGTGTGCCCAGAAGTACATAGATGCGCCGTTTGCTGTGATTAATGCCGATGATTTCTACGGACGGGAGGCGTTCGCAGCGTTAGGGAGTCGGTTGAACGAGTGGCGGGGGAAGGGAGAGGAGCAGTATTGCCTTGTGGGTTACGCTTTGGGGGCAACGCTAACCGAGGCTGGCACGGTGTCTCGGGGGGTTTGTACGGTTGATTCGCATGGTCTCTTGGAAGCTATCCAGGAGCATACAAAGATTGCCCGAGAAGGGGATAGAGTGATTGATAGGGGTGGGGGAACAGCAGAGGAGTTGGCGAGCGATGCAGTGGTGTCAATGAACTGTTGGGGCTTTACGCTGCCGTTCGTACAGCGTTTGGATCAAGAGCTGAGTAGCTTTTTTGCCCAGCCTCAAGTGGAGTACATTGCGAAAGAGTGCTATTTACCGAGCGCGGTAATGCGCGGATTGGGTGTAGGCGTTCGCTGCGAGGTGCTACCCGGCGGTACGGGGTGGTGCGGTGTGACATATCCGGGCGATAAGGTGGAGGTGGAGAGTAAAATAGCGCAGCTGGTGCGTGACGGTGTCTACGGTTCCCCATTATGGCGGTAGCACAATGCAGCACGATGGACGCAATGTGAGTAGGCTATGCTAACGGTAGCGATACTTATAGGGCTGATGGTTCTAGGCTTTTTGCTCGGGTATCTTGCACCGAGCGATAGGGCTGTGAATCGGGTGGTAAGCGTATGCACCTCTGTGCTGGTGTACATGCTGCTTTTCACGTTGGGCATGGAGCTAGGGCTTGATAAAGAGTTGATTGCGAAGCTAGGCACCTTGGGGTTGCAGTCCGTTTTTGTATCTGTGTGCTGCATAGCGGGCAGCGTGGTGATGGGATGGCTATTCGGCAAGGTTTTGCACCGTGGGGAACGCGCGAGCAGCGAGGGTGGGGGCGGCATAGGGAAAGCCCTACTTGGCAGTGTGAGCTACCTCTTGGTGTTTGCTGTTGGGGTAGTGGCGGGCGTTGTAATGGAAACGCCGCAAGAGTGGATGGAAGGGGCAGACGTTGCGTCGTATCTTCTGTATGGTTTGATGGTGGTCGTCGGGTTCTCTGTGGGGAGTGACAAGGCATCGCTCTCTACGATACGCCACTTGAGTCCGAAACTGTTGTTGCTCCCGCTTGCGACTGTGGTTGGCACATTCATTGGAAGTACAGTTGCCTACCTGGTGCTTAAGGGGTTTGCCTTTGGAGAGATTAGCGCGATTGGTGCTGGGTATGGATACTATAGCCTTTCTAGCGTGCTGATAGGCGAGACGGTGAGGCCTGTGTCGCATGGTGCGATGCTGGGGAGCGTGGCGCTGATATTGAATATATGTAGAGAGGTTCTATCCATACTGCTGGCTGGGCCCTTCGCGAGGTGGTTCGGTCCGTTGGCTCCGATATGTTCAGCAGGGGCGACGAGTATGGACACCACGCTACCGTTCGTTGTGCGGGCTAGCGGAAGCAAGTACGCAGTCGTATCTGTGTACCATGGGGTATTCATGACCATACTTTGCCCCGTTTTGGTGGGGCTGTTTCTACAGCTCTAAGTGTATTATAGCGGAGCACCCTGTATTGGTAGAGAAAAAACTGTGTGCTATTGGGGTGAGAAGGAATCCTTTCAGCGCAGTCGCACAGGGGAAATGCAAGGTTTTTGCTACGCGTGCGTATTTCAGATTGATTACATATAGTCGCTTGCTGATTGCAATGTAGAATAAATGGTTAAATTTGCGATTAATTTCTGTAGAATGTGTATTAGGAGGTAAAAAGTAAAATTAAAAAGATGGACATTACCAAGATAGGAGTCTTTTACGATGGTAATTACTTTTTGCATGTAAGTAACTATTATAGCTACTACAGCGATGTACGGAGGCGTTTGTCGTTGCCGGGCTTTCACAAGTTCTTGTGTCACGCTGTGGCGCAGGCGGAAGGCGTTCGCGAAGAGTCATGTAGAGTGGTGACGGGGCATTACTTCAGGGGGCGTTTAAGTGCCCAGGATGCCAGCCATCGATGCAAGCAGCTCTACAATGATCGGGTGTTTGACGATGTGCTAATGTCGGTTGGCATAGAGACGCACTACTTGCCGTTACGTACCCGGATGGGGCGTAAGGAGGAGAAAGGTATTGATGTGTGGCTGGCGTTGGAGGCGTATGAGCGGGCGTTGCGGTATAAGCTCGATGTGGTGGTACTCGTGTCTAGCGATGGGGAGTACGTGCCACTGATACGAAAACTCAGTACGCTGGGAGTACGTGTGATGGTTTTAAACTGGGAGTTTGACTACCGAGACGAGTCGGGGAGGCAAGTCTCAACGCGTACCTCATCTGATTTACTGATGGAGGTTTCGTACGCATTGGATGTTGAAACCCTCATTCGTGAGGGGTTGTCAAAGGACGATTCGGTCATAGAGGGCTTGTTCATGCCTGATTCGGGGGAGGCAGAGCCCTGTGACGATGATCCGGATGGGTATGACGACGAAGGCCCTGACGACGGGATGGAGTCTGACGATTACCCTATGGGGGTGGGCTATGGCGAGCTTGTGGGGCCGAAGGTGGTGGGAAGGATTGATCTTCCGGACTTTTCTCACAGGCGGGGAAACATGCGCGACCGAGAGCTGAATAGGCAAGACGAAATCGCGCCAGAAGAGTTGATGCAGCCGCGGTACAGGGCGAGGATAGTGAATCTGATTAGCAAGAGTGGCTACGGCTTTATAGAGCATAGCCCTGCGAATCTATTCTTCTACTACCGGGATTTGCTTGGCGTTGGAATTGCCGAGCTAGAGGTAGGGGACGAGGTGGAGTTCTCAATCGGACCAGGGAAAAACGGAAATGATATTGCCGCGAAGCAGGTGATGTTGGTTAGCCGATCGGAGTAGCGGAGGTGAGCTTTTGTGGGGTGTCCCAGCGGGGAGCGTATGATGTTTTTTGCGGGGGGCTTGTGGATTCATAAAAAGTTCGTAACTTTGCGCTCGGTTTCCAAGGTAGGTGTCCTATAGTGTAATTGGCAACACGTCTGACTCTGGATCAGAAGAGTCCAGGTTCGAACCCTGGTAGGACAACAGCGGGGCAGCGGCGGGTATGGCGTAATTGGTAGCCGCGCAAGACTTAGGATCTTGTGCCGAAAGGCGTGAGGGTTCGAGTCCCCCTACCCGCACGAGGATTGGGTTAACGCAGGTCTAGATAATGGACCTGCGTTTTTTTTGCGGTGGATTTATTTGTAGGTGTCGTCCCTATGTGGGGGTCTGCGAACGTACTCCGTATCGATGTTTCGGTGTGTTGGTTGGTAGGCTATATGTATCTAGCGTGCAACAAGCGGCGGCTATGAAAGAAATAGAAACATTTTTTGTGGATTAACGTATATTGAGGTTGTAGTGCGTGGGGGTGTTGGTTACGCTTTTTAGTATTACCTTTGCGCGTAGATTTGACGGCATAGGGTAGGAGGTTAGAAAGAGAGATAGTTCTTATGAAAAAGAGGTATAAGGTGCAGGTGGTGGTGACGTTGCTGCTCATTGTTGGTGTCTTTGCGTTTGCGTCGTGTTCGGGTAGCAAGAAGACCCCGTGTCCAGCCTACGGTGGAACCCATGTGACGGTTCTCCATTAGCACGAGAGGCTTGTTTGTTGAGGCGTGGCAGTGGCTAGTTTGTTTACGTCGATAGGATTTCAATAGTCTGATCGGATGAAGCGAGTTTTGGTCGCCACAGGTGGCGGAGATTGTCCGGGGCTTAACGCTGTTATACGTGCGATAGTGCGCCGGGCAGCGCAGGAGCGCAGCTGGGAGGTTGTAGGGAGTATAGAGTCGTACAATGGTATACTCCGCGAGCCCACGGAAATAAAGGTGCTTGACGAACAGGCGGTGTCAGGCATCCATGTGCGGGGCGGCACGATAATCGGGACAACGAACAAAGGAGGCCCCTTTGCCTGGCCAATAAAGCAACCCGATGGGACGTGGACCACGGTGGATCGTAGCGATGAGATGCTGCGGAAGCTGCAGTATCTCGGCGTGGATGCCGTGATAAGCATCGGAGGAGATGGATCGCAGCGTATCAGCCAAGCGCTGTACGAGAAGGGGTTGAATATAATCGGGGTACCCAAGACGATTGACAACGATTTGTCATCTACCGATTTCACCTTCGGTTTTCAAACAGCAGTTCAGATTGCAACGGAGGCTGTAGACAAGCTGGTAACGACGGCGGCATCCCACAATCGTGTGCTCGTGCTTGAGGTGATGGGGCGCAATGCAGGTTGGATAGCGTTGCATGCTGCCGTTGCCGGGGGGGCAGAGGTATGTTTAATCCCCGAGATTCCGTACGATGTGAACAAGGTGAAGGCGCGTTTGGAGCAACGTTTCGAGCGCGGCAAGGGGCATGCAATTATTGTTATCGCCGAGGGGGCGAAGCCGAAGGGCGGAGATATTACATCGGCAAAGAGCGAAGAGGTGGGGTATGAGAATCTACGATTAGGGGGCGTAGCGCACAAGCTGGTGCATGATTTGAAAGCGATAGGCTTTGAGTCAGATATGCGTGAGACAGTGCTTGGCCATTTGCAGCGAGGGGGTGTGCCTGTGGCGTACGATAGGGTGCTGGCAACGCAGTTCGGTGTGAAAGCTTTTGAAATGGTCCTAGAAGGGCGTTTTGGGGAAATGGTGGCTTACCGACATCCTAATATCATTTCGGTTCCCCTCGTGGAGGCTGTGATGCAGCCCAATTTGGTAGATCCCAATTGCTATTTGATTAATACCGCGCGCGGTATAGGTATTAGCTTCGGAGACTGAGGTTGAATTGTTGGTGTTAGCATGCATCGCTTAGTGAGCGGCGAGGAAAGGGGCGTTGCGTTGCGATGTTTTTTGGGGTGTTTGGTAGTGTGTTTAAGCGCGGGAGGAAATGTCGTTGCGCAGGTGGCGGAGGGTGAAAAAAGCGATGGCGTGGTGGTGTGCAGCGAATGCCCTAATGTAGGGGGTTCAACAAGTTCTTGGCATATTGGTTTCTCGGCATCAAGGGGATGGGCGATCGTGGCAAAGGAGCGTATGCTCCCGCTATTGGAGGAGGTGCCGTGGAGCGTGTCTGTAAGCGTGGGGCGCGATGCCTTGCCCACGTCACGCTGGGCTTCGCACCTCGGTTTCCCTGCGCTCTCTTTTTCGTACCGCTTCATTCGCTTGGGGTCTGATAGGGCATTAGGGTATGCCCATTGCCTATATCCCGCCTATCGGTTCTACTTTCTTCGTTGTCCATGGTTACGAATTTCTAGCAATGTCGGAGTGGGCTTGGGGTTTATTCCGAAGCACTATACGCAGGGTGCATTGGGGTATAATTCGGGGGTAGGGTCTTTGGTTAATGTGTATATCGAGGCGCAGCTCGCATTATCCTGGCGGATGGCGGGAGGTACAACGTTTGGGGTCGCGGGCGATTACGTCCACATGTCAAACGGAGGTATTCAGATGCCAAATTCAGGGCTTAACTACCTATTCCTAACGCTGTCGGTGTCGCAGGCGATGTGTCCGGTGCGAGAGTACCAACCCCGTTGGCCGGCATCGTTGCCTTTGCACCATTCATTGACGCTAGATGCTGCGGGTAGCATTGTTGAGCGGGGGTTACCAAATGGTAAGAAGTATCCGCTGTACTCCCTGGCGGTAAGCTACTTCTACGAGGTGGCACCGTGGGTAACTATAGGCGTACTAGGGGATGTGTACTGGGATTTCAGCCTTCAGCGTGAGTCTGCTGCTGGAAATTTGCCATGCCAACCCATATGGAAAATGCCTACGGTTAGCGTATTCGCAGGGGTAAGATTGCATTTAGGCAGACTCATGCCAGAGGTAATGTTGGGCTATAACGTTTACCAAACGCTTTCAGAAGATCCTCGTTTTGCCATACGTTTGGGTCTTCGCTACAAGGTAACTTCGTGGTGCCAGCCGTTTGTGTCGATGGTGTCAAAAAAGGTGCGTGCGAACCATATTGCCTTCGGGATAGGTGTAGATTTGGTTGAGGTATTCAGCGCATCGTCAAAAGGGGATGAGAGGTACTAAGAGCTGCGCTTGGGGAAGAGCTTTTACGTGCGTACTCTGCATGTTGGCGGTGGCCTGTGTAGCGGCATCGTGCGAGTGGCTCGGCGTGGAAGGTAAAGAGGGGGAGCATACGGTACGATTTTCACAAAATGTAACGGTATTTAAGTTCATTGGGGACTATGAAGTATTCTACGCGTTGGCTAAGGACTCGGTGTATACGGCAACGTTGGTAGGAGTAGAGGAAAAGCTTCGTAATGTGGAGGTGGAAGCGAGAGCTGATACGCTTACGATTGTAGACAGGGCAAGGAAGAAATTGGGGCGTGTGGCTCGGAGATTTAAAGTGGTCATAGAGGGACCACCCCCGCGGGAGTTCCATTTAAAGGGAGGGCGTCAGCTAACGGCGAAAGATGTAGGGATGGGGCAGTCGATGTCGTTGTCGTGCGTGGAGTTTGCAGGAGATGTATGTGTAGAGGGAAAGTTCGCTTGGGTTGGGGTGTGGTGTTACGATTGCTATGGGAAAATAGAATTGGGAGGAGAGGCGCGGGAGCTGTACGCTTCGATGTACGGGGCGCAATGGCTGTGCGCAAGGGATTTGCACACCCTACGAGCGAATGTAAAGTGTGGGCGTATGCTGGGAGCAGAGGTGAATGCGTCCGACTCTCTAATTGTGAACTTTATTGAGCCGTGCGAAGTTTACTATTTGGGAACGCCGAGCGTGCGTATAGAGTGCGCTAATGGGGAGCGAGGAACGGTGATGCCTTTGCGGGACGCAATGGTGTATGTGCAGAAATGATTCGGTAAATAAACGTTAACAATACAGTTGGATGGATTATATAAAGAACCTAGAAGAGGTAGTTGATGCAACAGTTCAGGGTGCTCGCACCAAAGTGCAACGTTCGTGGATGAAGGTATGGGTAGCGGCGATGCTTGCGGGGGTATATATTGCGATGGGGGGCGTGCTGTCCGTATTGGTAGGGTATGGGTTCCCGGGGGCAACGGAGGGGAATCCGATACTGTCTCGCCTTCTTTCGGGAGCCTTTTTTCCTCTGGGGCTTATACTAGTGGTTTTTCTTGGTGCAGAACTCTTTACAGGCAATAACGCCACGCTAATCCCCGCGACGATGCGGGGCGAAATACCCCGGTGGTACTTCTTGAAAAACTGGTTGGCGGTGTACTTGGGTAACTTTATCGGTGCTCTTTTTTTCGTGTACTTTTTCGTCCATCTTCCTGGGCTTTTGGCAGTCTCGCCATGGAAAGAGGCCATAATGGCAATGGCGGAGAAAAAGGTGTCGTTGCCGTTCGGCGAGGCCTTTTTACGAGGTGTAGGGGCCAATTGGTTTGTCTGTTTAGCGGTGTGGCTCGGCACGGCGAGCAGAACGGCTATGGGACGCATGTTTGGACTGTGGATACCGGTTATGGCCTTCGTAACCATGGGCTTTGAGCACTCCATCGCCAACATGTTTTTTATACCCGCGGGGATGTTTGAAGGTGCGAACGTGACGGTGGGGCAGTTTGTGCTAAATAACCTATTGCCCGCTACGTTGGGGAATATCGTTGGTGGGGCGATTTTTGTGGGTCTCGTTTATTGGTGGTTGACCCGTCGCGCTGCGCATGCTTGATTTAAGGGATGGGTTCGGAGCGGTACGCATAGCCTCGCTGTGGTTGCTGTGCGAGGTGGAGCAGGGGCTTATCATTGACACCTTTTGGCAATCTGCGTGGAGTGGGGCGGAAAACGATTCGCTGCGTCAGCTAGTTGCCATGACGCGTAGCGATGCCATGGCGGCTGCTCCGTACCTATTGCTACGTGGTACGGAATTTCAATGCAGCGTGTGGAAAGCGGTGATGCGCATCCCCTGTGGAAATGTGGTGAGCTATTCAGCGCTGGGGCGCAGCATAGGGTGTAGCTGTGCGCAGGCCGTAGGGCAGGCGTTGAAGCGGAATCGAATATTTTGGTTCGTACCATGCCATCGGGTGGTGGCGGCCAATGGGGCACTGGGGGGATACAGCCCCGGGGGAGGTGTAAAACGTTGCTTGCTGGAGTACGAAGCCAAGGTATCGCAGGCAGACAAAACGTTACGCTGAAGCAATGCAACTGTTAGATTTTGAAGAAACTGAAAGGATTTTCGTAGTTGTATCCAATTGAATTTCAGTTTGTTTACTTTTTTGCTCCAGTTGATTGAATGCAATTTTTCCTTTTCCACTTGTTTAAGTCTCTTGAAAAAGTGTACCTTTGCGCCAGCTTTTAAGGGGTATTCTCAATGGCAAGTATAAAGGAACTGAAGAAAGAGATTGATAATTCCTTCACGGAGTTAGGATTCTTGTGCCACGTGGCGTTAGCTACGGTGAAAGACGAGGCGCATGCGGACGAGATAGTGGGAATCTACACGGATACCGTGGATAAGGTTGAGGAGGTGATGCAGCGGGTGAGCGGTCGTGATAAGAAGATGAAGGGGAAAGAGGTTAAGACCTTCTTCAAGGGGATACGTTCCGAGCTTAGCGACCTATTTTCTAGTCGTATAGAACAGGTGTCGAAGGTAATCCCCTTTGACGCTGCCGAGTAGGAGCAGACGATTTTGGGAGGAGGGGGCTAGTGTTACACTAAGCCCGTGGTGGGCCTCCTCCCGATTTATAGGAGTGGAAGTTGCCATCGCAACTTCCACTCCATTTTTTATGTGATATCTGTCACGTGGACGGTTTATATCGCTACGCTTGGGGGTGCAGGGGCGTGTACATTAGTGCAGGTTTGAGTAGGGGCAGATGGACGAAGTGAGCTAGGATCAACCTTTAAGATTGGTGCACCCAGCGCGCAGCGACCGGAGATTTAAAGCCCCACGGTCATCCTGCTACTTGAGCTAAGGGTGCGCGCTGCGATGGGGGCATTATAGGAGAGTAACGGTTAGACCCTAATAGATGGCACTCCCATTTTGGTTCCGCTGCATTCAGAGGCGAACGCAGCTACGAGGGATGCCTCAATGCGAACGGTCATAGCTACATAAAAATCGCACCCACCGACCTATACAGCCGTTGCGGTTGGAATAGGTCGGTGGGTGCGTCTTCTCTGCCTAGCGCTGGCGGTTCGAGTAGATCATAATGTAGTAGAACAGTGTGGCTAATGATCCCAGTGCCGCTACTACGTACGTATACGCCGCTGCGCGTAGGGCCTCTTCTGCCATGCCCTGATTGGCGGGTTCTATTACGTTCGAGTCGTGCAGCCATGCTATGGCGCGCTTGCTGGCGTTAATTTCTACCGGCAGCGTGATGAAGCTAAAGAGCGTAGTGAGTGCGAAAAGCACTATGCCAGCAAACAGCAGGAAGGGAAATACTTGCAGAAGTATTATTCCGGCTAGTATGACCCATTGCACCCATCTTGACGCGAACGATACCACCGGCACCAACGCCGAGCGCATGGCCAAAGGGGCGTAGGTGCGAGCGTGCTGCACTGCGTGCCCGCACTCGTGCGCTGCAACGGCCGCAGCGGCTATACTGTTCTCGCTATACACCGCCTCGCTTAGATTCACCGTTCTATTTTTAGGGTTATAGTGGTCGGTCAGGTAGCCCCGCGTGCTGGTGACACGTACCCCGCCAATGCCCTCCTCCCGCAGCATGGCAGTGGCTATATCTCGCCCTGTCATACCATTTGCGAGTGGGACTTTAGAGTATTTCGCAAACTTTCTCTTCAAGTTTAGCTGCACGAGGTAGCTCAGCAGGGCTATAGCTCCAAATATAATCCATGGTGTCCAAGCATTCATAGTTCCTTCCTCCAATTATGTATACAATTGCGTACCCTCTGTTCGTTTCAAAGTTCATGCCACTGCGTGTGGGTCTGTCGATATGGCCATTGAGGCCAAAGATGTTCAATGTATTGTCGATTATTATACACCTACCCTTCAGGCTATGCGTATCGCAGCGCACCGCCAATGGTGCGGGTGATTGCGTTTGACTCCCACTGTACGATCGGTTAAATGGCAAAGAGTCATGCTTTGGTACTGTCCCTGCGGATGGCAGCGCAGCCGTGGCGACTAGGTGTAGGGCTTACGCATGAACCGGAGAGAGTAGATATAGAATAGCCGTTGCGGCATGTTACCGCAACGGCTATTCTTACCATGCTTTCTGTAGCAGTAATGTTAAACGGCTACTTCTTCGTGTCGTTAGTGTTAGGTTTTGTGCTGATGGGCGACTGCCCTGCAATCTCCTCCCGCATCAACGTGTCGGCCTGGATGTTCTTTATGTTGTAGTAATCCATCACGCCGAGATTTCCATTGCGAAGGGCTTCTGCCATAGCGAGCGGTATCTCAGCCTCCGCCTCAATAACCTTAGCGCGCATCTCTTGCGCCTTGGCGCGCATCTCTTGCTCTGTAGCCACCGCCATGGCCCTGCGCTCCTCAGCCTTCGCCTGCGCAATATTCTTATCGGCGTTCGCCTGGTCTATCTGGAGTACCGCGCCGATGTTGCGACCCACGTCAATGTCCGCAATATCAATGGAAAGGATTTCAAAAGCTGTGCCGGCGTCAAGCCCCTTGCTTAGCACGAGCTTAGAAATTGAGTCCGGGTTCTCAAGTACCTTCTCGTGCGACTCGGATGAGCCGATGGACGAAACGATACCTTCCCCTACGCGTGCTAGGACTGTTTCCTCCCCTGCGCCGCCCACGAGCTGCTTAATGTTTGCCCTAACGGTGACGCGCGCCTTGGCGATTAGCTGAATACCATTTTTTGCTACGGCAGTTACGGGCGGGGTGTTAATGACCCGAGGAATCACGGACATCTGCACCGCTTCGTATACATCTCGCCCCGCGAGGTCGATGGCTGTGGCCATTTGAAAAGTGAGCGGGATATTTGCTTTTTGCGCGGAGACGAGCGCATGCACCACTTTGGGCACGTCGCCGCCCGCGAGGTAGTGCGCCTCAAGCTCGTTGCGATTGAGCGTGAGGCCCGCCTTTGTTCCTTCAATGAGTGCCTGCACGATCACGCGGGGGGGTACGCGTCGCCAGCGCATGAGGATGAGCTGCAGCAGCGAAACGCGAACGCCTGAAACGAGCGCCGAGAACCACATCCCTACCGGTACGAAGTAGAAAAACACCCATAGCAGGGCGAGGCAGACCGCAATAACTACGATGATAATCCAAGGTTCCATTGATTATGTAAGTTTTATTGGTTATTCACTAAAGGCGGGCAGCTCCCTTCGAAATGCCCATTGCAAAGGTAGTAAGGTTTTTTGAAAGAGTGCGTGCTGCCAAGCGGATGGTTTCAAAAAATGTGCTGTGGGTATTTTGCAGAGCGCCCTTCTGCTAAAAAGGGGTAACTTTGCCGTATGCGAAAAGCGAGCAAAAGGTAGAATTACAAGTGAAAGAAGATGCGAGAGGAAGGGGATATTAAATCGGAAAAAAGGGCACTGCGAAGGGTGCTACGGCAGCGTTTGGACGATTTTGATGTGGCATTACGACAAGCGGAGGGGGCGTGGGTATGCAGGGAGCTGCTAGCCATGGCTGAAGTGCAAGCGGCTGCAACCGTAATGGCCTACTGGGCGATGCCCAATGAGCTGCCGGTGGATGATTTTGTGGAGGCGTGCGTGGCGCAGGGCAAAAGGGTTGTGCTGCCGGAGGTGGTGGGCGATGATTTGGAACTGCATGAGTACACTGGGCGGCAGTGTCTGCGGGAGGTGCCGCCGTATGGCATTCTAGAGCCGCACGGCACGCCGAGCGTTGCGCCGGAGGAGGTTGAGGTGGTGGTAGTGCCGGGGGTAGCCTTTGATGCTGCGGGTGGCCGATTGGGGCATGGGAAGGGGTTCTACGACAGGCTGTTTCCGCGTATGCAGCAAGCGTTGCTTTTGGGCGTGTGCCTCAGCTGCCAGGTGGTGGATTGGGTGCCGCGGGAGGCGCATGATAGGTTGATGGATAGGGTGGTGTCAAAAGGACTAGAGCAGCGTTAGGCGTGGCTTGGAGCGTCCTTTGGGGACGGTTCCATTTTTTAGAGAGGATGGAAAGGATTCGTGGCGGGATTGGCCATGAATCCTTTTACTTTTTAGGTGTATAGGTGTCTAAATTGGAGCGGTCTCGTTTTGCCCATCCTTATACCCCCTTCGCATCAAATTCGGATTTCTCCGGAGAAATCCGAATTTGATGCGAAGGGGATCCGAAGTTGGTGGATGTTTGGAAGGAAGAAATCGGGGATTCTTGGGTGGTTGGCAGCGGCTGTACTGGCCTTTAGCCCCTGGGGTCGGAGAACGGCGAAAGGTTAGTAGAGGTCAGGGGCTCGTTTCAGAGGTATAGAATTCGTGTATGGAGCGGGATGCTTCATTCTGTACGCTTTTGGGCGGTATAGCTCCCGAGCGCAATGGACCCTATAGATTTTAGAGGGCGGCTAGATAGGGGGGAGATGATGAAAGGCGGAGACTCCTTGAGGCGTTAGGCGCCCTGGACTCTACTTGAACGATTGGGTGTATGCGCCGCCTCCCTTCGCTTTTGGAAACTTACAGGGGGACGTAATGTGGCGCAAGCAAAACTAGAAGTTTGTAGCCTTTGCGATGGTGATCTGGGTGATTCGCTGCGAGTCGCCCGTACCCTTCATAAAGAGGGACACCCGGAACGATTCGGATTGGCAACGGAGGGTGCCGATGAGAAAACTATTGTTATCTCGGTTGTTGCGGTGCTGCACGGAGAAGCCAAAGGGGGTGTACTTGCGGAAGAAAGAGTCAAGCACCACGGCGGCCTGCTGCTTGGCGTAGACGTTCTCCTCGTCGAGGATGCGGATCTCCACGGTGCTATTGAAGAGCTGCGAGAGGGCGGTGGCGTTGCCGGCGGCAAGCGCATCCTCGGCGGACATGCCCACTTGGGCAGCCGCAATCCCCCCGCCCAGTAGCAGCAGGGCTAGGATGAGTGAGAATCCACGTCTGTTCAGTATGGTAGCTGTGTGTTTCATTGCCAATCGAATCAAGTTACAGGTATTTTCACAAGATTTGTGCCAGTTATGCGCCAGTTGGGGGTTGCATGGCGGGGCGTGGAGGGAATAGCTTCTTTTTTAGGAGGTGGGTGGCTTGAAGAAGGACGCAGATGGGCGGATTTGCTAGATGCTTAAAAATGGGTAACTTTGCCGCGTCATAAGGAGCAAGGAGTGTTGAGGCATGGCAGATATAAAAATACGAAAAGGGCTTGACATACGGCTTCGTGGCAGGGCGGAGAAGGTGTACGAGCGGATTGGGTTGGCATCGCGCTACGCAGTGATGCCCTTAGATTTCCCGATGCTCACGCCGAAGCTGCTGGCGCACGAGGGCGATGTGGTGAAGGCGGGGACCCCGCTGTTCCACAGCAAGCGGGATCCGAGGATCGTCTACTGTTCGCCGGTATCGGGGACGGTGACGGCGGTGGTGCGCGGCGAGCGGCGGCGCATCGAGCGGGTTGAGGTGACCCGTGGCGAGGGTGAAATAGAATATGAGGAGCATGGTGCGGCGCTGCCGGCATCGCTGAGCCGGGAGGAGATTTTGACGCGGATGCTGGCGGGCGGCGTGTGGCCGTTCGTGCGGCAGCGGCCGTACAACGTGGTGGCAAACCCAGATGTTGCGCCGCGTGCAATATTTATATCAGCCTTTGAGACGGCGCCGCTGGCCCCCGATATCGATTTCTCTATTAAGGATGGGGGCGAGGCGTTCCAGGTGGGGCTTGATGCGCTGGCGAAGCTGACCGAGGGTGATGTGCACCTCTGCGTGGGGGCGAAGTACCCCGCGGCGAAAGCGTTTGCTGAGGCAAGGAACGTCAAGCTGCATACGGTGAGCGGGCCGCACCCTGCGGGCAACGTGGGCGTGCAGATCCACCACATCGATCCGATAGCGAAGGGCGAAGTGGTGTGGACGGTGAACCCGCTCGACGTGGTGATAATCGGTCGGCTTTTCTCAGAGGGGCACTACGATGCGCGGCGCATCGTGGCGCTCGCGGGGGCGTGCGTGGCGAAGCCGAAGTACTACACCGGCATGGTGGGCATGCCGGTGGCGCAGCTGGTGGAAGGGCAGGTGGCTGAGGATGTCAATGCCCGTTACATTAGCGGCAATGTGCTTTCGGGGCGTAACGCGGGGCGTGACGGCTACCTGAGTTTCTACGATACAATGGTGACGGTAATCCCCGAGGGGAACCACCATGAGTTCATGGGCTGGGCGGCGCCTGGGTTCGGGAAGTTTAGCGCATCGCGGCTCTTCCCGGCGTTCCTGAATAAGGGAAAAGAGTACGATATTGATACCAATCTCCATGGGGGCGTGCGGGCGTATGTCGTGACGGGGCAGTACGAGTCGGTCTTCCCGATGAATATCTACCCGGTGCGCTTGATTAAAGCCATCATGGCGCGCAACATCGAGGAGATGGAGGATTTAGGGATCTACGAGGTGGCGGAGGAGGACTTCGCGCTATGCGACTTCGTGTGCACATCAAAGATAGAGCCGCAGGCGATAGTGCGCGAGGGGCTGGACTACCTAATGCGGGAGTTGAACTAGACGAGGAAAAGAAAGGCAGAAGTAGGCAATGGGATTACGAAGCTATTTGGATCGCATAAAGCCGCGATTTTCGCCAGGCGGGAAGTATGCAAAGCTACACTCAACGTTCGATGCGTTCGAGACGTTTCTGTATACCCCCTCGACGGTGACGCGGCGTGGCAGTCATATACGCGATGCGGTTGATTTGAAACGTACGATCAGCACGGTGCTGGTGGCACTGCTGCCGGCGTTCGTATTTGGGGCGTACAATGTGGGGTTGCAGCACGCCCGCATGCTGGGGGAGACGATTACCTTCTGGCCGGCATTTGGGTACGGTTTCCTGCAGGTGCTGCCGATGCTGGTGGTTACCTACGTGGTGGGGTTGGGCATAGAGTTCGGCGTGGCGCAAGCGCGTGGGCACGAGGTGAACGAGGGCTTTTTGGCCACGGGATTGCTAATCCCGATGGTGTTGCCCATTGATACCCCCCTATGGATAGTGGGGTTGGCGACCGCATTTTCCGTGGTGTTCGCCAAGGAGGTGTTTGGTGGCACGGGGATGAATATCTTTAACCCCGCGCTTATTGCGCGTGCATTCCTCTTCTTTGCCTACCCGAAGTACATGTCGGGCGACAGCGTGTGGGTGCACGGCATGAGCACCCCAGGCGTGCAGATGGTGGATGGATTTAGCGGGGCGACGCCGCTGCTGACCGCCTCAGGCGAAGGATTCTCCGGGGCGAACCAGCTGCCGAGTATGTTTGACATGTTTATGGGGTACATTCCGGGCTCGTTCGGGGAGACCTCCACGCTATGGATCTTGGTTGGGGCGTTGATACTGCTGGTTACGGGCGTGGGGAGCTTTAGAATAATGTTCTCTGTGTTTGCGGGCGGTGCGCTGATGGGGTTGATATTCAACGCTGTTGGCATCAACGAGTACATGCGATTGCCCTTTTACTACCACTTAGTGATGGGAGGATTTGCGTTCGGTGCGGTGTTTATGGCAACTGACCCCGTGACGGCGGCGCAGACAGGCGTAGGGAAGTGGATATATGGGCTGCTGATCGGGATGTTTGCAGTGCTGGTGCGGGTGCTTAACCCCGCGTACCCAGAGGGGATGATGCTCTCCATACTGCTGATGAACGCCGTGGCGCCGCTGATAGACCATTTGGTGGTGAAGCGGAACATAGAGCAGCGTAGAAAGCGGGCGAAGCTGGTGGCGCTGCGCAGCGCGGAGGCAGTGAAAGCGTAAATGGAGCAGAAAGGAGGAAGGCATGAAAAGGGATAGTAATTCATATATTTTTCTTTACTCCACGCTGCTAATAGTGGTGGTGGCGGTGCTTTTGGCGGTGGCTGCAACGGCACTAAGACCAGCGCAGCTGGAGAATGAGAAGACGGAGAAGCGGGTGCAGATACTCTCCGCGATAGGGGTTACGGGCGAGGTGGAGAACCAGAAGGATAAGAAGGCCTACGTGCGGGATCTCTACGCGAAGTACATAAAGGAAGAGCTAGTGGTGACCTATGCCGGTGCGGCGCAGGCGAGTGGTGAGGCCTTTGAGCTGAGCATGGACGAGCAGCTCAAGCAGCAGGCAAAGAGCAACGATGGAAAATTCCCGGTGTTCGTGGCGCAGCTTGATGATGGGTCTAGGAAATACATTTTTCCGATGGCGGGCTCGGGGCTGTGGGGCCCTATATGGGGCTACATGGCGCTGAATGACGATTTAAATACGGTTTTCGGGGCGGCATTTAGCCATAAGGGCGAAACGCCGGGGCTCGGCGCGGAGATAGAGACGGAGCACTTTAGCAATGAGTTCAAAGGAAAGCAGCTCTACGATGGGAGTGCGTTTAGGTCGATAGCGGTGGTGAAGCGCGGGGCGCAGGGACCCTACCAGGTGGACGGTATCACGGGGGGTACGATGACCAGCCAAGGCGTGCAGCGCATGATAGAGGGGTCGCTGTCGGTGTATGGGCAATATATAGCGCAGCAGCGGAAAGGAGTAATCAATGAGTAGTTCGTTATTTTCAAAGGCCAACAAGGCCTTGATAAAGGCGCCGCTGGGGTTAAAGAACCCCGTGACGGTGCTGATACTAGGCATATGCTCATCGTTGGCGGTGACTGCGAAGCTAAAGCCGGCGATAGTGATGGGGATTTCGGTGATGGTGGTGACGGCCGTGGCAAACTGCGTGATGTCGCTGCTGCGCAACACGATACCGAACCGAATACGAATCATCGTGCAGCTGGTGGTGGTGGCCACGTTGGTGATTCTAATTGACGAGCTGCTGAAGGCATACGTGCCCGATGTAAGTAAGCAGCTATCGGTGTTTGTGGGACTCATCATCACGAACTGTATCATTATGGGGCGTATTGAGGCGTTCGGGTTGATGAATAAGCCATGGCCGTCGTTCCTAGATGGATTAGGCAATGGGCTAGGCTACGGCATGATCCTGGTGATAGTGGCCTTCTTCCGCGAGCTGTTCGGCTCGGGGCAGCTGCTGGGCTACCAGGTGATCCCCCAGAGCTGGTACGCAGGCAATGGTGGTTTTTACGAGAACAATGGGCTGTTCATCATGCCGCCCATGGCGCTGATAATCCTTGGGGTTATTATATGGATTCAGCGTTCGCGGCATAAGGAACTGATGGAGGAGAAGTAGGGCTGTGCGAGGCGAAATCTAGTAGGGAGGAATAGAGAGCAATGGAGAATATACTGAGTATTTTTGTGCGGTCCATCTTTGTGGACAACATGATTTTCGCATTCTTCCTCGGCATGTGTTCTTACCTTGCCGTGTCGAAGACGGTGAAGACATCTGCGGGGCTAGGGGTGGCAGTGATTTTTGTGTTGACCATCACGGTGCCGTTAAACTTTCTGATTGACCGATATTTGCTGCAGCCGGGCGCGCTGTCGTGGCTAGGGGAGCGTTTCGCGACGGTGGACCTGAGCTTCCTGTCGTTCATTACTTTTATAGCGGTTATAGCATCGTTTACGCAGCTGGTGGAGATGGCGGTGGAGAAGTTTTCCCCTGCGCTTTACAACTCTTTGGGCATATTCTTGCCGCTAATCGCAGTGAACTGCGCCATTCTGGGCGGATCCCTCTTTATGCAGGAGAAGGGCTTTGCGCATGTGGGGGAGGCCACTGTGTACGGATTGGGGTCTGGAATAGGTTGGTTTTTTGCGATAGTGCTGCTGGCGGCGATACGGGAGAAGTTGGCATACTCCAATATACCCAAGCCGCTACGGGGCGTAGGTATTGCCTTTATCGTGACGGGCCTGATGGCGATGGCTTTCATGTCGTTCATGGGCATACAGCTGTAGGGCAATGGAGATAGTAAACGTAGGGTGAGAGAAGAAAGTCGTATTGATTATGGAAATAGTAATGATAGATGGATTGCTGGTGATTGCGGCGATTGCGGTTTTCTTAATCGTGACGTTGGTACTGGTTGGTTTGTTGCTATACGCCCGAAAGAAGTTGGTGCCGGCGGGCGATGTGGAGCTGTTGATAAATGATGGAGAGAAGAAGCTGACGGTGCCGAAGGGTGGGTCGTTGCTGAGTACCCTTACCTCTAACGGTGTGCTGATGCCCTCGGCGTGCGGGGGCGGCGGTACGTGCGGCACGTGCAAGCTGCAGGTGATTTCGGGCGGTGGGGCTATCCTCCCCACGGAGACGGGCTTTTTTACCCGCAAGGAGCAGCTGAATAATTGGAGGCTGGCGTGCCAGGTGAAGGTGCGCGACGATATGTCGCTCAAGGTACCCGCAAGCGTGCTGGGGGTGAAGAAGTGGGAGTGCGAAGTGGTGTCGAATAGGAGTGTTGCCACATTCATTAAAGAGTTCGTGGTGCGGCTTCCTGAGAATGAGCATGCGCACTTCAAGTCGGGCGGGTACATCCAGATTGATGTGCCGAAGATTACGGTTGATTACAAGGACATAGAGGTGGATGATAGGTTTAAGCCTTCGTGGGATCACTTCAAGATGTGGGATTTGAAGATGGTTAACGAAGAGCCTACGTATCGTGCCTACTCAATGGCGAACCATCCCGCGGAGAGCAATATCATCATGCTGAACGTGCGTATTGCGACTCCTCCTTTTGATAGGGTTAATGGCGGGTTCCAAAAGCTAAATCCAGGCGTTTGTTCCTCGTACATATTCTCGCGCAAGCCGGGGGATAAGGTGAATATTTCGGGACCATTCGGAGAGTTCTTTTTGGAGGAAGGTACCACTGGTGAGATGATGTTTATCGGTGGCGGTGCGGGCATGGCGCCCATGCGGTCGCATATCTTCCATCTGTTCAAGACGTTGAAGACGAAGCGTCGGGTGTCGTTCTGGTACGGCGCAAGGTCGAAGCAGGAAATCTTCTATCAGGAGGACTTTGAGGAGATAGCGCGGGAGTTTCCGAATTTCACATTCCACATCGCGTTGTCAGATCCGTTGAAAGAGGATAATTGGACAGGTTCGGTAGGGTTTATTCATCAAGTGATTTATGATGAGTATCTCTCCAAGCATGAGGCTCCAGAAGATGTTGAGTACTACCTATGCGGGCCGCCTCCTATGACGGCAGCGGCGAAAAAAATGCTTGCGAATCTAGGCGTGGAGGATGACATGATCCACTACGATAATTTTGGAGGATAGGAAGCGGTTTTGCATTTGAGAAAGTTGAGGGCGATCTGGTTGGGTCGCCCTCACTGATTTTTGGAGGTTGCGGAAGGGGAGCCGCGAGCGGTCGCTGATTGGGGGGCGGTTTTTTCACGCCCTGTCCGTTGGACGGTCTTTTAATAGCCGCGGGGGCAACCTCCTGGTGACCTTTCCCCTAGGGCAAGTCAGCCTGCCAGGCTGACCCGCATAGCCCATTGGCCCGTAAAAGCTCGGAGCATTTTGCCTCCTGCCCTTCATCAAATAAAAACTTTTTCTTACCTTTACCCTGCGAACGAAGCGAGGAGGCAATGGCATGGATCAGGCGATAGTATACCCAGTAGGGGAGCAGAGCTTTGAGAATTTACGCGCAGATAAGGCCGTCTACGTGGATAAGACGGCGCTGATTTACCAGCTGGTGAAGCAGGGGCGGTTCTACTTTCTGAGCCGGCCGCGGCGGTTCGGCAAGAGCCTGCTGGTCTCCACGCTGGAGGCCT
>CALHSW010000053.1 GCA_938038735.1 uncultured Bacteroidia bacterium | reverse complement strand
GCTATTGAGAGACCGTCCTTCGGACGGGGCTGCATTACAGCAAAATTTATGCGGGTTCTGTGGACACTGCGTGCAAGTTACGGCGAGCGTTTGGGGGGGGGCATACGGAGAAGCCTAGTAAGCTAAGGAGTGGCGAGCATGCAGGGCTGCATAGGGCGGTCCTATTCAGAGACCATTCCACAGACGAGGCTGCATTGCGGCAAAATTTATGCGAGTCCTGCGGGCATTGCGTGCAGGTTTACAGCGAGCATTTAGAGAATCGTGCGGGGAAGCCCAGCAAGCTAAGGAGTGGCGGGGCGTGCAGGGCTGCATAGGGCGGTCCTGTTCAGAGACCATTCCACAGACGGGGCTACATTACGATGCAAATTCATGCGGGTTTCTCCTACGTTAGAGACTGTTTTACGCCTGACCGATAAACGCTATCAAATTGCGCAACGCCCTGCTGCACCAATTCAAGCCGCAGACAATCAGTCGGATGCAATTACTCAGAAAACCGCTACACATTGAGAGAACGCGGCGTAGCCGCCGCGTTTTCCGTCCGCAGGACGGTCTTTGAATAGCCGGGGGTTTGAAAACCCCCGATGCCCTTGCCCCAAAGGGGCAAAACAGTCTGAAAGACTGACCCTAGCAAACATGCATACACCTCTACCTCGCAGCACCCTCAGAACCCGCCACTGCGTGGCTAGCCAAACTTCCTCCGTAGCCTGCACACAACGCCCCGCCAAAATCCGCAGGAATTAGCAGCCGCTACGCTTCCGCCCGCAGGAAGGTTTTTGCATAGTCATACTCTCCCACCACCACGCCGCCCACTCTCTACGCAGCCAACCGCTTTGCCTAAACGCAATGCTCCAAACCCCGCCAATTGCGGGTGTTGAAACGGCGGAATAGCCCCTTCGGGCTGCATGAATCGCAACAAAAACCGGCCTCCGACCTCATAGTAACAGAAAATCCACAAACGACTGAAAATCAAGCATAAAACAGCCACCCCCTTACCATCAAACCCAATTATTGCCGGCGATAATTGGGTTTGATGGTAAGGGGGTGGGAAAAGGAGGGAAGGGAGAATGAAGCAATACTAATTGTAATTCAGCTGATTGTGTTTATAACGAGGAGCGCAATGTATGCCTCTAGGCATAAAAAATGCACCGCGAACGCGGTGCACCAGTAGAGAGGGGAAGAGTGTAGTAAACCTACTCGTCCGCCACGTCCAGCACCATGTGGTCGTAGCCCGCGGAGACGTTGTCAGGGAGTAAGTTGCTCCACTGGGCCACAAGCCCCATCTCGTGGCTGATATGCGTTACCACGGCCCGCCTCGGCGCAATGCGCGCGATGGCCTCTAGGGATTCAAAAAGGCTGAAATGCATGAGGTGCGGCTCAATCCGCAGTGCATTGATAACCAGCGTATCAAGATTTTCAAGTTCCTGGAAACTCCTTTCGGGGATATGGTTGCAGTCGGTGATGTAGGCAAAAGGGCCGATGCGGTACCCCACGATGGGTAACGGCCCATGGTCTACCCGGATGGGCTGCACAGTGAGGTGATTGACAGAAAAAGGCGCAAGGTCCTTGGAAAGTGGACAGGGGGTAACCTGCGGCGCGCCGGGGTAACGCTTTTCGGGTGGTACAAATGCGTACGGGAAACGTGTGGTTAGAGCCTTGATTACCCGCGGTTCCGCGTAGAAAGGGATGCTTCCGCCGGTGGTCCAGTTGAATGGACGAATGTCATCCAGCCCCGCGATGTGGTCGCTATGCTCGTGGGTGATGATAACGGCATCAAGCTTCGTGAAACCGTTGGAGAGCATTTGGTGGCGGAAGTCAGGCCCAATATCAATCGCGATACGGGTATTTTGGCTTTCTACCACGGCCGCCGTACGAAGCCGCCTATCGTGTGGATCGCTTGAGCAGCAGGCCGCGCAGGAGCATCCCACCACGGGGACGCCCTGCGAAATGCCTGTACCCACAAGGGTTATGCGCATAGCTAAAAGAACAAACTGCGCTAGCTAGCGCGCCACCTTAATATGCTTCTCCGCGAAGTCGCGGCCTGCCCGTAGAGCCTTGAGGTTCAGCTCCACCACGTCATTCCCCTTCCGCTCAAACTGAGCACGAATGCCATTCTCCAGCTCCTCGAAGGGGGTGATGAGCAGCGGCGATGCCGCCCCCAGCATCACCATGTTGGAAGCCCGCAGCGACCCCGCCTCCTTGGCCAGCCCATCGGCATCGATGAGCACATGGTGCGGGAACGTCTCAATGCGCGCGATGATTTTATCCAAATCGGGGTAGTTTGGGATGTTCACGAAGCTATTGCGGCTCGTGATTATATACCCCTCGGGGTTAAGGAATGGGAGGTAGCGCAGACTCTCCATCGGCTCGCTGGAAAGGATAATGTCCGCCGAGCCTCTCGGAATGAGGTCGGATGCGATAGGACGCTCCGAGATGCGCAGATGCGACTGCACCTCGCCGCCGCGCTGGCTCATGCCGTGCGTTTCTGCCTGCTTGAGGTAGAGGTTGCACTTCACCGCGGCCTCCCCGATGGTGGCTGCCACCGAAAGGATACCCTGTCCCCCCACGCCCGCGAGTATGATATCTGTTTTCTTTATGCTTTTGCTATTCATAGTATTCATTGCTCCTTAAATGGTGGGACTACTCGTTGGATTTTTTCTCAGCCGCCAGCTTACGCTGCCTACGGGCAGCCGTTTGGATGCACTCCCGCTGCGGGATGATGACTGAAAGTCCCTTATACGCCAACTCCTCGCGAAGGATGGCCACATTGGACTCATGGTTCTTCTTGAGCGGCACCATGGTGCGAATGTGGGCTGGGTCAACGCCAATACCCTTGCAAATGTCCACGAGCCGTCCGGTCCCCGCCGAGTCTTGCCCACCCGTCATGCCGGTGGTGGAATTATCGGAAATGATAACCGTAATGGGGCTATTCTCGTTCACGGCATCGAGCAGCCCCGTCATGCCGCTATGGGTAAAGGTGGAGTCGCCAATCATCGCCACGGCCGGCACGAGGCCTGCATCGGCGGCGCCTTTGGCCATGGTGACAGAGGCCCCCATGTCTACGCAGGCGTTGATACCATTGAATGGGGGCAGCGCACCGAGCGTGTAGCAACCGATGTCGCCGAACACACGCCCTGTCCCGAACTCCTGCAGCGCCTCGTTAAGCGCATTGTACACGTCGCGGTGGCCGCACCCGGGGCACAGCGCAGGGGGGCGCGGCATCAAGAAATCAGGCGCCGGCTCGCCCTCGGCCATGTGATGATTCAGCGCCGTCGCCACATCATTGGGCGAGAGTTCCCCCATGCGGGGCAACGCACCGTCGAGCTTACCCGCGATGGGCTTCCCAAGGTTGAGAGCCCCCCGTATCTGCTCCTCCACGAAGGGTGCACCCTCTTCGACAATCACAAGGCGTGAACAGTGGTCGTACAGCTGCTTGACAAGGCTGCGCGGCACCGGGTAGTGCGTGAGCTTCAGCAACGAATAGTCACCCAGCTCGCCGCCGAGCGCCTCCATGAGATAGTTATAGGCAATGCCCGTGGTGATGATACCCACCCCCTCCTTTTTGCCAAGCGTCAGGCAATTAAACTTTGACTCCGCCGCGAGCTGCTCCATGGTGGGCTGCGTAGCGAGGAGACGTTTGTAGTTCTGCTTTGCAATGCCTGGTAACAGAACATACTGCCGGGGATTCTCGGGGAGCTTCACTGCGTTTTGCTCCCGCTGCACGCCGCTAAGCGCCACGCCTGCACGGGAGTGCGCCATGCGAGTGGTGATGCGCAGCACCACCGGCGTGTTAACCTTCTCAGAGAGTTCAAAGCCATACTGGACCATCTCGTAGGCTTCCTGTTGGCTGGACGGCTCCAAGGTGGGGATCATCGCAAACTTTGCATAGAACCGAGAGTCCTGCTCGTTCTGCGAGCTATGCATGGAGGGGTCGTCGGCAGAAACCACCACGATGCCGCCATTTACGCCCGTGATGGCTGAGTTGACAAAGGCATCCGCCGCGACGTTCATCCCCACGTGCTTAAAAGCCACGAGCGCCCGCTTGCCGGCGTAACTCATGCCAATAGCCGCCTCCATTGCAGTTTTCTCATTGGCAGACCACCTGCGGTGAACGTTCCGCTGGGCGGCAATTGGCGAACCCTGTATGTACTCCATAATTTCGGTAGACGGCGTGCCTGGGTAGGCATACATCCCCGATATTCCCGCATCAATAGCTCCTTGCGCTATGGCCTCATCGCCAAGCATGAGCCGGATCTTATTCCCCATAATCGTCTATTTTCCTTTTTTGAGGGAAGCCTCCCCCGCAGCCACGCATCGCTTTCCCTCTAGTTAAACAGCACGAAAGTACGGAAAAAGACGCAATAAATGGCAGTAAAAGAGGAAAAATAGAACAAATACAAATGACAAAGTGGCAAGAAAAGGCAATTTCTCTCTGCACCCCCACAGGGACACAGGCAGAATTCTAAGGCCAAAGAGGATGAAAATACAGTAGACTACTTAATGGAGGCCAAGGCGGTGGTAACGCCCTGCACCCTATCGCCCACCGTAACATGCACCTCGGCGTTGGTAGGCAAGTACAAATCCACACGGGACCCGAACTTGATAAAGCCCATCTCCTCCCCCATGGAGGCCTGCACGCCAGGCGTAGCGTAGGTAACAATGCGGCGCGCCACAGCCCCCGCCACCTGCCGCATCAGAATACGCTCGCCGCTGGGGTGGTCAATTACCACCGACGAACGCTCGTTATCGGTCGACGATTTAGGCAGCCACGCCACGAGGTATTTTCCCTTATGGTGCTTGGCGTAGCTCACCGTGCCCACGCATGGATACCAATTGATGTGGACGCTCCACACCGACATGAATACGGAGATTTGCAGCCGCTCCTGTCCCCCAAAGATTTCGGGCTCCGCCACCCGCTCCACCGCCACGACTCGGCCATCGCACGGAGAACAGATGGTTCGCCCATCATGATTCGCGCTGCGCTTACTCCTACGGAAGAAGTACATCACGAAGAGAAGCAGAACCACCAATGCCACCACCAAAATGGCGAAGAATTTCACAACAAAATAGGTAAGCAGTGCCGCCCCCACGATGAGCGCGATGATTAGCCAAATGGTTGCACGCCCCTCTCTATGTATGCGCATTGAGTAGTTTCTTTAGTGTTCGTATATCCTTATTCGGCGCGAAGGTAGACAACTTTGTGCATATTTACGTTCGCCCGCAAAAAGCGAGGTAAGCAATATTGGGAAAATTGCAGGGAAAAACATAACTTCGCACCATTAATCGGAGGGTACCAATGGCAACAGAGAGGCAGCAGGCATTGTGCAAAAACGTATCGGTCTTTTTCGCCGTACTATTCCTGATCGGGGCAATAATCCTATCATTCGCCACGCACCTCGTGGCGTCGCCCATGCTATGCTTCGCCACGGCGCTATTCTTCTACGGACTATTTGTATACGCGCAGCGAAAGGTGGTAACACCGCGCGGATTACTCCTTACGAACATCGTGCTCGCCTTGACGGGGATACTACAGCTCTTCTCGCTCAACGGTTCAGAAGAATTACTTTTTTGGCTCGCATCGCTCCCGCTGGCCATGTTCCTCTACTACGTTCCCTACTGGACCGCCCTCGTGATAGTGCTATACATTGCCACGATGGTGACCTCGCTGGCTCTACCCACTGACATTACGGGAATAGACCTCAACGCCATAGACGTGAAAACTGCGCTGATACTGGTGACTCTACTACCCACGCTATGCCTCCCGATGCTTTTCATGCAATTTGGGGATTGGAATAAAAAAGAGACTCTTCCCGATGCTGTAGATAGCGAAAAAGAGATGCTTAATGCGGTGGCAACGCTTTTCTACCGCCTACGCACATCGCTAAATAGCCTACAAGGGGCAGTGCAACTCCTTAAGAACGAAGAGCCCATTGATGAAAAGCAGCAACACGCAGTGCGAGAAATGCTGGACGAATCAATTGTGGCGCTGAACGACATGGTGAATAGCCTATTCGTGACCCGCGCCCTATCGAGCGAGTCGTCTACTGCAGAGCAATTCAACCTGCACGCAAAGATAAGAGGACACGTAACGGTGCAATTCGCCTCGCTAGGGCTGGACGACACCCCCTCCTTTTCTTTCGACCCCGCAGTGCCAGCGCTCGTGGAGGGAGATGCCGCCTACGTGGATCAAGCAATAGAGCGAATTCTAGGCGGTATCATATACGACAATCTCATGCAGCATGAGCCGCTCACGGTGAACACCCTAATCTTGGGCGCTCCGCGCGGAGAGAGCCTTCTGGTGAAGGTGGAGTTTGAATGCGGCAATTTATCTTCCCAAATCATTAGCGATGACTCTCTATTCGGAGACAAGCAGAAGGCTTTCCTAGGAAGCCTTCGCATACGCCGCGCCGCGCATGGGGTAGCAGCCTCATTTACAATACCACTCACCGTGGTCACGAAGTCGCGGCAACGGGTTGACGTGGTGGAAGTGGCTAAGAAAAAGGAGCAGGAAACGACCATTAGCGGCAGCAAGCTCCTGGCTGAGGCCCGAATCCTCGTGGTTGAGGATAACGCCATCAACCGCCGCGTGATGAAGATCACGCTGCAAAACATAGTAGGCTCCATAGCACTGGCGGAAAATGGGCAGGAGGCGGTTGAGATGGTAAAGAAAAATGAGTACGACATAATCCTTATGGACGTACAAATGCCTGTGCTAAACGGCTACGAGGCCACTCAGGCCATTCGCCAGCTAGAGAAGAAAAGAAGTGGGCATATTCCTATCATAGCGTTGACCGCCTACGCGCTGCGCGGCGACCGTGAACGCTGCCTCCAGGCAGGAATGGACACCTACATCGCAAAACCTTTCCAAAAGGATGCGCTGCTCGCCATTATGACGCGCGAGCTCGTAAAAGCGCATAAAGGCAAGGCTTAGCCGCCCACCACCGCTTCGCAGCCGAACGCCTGCACGCGCCGTGCGATGGCCTGTAGCTCCTCCAGGGGCACTTTCTCTAGCGTATCTGCAGGCGTGGCGCGGTCGATGGTATACACCATGACCTCTCGGGGCTTGAGCGTCTCCACAATCTTTAGCCATGCGGATAGCTCCTCGGCGGTAGTGTTGTCTACAATCTGCCCCTTGTACTCCCCGCGTAAAAAAAGCGTCTGCAGCGTAAACTTTCCATTGAATTGCTTGAGCAGCTCCACGGTACGCGCCACGTTTGCCCCCATGTGCGGGCCGTTGATGAGCTGCACCGTAGCATCAAAGGCGGAGTCAAGCTTTAGCGCCGCCTTGTCTACCTTTTTCAACGCCGCTACCACGTTGGGTTTGTGCAGCTGCGTGGCGTTGCTCAGCACCACCACCCTCGCGCTGGGATAATACCTATCGCGCTCGCGCAGGGTGTCATCAATAATCTTAGGAAAATCCGGGTGTATCGTGGGTTCTCCATTCCCTGCGAACGTAATCACATCGAGCGGCTTTCCCTCGGCATGCAGAGTCTGTAGCTTTTCAGAAAGAAGCTTTGCCACCTCCTCCTGCGCAGGGAAGATGGGATGGGGCGCGTTATTCGTCCACCCGCACTCGCAGTATATACAGTCGAAATTGCAGAACTTACTCATTGAGGGGAGTAAATTCACCCCGAGCGAAGAGCCTAAACGGCGGCTATGTATAGGACCAAAAACGGTGTCATTCAGAAAAAAAGCCATGGCTTTGTACTATATTCCTCTCCTCTTCAATAAGGAGAAAAGAGCCTTTTTGTTCGATTTCCGTCCGCTAAATAAAGATTTCCTCGAAGCGCTGCGGTAGCTCCACCACAATCGGCGCACCGATGTGCGCCGGTTTTTTTCGCGCCCAGGGGAGACGCGTACGCTCAAACCGCCTTCGCGCCCTCGTGAACACCTCATCGGCAGGGCGAGGCAACGAGCGGGTAGTGGCGGCTATTGTTTTGGCGCGCCGCGCAAGGTGCTTCGTCCACCCACCTTCAAGGCGGGTGCCATCCTGCATTTTGGTTTTCAGCAGCTCAAGGTCGCAATTTCCAATATGGACAAGGTAAAGCCCCTGGGCAATAGTGAAGCCATAGCGTCGCAGCCGATGGAAACCGCTCCCCCAAGGGGTGAGAATCGCCTTGATGGATACCTTCGTGTAGCGGGGCGAGACGACTGCGTAGCGCCGCTGGGCTAGGATGGAAAACGCAGGATTGATCGCTTGCTCCTGCGGAATCCGTTGCCCTAAATCGATCCCCAGCGGGGAAAGTCCTACCGGGATATCGCAGGAAGAAAGGTAGTCGGGTAAGGATTGGTTTAGCGCGGGGTCCACAATGACGAACTCATCGCAGTCTGTGCCAATAATCAGGTCGTAGCCCTTCTCAAAGAACAGCTGGCTGGCAACAGCATTGATTAGCGCGATTCTAGCCTTATCCCCTTTCGTGCGGGGAAGTGCTTGGTGCTCCATGTTGATTACATTGACAGTGGGGTACCTTTCCGCATCGGGGAGTCGCTGCTCTAGCCCGTCGAGCAGCACGTAGAGATTGTCCGCCCCCAGCTGGGCAGCGTAGTAGCGGAGCCACCGCGAGAGAAAAAAGCTGTCGTTGCGAGCCATCGTGATGGCGGCGATACGTTTTCCCATTGTCACAACCCTTTTACCGACTACCTTGTTTACTCCTCCCCGATGAAGCGCGCAATGAAACGCTGCGATTTCGCCGACTTCCTATCGGGGGGTGCAGTAAAAACGCCCAGGCTCCACAGCCGTTTCAGCCCATTCCTTACTACCTCCTTTCCCTCCACGTCGCGAAGGGTCACCATTTTCCCAACGATTTGCCCATTGATGATAGGCCACAGCAATTGCTTTTCCCAACGTTCCTGCTGATACTGTGTGGCTTTCTCTCGGTAGAGTACCCAGGTATGCTCTATCCCCCTAATCCAACAATCCATTTTATGGCTACGCACAGATCCTAAGTCAATAGAATTGAAATTTGGGAAATAGTAGTAAAAGGGGAGCTGGGTGATGGTAACCCTTGGGTTGAGGAGAAGCACCTCGCTCCACCATGGGAAGTCCTCAAAGTTAAGTCCTTTCACAAATTTCACGTTTTGCACGAGGCTTCGCCGCAGCAAATGCCTCCACACGTAAAAGCGTTTGATAGGAAATGTTACCCCTTGCTCCTTACCCTGCACAGCATGGGCGATGGCATCATCGGTGACGTAGCTATCAATCTTTTCCAACTGAAAACAACGCTTTATACCTCTCGGCAGCGCATTGTCAATATTTAATCCTAACGCATGTCGTACGAATAGCGTAGGGCGGAAAAGGGGATCCTTATACCACGTCACGATGTCGCTCCCATCGCGTTTGGCCAGCGCAACGGCTATTTCAAAGGTTTGCGGATGGATTAGATCGTCAGAGTCAACAAAGTTGATGTACTCCCCAATAGCCGCGTCAAGCCCGGCGTTGCGGGCATCGGAGAGGCCACCGTTTGGTTTATCAATGATCTTAAACCGCGGATCCCTGTCGGCGTACTCCTGCAAAATGGCACGGCTGCCGTCCGTGCTGCCATCGTTAACGCAGAGCGCCTCCCAATCGCGGTAGGTTTGATGGTTTATGCTATCAAGGCAACGGCGTAGATACTTCTCAGTGTTGTAAATTGGGATAATGACTGAAACGGTTGGCATGGTCTGTACAGCAATTACTTTTCGTCCATGAAGCGCGCAAGGCGTTGCTGCACTCCCTGCGATTTTTTATCGAAAGGGTCACTGAAAACGCCTAGCTGCCACAGCCGAGCGACCTCTTTTCGCAAATCCTGCAAAAGAGCTCCGTCATCCACTCGCCCCATTTTACGCACAACGCCATGATTAATGACGCTCCACTTGCATTGCCTTGACCACAACGCACGCTGCTCCTCGGTGGCTCGTTCCTCGTAGAGCCGCCATGCGTACTCAAGCCCTGTAAGCCAGTTCTTTATTTTACGCGCCACAGTGGACCCAAGGTCAATGGAGGCGGGGTTGGGGAAGTAGTAGTAAAAGGGGAGCTGCGTAATAGTCACCCGCGGGTTTAGCAGCATCACCTCGCTCCACCAGGGAAAATCCTCGTAGAGTATGCCCTTCACAAAGCGGATGTTGCCATGGAAATCCCGACGTATGAGGTGACGCCACGCGTAGAAGTGTTTTATCGGATGCTTGAGAGGCAGGGTAGACTCCTCGGTTGCATGGGCAAAAACGTTATCAGTAACAATGCTTTTCACCTTTTCAAGTTGGAACTTTCTGTTGATGTTCCACGGTAAAGCGTTGTCAATATTTCCCCCTAACCTATGCTTCATACGCAGCACCGGACGGAAGAGGGGGTCTTTGTACCAGGTCACGATATCGCTCCCATCGCGTTGGACCAGTGCGAGTGCGATTTCAAAGGTTTGCGGATGGATTAGATCGTCAGAGTCAACAAAGTTGATGTACTCCCCAGTAGCCGCATCAAGCCCAACGTTACGTGCGTCAGATAGTCCACCGTTAGGTTTATCAATAATCTTAAACCGTTGATCCCTGTCGGCGCACTCCTGCAAAATGGTGCGACTTCCGTCTGGACTACCATCGTTAACGCAGAGTGCCTCCCAATCGCCATAGGTTTGATTAACTATGCTATCCAAGCAGCGGTGCAGGTAGCGCTCCGTGTTGTACACTGGGATGATTACAGAAATGGTTGGCATGAATCCGTTGGCAATAATGACAGCGCGAAGGTAGCCTAAAAAGGGTATATATCCATACGGGGAGGTGGATAAACAGATAAGACTTTACATTCGTCACAATTTATTGCGCCAAGCGTTTTAAAACATAGCGGAAAGTAGTACCTTCGCAGCGTCTTAACCTAAAGAAAACGGGAAGAGTATGGCGCCGCGATTTCGATTTAGGGCTGCGCAGCAGCTAGCCAAGCCAAGGGGAACGATGAACGCCCCCGGATTTCTACACAGCCGGCGTATGGAGGCACTCATCTTTCTAGCGGGGCTATTCATTTTCTTCGGCTTTTTGGGATGGCGTATGGGTGCAGCCAACCTGTTGAACTCCATGATGGCCACGGCGTACGACCTCCTCACCAACACCGTTTTTCTCATCATGAGCATCACGGTACTTTCGGGAGCTTTAGCCAAGCTGTGCATAGAGTTTGGCGTGCTGCGACTCATAGAGTACGTGCTCCGCCCATTGATGCGCCCGCTCTACAACCTTCCCGGCGTGGCGGCACTAGCCTCAGTGATGACCTTTCTGAGCGACAACCCCGCCATCATGTCGCTCGCGCACGACAAGAACTTCCGGAGCTACTTCACCGACCGCGAGCTGGCCTCGCTGCCGAACTTCGGCACAGCCTTCGGCATGGGGCTCATCGTGGTGACCTACATGACGAGCCTCGGCTACTTCTACGCCGCCATGCTGGGCGTGGTGGGGGCCGCCACGGGGGGCATCGTAGCCACACGTCTAATGCAGCACCTCTGCCGCAATGAGTTTCCTGCACTAACCGATGAGGAGAAGCAACAGCGTGAAAAGCACGCCGACGAGGAGCAGATAGGGTTTCGCAGCGAGGGGGCATTCTTTGAACGATTTCTCAACTCCATCCTGGAGGGGGGAAAGTCAGGCGTAGACCTCGGGCTCGCGATAATTCCTGGGGTGCTGGTGATTAGTACGCTGGTAATTCTCACCACCTTTGGGCCTAAGGATCCCGCCGTGGGCTACCAAGGACTCGCGGGGGAGGGAGTGCCCATCCTCACGTGGATAGCCGAAAAGCTGAGCTTTATTTTCCGTTGGCTCTTTGGATTTTATCACGCAGAGCTGATTGCTTTCCCAGTCACCTCGCTGGGGTCAGTGGGAGCTGCGCTATCGCTGCTACCCGAATTTATGAAAAATGGATTCATCACCGGCAACGAGGTGGCCGTTTTCACCGGCATTGGGATGTGCTGGAGCGGCTTTCTCAGCACCTACACCGCCATGTACGACACGCTCGGCATGCGGCAGTGCCTAGGGCGCGCCATACTTTCCCAAATCGCCGGCGGGGTGACCGCAGGGATGATGGCGCACTTCCTATGGGTGCTAATCGCCCTGTTCTAAATGAAATGCGCCGCGCTATGGAGGGCAGTCAAATCGTTGTGCTAACTACCGCCTATCTGCCGCCGATAGACTACATCGCGGCCATCGCCGAGGCGAGGGTAGCACTGCTGGAAGCGCATGAAAACTACCAGAAACAGTCGTACCGCAACCGGGCGGAGGTGGTAGGAGCCAACGGTGTGGAGCGTTTGGTGGTACCCGTAGTGCGCCCGCACGGCACGCACACTCCCATCAAAGAGGTTGGTCTTTCGTGGGCCACCCGCTGGGTGGAGCAGCACCTCGGAGCAATACAATCCTGCTATGGGCAAAGCGCTTTCTTCATCCACTACTACCCCGAAATAGAACGCATTTTACGATGCAAATGGCCAACGCTATGGGAGCTAAACGATGCCCTACTCCGCTTTATGCTTGACCGATTCGGCGTACGGACGGAGATTTTAGAAACCGAAGAGTACATCCACGCCTACCCTCCCGCAGAGGCATTAGACCTACGCAATGCATTTCACCCTAAGCGCCCACGCCCCGCAATTAAGGAGTACTTTCAGGCCTTCGCCGATAGGCTTGGCTTTCAGCCCAACATGAGCGGTATCGACCTACTCCTACAGGAGGAAACGCTGTAGCGCCGCTAAGGCATAAGGTAAGGGCGATCCCCGCATTTGCTACGCTTCCCCAACGACTAAAGCGATTAACACAGCCATAACCGGCTAGCCCACTCCTCCTTTTTACTAAAAAACGAACCGTAAAATGACTATAAATAAGGAGGAGTAATCCCCTTTATTAGCATGACCTTTGCACCAAAATTAAATCTTTCTACTACAATGAAGCGTATAGGTATTTTCTACGGCTCTGCAACGGGCAACACAGAGGCCGCAGCACAGGAGATCAAGCAGGCGTTTGGCGATAGTGCAGACCTCTTCAACGTTGACAGCACCCCCGCGAGCAAGGTGACTGAGTACGACAACGTTATTCTCGGCACCTCAACATGGGGAGTGGGCGACCTTGAGGACTCCATGTCATCGTTTGTCGATGACCTCAAAAAGGTTAACCTCAGCGGGAAAACCATCGCACTCTTCGGGATGGGAGACCAAAACTGCTACTCTGACACCTACTGCGACGGCATGGGGCATCTCTACGAAGCCGTAGACGGCAAAGGGGCTACCATCGTTGGCGCAGTGGACCCCGATGGCTATGAATACTCTAGCTCCATCGCCGTGGTCAACGATGAGTTCGTGGGTCTTGCTCTCGATGCCGACAATCAGGCCGACAAAACCACGGAGCGCATTACCACTTGGGTGGCCCATCTAAAAGAGAAATTCCAGTAATGGAAACGCACCAATCACACAATGGTCCTTGCTCTGAATGCAAGGACCATTGCACCCCTTCTCAAAAAGAGAGCCGCAAGCAAGGCCTTCTTCCCGCCATGCAAGGGGAATACGCAACCGTTATGCTCTCCACAGATTTTCGCATTCTATGCCACCATGTCTACGAGTATCGGAAGGGACTACGAAACCTCGTGCTGCACACCATGAAAAACAGCGAGCGGGAAGCCGCTGAAGCACTCCTACGCCGTGAACAGATTGACTACATCGTGCAGCCCGTGTCGCCCTGCCGATTCAACGTCTATTTCGGTGCTCCAAAATGCGTAAAAATTATTAAGCTCTTTCACATCACGCAGCTAACCAACCTCTCCGATGAGCAAGACTTTATCCTAGGAATCATGCTCGGCTACAGCCGAGACGCGCAGTACGAACGCTACCTTCATCGGAAAAAGTATTTGTAGCCTCCCTTGAAAGGGGTCTACCTAACGAAAAGCGCCCCACGGCCAATAGCCGTGGGGCGCTTTTTCTAGGATAATCGCCACTTCGCGTTTATGCCCCATGGAAGTTGTACTCCGTATGGATGTCCAATGCCATGCGGGAATACAACTCCTCTACAAGCGTATTAGTCACCTCTAACGCCCGCAGCAGCACGGCATCGGAGAAGGCTTGAAGCATCTCCTGCGCCGCGTAGGGTTGCGACTTGTAGATTTTAAGGTACTGTTCTTCCAGCTCACGCATGCGGGCATCGTTTTCATGCTCTAGACGAGCGTACGTATCCTGCACTAGCTTCGCGTAGCGATTGAAGTTGGTCATCGCCAGCGTCTGCGGCCTTCGGAAGATCCAGTAGGCGGAGTCGGCGCTTGAATGCCCATTAGCCACCGTGTAGGGCTTGGGGAACGATTGTATCCCCTGATAGAGCGGCAGGAAAACGCCCAGCGCCGCCATGCCCTGGCAAACGTAGTTCACGCACCCTATGGCCGCGGGTAGCTCGGGGCGCACCTGTAGGATATGCGTCTGCGTGGTGCGGAATATTGACACAGGGCGGTACTCCTCCTTGGGGTTGCAGTTAAGATAGGGGTCATGCTCCGTGCCGTTGTAGTGGAAGCGGAACACCCGCCGCACATCGTCAAGGGTGATGTCGTGCTCTGCCCTAGCGTAGACCGGGAAGGTATTTTTCGTCACATCATTCTTGATGTCGGGGCTGAGCATCCCCTGAATGCCCCACACGCGGGGGTAGTTGTAGGTGTGATCCAGCGGAGCCTCACGCATGTAGGCTTCGTGAAAATCGAATTTTTCCGCCGTGCCGTCCCACAATCCATTTTTCACCGCGAAGTCGATGAGGTCAGCTGCGCCGAGGTAGTTTTTCTTGTCGTTGGGGTCATAATCCCGCAGACGCCCCTGGTTGCCCGTCACAAAATACTTATCGTCGGGTATACGAGCCGCCATCCACCGATGGCCACCGGCAGACTCAAGGTACCATACCTCTTTGCTGTCGATAAACCCAATGCCGAAACTCTCGGCCGTGCCGTACTTTTCAATGAGGGAGCCAAGATATTCAGCCCCACCACGTGCCGAATGGATGTAGGGGAGTACCACGTTGAACACAGAATTCTCCGCGAGCCCCTCAGCGACGAATGGGTCGGCGGCGAGAGCCTTCTCGTTGGAAAATATGCTCTCCGTGGCGCTCATGCCCACGCCCGCGGCATTAAACCCCGCGCTGCCCCAATGGCCAGGGAGGTTGTACGGCGCAAGAGCGGTGTAGCCGAGCCGCTCGGCGGGTAAATCGCACTTGAAAGGGCTATCCAACGCCTCAAAACGTGCTGGGCCCTGTGAGGTGGATGGGTAAATCTCAAAACGTTTTGCCTCCATGGCGTGCCAATCCTCCGAACGGGCATATATCCACGACCCATCGGCGGTATGCTTGCGCCCTACGGCAAACGAGGTACACTCCGAGGGGGAGTCTGCCGATGCCATCCAAGGCTCTTTCTGACTGTTCATAACATTAACTACATTAAACGCCCCTCGCCCCATGCGAGGAACTACAGGAGCAAAGTTAGAAAAATTCTAATTAAATGAAGAATTGTTCTAAAAGACGATTCAAAAACGGCTCACTCAGTTCGCATTAGGTATCCCCGCCCCCGTAGGGTAACTATCTGTACGGCTGCATCCTCCTCAAAGAGTTGGCGGAGCTTCCGCACGTAGACATCGAGCGAGCGGGAGTTAAAGAATGAATCGTCGCCCCAAATGGCCATGAGTATCTCCTGGCGCTGCACGACTGCCCCCGCGCCGCCCAAAAGCATGGTGAGGAGTTGGTGCTCCCGGAGCGAAAGGCGATGCGATACACCCGATGGCGCCACCAATAGGTACTGCTCCTGCAGGTAGCGATAACAGCCGATAGGGGTTGCCCCCGTTGGGGCAGCATGCGCCGCCGCGCTGCGCAAACGTAGCTGATTCTCAATACGCACCACCAACTCCTGCATGCTGAAGGGCTTACGAAGATAGTCGGTGCCACCCGCTGCAAACCCCTCCACGAGATCGTCCACCTCAACGCGCGCCGTGAGGAAAACTATCGGCAACGATGCGTCAAGAGCCCTTATGGCGCGGCAAAGCGAAAACCCATCCATATCGGGAAGCATCACATCGAGCACTGCGATATCTACACGCTGCGTAGCTAAACTGCGCAGCGCGGGCTCAGCCATCGCGTAGTGCGCCACGCTGTACCCCGCAAAACCGAGACCCTCGCGCACCACCTGCGCTAGGGTAGGTTCGTCCTCAACGTAAAGAATGGTCGCCTTCTCCACAATGTGAAGGAATTAGTAGTGTGAAACAGCACCCTTTACACACCTCGCTCACCAACGTGATATCGCCTCCATGGGCGCGCATCGCCTCTCGGCAGAAATAAAGCCCTACCCCTAGCCCACGCACGGGTAAGCGATTCCCTGTGGGTACCCGGTAGAACCTATCAAATAGATGCTTCGCATGCTCTGGCGCCACGCCCTTACCATTATCGCTGAAAGCGATTGACGTACCAGCGGCCCCCTGCTCCACCGATATGGTCAAGCGCACACCCTTCCCGCCGTACTTTAACGCATTATCAATCAGATTATCCACTACGCTACGTAAATAGACACCATCCATCTCCACAAAAAGCACTCCATTGGCCACGCTGGGTAACACTATTTCTGCATCCACCTGCGCCCTGGCCGGCTCAAAGAGCGCCACGCACGTACGCAGAAGCTCCATGAGGTCAATACGCTCCACTGCAAGCGGTAGATTCGCCTCCCCGCTCCGCACCGCCGCGGAGAGGCGTTCCGTAAGGGTAATGAGACGGTCGGTTTCCTGCTCCGCAAGGGCTAAACTCTCTCCCTTTTTCCCCTCGCAGCGGGATGCCTCGCCGTGCCGCAACGACTCTAACAGTAAACGTAGCGTGGCGAGCGGCGTACGCATTTCATGCGCCATATTTCGGGCAAAATCTCGCTGAAAGACCCCTACCGTAAAGAGCTGCCGCTGCGACCTATAAAACGCCAACAGGGCAACGCCAGCCAGCAGAAGCGCAACAAACACCCCCAACACTAACGGCAATATTCGCCACGCCACGACCCCGCGCTGCCCATCCACCCTCGCAATAAGGTAACTGTCGTCACCGGCATCTACCCACAGCTGGGCAGAGCTATCCGCTAAAGCCGTCACATCCTCCACGCTCCAACGTACGTTGAGCCCCTTGCCCGCCATCTGCTGCGTAAACTCTTCACGCAGCTTTGCGGTATCAATGGAATGCGCCACGCGCGGGTCAATCTCCGAGACGAGTACCTTCGTGGAAGAAGCCTGAGAATCACCACCGTCAATGAAAATGGCATTTACCCCATTCGATTGCTGCACGATGGCCCTAACGCTCTTCGTAGTATCTTCCTGCACCGTAATATCCCCATGCACGCCCGGAGACACCTTTACTACCGTTGCAGATACTTGAATATTGGAACTCTTTCCGCTACTACTTTTTACCGTTGCAGCAGGAGACCCTAACGAGTCGGACAGCTGGATGTCATGCAGAACGACAGAGTCTCCCAGACCTAGATTTATCACCTTGGTTGCCACACGGTATGCATCGACCGCCTGCAGCTGCGCCCCCTGCCACATGCTTACTACCCCCTCATCAAGCTGCCCCTTCACGGCGCGATACGAGGCGTACACCCATTGCCCCAGCGCGGCTGCCAACAGAACCCACACGCCTAGCAGCAACCACCCTTGCCTACGCAAGCGCCTCTCCGAAAAGTTTTTACTGTAAGACCCCATTCTACCCATCGCCTATGGGAACAAAGGTATCAATACTGAAGGACTTCTATGTTAAAGTCGTCTCCCTTCTTCTTCCCCCCGAACTTCCACCGAAGCTGTAGCATCGCGTAGCCCGGCATCGTGCCGTACAGCCTACGCTCCAGGTAGAGTGCATTCATTTCTTCGCTAGAGTATCGGTTCTTACTCATACTCAATAGGTTCCTACCAATGGCTGAAAGCGTCAAGTTGTAGGGGAAATGGTAGGAGACCTCCGCATTAAGCAATGCACGCCGTGCCGCAGAGAAATTGCCTGGCGCTGCGTCGTATCCTCCCTCGGCCATAGCCTCAAAGCTTTTATACTTCAAATCGATCCCCGCCAGGGCCCTCCACCCTAACGCCCGCCGCCAAGGGCTATCGCTGAGGTTATAGTACGTTGAAGTGATGCTGCCCGATGCGTGGCCGTTAAGAACAGCCTTGTAGGTAGTATTAACTGACGCTTTGCCTGAGACACCGTGCTGACGGTAGGGGAGCTTGTCAGTTGCAACGTAGTAGTACGAGTCGCTATTACGCCACGTGGCAGACCCCGATAGCTTCCAAAACGAGGCAACCGTTTTGCTCACCATGAGGATCGCTGACGTAGAACGCGATGTGGCACCATTAATTGCGTGCGACACGCTGGCCAAACCGTACCGATCGTACACCTTATCCAGGCTGGTTTCCCACTGGGATTGAACGCCGCCGTAGAAGAAGAACGAGGTGGGCGTATGGAACAGATTATAATCTAGCGACACTGTACGCATGCGCCCGTAGAGCCGTGTGGCGAACCCCCGCTGCGAAAGGGTACTGGGAGAGAGAAGTTCGTAGCCCGGCACGAAGTTCTCCAGCTCGTTGGAGCTAATCCTTTCATTATACCGCAACGTGAGATCATTCATTGAGGCGAAATGGAGCTTAAGCTCTGCGCTGGGGAGCACTGCGAACTTTCGCACATCTTCAAGATGCGATGGAAGGTTGTGCCACGCCTGGTAGTAATGGCCCTCCACGCCAAGCGTAAACTGAAAGAGCCCCTTATTGCGTGCCCACGAAAGAAGCAGCGCGAGATCGTTCCTCGTCAACTGGCTACCCATGCGCCACGAATCGCTAAAGAGCGCAGCTCCAGGGCGTAGGGCAAGCTCCGGCATCGCATCGCGGCGCAGCGTGGCAATTGAAATGGCATCATACATCCCCACTGAAATGAACTGCGACTCCGTAAGTTTAAACTTCATGGTGGCATCGGCTCGCACGGCATCGTTCGTTTCATTCCCCCTCTGCCCATAGAGGAAGCGTCCGCTTGTTGGCTGTAGCACGAGGGGAAGCGTGAGACTGTCACTAACGAAATCACGTTCGCTGGCAGCGCTCGTGCGGTCGTAGGAGGCCCCCACTGTAAGAAGATGCTTGCCTAGACGGAACGCACCGCTAAGGGCTGTAGAGAGGTTGAGCGGTCGTTTGGCATACGTGCTACTCTCAGCAAGAGTGTCATTGCCGAAGAGCTCTAACGCCGCGCTGCGGGCATCCGACTGGCTGTAGTCACTCTTGCACGAGAAAAGGAGCGTGGCGCGATCCGATGGCGTGTAGGTTGCGGAGAGCGTTCCAAAAAACAGCCCGGTGCGATCAGTACCATCCACCAGGGAGGTACGGTTTCTGCCCGCCAGCAGTCCCGTATTGAATAGACGCTCTATCCTCGACTGCGACTGGCTCTTAAAGCCAGTCCCCACCAGGCCAAAATTCAGCTTGAACAGCTTGTCCTTGCTGTAACTCATGTGCAGCATGCCGAGCTCGGTGCGCCGCTTATAGGTGTCGCTAGGCGGATTGATGAGCTTATAGAGGGCATCGTCAGAACGTATCGTAATGGAGTACCCCCCATCTATACGCTGCGCGCCCCCTTGCATGGCCATGTAGTCAGAAAAGCTAAAGAGGGATGTACCCGTATTGTTCGCTGCCGCCTGCACGTTGACCATGAACTGCTTGCCGAGGTACATGGCCTGCGCCTTGCCATCGTATACACATTTATACCCCCCAGCAGCCCGCACCTCGCCCGTAAGCTTATTCCACATCGATTCGTTTACCCCGACATCAAGTACCGTCTTATCGTGCGATTGGAATCCGTCCAGCACGTTGTACTCGCTGTAGCCATGGATAACCCGAACGCTATCTGCCACATCGGCCGATACGCTCTTGGTGGCAAGGCTCACATCGCTTCCGAACAAATCGCGCCCCCCGAATAGAATTTTATCCACCTTCTGCCCCTGGGCTGTCACCTCGCCATCGGCACTCACCTGCAGCCCCGGAAACTTAGCCAAAAGATCTCCTAGCGTCTTCTCCATGCCGGTGGCAAATGCCTTGGGGTCATAGACTAACGTATCGCCCCGCTCTTTGAAGCCCCGCATGGTACCCTTAATACGCACCGCCTCTATCTCTTTCGGATCAATACGTAAAACAAAACGCACCTCGCCCGCCGCGGGTAGGACTACCGACCGATTCTCCACCAAATACCCCACTACGCGCGCCTGCAGCCAATGCTTCCCCCTACGGCTCGTTAACAACGAGAAAGCGCCCCGATCATCCGTAACGCCATACCCCACCACAGAAGAGTCGGCGGGGTTAATTAACAGCACGGCCGCGCCCGGGAGCGCCGCCCCAGCCGTATCGACCACCGCTCCATTCAGTTTATCCTGCGCTAGCAACGATTGTAAAGAAAGGAGCAACGCCGTGACAACTAGAACTACTATACGACACATAACCATTACCTTTTATTTTCACGCAAAGGTAAGCCTACTCCCGCACAGGGCTGGTTAAAATTCAGAAAAAGAAGGTTAACGTAATGTTAATGCTACTGCGCACGGCTCGCCACCACCACGCCCCCGGCACTGCTCACAATGCGCCCCGCCCCGAATTGCGCCGGTAGGAGCACCGCACGGTGCAACGGCAATGGCCATCGTTGCCCCTCGGCGGAACGCAGTTCTGCCGAACCCTCGGTCAGTACCAACAGTATCGCCTCCCCCTCAGCACGCACCTCAACGCACCCGCCGCAGGGCAATGCGGCGCGGGACGCCGAGAAAAAGGGCGGCGCAACCAGTTGCGTCCATGCAGCCCCACCCGATTTGCACCCTGCTCTCTCCCCCATCCTATAGGGCGTTAGCGTGGCGCACGCTAAACTCTCTTCGACATGCAACGGCCGCCCCTTGCCCTGCGCATCCACCCTGCCCCAATCGTATAGGCGGTAGGTGGTATCGCTCGGCTGCTGCAGCTCTAATACAAAATTGCCCGCATCCAGCGCATGGATAGTACCCGCCGGCACCTCGTAGCAACACCCCGCCTCGGCGCGCACCCTATTGAGCAGCCCGCCTATGCGATGCGCAGCCACCGCCTCAGCCAACTCCCCCCTCGTCAACGCCTCGCGAAGCCCCAGCAGCATATTGGCCCCATCACCCTCGGGCAGCACGTACCAAGCCTCCCGCTTCCCGCACGCCAAGCCGGCCCTCCGCGCCGTTGCCTCATCGGGATGCAGCTGCACGGAAAGGGTAGACGCAGTGTCCAAAATCTTTACAAGCAATGGGAAGGTCGCACCGTAGTTGGCGTATACATAAGACCCCACCAACGACGCCCCGAAACGCTCCGCTAATGATACCACGCTTTCACCCTGAAAAGGGCCTTGCTCCACCACCGTCTCCTCCCCCGCAAGCGGTGAGAAGAGCCACGACTCCCCCACCGGCACACCATCGATCGCACTTCCCAAACGGCTCCCTCCCCATATACGTGGCAACAGAATCGGCTTAAAAAACAAAGGCTCTCTTATCTCCATACGAAAACTCCTAACCTATGTCCCGACATTACCCCCTCGCCAATTCATCAGCTCTTTGCGCTACAGACTCCATGAGCCACCGGGGGGTGGAGGTAGCACCACATATCCCCAGCCGCTCCACACCGTGCAACCACGACTCCCGCAACTCCCCGGGGGAACTCAAAAAGTAGGTCCGCGGGTTTACCTTCAAGCACTCCTCGTAGAGCATCTTCCCGTTGGAACTCTTCACCCCGCTCACAAAAAGCACTGCATCGTGCGTACGGGCAAACGTCCCTACCTCCTCCTTCCTATTGCTCACCTGCCCACACGTGGTGCTATGCACCCGCAGCGGCACGTCTGCCTTCCCGAATGCGCGTTGCATCCGTTGACGAACCTCGCCCACAATCTCCTCGTACAGCGTGGGACTCATGGTGGTTTGCGAAAAGCAATCTATCGGACGGTTAAATGGGATACCATCCAGGTCGTCCTTTGTCATCACCACGTGCCGTTCGCACGCCGTTTGTCCGAGTAGCCCCAAAACCTCTGCATGCCCACTCTTTCCAAAAATGATTACAGCACCCCCCTGCGGCAGCAACGCTTCGCCCCGGACCTTTACTTTCCGTTGCAGCGCTAGCACCACGGGGCACGTTGCATCCACCACAGGCATACCCAAATCCTCCGCCCGGGCGTACGTACTGGGTGGCTCCCCATGCGCCCGCAGCAGCACAGCTTGCCCCGCATGCGATGCCAAATCGCTATACTGAATAGTCTTTAGCCCTCGCCCCTCAAGCCGCGCCACCTCCTCGCCGTTATGCACGATGTCCCCAAGGCAAAGCAGCGCGCCGCGCGCCGCAAGCTCCCGCTCCGCCATGTCAATGGCGCGCACTACCCCGAAGCAAAAGCCCGACCGATCGTCTATCTCTATCTGCATCACCTATCGCTTCCAAAATCCTCGCCGAGGCGTTCCTTCAGCAGGGGGCGAAGCCATTCCATTTGCTCTGCTGGGGTCATATGGGTGTTATCGAGCAGCACGGCATCCTCAGCTCGGCGCAAAGGGCTATACTCCCTCGCCTGGTCAATCCTATCCCGCTTTGCTAAATTATCTTTCACCATCTCTAGCAACTGTTGCTGCCCCTTGGCCTTGAGCTCTGCGTAGCGCCGCTGCGCCCGCACGTCAAGGTCTGCCGTCATAAATAGTTTTAGCTCTGCGTTGGGGAACACCACCGTTCCGATATCGCGCCCATCCATCACCACCCCTCCATTCTTTCCTATTTCACGCTGCTGCGCCACCAGCATATCGCGCACCTGCGGCACTGCTGCCACCTCGCTCACCATGCCGCTCACCATCTCCCCGCGTATGCTCTGCTCCACCGGCTCCCCATTGAGCGTCACCTCCATACGTCCATCCGCGGCTGGCGCAAAGCCTATTGTGATGCGGGAGAGAATGTTTTGTAATCGCTCCGTGTCCAGGGAATTAACATCATGCACCCCCCAACGAAGAAAACCCAACGTCACCGTCCGATACATCGCGCCCGTATCGATGTAGATATACCCCAACTCACGCGCTATCTGCTTCGCAAAACTGCTCTTCCCGCACGATGAAAACCCATCAACCGCTATCGTTATTCTCTTTGCCATCCTATGCCTTGCTTTTAGTCTAACCTTTCTTCTGGCCCTGGTAACCGTACCCCTCCCCGCTTTAACCTGCCAAAACGCCAACTGATGGACACGTGGTTCGTTGCTCCCGCGCGGTGGTAATGCGCACGGCTAAAGTGCATGCCAAAGCGACGTATGTTCACCCCGAAACCGTAGCTCAGCCCCTCTATGAACGGATATCCCTTAAGCCCCATCTGCTGCCCCCGTGATGGGTTGTACCCCAGCTGCAAAAAAAAGTATTCTGAGGGAACAAACTCCATGGCAAAAATGGGATGCGCCAAAAGCTCCGCCCCTAACCTGTCCTCAGAATAGATGTGATCCTTTTCTTTCGACAGATCGGCCAAATGATCCGTGTAGCTATAGGCACGTATGAAACGCTGCTGCCAATCCTCTAAGTGCTGTAATGTGAAAAGGAAGCGGAACGGCGCATGCTCCAGCCTATAGCTCACCCCGGCGAGCAGCTCAAAGGGTGCCCACTCCCGATGGCCGCGGGAGTAGGGCTTAAACGTACCGCCAAAGTTTTTTGCTACCACCGCCGCGGTGAAAAGCCCATCTCCGCTCGTGTATTGCACCCCAGCATCAAGCACCACGCCGAAGGCGTTATACTGCTCGAGCTGGGAGTATATAGGGGTAAGCGAAACCCCAACGGTAAGGTAATCGCCCACCGGCATGGCGTAATGCAGGGATAGCGTAAAGTCGTACGCCGAGAAGTGCCCTTGCTCGTTACCCCACTCGTCACGTCGGGTAAACGTACCGTACCACATCTGCCGTGCGCTAACCCCTGCCATATGCCCCCACGGCAATTGGTGGAAGTAGGCAACGTTGCTATACTTAACCCCTGCATAGTACAGAGAGAAGCTCGCCTCTGCCTGCGTATGCATATCGGGAGATATTAACGCCGGATTATATCCCCCCACCCCGCATGTATTGCGGCCCCCTAGGCTCGCCAATTTTCCACCTACGCCCGCTACTCGCGGCGACACCGGCGCATCGAGAAAAGCAAAGACCCTACGCCCACCGCTTTGCGCCCATGCGCACTCGCCACACCCGACCACTACGCAGCAGAGGAGCGCCCATTTCCAACGCCACGCCGCACCCGCCAATCGCTTCTCTCTCCTTCGCATTCCCCTAACGCTACGCTTGCTTCACAATTACAGAGAGCACCTCGCCCTGGCAGGTGCATTCGCCATCGGCTAGCACCACGACCGCCACCCGCACCTTGCGCCCCTCAAGCGAGAGCAGCCTCGCTTCAATGCGGAGCGGAACGCCCATAGGAGTAGGCTTTTTATAGCTTACGTTAAGCGATGCCGTCACGCTCCGCGCAAGGGGATCCCGCCCCAGCACCAAGCCACAACTCCTATGGTAAAACCACGCTGCCGCTGCGTTGCCGTGGCAATCAATCACGGCCGCTAGCATGCCGCCGTAGGCGAAGTGCGGTACGCCGCCCGTAAGGCGGGCTGAAGGCAAAAAGCTCGCCACCACCAGATCGTCACCCTCCACGTAGCTCTTTATATGCCAACCCTCCTTGCTATCCGGCCCGCATCCATAGCAACTACGGTAAGGGGCTTCGTAACAATCCTCTATGGCTATTCTACTCTCTTCCAACTCCATCTCAATAGAAAACAATTTACACCCCTTCACCCGCTCACCCCCACCGCACAAAGGTAACAATTTTGATTGGCTCTTGTATTCTACATAATGAGGTAGTGGATGAAAACAACGCCCAGCACATCCCCATCTCTGCCTAATCGCCACCCGCTTTTCGTACGCACACGCTGCGATGACTCCCCAGCTACAGAACGGCACCTCAATAGCCAAAGCTTCTATGTATGACCTCTGTACCTTGCCACCCACGCCAATCCGCAGCGGAAGTAGAGATAAAAAAAGCAGGAGGCACCACGCATGGAGCCTCCTGCAAAACCATTATATTCTCGCTACACCTACGCAGTGGCACGCTCCAGCCAGCGCACCATGCCAAACATCACCCCCATTGAAATCACGCACACCGAGGCGAACACCGCCCAGCACGCCCACAGCGGCCATGCATTGTACATCACGGGACCTAGCCATATCAAAAGGTTGCCCAGTGCCGTTGCGCCTAACCAAAGCCCCTGGCAGATACCCTGCAAATGCTTCGGCGCCACCTTCGACACGAACGACAATCCCAGCGGAGAAATCAGCAGCTCCGCCGCTGTAAGGAAGAAGTAGGTAAGAATAAGAACCCATGGCCCAGCCTTCATAGCCTCCTGCGACTCTGGATTCATCGCTCGGAAGTCGCTGCCCGAAGGCCATCCATTCACCTGCGAAATCACCATCAAGAAAATGTACGCCATGGCGGCAATCCCCATACCTATCGCTATCTTACGAGGCGTAGAAAGCACACGCCCACCTCGAGCCAACGCACTGAAAACAAACATCACCACAGGCGTTAACACAATCACGAAGAATGGATTTATCGCCTGCCATATCTCTGGGGCGATCGTCTTCGTCACCACAAAATCACGCGCAAACACCGAGAGCGACTGCCCATTCTGATGGAACGAGAACCAAAAGAACACCGCGATCCCCAGCACTGCGAACAGGGCCAACATACGCTGCTTTATCTCGCTCGCCATCGCACGCTTCTCCTCCTCTGTGTATTTCACCACCTCGCTCTCGACCCTCTTAGCCGGCGTGGGCATCAGCCTACGCGTGGCGATAAAGATTATCAGAGATATAAGCATTGCAGCAACCGATGCAATAAACGAGTAGTGTACCCCGGTATTGAATACCTTTAGGTAGTTCTGACACCAATCAATGCTCGCCTCCACCGTGATGCCCTGCGGCACTACTTTGGAGATGAGATCGCTAAGATTCGCAAGCTGATCCGCTGGCAATGACCCTCCCGCCGCTATAAAATTATGGCAGAGCTCCGGAAGTGCCGCATTGTAGGTGAGGTCATGCACGCCCAGCCACCAGCTGCGCAGCAGCGGCGCCACAAACGGTGCGATAAGCCCTCCAATGTTGATAAAGACGTAGAAAATCTGGAACCCGGAATCTCGCAGCCCGCGCACCCGCTCCAGCTCTTTCGGGTCGGTCGTCGCTGCCTCCATGTTGTCGTACATCTGCCCTACGATGGCCTGTAGATTCCCCTTAAACAAACCATTACCAAAGGCTATCAGCAACAGCGCACCGCACGTAAAGGCAAGAAGCACCATGTTGTTCTCCGGCGTTGCCAAAATCGGGATAGAGATTAACACATAGCCTAACGCCATGATAATCAACCCCGTCATGATGGTACCCTTATAGTTCTGCGTGCGGTCTGCAATCAGACCGCCCACGAGGCTCAACACGTAAATCAACGCGTAGAACACCGAGTATATAACCCCGCTCGTAGCATCGGAGAGCCCGAACTTAGAGCATAGGAAAAGGAGCAGCACGGCGTTCATAATGTAGTAGCCGAACCGTTCCCCCATATTGCTTAAGGCCGCCGCCAAAAGCCCTTTTGGATGATTCTTAAACATAACCCATCAACTGATTAATTTTCACAACTGCTATTCCGTTGCCCCTCAATGCAACTTTGCAAAGGTAAGGAATATTCTCTATTAGCAACGCCTACAGCGCAAAAAAAAAACATCATTTTAGACCAATAGAGCCTGTCAAAGCTATGTCCTAATGCATCTCAATTGAAATCCCACCCACTTACAATCCACACTTTCCATAATCTAGTCATTCGAACAATCGTTGCCAACCACAACGTGAATGACGCTTATGGTGTCGTATCTTCCACTTGATACAAAGATTTGATATCCATCCACCTCGGGATACTTAGCTCAACTCCATAGTGCCGCCGATAACTCTCTACAAGGTCTTTTTTCCATGTAGCACCCTTTGAGTGGGTATCGGGATAGACATAAATCACCTCTTCCAGTGCCGACAAAAAGTCTTCCAAACTCTTAAATACAGGATAAACCAATTGGTTAGAATACCATGCTGCTGGCCTTATGTTAAAAATAATTCCCTTCCTATCCTGCACCTTCACCGGCCACTTGCCAGACGGAGAACAAATTTCCCATATTTTCTTTAGCCAACAATCCTCAATAAGCACCTCACCTCCAGCCATTTTATATTTTATCAAAAGATAAGATGACTGCAATTTATAGGGCTTCTGCAAAATGAGATTTATGAAACTATTGTACGCAGCAATATCAAAATTCGGACTACCTGTAAAAGATTTTACTTCGAGCCAATCTTCTGTGTCAGACTCCTCGTTCAACCAAAAATCGGGACTGCTCTGCCCCTTATTGTGTCTATGGGGAATTCCGACCTTACGCATCCACTCCTCCAACCATTCCTCCAAAATATTTCCCACTACATTATTCTGCTTTACCACTAGAGAAATGCCCTTTAGCGTAAAGGCTATTTCTCCCTTCGCCCCCTTGAACCCCATTTCCTCCATGAGACACCTGTACAACTCCTCAGCCCTATCCATTTTTCAATCCTTCCACTAGCCGCGTGCACACCTTGCGCACCACGGGCACCACCACCGTATTCCCTAGCAGGTCAAACCCCTCCCTCTCGGGCACATCAAAGCGGTACTCCTCGGGAAAGCCAAACAGACGCAGCCCCTCTCGCAGGGTGAGCCGACGCAGCCCCGCCCCGTCAACCACCGCCAACCGCCCCACGTCCGTTGCCACCAACGTGGGGGCAACCGTGCTGGGGTCCAATATCTTAGACACCTCAAAACTCAGCTTCCCCGCCACTATGTTGTACCCAAGCGGCAATGCAGGATCAAGAACCCGCTGCGCGGTTCTGATCCCCTGCCCATGGGTTACCATCACCCTCCGTTTGGGATGCTCCCGCACCAAATAGCCCATTTCCGTCAGTCTGCTCAGCATCGCATCGAGGTTATCCTTACGGTAAAAAGTGGCTATCATGCGGCGTGTCAGCGGCATGCCGTCCATCCAATCGATTCCATACTCCTCAGCCCACTGCTTCTTGCGCCGCTCGGTGAGCAGCATGTTGAGCAGCTCGCGCTCCTCCTCCGTGGTCTCCCCCTTTACCCCAATATCCCAGCTGTGAATATTGTTTTCTCCGCCCCGTTTATCCTTGATTGCCTTCCCATATAGCTCCGAGGCGCTGTACTTTGAGAGTAAAAGCTCCGTAAAGGGGGTTTGCATCGTCGGCAGCCCCTGCGAAAGCACCTTTTGCAGCGTTGACTCCTCCACAGCAAAACCATCAAGGTTAACACAACCACCAAAAGAACCCACTATGTAGATGCGCCTACGATCCTGCGGCACGCCGAAGTGCCTAGCGTTTAGCACCCTATAGGTTACGCTATACCCAATCTCCTTCAGGTGCGCCAAGATAATCTGCAGCGTGCGGCCACCATCGTGCGTCACCAGCCCCTCCACGTTCTCAAGAATGAAGCCCCGAGGCCGTTTAGCCGCGAGAATGCGCTCCACCTCAAAAAACAGTGTGCCACGCGTATCGGCAAATCCGCGCCTGCTACCCGCCACGCTGAACGCCTGGCATGGGAAACCAGCGCATAGAATGTCAAAATCTGGTATATCCCGCGATGCTATCGCCGTGATGTCGCCATGCACCCGCTCGTTGGGGTAATTCTGCTGTAGCACCGACACCGCCGCCGGCTTAATCTCCGATGAGAAGACGCAGCTGCACGTATGCCCCGCCGCCTGGCACGCCTGCTGCAGCCCCAAGCGTATCCCTCCGATACCAGCAAATAGATCTATAAAATTCAGATGCATGTAAAACCCTATACCACTCCCTCGTTTGCCGTTGCCAATAGCGTAGGGCCTCCATCGCGCTGCGCCCCGCTGAATTGGTTGAGGCCCTCTGTTTCCCTACCAACCCATCGCTACCGATCACCTCAAAAAGGCATACCCCTCGCGCAGGTAGGCATCGAGCCAGCCGTAGAACTTCTCCACATCTCCCCTCACGGGGCCTTTATCATTCCATCCCATCACCATCTGCCGGCAGCGCGCCTCCACCTCCCGCTCCATCCTTTCCACCCTTGGCGCAATGCCGCCATCGATCGTGTTCCGATACGCAGCTAGATCCATGTACCGTTGCCCGCTCCCGCGCCTCACTGGGTATACCTTCGCCAATCCCTTGAGCGCCCACTGCGACAGCTCCGCCTCTTGGCCGCCCCGCGACGCCACGGCGCACGCTGGCAACACCGTTGCCAACGCCGGCCACGCAGGCACCGCCACGCAAGTCAAGGGAAACGAAATCTCCGTCCACACCATGCTCCTCGCTGCGCTCTCCCCCTTCCGCACCCCCTCTATCACGATGTTTGACGCACTGCCGTAACGGCATGGAAAATCGGAGGCATTAATCATATCGCCACGCACCTTGCTGCTCGCCGCCCCATTATAATCATCGCCCGTCATGGAGTTTGAGAGGTCGCGCGCCAACCTATCGGTAAACAGCGCACGGTCAATCGCCCCTCGCGCCTGCGCCCGGGCTATCGCCCGTTCCGCCGTGGCGTAGCGGATAAAACCGTACCCTACATCGGGCGTGCCGGTAAATGTGTAGTTCGTACGCACCAAATAGCCGTGGGGCGCAACGCGCGGGTCATTAGCATCAAACTTTATAAACCGGTTATTGTCCGTCTCGTAGTACGCCGCGCCGCCCTGCGCATCAATTACCCCAAAATTGGCGTTAAGCCCCCATGGCCGCTTGCGCCGATTGAGAAACGCCTCAAAATCCTCCAGCGTAGCGCACTCCATCAACGCCTGCTTCATCACCACCCCCTCCTGGTCGGAGAACCTAGTGGTATCCCCCGCATTCGTGTTGAACGCCGCAGTGTTGATGATGGCAAACCCCGCGCTGTTGCACCCGCCCCACACCATGGTGGCCGCCGTAGAGTCGGAATTCACCAGCGCCACGTAGCCGTACTTACCATCGCCAAAGTACTGCAGCCTATTCTCCAGCTTCTCCGTATCGCGCAGCTTCCACAGCAGCGGCTTTCCATCCGCCGTCGCCCTGCCCGACACCACCGCCGAGGTGCACGCAGCCCCATGCTGCACGCCAAACAAAACCGTAGCCACCGTAAAGGCAACTACTCCCATCCTAAAAAAAAGCCCTTTCCCTCTGCACATAACGAAACGAATACCTCCTCAAAATAATGCTAGTAGAACATGTCTCTAAGACCACCTATGGATCCCCACGATGGCATATACCCTCTATTCCGTAGCAGCACCACCGCCTGGCACGACACCGCCTCCCCGCGCCCCTCCGGCCCAAGCCCCTCCTTCGTTTTTGCTTTTACCCCTACGCTCTCCTCGTCCACCTGCAGTATTTTTGCCACCTCGGTGCGCATCGCCTCCACGTACTGCCGCAGCTTGGGCTGCTCAAGCACAATGGTAATGTCGGCATTCTCCACAAGGAATCCCGCCTCCTCCATGCGGCACACCACCTCCTCAAGCAGCCGCCGGCTATCCATATCCTTATACTGTGGGTTATCATCGGGGAAGAGCGTCCCTATGTCGCCCAGCGACAGCGCACCAAGGATGGCATCGCACAGCGCATGCAGCGCCGCATCCGCATCCGAATGCCCCACCGCCCCAAAGTCGCTCTCCACCGTCACCCCGCAGAGCCGCAGCGGTAAGCCCTTCTCCAGACGGTGTATATCATACCCCGTCCCCACACGAAAATCCCCCATTCTCCTCTGTGTCACAGCTTATGCTCCTTTCTATAAGGTCTTTAAGACCATTAGTTCGTTGTCTCTTCCTTCTCCATTTTTGATGCGCCAAGTTTTGCTTTGCTCTTCTTGGCTGGCTCATTGAAATTCACCATCAGCGAGAAGCGTACCGTGTTGGCCATAGGGCTGTTGAACCCCGCCGTCGGGATAAGGTACGCCGCATCGAGCGTGAAAACATTATAGCTCACCCCGGCGCCTAGGGTGAAGTATTGCCGCCCGCCCTTGCTCTGGTGCTCATAGAAGTAGCCAAAGCGCAGCGCGAAGAGCCTGTTATACCAATACTCAACCCCCGCACCCCAGTACACCTCGTGGAACTCCTCAAGCGATCCGCCCGGCGCATCGGCAAACGATTGGAATACGCCCTGCGCCACGCCTACATCGGGGTTTTTACCCTTCGCAATCGTTCTATCAGGATTGTACAGCGGCGGGGTCGGCACGAGCAGCTTCGATGCATCCACCATTCCCGAAACCATGTTGTAATCGTCCAAAGAGATCGAGAATCGCCCGCCGAGACGCATGGTGATGGGTATAAAATACTTGTGCACCCCGTTGTACGACATCCTAGACCCAATATTGGTGAACGCCGCCCCGAAGGCCATCTCCGCGGGGAGCTGCGCCACGGTTAGATCCTTCTCGTAGTACAGCGTCACATCAGCCGCGTATGACATCCCCGCCTTGGAAGTCTGATTGGCCTGAGCCACACCCCCAGTCAAATCCGAACGGATGAAGCGAAACCCCACGCCCCCGCTGAACCCATCGATAAACCTACGGGAATACCCCACATCAATGGCAAACTCGTTGGGGTTGTGCGTCCTAATCGGCTGCCCCTGCTCATCGGTGAAATTCATCTGCCCCATGGAGAAGTAGCGCAAAGAGGCCGATACCGCCTGCCATTTATCAATTCGGTAGTAACCAGCCAAATACGCAAGGTTTATATCTTTCGTCAGCCTCCGCAGCCACGGTATATACGAAAGGCTTATCCCCCACTTCTTGTCAATGAGCGCGTACTTCGATAGATTCCAGTGCTGGCTATTCACGTCCGGCTCGCTCGCCGCCCCCACATCGCCCATGCCCGCGGCCCGAGAGTCTGGTGCCACGCTCAGCAACGGCACTGCCACCTGAATGAGATTCCGACTCTTCCCCGCACCATCGCCATTGGTTCGCCCATCTATCTCCTGCGTTGAGACCGACACCTGCGCCGCCAGCCGCACCGAAGGCATCCCGACCAGTAAGACCACTAACAACGCTATACTTTTTGCTACCCGCATAGCTACTCCATTTTTATCTGTTCACCTATTGCCCTCTCTCCTACCTCCCGCCGCAATCGCAATCACGCATCTTGCATACACCTTTCGCAAAGGTAATACCTTTTTGCAATTTATTTGACGTACACCCTAGCAAATATTTTCTTTCCCTTTTTCCCCACTAAACGCTACCCCCTGCGCACTTCTCTCTTGCCCAGCCAACCAACGGCCACAAAAAAGGGGAAGCCCAAAGCCTCCCCTCTAACCGAAATAACTGATTGCCCAAACTAAAATCGCTCATACTTGTACGTATACATCACGCGGTAGCGGTAGGGCGCATAGTACGACTCCATGCGCACCATATCGCCGCTCGCTTCAAACTCCGATACCTTAGTTGATACCAACTTCGGATCCTTATCTATCCAACGCTCCTCCACCAAATTCCCATCCTTATCGTACTTGTACGCATTGCTCTCCAGCTCTTGTCCATCGGGGCGCCGCTGCTTCACTTCCAAAAGCTGTCCATTTGTGTCGTACCTATAGCGCTGGAATGAACGGGGCTTCCCACCGTAAAACTCTGCCTCGGTTGCCACACGCCCAGCCTGGTCATAGGTGAACTCCACGCGGCGCATCTCTTGCTTGTCCTGTCCTATCTGCTTATCTGAAAGCAAACGCCCTTCATTATCAAACACCTTCTCCACCCGATACGGCTGCCGATTCGTCGGCATTACCTCTATTATCTGCTTCTTCCCATCGTAGGAGTACGTCCAACGCTCCGAAATGCTGTTGTCGCCATCATACTTTGTGATGTCGGCCAACTTGCCGTTCGGCAAATAGTTGTACATAACTCTGTAGTTCGCCGCACCGTCAAAGCCTACCTCTGAGCGCTTGTCACCCCTTGTGTTATACGTGAAACGCTGTTTAAAAAAGGTTCGCATCGATATCTTTCCCGTCTTATCATCTTTCCAAGCCTCCTCTTTGCGGTACTCTATCCGCTGCCCCTTATCGTTGTAGGTATAGTACAGGCGCGATGACTCATCCCCATTCGCACGGTAATTCACCACCAAAAGCGGATTGCCCTCCTTATCGTAGGTCGTTTTGGTGGTCAAATAGCCCTCGGCCTTCGGCTCTCCTTTTACATATTTGTGCGTATACTGCTCGCAAACCTTTACGTTGCTCCCCTTCATTCGTGCACGCTCCATGGCCTCCCGATCCAACTGCCCCTTCGCAGGAGCCGTCGTTAACGCCCCCAGCACCAATACTCCCACTAGTATCACCCTATTTTTGTTCATCACAAGCTCCCCATTTTATTTCACCTTCTCTGCGCATTTATTTTCATCAGCCGCCGCCACCTGCGTTGGTATACTCGACGATAGCTCAAGCAAATCCAGCTCCTCGTTGACAGCCTCCCTATACACCCCCAACGGCTGCCCGCTCCGCATTATCACATCCATCAATCCCAACCCCGCACCGCCCCTATCGGAAATCTCTCCCCCCGTCAGCTGCACCTTATGCAATGCCCGAACCTGATCCAGCGTGAGGCTATTCAACCGTACCACGCTCGCCTGTACACTCTCCGCAACCTTCCGCACGCATAAATTCGCCGTCACCACCCGCATTTGGCTTCGCTCCACACGGAATAGCGCAAACCCTAACGGTCGCCTCGCCTCGCCTCGCGCTGCCCCATCATAACCGTGTCTGCTCACATTCTGCAGCAGCTCCACCGCCACGTGGTTCAGCCGCCTCCGCTGCTGCAATGCCACGCTCTCCTCCCCTTCAAGCGTCTCGCGTATCACCTCCAGCATCGGACTCACGCTCTGGAACGGCATCCTTCCCACATACGAAAAGCCCAACAGCGCCGCCCGCTCCGTATAGCTCCTCAAGCGGCGTTCTAACTGCACTACCGCTGCCTCAAGCTCCTGCTGCGAAAGCTCTGTATGAACCTCTGAATGTTCCTGCATCGAATCCACACTTTCTATACTTAACCTTTTCTGCTCCGCCCAACTCCGTCTTTCTTAGCTGATACGTAACACGCTATCTAAATGTTAACCCTGCATTCCTTTAGTTTTAGTAATCAGGATTTTCGCACAATATACCTCCCTTCGCCTACATACTATTTCAACAGCTCTCGATAACGCTTCTGCGCTATCTCCACCTCGTCCATCGTCCCTACCGTATATACGTACTTACGCCCACTCCTATCCGCCTTCCTCCTTCTCTTATTGGGCTTTACCTTGTTGATTAAATCTAGCATCGCCTGATTGGACGACACTATATACATTGTCTCCCCGGTGAACTGAAAAAGGTAAAACTCACCCGGGGCCGGCTCAAGATACAGCACGAAATAATCTCCCCCGAAACGCTTGTTCATCTCCAAGAAGCCATTGACACGCTTCCCTACATACTGACCTCCTACCGCTCCAATACCTAAACGCCCACGCGATACGAAAGACCGGGTAAACCGATCCCACACCATCTGCACATCGCTTAGCGACAGCGTTGACTGCAACTCCTTAATGGGCTCCTTGGTTGCTCCAAAAAGCTGAATCTGCTCTAGCAATGGCGCAAACTTTTTATATGGCAACCGTTTGCGCAGCCCTGTCAAAAATACCTCCTGGCGCTGGTCAACGTTGTCCAACGTTTCACGCCCCGCCAAATCGCTTGCGATAAGCTTCAGCGCAACGCTGTTAAAAAAGAAATCCAAATCAAGGAACACCCGCGCTGACACCGAAGAGTCACGTATCTCCTGCGTGACACGCCCCGTGGCATAGGCCGACACCTGGGCAAAATCGTATGGGAGCGCCAGCTCTCCATCCATAAACAACCTGCACTCCGCTGGATCCAACTCTACTCTGTGCAGAATGGTATCAGGCCGCTCAAAAACGCCTTTGTCTCCAAGCACGTAGCGCCCCTTCGTCTTATCATACGTCAAAAGTCCCTCCACAGGGAATAGCTCCGCATCCTGCACATCCCGGCTCTTCGTCAAAAACGCCGTGTAGGGGCTCGTATTGATGTAGTCCATCGTAGTCCCGCTCACTAGCCGCGCCCCAGCCACGCTCTTGGCTTTCGGCCCATACGGAATGAACAGGCTATCAGGCGCTAGTCTCGATGCAAACGACAAAAGCTCTCCCTCCATTAGCCCGCATGAATAAATCGGCTTGGCACCTCCGCGGTAATGCAGCATCTTCTCGTTAGCATCCACTGTCACCTTCCCCACATAGGTAAACTTACTATTGAGATGGAAATTCGCCGCGCTATCTACTGTGGAATACGCTTGCGTATGGGGTACTCCCTGCTCCTTCACCACGTATATCGAATCAAGTATTAGCTGTTGCGCCTTATCATAATCGCTCTCGTAATCCATTTTCCCCTTTCCTGCGTACGACTCGCCTCCCCGCACCTCAACGTTTGCATCGTACATTCGATGCGTCTGCCGTTTCGCATCGGCATATATCGTAGCTCCATTGAAGGGAAGCATGCGCTCCTGCACCTTTACATCCACATGCATGCTCGGCACTACCACCTGCGCATCGGCAGACAGAACGTATTGCACCCCCTCCGCCTGCAAATGAGGATTACTAAACTGGTACGTAGCCCTCGACGACATGAAGTAGAGCGAATCCTCATCCGGCCTTATGGAATAGAATATTGACCCCATCGGCATGGAGTCTAAATCGAGGTAGCGCGGTGGCTTAAACTTTCCTTTGGCCAGTGCTTCCTGCACGCCCGCGGTGCTGATAACGATCTCGTCCTTATCAATAGGCCATTGCAGCGTATCTGCGTACACCTTGTACTGCAACGCATCAAGATTCCCCGCAATGGTACTCATCACGCTGTTGAAATCCCCCGTCCGGCTATCGTAATCTACCGCCCCTCGCACAGAATCGGAGCTGAATGCCGAGCTGTTGTCAGCCTCTGCGTAAAAACGGATACTCATCGCCTCCGAGAGCCAATCCCTCCGCCGAAATGTAAAGTTTTCCGATGTCATCTTGGCCTTGCGCATCTCCACAGTGCCTCGCCCTTGCAGCCCTTTTGATGTCAACACGATATCCCCAGCGAAATCGGCCTCGTTACGGTACATCTGGAACGCCTCCGGCCCCTTATAGACCCAAAATTCATCCTCCTCCGGCACCCAGCGCACCCTATGCTGCTTCCCCCGCACATCCGGCACGCTGTTCATGGAGCTATCCTCCTGAGCCAAATTGAAACTCGTGCTGGTGGCATACATTGAATCTGTGTAGAATATAAAATTATGCGCCTCCGTTGTCGAGGTCTTGTACTCAAGCCGTCCGTCCCCCATCAGCCCCTGATTGCTCAGCATAATGTTATCGTAGAACCTCGCTTTGCCACCGTAGAGCGGCATCCCCTCTGGTGGAGTCTTCTTAATGAAGCCCAACGACTTATCGGGCATCAATCGGAGCGTATCACCGAAATCTTCCAGCATACCCCCGGTCTCCATCGTCCCCTTAAACTTGATGTCTTTACGCTCAAAAGTATTCATGTTTTTGAACGTAAACGTATCCACTTGAAAGTACAATTTATCCTTACTATACGATGCCCCCCCCTCATCCGGGCGGTTGTAATACACCTTCGACGGCTTGGTAGAGGTAAACACTGGGTAGTCCGCATTGCGAACAAGCCCCGCCTTGTTATCCGGCTTATCAATTAGCACGTATCCCGTTAAATCCTCTAAATCAGACCGTATTCTATCCTGCGCTCGCCGCCCCGAATAGTCTAACGAATCGGTGATGAAACGCATCGATACCCGATCCACCGACTTTAAGTCAAGCGAATAGTTATCGTAGTTAAACTCCAGGCTATCCCCCATGAAAGTGAACATACCCACATTCACCACCCCATCAAACTGGAAATCCCTATTCTTCTTCAACCGTACGTAGCGTCCTCGCGGCGTTATACTCACGTTCTGCGAATCGCTAACCGCCACCCTCTCCACGCTATACACCTCTAAATCCGCAGAGTCTAAATCCAGCACGGCATTCGCCATCCCCGAGCCTACCGTGGAGGAAAACTCTATCGCATCGTAGTCCTTCCGCTTGAAACGCGCATCAATGTCGCTGTACACTCGGTCAAGTATGGTTACCTGCTGCGCCTCTACATCGTAAAGGACATATCCCTGCACGGCCATCTCCATCAGCAGCCGACGTGTATCCACGGCATTCGCCCCAATGATACGCCCCACGAAGTCTATCGGTATCGTCCGCCCTCCGTATGCCGCAGCCGCCTGGGTTAGTGCCGTCAACGGATGCTCCGCATCGCGCCCCATCATGGCATCAAACCGCTGCTCCTTAAAATACTCGTCCGACTGGAAGTACGCCTGCCCACGCGATGAACCGAACTGTGGCCCAAATATCATCTTCTCATCGCCCAGCTTCCACGATAGCTCCTCGAAGTAAATTATCATGCGATGGTAAGAGCTGTACATCGGGGCCCTTGTAATTTTAAGCCCCGAGGGCCGTATTCGCACCACCTGATCCTGTCCACTATAGGTAAACCGAAGCCCAGAATGGAAAAGGCTATCGCCCCGAAGATAAATCGTCACCGTGGCGTAATCGGCCGCCATCGTCGCCTTGCTAAACGCCATGCGCTGCGTCATCACCTTTATTAACGTTGTATCGTTACGCTCCATCTCAAAGCGCAGCGGCTCTTGCGGCGTGCCGGTCCCAACAAGTCTATCCCCCTGCATAATCACGCCCCCCTTAAAGCTCACCCCCTCAAGCGGACTCTTCACCTCGTAGTTGCTCCCATAGGTCTCCACGACCGGGAACAGAATCATCTGCCCCCCAGGATTTATCAATAGCTTGTCAACCAACCGCCCCTGCACGGGTGAAGAAAGGTATTGCCTATGCGTAAACGTCACGGTATCAGCAGCGTACTCGCTACGCCGCATGTCAATGCGATACTTCGTTAGCGATGCGCTCACCGTATCCGCCGAAAAGCCGCTGCGAAGCCAGCGCACCTCGCCCCCTTGACCCTCCCAGCGACACGAAAGCGGGTCGTAACGCCCATTTGTTCCAAATATCACAATACTGTCTTTCCCCTGCTGGCACAGTAAGTCCACATCTTCATAGGTCACCGCAATATCGTCCCCATTACGCTGCACCGATGATGATCCACCATGCGTAAGCCACGAAAACGTCCTAGTGGTATGCACCCCACCCTCCCGCAGTATGAAGTAAAAATCGTCTAGAAGCTCCATCTGGCGCGCCTGCGTAACCTGTCGGTTGCCGAGCACCACGGTAAGCAGCTCGCGCAGCTGCGAGAACTCACCCGCACGCTCCGGCTGCTGCATATTCTCCTGCAATATCTTTTTCCAGCGGGAAAAGTACTTTCTATTGCTCGGCATTCTATGCTCCATGGCGTTGCTCAGCCTCACCACATCCTCCTTCACCTCTGCGCTTAGCACATCCTGCGCCCAAAGCTGCGCAAAGAGTTCGTTCTCCTGCCGCTGCGCCTTGTCAAGCTTATCGCCCGCATACACCAGCTTTATCAGCTCTTCGGGAAATTTCCCAACCTCCCCCGAGAAGTAATCTTTCCTCTGCTGCGCACCGCTCTCTGGGGATAGCAAGAGTAGCGTTCCTACCGCTAGCAACATTGATACCAACGCTACGCCCCACCCCAAACGCCTACCGGTCAATCTCATACGTTGCTCTCCTTTGCTAATAGGCAGCACGCCCACCCCTCCCGCTCGCTCCGCTTCACCTCGCGTAGGCCATGACGCTTTGCGCTCGCCAGCAGCGCATCCACGTCACGCACGAGCAATCCGCTTGTTGCCAGCACGCCGCTATTACGCTGCAATCGTTCCGAAAGCAGTGGCATATGTGCCGTTAGTAAATTCAGCGTCATATTCGCTGCAATCCAATCGTACCGCACGCCTTTCGGAATATCTTCAAACCCTCCGTGTATAACGTTTACGATTGCTTCAGCCCCATTAGCCTTCACGTTATCCATCGCGTTGCGCACCGCCTCCTCATCGTAGTCAATGGCATCCACCGCTGCTGCGCCGCATCGTGCAGCTACCAAGGCCAGTAGCCCCGTGCCGCATCCCATGTCCAGCACCCGCTTCCCCGACAAATCAGCATCAAGCATTGCCTCCACCTCCATCGCGGTTGTGGCATGATGCCCCGTGCCGAACGCCATTCGCGGCGTCACAATCACATCGCCCTCCTCGGCTGCATGGAACGCCGCTCGCACCCGCACGCTCCGCTTGCTCCCATGCAGCACCACCGGTTCCACCCGCTGCTCCCACTCTTCATTCCAATTCTTTTGGGGTACTTCATGCGCCCCGCAAGATGCCTCTACCCCAAAATTCCGCAGCACCCCTGCGACGCTCTCTTCGCTGTACTTAGATACAGGCACATAGCCAATCAACTCGCCGCCAGCCTCCACAAACCCCTCAAAGCCCACCTCCTCCAGCGATGCCTGTAGCAGCCCGCTCGCCAGCAGCGGCTCCGCATCATCCCCCACCGCTACCCGCACCTCCAACCAGCTCTCTGCCATCAGCCCCTGCCCAAACTAAAACGAACGCACTATCTTCACAAAATCGGCTGCCTTCAGCGATGCGCCCCCTATCAACCCGCCGCTCACCCCGGCCTCTGCAAATAGCTCCTTGGCATTCTGCGCATTGCAGCTTCCGCCGTAAAGCACCGGTATTTCGGCTCCACCTTTACCCACGCTCGTCTCTAGCCACTTCTCCACCTGGCTGCACATCCATCCCGCATCGTTCGCGCTCGCCGTGCGCCCCGTACCAATTGCCCACACCGGCTCATACGCCACTTTTAGCCTACCCTCCAAGCGCCCCTTGAAGCCCTCAAGAATCATCAGCTGCTCCTCCACATACCGCCAAGCAGCTCCCTCTCCCTGCTCTCGCACCTGCTCTGGCTCCCCTACGCAGAACATCACCTCAAGCCCCGCCTTGAGCACCAAGTCTATCTTTCGTGCCAGCAGATCCCCTCCCTCTCCATGGTATTTCCGCCGCTCTGAGTGCCCCACCATCACCGATTTGCACCCCGCCGCGGCAAGCATCCCCACCGACACCTCACCCGTATACGCCCCCTTCTCAAACCCTGAGCAGTCCTGCGCCCCAAGCACTATAGGGCTACTGCCTAGTGCCGCTCTCACCGATTCCAAATGCGTGAACGGCGGAAACACCATCACCTCCACACCATTCGCCCCACCGTCCAGTTGTTCCACTATATCCTTCGCCAAACGCACTCCCTCTGCCGGGGTCGTATTCATCTTCCAATTACCTGCCACCACCTTTTGCCGCATCGTAGTATCTCCTCTTTACAATTTCTCCACCGCGCACCACTCCTCACTCAACATCGCAAAGTTACACTTATTTTTAATATCTACCACGTTGCAGCTTCCACATCGTTCCGCCACTGGCTTTCTCCAGGTCCTAGCCTATTCTTACATCCAATTTGCGCATATCCACAAACAGGGGGTGACGCCTCTGATGACCTCCGTGCTACCGATTCGTCGCTATAGCTGCCGCCGCCATCTTCCCTGCCGTTATATTTAACAGTATAAATATCACAGAGATAATGCCAAAAATGGGCTACCTTCGCGGAAGTATGCGAGTAGCGAGGGGAGCAATGCGAGGGATAGAACTTTTTGCGGGTGCTGGCGGGTTGGCACTAGGGCTTGAGCTGGCGGGCGTGCAGGGCGTAGCCTTCGTGGAGATAGAACGCACGGCGTGCGACACGTTGCGGTACAACCGTCCGCAGTGGCGTGTTGTCGAGGCGGACGTGCAGCGGGTCAACTTCAAGGCATACCACGATCAAGTAGATTTGGTGAGCGGAGGCCCGCCCTGCCAGGCCTTCTCGTACGCGGGAAAGCGCTTGGGCTTCTCCGATACCCGCGGCACGCTGTTCCATGAGTTTGCCCGCTGCCTTGAAGAGGTCAATGCGCCCATGTTTCTCTTTGAGAACGTGCCGGGGCTAGTGTCGCACGATGGAGGACGCACCTTTGAAACCATTCTGCAAGTTTTTCAAGAGCTGGGGTACGAGGTGCAGCACCAAATTCTCAACGCGGCGTACCACGGCGTGGCGCAGAAGCGGAAAAGATTGATTGCCATCGGGATACAGAAGGACTTGGCAAACAAAATACATTTTGAGTTTCCCAAGCCGGAGCAGCGCATGCGTACGCTTCGTGAGGCGCTGCGCGATGTGCCTGAGAGCCCCTACGTGCCGTATAGCAATCGGAAACGGGCAGTGATGGATTTAGTACCGCCCGGAGGATCGTGGGTTGACCTGCCGGAAGCGGTTGCGAAGGATTACATGGGGAACAGCTACTTTTCAGGTGGCGGCAGGCGCGGCATGGCGCGGCGTATTGCGTGGGATGAACCGTGCCTAACGCTCACCACCTCGCCATCGCAGAAGCAGACGGAGCGCTGTCACCCCGATGAGAGCCGTCCGTTCACGGTGCGCGAGTACGCAAGGATACAGAGTTTCCCCGATAGCTGGGCGTTCTCGGGGAGTCTTGCCAGCCAGTATAAGCAGATAGGCAACGCCGTGCCGGTGGAGCTAGCGCGGCGGGTGGGGGTGGAGATTGTACGGGCATGGAAGGAATACCAGCAGGGAAAGGAATAATCATGGGGTGGGATTTAAAATTTATTACCGAAGAGCAGCTTTCTAACCATGTTGCGCATACCATTGAGCAATACAATAGCAAATTGCAATCAATAGACCTTGCCCAGTTTAACAAGAACATAGTAGACCCTGTGAAGATGCTCTTTGACAGGGCTGTGTATGGGGTAGATTGGAAAACCCTCCTTGCGAACGAGACATTCAGGCAGCGAGATAAGTCAAACACCAATGAAATTGGCTACTTTCACCAAGGAGTTTTTGCCTACTTATCAAATTGTAAAGTTCCGGAAGTAGGCAAAGAAGGTGGTTGGGATGTTATTTACACTCCGCAGGATGGATATGCCCTAGAGGATGGTAGTAGGGTTAGGCGTATCTACGTAGAAATGAAAAACAAGCACAATACGATGAACTACGCATCGTCGGCCAAGACGTACATAAAAATGCAGGCGCAGCTACTTAGTGATGACAGCTGCGCCTGTTTCTTGGTGGAGGCAATCGCCAAGCGTTCCCAAAATATTCCTTGGCAAACAACGGTGGATGGCAATAGGGTACACCATGCTAGAATTCGAAGGGTAAGTATCGACCAATTTTACGCTATTATCACGGGTGAAGAGAAAGCGTTTTACCAGCTTTGCAGCGTGTTGCCCAGCGTAATTGAAAAGGTGGTTCATTGCGATGGCAATAAGACTAAAATGCCGAAAGATACTGTGTATGAGGAACTACAAGAGGCTGGCAACAGGCTGGGATTGGACGATCAGGATCAAGCCTTTGTTATGGCTCTGTATATGCTCGGCTTTGGCAGCTATTGGGGCTTCAAGGAACGGGGTGATGGCGTAACGAAATGCTAGCGCAGCCTAAGTCTTAAAAACAGAATACTGCAAAGGCAGCCTACGGCATGACCGCCGCACGTTCCAATAACCGCTTGTCAGCGCTTAAATGCGCAAGCAGCCTTTCGTAGCCTTCCCTACATTTTGCTAGACGAAGCGGCGTGTATAATCCGTTACTATTCAGCTGGATGTCCTACTAAAACTACCATCTACCCCCTCGCCACCTTCCACTCCTGTATCCCCCGCTCCGCCCGCGAGAAGCTCACCCCGATGGCGATCAGCTGCCGCCCCCCCGTGTCTACCCCCTTCGCGTACCCCTTCCCCTCGATCTGCTCCAGCGCCACCTCCGCGCCCCGGTCCATCTTGATCTCGAAGAGGTAGACGTACTTGGGCAGCCACACCAAGAGGTCGATCCGCCCGTTCGCCGTGCGGTGCTCCGCCTCCACCCTGCTCCCCATCAGCATGAACAGCGCCCGCAGCGTGTTCTGGTAGTACTTCTCCTGGTCCCCCACCACCTCGTAGTTCGACACCCAGAAGAACGACGCCAGCAGCGCCATGAACCCCTCCGCGTCGCCCTTGGCCAGCAAGCGGTGGAACGCCAAAGCGTTGTACGTCTCGCCGCCAAACACCCCCGGCAGGTAGCACTCCTGCACGAACTGCTTGAACCCCTTCTTCACCTCCCCGTTCGGGAAGCGCAGCCTGTACGTCTCCTTCCGTCTGCCCCGGCCGCCCAGCGTGAGGTAGCCCGCCTGGTAGAAGAGCGCCTGCGGGTTCTGGTAGGGGTCCCGGATGTCCCCCAGGTCCTGCAGGGTCACCGCCGCCCCCGTCAAATCGTCCACCCAGTACCCCGACTCCTGCATGACCTGCACCAGGTAGGTCGGCGTGCCGGTGGCGAACCAGTAGCTGCCGTACTTCATCTCGCCGAAGGCGCTGAGCAGGCTGAAGGGGTTGTAGACCCCCTCCGAGACCTCCTCCGAGAAGCGGTAGCCGTCGTACGTGGCCTTGAGCTTGTCGTATACCTGCGCCTCGGTCTGCCCCCGGCGCACCGCCATCCGCGCCACCCCCTCCGCGAAGTTGGCGTGCAGCTCCGCCTCCGTGATGCCGCACAGCGCGTTGAAGGCCGGCACCATCGAGATGTCCGCCAGGTTGTTCAGCCCGCTGAAGATGTTCACGTGCGCGAAGCGCGTCACCCCCGTCAGAAACACGAACCGCAGGTGCGGCGCGCTCGCCTTGAGCGCCCCGTAGAAGCCCCGCAGAATGTCTTGGTTGCGCGCCAGCAGCTCCCGGCTGCCGAACGCGTCCAGCATCGGCTTGTCGTACTCGTCCACCAGCACCACCGCCTGCCGCCCCGTCCGCGCATGCGCCCGCGCAATAACCCCCTTAAACCGTACAGCGTACGTTTCTTCGCCCTCCCCCTTGCCGTAAAGCCCTTCCCACTGCAGCAGCATGGTGTTTAGCGTAACCCCAAGAGCCTTGTCGTATTTGTAATTATCTCCTGAGAAATCTACGTGCAGCACGGGGTGCTGCGTCCAGTCCTGCTCAAGCTTTTCCATCGCCAGCCCAGCGAAGAGCCCCCTCTTCCCCAGGAAGTACGCCTCCAGCGTGGAGACCAGCAGGCTCTTGCCGAACCGCCGCGGCCGGCTCAGAAAGTAGAACCGCCCCTGCTTCACCAGCTGGTAAATCAGCGCCGTCTTATCCACGTAGACGGCCTTATCCGCACGTAAATCCTTGAAACTTGACTGCCCTACCGGGTATACTATCGCCTGTTCCATGCCATTGCCTCCTCGCTTCGTTCGTAGGGTAAAGGTACGAAAAAGTTTTATAATGAGTGGCGGGCGGGGGAGCAAAATGCTCCGAGCTTTTACGGGCCAACGGGCTATGCGGGGCAGCCCTGCAGATAGGGCGATTATAGCAACGGCTGAGCGCAAAGAGCACTCTGAGGCCAGCTAAGGGCGAAACCAATGCATCGCCGCGCCCCACCATACCGCCTCAAGAAAAAAGGCGGGGCCAACGCCCCGCCTTAAATACACCACTAGCCGCTCTAAAGTGCTTTTTCCTCCATTAAAGCGGAAAAGGAAACCTCTATTTAACCACCACCACTAGGAATCGCGAGGCACTCCAAAAACTCTCTTTATCCGTGATGACCAACGCCTGCACATTCCCCTTCTCGTCAGTGCGCAACGTGTAGCTCTGCTGCGGGTGGCTCGTCACCACGGTCACATCGTCCGTATTAGCGTAGAGCGGAATCTCATCCGTATCGTTGATGACAATCTTTGTGAAGTACCCCTGGTTAAAATCACGGCGCAGGCGCAGATTCTTCCGCAACACCCTATTCTCTAACACATTGTTCTCAATTAGCTCGCTACGCTTCCCAATGGCGAACCACGCCTCGTTAAGCTTTGCATCCTTCGATGCCACCAGCTCCGCCAGCTCCTCATTGGAAGCCGACAGCGTATCCACCACCATGTTTAACGAATCCACCGAGAAATTCAGCGTCTCAAGCTGCGTTTTCAGGAGCAACACCGTGGAGTCGCGCTCATTGAGCTTCTGCTCCGTACTCTCTATGATACGCTGTAGCTCGGCCGTCTTAATGTTCGAGTTCTTTAGCGTGGCGCTCAACCTTGCGATTTTCTGCCGATTGCTCGCCATAATGTCATTAATCGCCACGATATCCTCATTAATCCGCTCCCGCACATCGCTCGGCAGCTCCCCGCCCTCGTAATTCTGCACGTTAGTCCCAATGGCCTTCTCCTTATTCTTCACCTCAGCCAAGCTCTCCTCAATGGCACTAATCGAAGCAAAAAACTCATTGATGGTCTGCGTCTTCTGCTCCGACTCAGCCGTCAGGGAATCTATAGACGACTGCATCTGTGCAATCTTCTGCTGGTTCCCGTTATTGCACCCTGCTAGGGCAAACGCCAGCACCACTATTCCACCAAAAACACCTATCCTCTTCATCGGTTTCATGTTTATGTTACAACTACTTACCTCCAAACGAATCCCTCAAACGGAGCGTTTTGCCAACGCTGCGCCCCATCCGCAATCGCCTACTTCCAATTCGGGCTGTAGCTCCCCATGCTCTTGTCCCCCTTGCCAAGCCTTGCATTCTGCCCAGGCTTACGTTTCACCGCCTTATTAAACGTTTGGGGATCCACTTCTGTGGAGTAAACCCAGACGCCCCCATTAGTAAGCTCCAGCGCATCGTAGGAGAAATCCGGCCCATAGTGCGACGGCATCCCTACGTACTCCCCCGAGGCGGGCGACAGATGGTCAATAAGCACCTGATTCTTCCCCTCTACAAAGTTGATCTCCATCCCCACCCGCGCGCTGTGCGACATCATAATCCGCCCTAACCGCTTCTGCCCCTGCGCTATCACTGGGAGTCCAAAACGCACGGCCCCATCCGCGGCTACGTACAGCGTCTCCACCACCCGCCTCGCCACGAACGCATTGGACCCCGCCACCCCGATAAGCAGGTAGGCCGTATCCCGTTGGTAGGCAAACGCCTTCGCGTCGAAGTACACCGCCCCCATCCACGAGTCTGCGTCCCCCTGCGCCGTTAGCCATCCCTCTTCCACCAACCCACTCCCCACAGGGATTTGCCTATCTTTCAACGGCACGCACAGTACCCCGCCGCCCCGCTGTGGCTTCACTATTAGCCCCATATGCAGCCACTCCCGCGCCGGCGTGGGGACCGCCCACGTTATCAACCGCAGCGCCCCACCCTTGGCCTCCACATCGCTCACCCCCTCAAACGCGGGCAGCACCACCCTCCAATTCGCCTCCTGCTCTATGTACTCCCGCAAATGCCCAGCGAATTGCCTCCCCGCCAGCGTATCCGCACCCCGCTCAAGCAGCGCGGTCCACTCCGCCTTCAGCTGCACAGTGTCCCGCTGCGCCCCGCATAAAGGCGTAGCAACCGCAGCCCCAAGAAACAAAATGGCAACCACTACACGCCAAACTCTCCGCATAAACACTCCCTAAAATACCTATGCCTCCTAAGCCGCACAACCACCCAGCATCAAACCATAGAAGCACATTATCAAAAATCGTACCTAAAATGGTGCGGGGTCAATGTAAAGATGGAAGTAGGATGCGACCACCGCTAGATCCAACGGCTCGGACATATGACTATTCCCCATGGCCAACCAATCTTCCACCATAGACCTGCACGAAGACTCCCGCCCCACCACGAGATCTTCGTTGCAACACAGCCACGTCCGCAGAACGGTTTCGTCAATAACCGGGGGCTTTCAGACTAACCCTAACGGCCATCCCCGTTTCCAGCCATACCACAAAAAAGAGGGTACACAGACTCTCCATCCGTGCACCCTCCTCAAAAGAATCTCGCTCTAACTGCCCCTTACAGGCTCGTCGTTGGCACCTCCCCAAACCGATTGCTCTGCGGCTCGCCCGGCAGCAGCATCAGCACCAGGAGCCAGATTCCCCCCACCAACGGAATTAAGCCGATAAAACACCATCCGCCGCCGCGCCCCGTGTCATGCAGCCTACGCACAGCTACACATACGTTGGGAATTAGTAACGCTACGCCCACTATACCCGACAGCACATAGTACACTGTATCGTTCACCGTCATAAATATACTCAGTATGGCCTGCAATACGAAAACGCCAAGCGTCCATACCCAAAACTCCGTTCTATTGGCACGCCCGCTGATTGATGCGTACTTATCAACCAAAACGCTCTTAATGATGTCCACCATAACTAGCCTCCTTTTTAACTTAGTACATCTACTCCACCAAATCGATTCGCCCCCGCCTCTCCCGGTTGCACGAGCAGAACGAAGAGCCAAACCCAGCCAACCACGGGCACCAACAGTAAGGATACCCATCCGCCGCCCCTGCCCACATCGTGAAGCCGCCTCACCGCAACCGCTAGGCTCGGCAACAGCAACCCTACCTCCACTAGAGCCATCACCACGCCAAACACCGCATTGCTGAATGGAAACAGCCTAAGCACCGCACCCACTACCAGCTTCACGCCGAAAGAGAACAGCAGCCACATCCACCACTCGGCGAAACCTGCCCGTCCAGCGAACTGTGCGTATCTCTCCGTCAGTATGGCTTCAGCATTCTCTAGCACTACACCATCTCCCCCTACCCAAATTCTACCAAAAAGGAAGGGTCAACAGCGCACCACCGCCCCGACCCTTTCTCTCGTAGCCTCTAGGAGAATCGAACTCCTATTTTCAGAATGAGAATCTGACGTCCTAACCGTTAGACGAAGAGGCCATCCAAAACAGCAATAACCCTAAAACCGAGTGCAAAGGTAGGTACAAAAAACCATCCGTGCAACTTTTTCCACCATATTCCATCGCCGTGTGCAAGAAGTAAATGACAATAAAACCTTAAAAACCAATATTTTAGATCAGTTTTCATGACATTCATTTTTTGTGGGAATAGGCGCACTAGACCTAAAGAAGGAACGTAGCCACGCAGTGCAAAATAAAAGCCGAGAGCCCTCCATGAAGACCCTCGGCCGTCACTAAATCAACTGCAACAGAGCCACCGCCACGCTATACTATGAAGAATACCCCGCAAAGGATAAAAAGCCCCATACGCACCGATACGAAACGCAGCGTAAGGCCGTTGTCCACCTTTCTTTCTGCCCATGCTGCCACAATCCACGTGGCAACGCAAGTAGCAATCGCCATCAGCATCGGCGCCTCTCCAATCCACCCCGCAATGCGCATCCCCCATAGGAATGGCACTTGAGAACCAAACCAGCCAATGATAAAGGGTTGAAAAAAGCCCCAAACCCCTTGCCTACGAAGCAGCCACCACGCCCCCACGGCATAGAGGAACGCCAACGCCACCAATGTGCACGCCAGCGCGGAGCAATGCGCCGATGGCACAAAACGCACCAAGAGCATAATCGCTACCATCGCGTAAAACAGGATACGCTCTATCGTTAGTCTCAAAAAAGCACTCACACCCATCCTCCCATTATTTGATAACCGTCACGTAACAATGGAACAAATTCTAGGACAAACCCCACTTCCCGCTCAACCTCTCATTAGTTACCGCAGACGTAGAAAAAATAAATGACAAAAAAAACAAATTGGCAGTATGACACCAATTTGTTCTGCCCCATTCCATAAAACCCGTACCAACAGTAGCACCGTATCAAACTCCAACCCCCTTCGCATCAAATTCGCATCAAATTCGGATTTCTCCGGAGAAATCCGAATTTGATGCGAAGGGGGTACGGCTTTGGTACCACCCAATATGAAGCTGTGTAGACGCACAGCCATTAGGCTCTACTCCCTTCACAGTACGCTTCTTCACAACTATTTACAAACAATTCGCACCCTTACGGATCCACGAAGGCTTCTTGCCTCCTCCGCGTACGCTCTCCACGAAATTTCATACCTTTGCGCATTACCTTTTGGGCCAAACGTTGAAACAACGAAACAAAATATCATACGCCGTGCTGTTGCTGCTCTTTGCGGCAGCAGTCTCTGCGTGTAGCACGAGGCGAAATACGCCCATGACCCGCGCCTACCATAGCATGACGGCGCGCTACAACTTCTACTTTAACGCAAAGCAAGCCTACGATGCGGGGGTTTACTCCGCCACCACCAAGGTTCACCTTGACTACACTCGCCCCCTCCCATTCGTGCTCCCGGGGCTTCCCGAGGCCGCAACGGAGTGCGGCGGCGACATGGATAGGGCCGTAGAGAAATGCGCCGCGCTCATACGGCTCCACAGCATCACCGTAAAACCCGAAAACAAGAGCGGCCAGCTCTCCGAGAAGGAGGCTGCCTTCCAGAAGCAAAACGAGTTCAATCCCTGGGCGCGCCGCGCCTGGCTCCTCATGGGGAAAGCTCGACTATGGAGCGCGGAGCAGGAGCTGAGCCAGCAGGCCCTTGAGTTCGCCGCGCGGCAGTTCAAGGAGAGCGAGGAGGGCTGGGAGGCACAGCTTTGGCAGGCGCGACTCAGCGCCCTAAGCGGCGACACCCTCTCGGCCGTGGAACGGATGGCCGCCCTTAATGCTGCTCCCAATAGGCCCAAGTCGAAGCGTACCAAATACCTCTACGCGGGCATATACGCAGACCTCCTCGTATCGATGGGACAGTACGAGCGGGCGATACGCTACGGGGAAACAGCCCTAGAATACGCCAAACGGGGCGATGAGCGCACCCGCTGCCGCATGGCCTTGGCCGCGCTGTACGAGAGTATGGGCCACCTACAGAAAGCAAGCAAGGAGTACGCCACGGTGGCCAAAAGGGCTAATAGCTACGAAATGAGCTTCAACGCCAAGGTGAAACGCATCGCCCTCAACGCCCAAATCAAGGGAGGCGGCAAAGCCAAAGGCCTTGAAAAGATGCTCCGCGATGAGAAGAACATCGACTACTACAACCAGATTTACTACGCCCTAGGCGAGGTTTCGCTCGCGGGCGGCGACACCGCGAAAGCCATGGATTACTTCCAAAAGTCGGCCGCGGCAAACTCGTCCAACGAGCTACAGAAGGGTGTTGCCTTCCTCCGCATCGCAAACTACCACCTCGACAAGGAGGAGTACCTCGTTGCGGCACAATTCTACGACAGCGCCCTATCGGCGCTCCCCTCCACCTACGCCAACTACGATGCGTTGCAAACCAAGGGGCTAGCACTGGGGCGACTCGGTGAAGCTGCGAAAACCGTGGCGCATGAGGACAGCCTGCAGCGTATCGCCGCCATGCCGAAAGAGGAGCAGCTAAAGCTCATCGACGGCATTATCGAGGGGGTGAAGGAGGAGGAGCGACTCCAAAAGCTCGATGCCGAAAAAGAGCAACGCGATAGGCAATTCGCTATGCAGAACCAATACCGCGGCATGGGGGGTGGCAATTCCCGTAGCCAAAGCCAGGGCGGCAGCGGATGGTACTTCGATAATCCATCCACCGTCAGCTTCGGGCGTACCGACTTCAAGCTACGCTGGGGGTCCCGCAAGCTGGAGGACAATTGGAGGAGGAAGAATAAACAGGATAGCTTTGCTGGGGCGGGCGATGAAACCGAGAAGAATGCCGCGGACAGCACCCGGGAAACCGACACGAAGAAGCGGGAGTTCTATCTGCAGGACCTTCCCTCCAACGATTCGCTCCTAATGGTTTCAAACGCCCGCATTGCACGGAGCTACCGGCAGATGGGCGATGTCTACCGCTACGACCTCAAGGCTTACCCCGAAGCCATTGAAAGCTACGAGGCGGGTGCCAACCGATTCCCCAACACCGGCGATGCGCCCGAATCGCTCTACCTTGCCTACCTCGCCGCGCAGGAGGGGCAGCTCCCAGCCAGCATGGATCAGCTGCGCGGCAAGCTGCAACAGAGATACCCTGAAAGCACCTACGCCCGCCGCCTCACCGATCCGAACTACGTGCAGAATGCACTAGCCCAAAGCGCGCGCTTTGAGCGGCTGTACGACTCTGCGCTGATGGCGCTCCACAATGACAAGCGCACTGTAGCCAAGCAGCTCGCCGAGCAGGGCATTGCCGAGAGCCGAGGGGGGGAATTCTCCGTGCGGTTCGAGCTACTGCAAGCGTTGGCCTCGGGCAATGCCCCTGGCGATGCGGAGCAACTGGAAGCCGTGAAGGCCTTTGCTGCCAAGCGAAGCAACACGCCGCAAGCCCGCTACGCGCAGGATGTACTCGCCGCTGCGCAGCGGCTGGAGGTACAGCAACCCCAGCTCGACTCGCCCGCAACGCTAGCCGAAACTCTTACGGATACGATAAGCAACGCCGCCTACACGGTAAGCAAGGGCGAATTCTGGGTAGCCGCGGCGCTCCCAGCCGGTGGAAAAATTCAGGAACAGAAATTCAGCCTCATCACCTTCTGCGTGGATTGGAACGTAGACCTCAACCTTGAGGTGTACGACTCCATGCTCAATGAGAATACGATGCTGCTCACCGTGAAAACCTTCGAGAATGAAGCCTCCGCAAGGGCTTTCGCAAGAGCCCTGGAGAAGGAGCAACCCATCGAGGGGGTCAAGCTGACGGTGATGCCCATCTCGCCAGAAAACTTTAGCACCATGGTGGAGCAGAAGAGCTTCTCCGGCTACCTCAACTTCTACCGCCGCCAACCCTTTACAGAAAAATAGTAGGCTAAAAGCTAATAGCACAAAAATAGGGGGTACATGACTGTTCGCCATGCACCCCCTATGCATTCCGTTGACTCTTAAAGAGTAAGCTACCCTTTAGAGGCTGTCATCCTTTTGCAAAATCCTAGAAACCTCGCAGAAAGGATAGGGTACTAGGCACTGGGACTGATTGCGCGAAGAATGTGCTAACATACCGAACCGCACCGCTACCGTAAAGGTAACCGACGTAAGCTCCTTCCTGCAACAGCCTCCCATGCCTTTACTTGCCCTCCAAGTAGTGCCTTACGGCCTGCTCTATCCCCTTCACCACGTCGCTCTCCTCAACCCGCGAAAACTTTTTGCCCAGCACGTGCTCGTAAAGCTCTATGTAGCGATCCGTTACCTCACGCTCCTTCTCCGCGGTTAACGTAGGGATTTTATCCCCATCGCGCCCCTGGAAGCCCTGTTCTATGAGCCACTGCCGCACAAACTCCTTGGAGAGCTGGCGCTGCGGTTCGCCCTTTTTCTGCCGCTCGGCGTACCCCTCCTTGTAGAAGTAGCGGGAAGAGTCGGGCGTATGAATCTCGTCAATGAGGTAGACCCTGCCATTGTAGCGACCGAACTCGTACTTCGTATCAACGAGTATCAGCCCTCGCTGCTCCGCGATTTCGCTCCCGCGCTTGAATAGGGCAAGGGTGTAGCGGGCCAGCTCATCGTACTCCTTCTGCGGCACTAGCCCCTGCGCCACGATCTCTGCGCCCGAAATATCCTCATCATGCCCCTCGATGGCCTTCGTGGTGGGGGTGATGACTGGCTGCGGGAGCTTGTCGTTCTCCTTTAGCCCATCGGGTAGCTTCTCGCCGCACAGCTCCCGTTTGCCCGCGGCGTACTCGCGCCACGCATGCCCGCTAAGGTAGCCGCGCACCACCATCTCCACAGGGTAGGGATCGCACTGCAGCCCCACCGTCACCATCGGGTGCGGCGATGCCAACTTCCAATTAGGCACAATGTCCCGCGTCGCGTCGAGAAACTCTGACGCTATTTGGTTTAGCACCGCCCCCTTCTGCGGTATTCCCCATGGCAGCACCACGTCAAACGCCGATATACGATCGGTAACCACCATCACCAACTTATCATCGCCCAAGAAGTACGCATCGCGCACCTTGCCATGATACACCTTCCGCTGATCGGGGAAGTGGTAATCCGTTTTAACTACTGACTTGCTCATATGTCCTCTCTATTTTCTATCTCTTCTCGCCTATGCTTTTCTCGTTGACCCCTCTCCTCCTGATCCTTGGCCTGCGCCTCGTCGAAAGCCCTCACAATCTTTGACACCAGCTCGTGGCGCACGATATCAACCTTGGTGAACTCCACCACCGCAATGCCCTTGATGTCTCTCATAAGCTCCACGGAGTAGAGGAGGCCCGATTGCTGCGGGGCTGGTAGGTCAATTTGCGTGGCGTCGCCCGTAACTACAAACTTCGCATTACGCCCCATGCGGGTCAAAAACATCTTCATTTGGTTGCGCGTCGCATTCTGCGCCTCGTCCAGAATAACAAAAGCATTATCAAGCGTACGCCCACGCATGTAGGCCAAAGGTGCTATCTGTATCGTTCCGTCCTCAAGCTTGTTAGTCAACAGCTTCGGCGGAAGCATATCGTTGAGCGCATCGTAGAGCGGCTGCAGGTAGGGATCAAGCTTCTCCTTAAGATCGCCCGGCAGGAATCCGAGCCGCTCCCCCGCCTCTACCGCCGGTCGCGTTAAAATGATACGGCGCACCGCCTTGCTCTTCAACGCCTTGACGGCCAGCGCGATGGCGGTGTAGGTTTTGCCCGACCCCGCTGCGCCTATGGCAAAGACCAAATCGTTGGCCGCGCACTGCTCCACAAGCTCCTGTTGATGCGGGGTGCGGGCGTAAACCACCTTTCCCCTCGGGCCAAAAACGATGGCATGTTCGCTCCCCTTCGCGGGCTGCACCTCTTGCACCGCCTCCCCATGGAGCAACGCTTCTAGGTAGGGCATGTCGACACGCCCAGCCCGCTGATAGTACGTCAGCAGCTGTTCAAGCAGGGCACAGAATCGCTCCACAGATTCCTCGGGGCCCTCAACGTGTATCTCCGTATCGCGCGCCGCGATGCGGAGGTCTGTAAAATTGGAGACAAGCCGATTATACTTCGCGTTGTTTACCCCGTAAAACTCTAAGGGGGCAATCCCATCCAACTCTATATGTCGCTGCGTCCGCTCCATGCGCTATAAACAATCTCCCAAGACCTTTAGCCACGCGAAGGTATCGCTTTTTTCTTATCTAACCACCCCTGTCCCCAGCGGGTCAATGCCACCAGCGCAATGAGGATCGACACAAATTTCCCTACGCGTCCGAAGTAATCGCCGTAGCGCACGTAGAAGGTTTCCTCGGTGCGGTGGTGGAGGGTTGCTCGAAGCCACCCCATTTTAGCCCATCCTAGCGTAGCGATGACTTGTCCCCGCGGGGAGATAAAGCCCGAGATGCCGGTATTGGCAGACCGGGCCACGTAGCGCCGGGTCTCAATGGCCCGGAGCCGAGAATAGCTAAAGTGCTGCCGATAGCCCGGCGTATCGCCCCACCACCCATCGTTGGTTATCACCCCCAGCAGCGTGGCGCCCCTACGCACGTACTCCGTAACGTACTCCCCGAAGATAGATTCGTAGCATATTATCGGGGCTACTGCCCCACCATCAAAGGAAAATACGCTGCGCTCCGGCTGCGTTCCTAGGCTCCCCACCATGCCCCCGAGGTCAATACTCAAGTCGCTTAGAAACTTCAGCTTGTCGGGGTACGGCAGCATCTCAACGCCCACCACCAGCTTCGATTTGTGGTAGATGCCCACCCGCATGCTGCTATCTACGCGGAGCGCCGAATTATAGGCATCGTACCACCACTCCCCGCGCCACCCTCTGCGCGCCGTTTTGCTCTTCGCCTCGCCCGGCATGTAGCCTTGCAGCGTGGAGGCCCCTACCATCACCACCAAGTCTCCATGCTCTCTACACAGTGCCCGGAAGGGCTCCACCTGCTCATCGTAGGCCACCTCATGCTCCCAAATATCCCTCGTCAACGCCGTCTCCGGCACAAGCACAAGCTTCGTCGCCGGCGTGATGGCCGCCCGCGCCAAGCTATCGATACGGGCCACCTGCTCCATGGCTGTCATCCCTGAAAACTTCTCGGAGTAGGGGTCAATATTCGGTTGGATTACTACCACCTCCACCGGTTCCCCCTCAGCGCGACGCTCCTCAACATGCGCCACCACGAACGACACCGCGATGGGGACTCCCAACACCATCGTCAACGCCACGCCACGCCACGCCAGACTCCTTCTCGTCACCCGCTCCACAACACCCATCACCAACCAATGCAACGTTAACGCCGCCACCAACACCCACGCCGTACCGCCCAACGCCCCCGTCCACTCGTACCACTGTACAGCCCACGTCTGCCGGCTGAACGCATTGCCCAGCGTTAACCAGGGCCACGAAATTTCGGCGTTATGGAAAAAGTAATCAAACCATAACCACACCGCCACTAAGAAAATACGCCCCAAACGCCCCCCCAACCTTCTCCACACCGCCTCCGCGCCCCAAAATGCTAGCACCATGACCGCGCTCAGGGCGAAAACCGCGCCGAGCATTCCCCCTACAGTCGCCCCCTGTATCCACCACACTGACAATACATTCCACACCACAGCGCCAACGTAGAAGCACCCCACCACCCGCCAGAACTTCGCTCCTCGCTCCGCCATGCGCCGCAGCATCTCCACCCATAACGCCCAGCCCACCATCACTGCCCAGCCCCACCCCGGCGTCCAGCCTAGCGATAGGACTGCCCCGCCCAGTATCGCCAATAGCCACTCAAAGCCCACTCCAAACGACCTCTTCATACCTTCTTTACTTCTCTCCATCGCCGCAAAGTTACTCCATATTTTGCGCTTTTTCCCTAGCCTATACACGAATTTATATGCAAAATAGATGAAGAATTAGGACGATTACTCCTATCGTCCTCCTCGATCTTCCCTTCGCCCACCCCCCTTTAACCATTAAATTTTCTACCTTTGCCCCAAAATATATTTCTAGAGAGGTTCAATTGCACTTTATGCAGCGTTCGTACATATTCACCTTTTGCCTAATCGCCTCACTGCTCCTCATCGCACCGCTGCGATGCGGGGCGCAGACCGCTCCTTCACTCTTCTTCAAGCCCAAACAGTACGATGCGGCCCTCCTCTCCACCTACAGCAAGCTCGCCCCCGACGAGACGCAGGACTCCATTTTCATCATCACCTCTTCCCCTGGCGGTACGCATGGCCCCATCACCCTTTCCGGTGCTGTTGACAATGCGCCCGATGCGGCTTTGGAAATCCAGCAAATTGAATTCTCTACCACCGACTACACCTACTCCTGGAAAACCATTGAGCAGGTACCCTCTGGCAAAAGCATCTCCACCTCCGTGTCCGCCCCCACCGCCTACCGGCTGATACGTATAGAGGGGAATGACACCCTCAAGAAGCGCGTATGGATCTTCTTCGACGATGTCCAACTCGATGACCTCTACATCGAGGACAAATGCGGCGCCCGCACCCTCACCCCGCGTTTCAACTACGACCGCTCCACCATAACCGATGAGCTTTTCACCTATTCAGACCTCACCTCGCCATACCTTCTACCTATCAACAGCATCGGGAGGGTGTACTTCAAAGATTTTCAATGGCTAAGCGACAAGCATACTTCGCTCACCGACTTCTCTACCAACTCGCTTAAAATCAGCGACCCCGCCCCTACAGAGCCCCAAGGGTATCGTCTCGTGGTCACAAACTTTTACAATCGAACCCTCTCAGCCACTACGCCTGTACTGGATCCCATCAGCGTGGAGCCCATTTTGAACGTTCAATACATCGACAAGCCCGATGCCCCCGCCGCGCCGTGGCAGGCCGCGGGGCGAACGCTAACCCACGAAGCCCCAATCCGCCTAAAGCTTGCCGACAAGTCAAAGAATGCAGACTCGGTCATTTGGACCATCCGAAATGATCCCCGCGCCGCACGTTCGGGTGCAGCCGATACGCTTTTCATCGCCAAGGCCCTTGCCAGCGAACAGACAGCCCCCGAAATTGACCCGAACCTCTTCACCGCGGGCACCTACCTCGTCACGCTCTGCGCAGTGAACAACCGAAAAGGGTGCGCCGACACCGCAAACCTCACCCTCAACGTTGACTCCTCGCTCATCAACACGCGAGAGATACCCAACGTCTTCACGCCCAACGGGGACTTCATTAACGATGTCTTTCGTTTTAAGAACCCAGAAACGAGCGTCCGCTCCATCCGTAATTTTAAGATTGAAATCTTTAATCGGGGGGGGCAGCGGGTTTGCTCCTACCAAGGGAATCCCCGCGCGTGGGAAGGGTGGAATGGAAAACGTAAGAATAGCGGGGCGGATGAGCCGCAAGGGGTCTACTTCTACATCATTCAGGCCGAGGGGTGGGACGGCAAAGCGTTCCGCGGCGAAACCTATCGGGGTTTCATACATCTCTACCGATAGGGCGGCCTAAAGGGGGATGTGCGTGAGTACGATGCACCTTTCTGCACGTAGCGCGGCTTCATGGGTTCACGCAACGGCTTTCCTCCAAAGTACGCATGCGCTCCCTCCGACTCATCCAGGTAGATTGCGCAAAAGATGTTACACGCAGCAAACGCCACCCATAGAACGCTGAGCAACGTCACCCCCGCCGATTTCCACATGTCATCAACATCAAAGTTGGCTATAGATTTTGCCACGAGGAGCACACCTAAAATGAAACTAAACGCTCCGCATACCCAAAACAGCGTTGCAACGTCTCGGCGTGCCGTCTGGTACCTAGCCTGCAGGCCTTTAACGGTGTTGAAGAACATGAAGGTAAGAATAAAGGCCAGCGGCACGGGCACCGCTATCATCCACTCCCCTGAAACTATCGCCACTCGGAGCACCAGCAAGCTACCCAGTAGTAGCACCCCTATTTGCACCCACGTGTACGCTACCACGAAACGCATACCCTTGCTCGGCCGTAGCAAGGCATCAAATTGTTCCGCAAGCCCCTCGCTCCCCATGTCCTATCGTGCTTTCTCTAAATCCTAACGTTGCGATGTCCTAATCCTCTCGTACAAAGGTACAAAAACCTCAACATTTCCTATTTTTTCCTTCCGCACGCCATCATTCTCAAATTATTGCGCTACCTTAGCCCTTGACCTATCCTAAAGTATATAAACTCATGGAAAATCTTATTGACCCGAGCAACCGTAGCACCGCCTGCCCTCGTACCCGCACCGCTAGCTACCTCTTCACGGCAGCCTCCCTCCTAATGGGTGTGACAGCCCCAATCTCTAGCACGCTCTTTTCTATAAGCCTTCTCATTGCCCTCCTTGCCTACCTCATCTACCCCGAACCTTTACGCATGCGACTACGAATGCAATCCATCCGTCCCCTACTCCCTGCGCTCATCCCCTTTGCCCTTTTGCTACTCCTCGGAGCGTATCACACCATTGCGCACTCCGACCGCTTTGCGCTCCTCCTCACCGCCCTCGCCGCCCTCATAGCTCCGCTCCTGCTCACGACCAGCGCAGCCCGCACACCCCGCAATGCTATCTACCTAACGCAGGGGCTCTTTCTTGGCACTATTTTCTCTGCCCTTTTCAGGCAACCAGATAGCCCCACCGCAGCACCGTACCTTTTCCTGGCTACCGTCCTGCTACTTGAAATCATCGTCAATACCCCCACCCTCTCCAGGAAAATAATCATTACACTCTGCGTCCAAATCGCTGTACTCATCATTTGCTTTGCAGCCTTTGACTGCTGGCCCGCCCTCCTTCTCCTGCCCTTAGCGCTCCTCCCTACCCTTGCCCATCTCATCGCACGCATCCCATACACCATCGGTAGGCTCAGCGTGTGGATTGCCATCGCCTTCATTTGGCTCTTCTCCATATCCTACTTCGCTCACATAGACGACACCTACTTCGTTGGGCATCAGCAAGACGCATCGTCCCTCCCTGTACTAACCCACAATGGCAATCCCTACCGCCACGACACCCTCTCGCACGACAAGGAGAACGGCTACTACGTTAACCTCTACCTCTGCCCCGAAGAGCTTGAAGCGCAATGGCCCACCGTCAGTTCGCTGCCCCTTAGCACGGTAACCCCGAATGGTCTGACCGTCAAAGAGTCCCTCATTCGCTACCTCACCTCGCTCGACCTACGGAAAGACTCTGTGGGTATATCGCAGCTATCGCCCCGCGACGTAAAGGCCATCGAACGCGGAATCTACAACGCCACCCTCGTACGAAAAAGCTTTATCTTCAAGGCCACGTGGCATGAGTTGGAAAATATGGATCGCTACCTGCAATCCGGTATCCCCACCTCACAGTTTACCACTATCATCGACCAGTCAACCGCAGCCTTCACCAAACTTTCGGCAGCACCTACGCTAGGCGTTGGCCTTCGCAACGTAACCTCCGACACCCCACGCGCCATCGGCATTTTTTCCATTCCTCTCGCCATTGGACTCCTCCCCGCAGCGCTACTCCTCCTGCTGCTCGCGGCAGCGGCATGCATTGCTGCACTCCCCGCAAAGCACGGTGCTAAACGCTCACTGCCTAAACATCTTGGCCTTACAGCCCTCGCCTTGGGCATCGTTGCCACCCTCTGCGCCCCCACCCTTTTGAGCCCCGCTTTTGCTAGCATCTGCTCGTTGCTACTCGCCCTCCCTCCAATCCTCTCCTACAACAAATGACCCCATTGAAAAATTCTTCTGGCCTCTAACTCACCATCTCTACTTGCAACTCAATGCAGAATGAGCAAGCCGCAAGGTGCTGACTCTAAAGGTAAAATAGATCTATTCACGTAGATAATCTCCCCCCATTTCTGTAGCTACTCAGGCAACTATCGGCACGCGGCTGGGGACATTTCCCTCTCCCCGTTTTTCACTACTGCACCAATGTTGCAAGAAGAAAATTCATGAAACAAAAACTGTAGTCTTTTGCTATTACTAGAAGAATATGATGCAGAATTGGTAAATGCCCTCATATCATCCGCGGACGAAAATCCCTTTTTACTATGATTTCACCCAGTTCGTTTTCATACTACTTTTGCCATAGAAATGGATGTCGCCCTGCGGTACTCACCGATTTTGGCCATTCCGCATGCTGCATCGTAAAGTAACTTTATACTATGTGTCGTAAAGCTTTTTTCATTCTTGCTGCCATATGGGTAGCCTCGTTCACCCTCGGCACTTCGCAATATGCAAATGCCGAGGTGAAGACAACCAATACGCAGCAAAAACGCACCGATGCTAACATCTTCGGGCACGTTACCTGCAACGGGAAGCACCTTCCCTATGCGCTCATCCGCATCGTGGGTACAACGTTATCTACCATTACCGATGCAACCGGTCACTATCGTATCATTGACCTTCCCTTGGGGAGCTACACCGTGGAAGCCTCTATGCTCGGCTACTCCACCCAAAAGAGGGAGGTTGTTTTTGTGGAAGATAAAAGCATAGAAATTGACTTCACCCTTGAGGAGGACTACCTGCAAATGGATGCCGTGGTGGTCACCGGCGATAAGCGTTCTGTCACCCGCCGCGAAACTGGCTCCATTATTAGTTCCATCACCCCGCAACTCCTCAGCGCCACGAGCGCTATTACCATTAGCGAAGGGATCTCCTTCGCCCCAGGCGTACGCATGGAGAACGATTGCCAAAACTGCGGGTTCAATCAGATTCGCCTCAACGGCATGCCGGGGCAATACTCTCAGGTACTCATCGATGGACGCCCCATGTTTGGCTCCCTGATGGGAGTGTACGGTATGGAACTCATCCCCTCTAACATGGTCGATCGGGTAGAAATCCTTCGGGGTGGGGGTAGCTCCCTCTACGGCAGCAGCGCCGTGGCTGGCTCCGTCAATCTAATCCTTAGAGACCCCACTTTTAACACGTTTGAGGTGGACTATATGCAGAGCTTCACAGGCGTAGGGGTTAAGGGGAGCGGTGGTACTAAACCGGATTACAACGTTAACCTGAGTGCCTCTGTTCTCACCCCCGATAGCAAAACGGGCCTCTCGCTCTACGGCACGTTCCGTCAGCGTACCCCCTTCGACTACGACAACGATGGTTTCTCCGAGCTCCCCTTCCTACGCAACGCAACCATCGGCGCGCGCACCTTTTACAGGGTGTCACCACGGGGAAAACTCTCGGCTACCTACTTCCACATCTCCGAGAAACGGCGCGGTGGCAATCGCTTTGACTCCCCGCTGCACTGCGCCGACGTGGCGGAAGCCCCTTCGCACAGTATCAACAACGCCTCGGTGCAGCTCCAGCAGTACTTCAGAGATCACGACCTGCTGTCCATTAATGCCTCCCTGCTGCATGTCAACCGTGAATCGTACTACGGTGGCAATAGTCTAAAAGACTACGGCCGCACAAAGAACATCACCTATAGCACCATGGCGCAGTACCTCACCGCCTTTGGCGACTGGGGCACGCTTACCACGGGAGTTGACCTCTCGGGAGAATTCCTCCGCGACGCACGCCCTGGATTCCCGCAGTACGGCGTACATGAGAATGAGGACACCCACGAGTGGGAGGTGGACGAGGAGAACATCACCCTCACCGATGAAATCCTCATTGCGCACCAGCGCACCTTTGCGCTCGGCGCCTTCGGGCAATTCTCGTACAAGCACCCCTTCGGGACTGTCACGGCAGGTCTCCGTTTTGACCACTTCCAGGTGCGTAACCTAGCAGAGAAAGCTAACGACAAAACCACCACCTACACCGGCAATGCGCCAATACCGCGCATCTCCTTCCTCTTCAACATCCTTCCAGAGCTACAGCTGCGCGCAAACTATGCCATGGGCTACCGCGCCCCGCAGGTGTACGATGAGGAGCTACACGTAGGCGTCTCAGGGGTAAGACGGGTCACCACACGTAATGCGGAGAACCTCAAGCACGAAACCAGCCACAGCACCATGCTCTCCCTAGACTACAACAAGACTTTCCAGTCGTGGGCTATCGGGTGTCTCGTGGAGGGATTCTACACCTACCTCAAGGATGCCTTCATCAATAGGACCGAGGAGGAAGACAACTTCGTGTACTACACACGGCACAACGCCTCCAGCGGCGCCCACGTGTATGGGGCTAACATCGAGTTGAACTACGTTCCAACTCGTCCCCTTGCGCTCAAGCTTGGCGGTACCTACCAAAAAAGCGAATATCTCAAAGCAGTCGAGGACCTCAACGAGGGTGAAAAAGATTTCCTGCGCGCGCCGAACGCCTACGGCTTCCTCATGGCACAATGGAAGATATGGAAGGGCCTTGCGCTTGATGCAACCCTCAACATCACAGGGCCTATGCTCATTGCGTACGAGGGATCAATCGCAAAAAACGATACAGAGAAAGAACTCATCGAGAAGAAACAGATGCCTATCCGAAAGACACCTTCTTTCTTCGATGCGAGCCTAAAACTCGCCTACTCGTTCCAGCTTGCAAGCTCGGAGCTACAGTTCTACTGCGGGATTAAGAACGCCTTTGACTCGTTCCAAAAAGACTTTGACAAGGGTCCCGAACGCGCCTCAAGCTACGTCTACGGTCCTATGCTCCCACGCACGATGTACGTTGGCATTAAGCTGGGAAATATATTCTAACCCGCAGCTGCTCTTTACGAAGCGAGAGGGGGCATCGAGCTACGGCTCAATGCCCCCTCTCATTCTTTCTATCCGTCTATGGAAGTCCTACTTCCTTCCTATCCACCACCTATGCCCGCAGTGCCAACTCACCCACCGCAGCACGTAGTATACAAGCACTCCCAAAATGATTCCTAGAAGCGCACCGCACAGCACATCTCCGGGATAATGCGCCCCCACAAATACCCTACTCACACTCACCCACGATGCCCACAGCAGCATCACCGCTGTCAGCCACCCTCGCCGCGCCAACAATGACAGAAAAACAGCCACCGCGAATACGTTCGCTGCATGCGATGATACGAATCCATACAAACCCCAGCACCCCTCCCCCTCGGGAATATGCACCTGCAGGCCTATCGTTGGTAGGTATTGGCATGGGCGTAGCCGCTGCACGGTGTCCTTGAACGCCACCACCGAAATCCTATCGGCTAGCAGCACGCATAGCCCAGCACCTAGGAGTAACCATACAGCGTAGCGCCATCCCTTTCGCCACCACACCCACAGCACCAGCAAAACGTAAAATGGTATCCACGCTCGCTTCGATGAGGCGAACACCATCAGCGCATCCGACAAATCGGTATGCATTCCATTGAGCCAAAGGAACAACTCCTGGTCTAACTCCAACAACCTTTCTAGCATAAGTCTCGGTTCTTCATGGGCCTCTTTTCCCCCCTGCATATACAACGGACGCAAAGGTACTTATTTTATCCTGCTCGCTTGCAACTAATTGGAGAACCCAAAGAATGCGGTATCGCCTCTACGTTAAAACTACAGTAAAAACCCTCTTTTCTCGCCGTACCCAACTTGAACAGTAATCAATAGTAGTCCTATAGACTCCTCCCTCTACGGTTATCTCATTCGGGCTGGTCGAGCGCATAATCTGGAATCAGGTGCTTTAGCTCTGACACAGCCACTGTCCTTGTTTCCCTAGCCAGCTTAAAGGGATTTTTCGAGGCGTTCCCATTAATCCTATTTTCTTTTGATTTGTAGTCGGTCACCAGAAGGTCATTCACGATTGTATATTCATGCACTCCCTTCTTCGATGAAAACTTAAATGTGCACCAGCTCCTTGAATAGCTTAATGCGTACTTTCCATCATTGATCTTTTTGTACTTGTGCGTGACGGTAGCTCGCATACCCATCAGTTGAATTTTCCTTGGGAAACGGTATTTTACATCCTCACCGTACAGCTTTAAATCCACCCTCAGCACCGCGCTATCCTGCGCATCTACGTAGATTTTCCCCTCATCAACCAGCCGCCCACCCTGCTCATGCGCATAGGAGAATACGTAAATCTCCGATGAACCATTTTCGCCCGCCTTAGTCCCTAAAAACTCCCACCTCAAGCTATCTCTAAATTTCTCTCCGAAAAGGTACTCATAGGGTGGGTACAAGAAGAGGTTCGAGGAGAGAGCAGTGGAAAAAACGTTCTTGTTGTCCGCCTTATTGACTGTCACGTACGCCTGCCCCACTGAAACCTTAGGCGCAGTTTCGTACGCCTTCGTATTCCTGCAAGCAACCTCGCACTCGCCCAAGAATACGTACCTCCCGTCTTCGAGCAGCTGCCGTCGGTATATCCCATCAAACGTTGGGTATTCTGCTGGAAAGTTCTCCGACATCTTATCGTACACCCTAGACAGGTACTTCTTGGAATCTATGCCCCGCACCACCACCTCTTCCACCTCTATGCTCCTTGGCGCCAATGCTATTTCCCCACGTTGCTTTACGCCACCCGCAGCAATACTCGCCGGCTCAAATCCCATCATGGAGATCTGAATTGTATCCTCGGTTTTCACCCGATTCAGACGGAATTCCCCATTGACGTTGGTGATAGTGAACGTTCCGCTTGTTTTGTTGAGGATGGCGCAGTACGGAAGGGACTCGTGCGTCTCGCGGTCTATAACCTTCCCTACCAGTTCAAACCCTTCCTGCGCAAATGCAGCTATGCCAGCCAGCAAAAAAACGTAGACGCTAAGGAAAATCTTCTTCAACACCATATTCAAACCATTCTCTACGGCTGCAGCATAATCAAAGAAGGCACTAGGAAGCAACCTGACGCAGCTCAATCCACCGCCTCTACGCAGTCAATCCATCAACCACCAATCTCACCTCCTCAAATATTTCCACTGGATCCCTCATAGTATACATATCTCCCTCGCCCTCCTCCCCGCAACGCACCACGTAGAAATTCGGATCGCTCGCAGCAATCTCCTCATACATTCTCCGCACCCCGCGCTGCAACTCTACGTCCATCTCATGCACATCATCAGCACATACGCCTTGACTCCTTCGCACGGCTATCTGCGCTAAGCTGAACGACAATGGGGCATCAAAACACAACGTTACATCCGCATGCGGTAGCCCGAACGCCCCATACTCTAGCTCCTCTATCCATCCCCTCAGCTTTCGTCGCTCCAACCCATCCGCCAGCTTGGCGCACTGGTACGCCACGTTCGATGCCACGTAACGATCCATCAGTACAATATCACCTTGCCTCAGCCACTCCTCAAGCCGCGGCCGCACGTCAAACCGATCACATGCAAACAGCAACGCCACCAGCTGCGGATCCACATTACCGCCTGAAGCAAACTCTCCCTTCAAAAACTTCCGAAGAAGCAATGAAAAGCGCCCCCCCTCTAGCCGAGGCAGATGCATGCCGTGCAGCGATACGCCGCTGCGCACCGCTCGCTCCGTCAAGAAATCGGCAAGCAGCTTCACCTGCATCGACTTACCGACCGCATCGGCCCCCTCTACTGCTATCAACGGCATGCCGATCCAGCTTAGTTCAATTTCCTATAGTAGGTAAACTTGTGATTCGGCAGCAAATCAGGGTGGAATATGGCTATCAAATCCTCGAGGATCACGTCTGGTGCCATCACACCGCTCTCAAAGTAATCGTTTCCCCCATTCATATTCTGCCGCAAGTTATTATTCCAAACCCGCCCCTCCTTGAACGATGGAAAGGTGGTAAACAGACTATTCTGACCCGCAATCTCTTGTAGCGTTGTCGCCATGCCAGGATGAAGCCAAAAATTCGCTTTCATGCCTATTGCCAACGCCTCCTCCATACTCACCGGCGTTGATTGCGGAGAATCGTCATGACCAGCTGTGAGAATGCTAGCCCCCGCATCACGAATCGCCTCTGCCAAAAAGGTTTTCCCGCCGGGTATATACCACGTCTCCTGCCATGGTGTGTTGAGCAGCACTGTCGGCGTGTCATTCACACCCTCCACCAGCTTCTTCGCCGCATCGTACCGCTCCGCCACAGCCTGTTGCAGGCTATCGGCCTTCGCCTCTGCACCCATGAGCCAACCTATCGCCCGCACCCATTCTGACCGCGCGAGCGGCGTACGCTCCATGTAGTCACCCACCATCACCACCGGGATTCCCAATGCGGCCAACCGTGTAAAAAACTCAGGCTTAGGGCCCGAGGTGGCGAATGCCAGCACCACGTCAGGCCGCAACGACACTATCGTCTCATAATCCAATGCCATATCGCTCCCGATCTCCTTCACAAGACCCTCTGCCATGCGCGCCGTCACTGTCGGGTTCATCATGTAGCTCCCCATACTCACCCCCACTATCCGTTCCTCTAGCCCAAGAGCCGCCATGAAGGCCACGTACGTAGTGCTCATACACACCACCCGCTGCGGCTTCCCCGGCAAGACGACCAGCGTGTCGCCTATAGATAGCGAATCGCCAAATCGGTAACTCACCCCTGCACCGTTCGCCCGAGGATCCACCACGCGTAACCTACTTTCGCTAAGCGTGAACCCCTCTGCGCTATGCGATACCACGGCGCGCTGTTGCGGCGCACCGCCTCCGCACGACACTACAAACAACGCCACTGCGCCTAGCAATGCGCAACACACCATCCTGTGTAATAACCTATTCATACGGCATTTCCCCTTTCTGTTTTTCTAACTAGTACCCTTACTACCCCCTTTTTCCCTACCTTTGCCACACAGCAATATTACAACTTTTTCCAACAACAGCATGGCTCGTAAACACTCCAACCCCACTCGCACCACCATTCCGCTTCAGCTTCTCTCCATTGGCCAAGAGGGCGAAGCCCATATCCTCGCCAATGCGAAACTCGCCAACGAGCCAATCACCCTCATCGTTGACACTGGCTGTTCCCTCACCTCGCTCCGCGCAGACATTACCCACAATGGTTCCCCGGTAGTGCTAGACGACAATAACGAAAATCCCTGCTCCGTGAGCGGAACTATCAACAACTTCTCCGTAATAGAGGTTGACTCTCTCATTATTGGCCGCCTCCTCCTTCCCCCTACTACCATCTCACTCATTGACCTCAGCAACATACAGCAGCTCTATCTCTCCAAGTTCGGCATAGCTATCGACGGCCTCCTCGGCTCCGACATCCTCTCCCGCTACAACGCCTCCATCAGCTTCTCCAAACGCACCCTCACCCTCTTTAACCCCGAACCGAAAGCCTAAGCCAATCTAACCAACCTATCAAAAATCTGCACTGCGTTCGTCGCCGCACCCTTTCGCAAATTATCTGACACCACCCACAGGTTTATTCCCACACCCGGCACCGCCAAATCCTCTCGGATACGCCCCACAAACACTTCATCCTTCCCGCTGCACTCCAATGCTGTCGGTATCAACTCCTTTTTTGGATCGTCTATCACCTCCACCCCACTGCTTGTGCGCAGTATCTCTCGTACCTTAGCCGCCGGCATGGGATGGCTAAACTCTATTGACACCGCCTCCGAATGCCCCCGCTGCACCGGCACTCGCACCGCCGTGGCCGAAATCAGCAACCCTGGCGTCTCCAGAATCTTACGAGTCTCATTCGCCACCTTCATCTCCTCCTTCGTGTACCCATTCTCAAGGAAGCTATCGCACTGCGCTATGCAGTTTTGGTCTATCCTATGCCCATACGCCGGCTGGCTCACCGATTCGCCAGCTCGCTCCTTCTCCATCTGCTGCAGCCCCTTGATGCCTGATCCGCTCACCGCCTGGTAGGTGGATACATGCACCCGTCTTATCGGATTAATCGCATGGAGCGGCGCCAACGCCATCACCAGCTGTATCGTGCTACAATTGGGATTGGCCACTATATATTTTCCTTTTTCAAGCCGCCCCGCATTAATTTCCGGCACCACCAACGGCACTCCCTCAGCCATCCGCCATGCGGATGAGTTATCTATGAAGTAAACCCCTGCCTCCGCGAACCGTGGTCCCCATTCCAATGCAATCTCCGCCTCCGTGGCGTTCAACACGTAGTCTGGCCTACTCTCTAGCAGTGCCGCAACGCTCATAATCGGCACCTCGCGCTTGCCGTAGCGCAGTGTATGCCCCGCCGAACGTTCCGATGCCGCCGGCACCAGCTCCCAATCGCCATATCCACGTTCCTGCAGCACCCGCATCATCTCCCCACCTACCATCCCGCTCGCCCCAATCAACCCTATCCTTTTACCCATTTCTTCAAACCTTATCTATTTTTCCTGCGATACCTCCTCGCCCTCATGCTTCGCACAACCTCCTAAAATTCAATATTGCCACATCGGCACAGCACGACTCCCATACCACCGCGTCTCTATCCAATCCGCTAGCAACGTCCCCGCATAGTGCCCAACCCAGGCTGCCGCAATTCCCACACCAGCCCCAGCCACAACATCCCCGGTCCAATGCCGCGCATGCCATATCCTAAACATCGCCGTTGTCATTGCCACGCTGTAGCCAGCAGCCGCCACCCATGGGTACTCTGCACCGTAATCCAAGCGCAGCAGCTCTGCGCCTAAAAAGGCTGTCGCTGTATGGCCTGACATAAACGAATCTCTATCTTCTCCATCCGGTCGTTTCGCCAACCTAAAATTTTTCACCCCAAGCACCACTACGGCCACCGTTAACCCTCCCATCGCCTTTGCTGAGAAACGCTCCAGCAACGACTCTCTTGGCACGTCATCGCTTGACACGTCTAGAAAAACTCCTAAAAGCAATGGGGCGTGCTGCAAAACATCATCAAAGCGCACCTGCGGCTGCCCCCACCCATCGTATCTCTCCATACGATGCACATTGGCACCCGATAGACCAAACTCATTCACCAAAATAGCCCCACTCGCCACCAACACCGCCGGCACCACCCAAAGCAACGGCTTCTCCATGCCGCTTACCGTTGGTCTCATAGCCTCTCGCTGCATCGCCAACTGCCCCCTCGCCTCCAGCGATAGTACTAGCAATACCACGCACAGCACTATGCCAAGCGCCACTCTTCCCAATCGCCCCATACGGAATGAGGCTCGAAGCCCGCCCTCTGGCACGCTACCGAGCCTCAATATCCCTTCCATCATCTCAATCTATTCTGCGTCTCTACCCGCGGTACGCTTCCATTAAGCGACTTATATACTTCCCGATTACATCAAACTCTAGGTTGACCCGCGTCCCCGCTACTATGTTTTTAAAGTTGGTGTGCTCGTACGTGTAGGGGATAATCGCCACCTCAAAAGAGTTCTCCTTTGAGTTCACCACCGTGAGGCTCACACCATTCACGGTTATTGACCCTTTCTCCACGGTAAGCATCCCTAGGGCTGGTTCGTAAACAAAACGGTAGTAGAAACTCCCATCAGCCGCACGCACCTCCTTGCACACCGCCGTGGTATCAACATGCCCCTGCACTATATGCCCATCAAGGCGTGCATCAAGCTTTAGGCTGCGCTCCAAATTCACCAAATCCCCCTCTTTCAAACCGCCCAAATTGGACTTCTCTAATGTCTCTGCAATAGCGGTAACGGTGTACTGTCCCTCCGTGGGGAAATCAACCACGGTGAGGCAAACGCCATTGTGCGACAGGCTTTGGTCTACATGCAGCTCCTTCGCAAAATCGCACGATAGCGTCAAATGTAGATTTCCATCCTCTCGGCGCAATGCCTCAACGCGCCCCACCCCCTCCACTATTCCTGAAAACATCTTAGCTCTCCTCTCTTACAACCTAACGCTACTTCCCCACCTTTGCCCCATCGTACGCCCAGCGCATGTAAATCGCCCCCCACGTGTAGCCAGCACCAAAGGTGGCAAATATCAACTTGTCGCCGCGCTTGAGCTGCTTCTCGTAATCCCACAGGCACAGCGGCAGCGTGCCGCTCGTGGTATTACCGTAACGGTCAATGTTAACCATCACCTTCTCCCGCGCAAGACCCATCCGACGCCCGGTGGCCTCTATGATGCGTAGATTCGCCTGATGCGGCACCAGCCAGTCAATCGTTTCGCCGTTCAGCCCATTGCGCTCCATCACCTCCACCGCCACATCGGCCATGTGCGACACCGCTGCCTTGAACACCGGCTGCCCCTCCTGGTAGATGAAATGCTGACGCTTGCGCACCGTCTCCTCCGTGGCCGGGTAGCATGACCCCCCCGCCACTTGGTACAAATGCACCCGTCCCGAACCGTCCGATTGCAGCTTTGAATCAACTATACCATAGCCCTCCTCGTTGGGTTCCAACAGTACCGCCCCCGAACCATCGCCAAAAATCGGGCACGTGTTGCGATCCTGATAGTTCACTATCGAAGTCATCTTGTCCGTCCCAACCACGACTACCTTCTTATGCGTCCCGCTCTCTATATACTTCGACGCGGTCACCAGTGCGTACAGGAAGCTTGAGCAGCCCGCATTCATGTCAAAGCCGAAGGCATTCTTCGCGCCTACCTTATCGGCGAGAATATTAGCCGTAGCGGGGAACTGCATATCGGGGGTCACTGTGGCGCACAGCAACATGTCCACCTCTTCGGGGTCGGTATTGGTCTTGCGAAGCAGCTCCTCAATGGCCCGTTGGCCCATCTCGCTGCTCCCCTTCCCTTCCCCCTTTAGCACCCTGCGCTCTTTTATCCCGATGCGCGTCATAATCCACTCATCGGACGTATCCACCATGTGGCTCAACTCCTCGTTGGTCAGCACGTAATCCGGCACATAGCCCCCAACGCCCGTTATGCACGCTTGTATCTTAGACATTAGCAAATGCGTTTTTGAACTTCTGGCAAAGCCCCGATGCTATCACCGTCCCAGTCTGCTGTATCATCCGCGCGATTGCCTTCCCGTTTGACACTCCATGGCCAATAATCACGGGCGCATTCACACCTAGCACCGGCGTACCCCCATAGTTCTCAAAATTAAACCTCTCAAAATAGCTATCCGCCACCCCTCGTTGCTTAGCCATTAGGTAGAACGCCTCCGCCTCCTTCAACACGATGTTCCCCACAAAACCATCGCAAACGACCACATCGGCAACCTCTCCTGAGAATAGCTGATTGCCCTCTATATTCCCCACAAAATGATACCTCTGCGTCTGCGACATGAGTTCGTGCGTCTGCCGAGCCAATGTGCTACCCTTCTCGCTCTCAGCTCCTATATTCAGCAACGCTACCCTCGGATCCTCCACGCCCAGCACAAACTGCGCATAGAGCGAACCCAATAGACCGTACTGCAACAGTACCTCCGGCTTGCAATCGGAGTTCAACCCCACATCCAACAGCAATGCGTAGCCATCCTCACCCACCGGCAGATACGTAGCGATTGACGGCCGTAGCAAGCCCGGCACTGCCTTGATGAACAGCATCGTGCCCGCCATCATAGCCCCAGTATTTCCTGCGCTCGCAAAGCCATCTATCTTCCCCGCTGCGAGCCATTGAAAGCCCACTGTAACGCTCGACTTCGGCTTTTTCTGTATCGCCTGCACGGGGTGGTCGTGCATCGTAATCACCTCATCGCAATGCACCACCTCGTAGTCATCAACATTGCCGCCCACACGCGCAAACTCTTCGCGAAGCAACGCACGGTCGCCAAAGAGCACCAAGTGCCAATCCGGCTGCAGTACACCACGCAACGACTCCACCCCCTCCACCACGGCCCGCGGCGCGTAGTCGCCCCCCATTGCGTCAACCCCTATCCTCATCGTCCTTCCTTCCTTCACCCCTGCAACTTGCATCTCTACACTACAGAGGGCACCGCCTACGAATTCTCCTCCTTCGGGGCTATCAATTGCTTATCGCGATAGTAACCGCACTCAGGGCATACCTGATGCCGCGGCACCATCTCGCCGCAATGCGAACACGTTGTGAGTTCCGGCGTCTTCAAAAAATCATGCGAACGACGCTTGTCTCGGCGTTGCTTCGATACCTTTGATTTCGGATGTGCCATTTTCTTCTCTCCTCTCTCTCTTTTACTCTATTTCTCTTCTTCTTTCTCTACCTTATCGCGAAGGGTCGCAAGCCGCGCGAGGCTCTCCTCATCCAGCCCCGACTCCACCTCGTACCCCTCCCCCTTTATGTACGACAGCATCTCTGCATCGCACTCTTCTGCCTTCGTGCCCTCCATGCCATGGAAATGGCGCATCGGCAGTTCCAAATACAAACTCTCCTCCACGTAGGGCATCACGTCAAGCTCCTCCAACTCCTGCGGTATCTCCCACTCATCCCCATCCATCTCAAAGCTCTCGCCACGATGCACCTCCAAGAACTCCTCAAACGACAGCGGGAACCAAAACAGCTGCGCGCACCGATCGCACGCCATCTGCACTCGCCCCTCCGCCTCTACATGCACCGAATACCGCGCCCCCTCAAACATCGCCGTTAGCCACACCTCCAGCTCCACATCTGACACCCCAAAGTGTTCCAGCATCGTGAAGTCGCCCTGCCCCAGCGTCTCCTTCCAACGCTGCGCACCCTTCTCCGCCGCCGACAGATCCAACCGTATGCGCTTACCCTCTCGCCGTTCCTCCATACACCCTCCTTGCACTTTACGAAGCGCAAAGTTAGACATTTCCAACGAATTGCAAACTGCTCCTACTCCCCCTCGGAGATTCTCCCATTAGGAATGCTGTGAAAATCATACTTTCTGCAGAGCGAAATCATTAAAAGTCGTAGCACTAATCCTCGCAATCCACGTTAGATGTCACCTTATAAAGCTACACTCATGCACCGCCACATTGCCCACCGCATCCTCCGCCACCACCTTTAGCTGCCGCACCTCCCCCTGCGCCTCGCAGCGATCGTCAAAGCGATACACGCCGCGCGCTAGTTTCGGCTCCCACTCCAGCAGCACCCAGCGGTTATCAATGTACGCATCCACCCGCTTCACGGCCGTCTGCCCATCGCGCACCTCAACGGTCAACTCGTTCGCCCCACCCAAGTTGCGCCCGCACACCCTCGCCATCGACCGCGCCGATATCACCGGCGGCACGCTGTCAACACGCACCGTATAGGTGGAGAAGCTACGAATGCTGCCATGCACCCAGTTCCCATCCCACCGCGCCGCCCCGGAGTACCTCGCACGCCCCTTCGAGTCCACCCATGCCAGGTAGCACTTGCTCCGCTGCGGCATTGGCACCTTGCTCCCGTCGAACCACAGCGTGGTCCCTCGATGAATCGGGGCGTACGCATTGCCAAACGCCACCGTTGCTGGCATCCCATCGCGCCGCAACGTATCTCGTACCGACTCCCGCAACGCCACATCGTAGTACAGCGCCTTCGCGGGTACTTCTAGCCGATATCGTCTCCGCTGCACCACGCACCCCGTGCGCCACGGCAACACGGTGCTCGTGCTATCAACCCTATAAGAAACCGGCTGCCCTGTACCGCGCGCCACAAAGCGCAAAAACGAACTGTTCCCCGCCATGTCCACAGCCTCTATCTCTATCTGAGCACTCTCCCCTCGCCCCAGCGATAGGTAGCCTCCGCGCTCCGTCTGGTAGCGCGATAGCTCATTGCCCGGCAACGTGAACAGCAGCATTACCCGACTCCCGCCATGCTCCCGGAGATACCTGTCAATATGCGCATCGGCGTACGCCGTCTCGTCAAATCCTACACGCTGCAGGTTGAAATAGTACACCAACTCTCCGTCCACTCGCATCTTTAGCTCGTTCAGGCTACAGAGTAGGCTGTACGAATTCACTGGATCTCGCGCCTCCACCCCAAACCCAACGAACGCCCCCACGCGCAGCGTGTCCACATTCAGCTTATATTCCCCCGCGCTCCCCGTAAAGTAGTACCGTTTACGATTGGAAAGAGACTCCTCGTAGTTCGTCCCATCAATCTCATAGAGGTAAAAACGTGTGAACCGCGGGGGCAGCGTATCCGCATGCCGAACCCCCGAGAGGTAGGGATTGTACGACAAGCTACCATTCTGCAACCGCATCTCAAAGTGCAGATGCGGTCCACCCGAGCTGCCCGTATTCCCGCTCAGCGCAATCGTGTCACCCCGCTGCACGTTGAATCGTCCGGGGGGTGGGAAAAGCTGCACCTCGTACCCCTTGCGCCGATACTGCTGCGCACGCACCCATGCCTCTATCTCTGGGTTAAAACGCTGTAAATGCGCGTACACCGACGTCACCCCATTCGGATGCAACACGTATAGAGCCTTGCCGTAACCGCTGGTCGACACGTTGACACGCATCACGCTACCATCGGCAATGGCGTATACCGCACGCCCCTCCTCTGCCCCCGTGCGGAGGTCTGTACCCCCATGGAAGTGGCGCGCGCGCACCTCTCCGAAACTCCCCGAGAGCGCAAGCGGCGTATCGAGCGGCATCGCGCACTCCATCCAGGGGTAATGCTCCCGCGCAAACCGATCCTGCGCCTTGGCTACGCTTCCTAAAAGACCCCACAGCAACAGCAAAGCTACTGCGCTGCCCGCCGCATTCCACAATCGCCTGCACATATCCCTCATACCGCCACGCTCCCCGCAATGTGGGGATATGGATCGTACCCCTCTATATGAAAATCGTCAAAGCCATAGTCAAAAAGGGACTTCCGATCGCTCGTTATCGCCAGCTGCGGTAACGACCGCGGCGTGCGTTCTAGCTGTTGCCGAATGGCATCCAAATGGTTCACGTAGATATGCGCATCCCCCAGCGTATGCACAAAATCGCCCACCTGTAGCCCCAGCGAGTGCGCCACTAAGTGGGTGAGCAAGGCGTACGACGCTATGTTGAATGGCACCCCCAAAAACACATCGGCACTGCGCTGGTAGAGCTGGCAGGAGAGCCGATCGCCATCCACGTAGAACTGAAACAGCGCATGGCACGGCGACAGGGCCATTTCGGGGAGCTCCGCCACGTTCCACGCCGACACCACCAACCGCCGCGACTCCGGATGCGCCTCGATTTCCCGCAGCACATTCGCGAGCTGGTCAATGCTCCCGCCCCGCCCGTCGGGCCAGCTACGCCATTGCCGCCCGTATATCGGCCCCAAGGATCCCTCCGCATCTGCCCACTCATCCCATATGCTCACCCCATGCGCCTTGAGATACCCCACGTTCGTATCCCCTCGCAAGAACCACAGTAGCTCGTACGCTATTGATTTCCAATGCAGCTTCTTCGTGGTGAGCAGCGGGAATCCCGCCCGCAGATCAAAGCGCATCTGGTAACCAAACACCCCCACCGTGCCAACCCCAGTCCTGTCCGCCCGGCGATGCCCATGCGCCAAGATGTGACGCGCCAAGTCCAAGTACTGTCGCATCAGTTGCTAGCTTCGTTTTCTATAGGCCTCGCCTACTATCCGTATCGCAGGCGGCTCGCCGTATGTACGTTTGAACTCCACCTCCCGGATTAGGAGATGCGTCGCGCGGCGCTGCACAGCCCTCTTCTGCAGCTGCACCGTGGCCCCGATTTCCATCTCTTCAGATTTCGCCCTGCTCCAATTACTACTCTGGGTGAGCGTTAGGTCGTACTTATCAACGAACATCATCCCCTTCACGTCCGCCTCGTTCTTTGTTACTATTACTTCCTTCCACGCATCGCTAGCCACCACCTGCGTGGGTACCACCGCGTTGCCGCTCCCCTTTTTCCCCGTTTCAACCTGTGCCTTCTGCTCCGCCTCCGCTTTAGCCTTCTGCTCCGCCTCCGCTTTAGCCTTCTGCTCCGCTTCGGCAGCCTTGCGCGCCTCCTCTGCCTTCTTGGCCTCCTCGGCTGCCTGCCGCGCTGCCGCTTGCCGCACCTCCTCCGCCAGCCGCGCCTCCTCGGCTCTACGCGCTGCTTGCTTCGCCTCCGCCTCCTGTTTCGCCTTCGCCTCCTCGGCTTGTCGCTTCGCCTCAGCCTGCTGCTTGGCCAGTGCCAACGCATCTACCTTCGGCGCCCCGAGCGCTATGGTCATCACCTCATGCAGCTTCACCTGTTGCAGTCCCTCTACCCCTATTAGATTGTAGTAGAGCACCTCGTTCGATATGCTCACCACCACGCAGTCTATGCGCCTCCCGCTGCGCAGCAGCACCACGTCAGGCTCTCGGTCAGGCGGCGCCTGCCCATACGTCACCCACGAGGCCAAAGAGAGCATCACGCCCAATGCCACGCCCCGTATTAAACTCGCCACTCCGTGCCTTCCTACCATCTTTCCCTCCGTTTTTCGCAGCGCAAAAGTACGCATTTATCACTGCTCTTTGCAAATTTCATACCGCAACCGCCCCGCAAAACGGTACGCTAACCCCCATCCATCGCACCGAACTTGATGCAAAATTGGCAAAACCAATTGGAAGGGGAGTTTCAGTTCGCGCAAGAGAAAACAAAACGCAAAAATTTCCGTTAAACTTCTTACCCTACGTCTTAAATTACGTCTACCAATGGCTGAGAATACGAAACAGGGCGTTGACGTTAGCCCAACCTCACCGAATGCGCAGCCGGCTCTCTCCCGAGAGAGTCGGGCCATGAACGCTGCTATCTACGTCTCCATCTTTGGTAACGTTCTCCTCTTCGTAGCGAAATACATTGCCGGTATACTCACTGAGTCCGTGGCGCTACAGGCCGACGCATGGCATACCCTCTCCGATGTGCTCACCTCCATTATCGTCATCGTAGGATACCGATTCGCCCGCAAGCCTGCCGACCACGAACACCCCTTCGGGCATGGGCGCTACGAACTCATCTCCACCATGCTCGTGGGCGTCTTTCTCTTCGCGGTGGCCGGCATGTTCCTATACCAGGGTGCCATGGAGATATACGAGCATACGCAGGTGGTCTTTGGTCCACTCGCCATCGGGGTAACCGTGCTGAGCATCCTCGTTAAAGAGGGCATGGCGCAGTATACGTACCACATCGCGAAGAAAATTAACAACCCCGCGCTGCGTGCCGACAGCTGGCATCACCGCTCCGACGCGCTCTCCTCGCTGATTGTTCTCGTGGGTATCCTCGTGGGCAAATGGTTTTGGTGGATGGACGGCGCGCTGGCCATTGGCGTCGCAATACTCATCGCCGTGGTGGCCTTCAAAACATTCCATTCCGTCGCTAGCGCCATTGTGGGCGAAGCCCCTGCTAAGGAACTCATGCAGGACATCATCAGCACTGTGATAGATACATACCCTACCCTCAACCTGCAGCCGCACCGCTTTCAATGGCATAACTACATCCAGCACCAAGAAGTTACCATGCACGTTATGCTACCCGACGACCTCACCGTACGGCAGGCTTTCAACATCACGAAGCGACTTGAACTCCTCATCTACGAAAAGTTCAAAATCTCCGCCACCATTAGGGTAGAACCGCGCAGTGCGCACAGCAAAAGGACCATCCCCGACCCCGAGGTGTAACGCCCCCCTTCAACTTACGCAATAGCACATTTTATTTAGGGGAAAGGCATGCAGATTGGCATTGTAAGCGACACGCATAACCATTGGGACGACCGCATCGAAAACTTTTTCTCCGATTGCGAGGTTATCCTGCATGCTGGCGACATAGGCAGCTTGGCCCTCGCCGACCGCATCGCGGCCTTCCGCCCCCTTATCGCCGTCAGCGGCAACATTGACGATGCCATCACCCGCCGGGAGTACCCCCTCACCTTTGACGGTCAGGTCGGCGGCTGCCACATACTCATGACCCACATCGGCGGCCACCCGGGCCGCTACGCCCCAGGCGTTCGCAAGGCCATTGCCAACGCTGCGCCAGCCATCTTCATCTGCGGCCATAGCCATATCCTCCGTGTAATCTACGACCATGCGCTCAACGTACTCTACATCAACCCCGGCGCCTACGGCCTCCAGGGCTTTCACAAGGTGCGCACCGCCATACGGCTCAACCTCGACAACGCCACTCCGCACAACCTCGAGGTGCTTGAAATCCCACGAAAATAGGTGAATGGGCTCCTTGCATAGCCGAAGGCTCTGCGCAGCCAGTAGCCCAGCATGCCACCTCTATCCGCCTTCCGCGAAGGGGCTACCGAACTGCAGTCCCATCCGCAGAACGATTTCCCAATAGCCAGCGAATACCCCCTTCCTCCCTTGCCCAGGAGGTAAGCCAGTCTGAATGACTGACCCGCGTAGCCGTACTTTCCTTTCCCATGCGATTTATTTGCCCTCACGCACTCCAACAAAATATTTCACTCCAAAACTGTTGCCTTTTCAATACTTTTCCCTACCTTTGCACCCGAAATCGGAGTGGAGAGCCTATGCTCTTGCGGTTTCAAAGGGCCCTTAGCTCAGTTGGTTAGAGCATCTGACTCATAATCAGAGGGTCGCTGGTTCAAGCCCAGCAGGGCCCACATCTTTCGGTCTTGCGCATTACCCACTCGGCTGCAATTTTCTTTAGTACTGCCATGGGTAAGCAATCTCACCAAAAATCTCCCTCAGTTCCTAGCGCATCCAAGGGTGCTGCATTTGAACCTGCATACCGTACTCTCAGGGAGTACACACCCTGTACGCATTGGAAACTCCTCCTCGGCGGCGTGCTTGCCTTTCACCTACTCATGGCACTCCTCCGCTTAGATGCCAAGGTCTCCATCGGTGGAGACGACTCCTGGTACATCATTGCGGCGCTTGACTTTTGGAACGGCGTAGCCTTCCCCTCATGGCATGGAGCCTTCTACTCCATCCTCATCAGCCCCTTTGTAGCCGCATTCGGCATACACGTACCCATTCTGAAAATCTTCTCCATCCTCTTTTCCCTCGGCGCGATCGCCCTCCTCGGCATTGCAATCCGTCGCTATCTTCCCCCCACCGTCTGGATCTTCTCACTGCTTCTCACCGCTGCTGCACCGGAAATGGTATCGCTTGCCGGCTCTACCTACAGCGAGCCGCTCTTCATGCTTTTGCAGGCGTGTATCATCTTTCTCTTCCTCCCGCTGTGCAACCTCTCCGCCCCCATTCTATCCCGTAAATCCATCGCCTATCTCCTCCCCCTAGGGCTAGCGCTCTTCCTCCTCTCGCTCACCCGCAACGTGGGCTACGGCGCAACCATTGCGCTCGTCATCTTCCTCCTCTCCATTAGGCGCAACTGGCGAAAAGCCCTTGCGCTGCTCGCCTCGTTCTTCATCTTCTTCACCCCTTTTGCCGTATACAAGCGCCTGAAATGGGGGGTCACGGATGCCTCTTTCTCCGGGCAGCTCTCCAAAATGATGCTAGTCGATTTCTACGACCCCGCAGGCGACAAGGAAACTTTTTGGGGCCTCTGCGTACGCATATGGCAAAATGCGCAGCAATACCTCGCATTCCACCTCCCCAGCTTCCTCGGCATTGAGATGAACGCACCCTCTGTCATTCTCCTCTTAATCCTCATTGCCGCCGGCATAGCCATCATCTTTTCTAAACGCACCCGCTCCGCCTTCACATGGTTCCTCGCCATCTACCTCATCGTCATGCTGGGCACCACCTTCCTAACGCAACAGGTGCAGTGGAACCAATTCCGCCTCGTCATTGTTTACCTCCCGCTGCTCCTCGCGTTCTTCCTTTATGGGCTTCACTCCGTACTTTCCAAAGTATCTCCCAGCATGGGCAACATCGGTGTGACAGTTCTTTGCGGATTCTCACTGCTCCTCACTACCTCCTCTAATATTCAACAAATTGACACCATCAACCTCTCGAAGAACCTACGTGGCGACCAGTTCGCCGGGCTAACACCAGACTGGGACAACTACCTCCGCGTTTGCCAATGGGCCGGCGAACACCTCCCCGACTCCGCTACCATCGCCTGCAGAAAACCCAACAATGCCCGCATCTACGCCAATCGCCCCTTCCTTGGGGTCTTCCGCTACATCTCCGAAGACCCTGACTCTACCTGGGCCTATTTCAATGGGCAACGGGTGGACTACCTCATCCTCGCGCACCTTCGCACTAACCCGCAAAAACGCACTAACCTATTTATCAACTCTCTTCACTTCAATGCTTTCCAACTACTCGAGAAGAAGCCCGATTGCCTAGAACTCCTCTACTACCAGGGCGACTCTGAACCCGCCTACCTCTTCCGCATTAACCGTGACAACCTGCAGCAGACGGACTCCGAACGCTACCGCAGAGCCCTTGAAGCCGGCCTCATCATCTACCCTGCCAACTTCAATGCGCTTCACAAACTGGCCCTGCTCGCCCTCCAGCAGCAGCGTCCAAACGATGCCCTTGCCTACGCAGACCGCGCCATCGCCATTGCCTCCCGCATCAAAGAAAACATACCCTACCCTATACTCGAGGTGAAGGCCATGGCCATCTACCTCCTCGGCGACCCGCACCAAGCCGCCTCCATCTTTGAGCAGCTCGCAGAAGCCGACCCGGATAACCCCTCGCATGTCTATAACCTCGCCCTATGCATACAGAGGGAAAGCCCCGCCCAAGCCCAGCAGCTCTTCGCCAAGGCGAAACGCCTAGCGCAGCAAAATCCACGATCCAAATGATTGACGGAAAACGCATCGCTGTGGTTCTCCCCGCCTACAATGCAGAAAAAACCCTTCGTCAAACCCTCAAAGAAATCCCTACCGGCATCGTGGATGACATCATCCTGGTTGATGACCACAGCTCCGACAGCACCGTGGCCGTTGCCAAACAGTGCAACGTCAAGCACCTCTACCTCCACGAGCAGAATCTCGGCTACGGCGCAAACCAAAAAACCTGCTACGATGCAGCCCTCGCGCTCAAAGCGGACATCGTCATCATGCTCCACCCCGACTACCAGTACACCCCGAAGCTCCTCGCCCCCATGGCCTTCATGTTGACCTCTGGAATATACGATGTGGTCATCGCCTCCCGCATCCTCGGCCGCGACTGCCTTAAAGGGGGTATGCCGCGCTACAAGTACATCGCCAACCGACTCCTCACATGCATACAGAACCTCCTCCTCGGGCAAAAGCTCTCGGAGTACCACACCGGCTACCGCGCCTACACCGCCGAGGTGCTACGCTCGCTACCCTACCACAAATGCAGCGATGATTTCATCTTCGACAACCAATTCCTCGCCCTCTCCTTCGGCTACGGCTTTCATGTGGGCGAAATCTCCTGCCCCACACGCTACTTCCCCGAAGCCTCTTCCATCAACTTCCGCCGCAGCGTCACCTACGGCCTTGTCGTGCTCCGCGTCTCCTTTGCCTACCGTTTCCGCCATCGCTACCGCAAACCCAAAGAAAAACGGTAATCCCTCAATTAACGGGGAAAAAAACATATAACCCTCTGCATAGCGGAGGCACAGTTGCAAAACGACTGATGCAACCGCAGCTTTCTTCTGCTACAAACGACTCACCATCGTTCCCTTCTGCCGCACTGTGCGCCCTATCCACAGCTATACAAAAAATCTCTGCAAAAAAAAGTTCATCTGGCCTTGTATTATTTGTTTTTTTATTTATATCTTTGCGATTGGAATAGGAGATGTGTATGGTGAAACTTTTAAATTCATAGGTCATGAAAAGAATGGCAATGGCAACGATTATAGCGCTGTGCGCTATGGCGTTTGCGGGGTGCAATGGTAAGACCACCAATGAAGTTCAGAAGGAACAGGGCAATACGGAGCAGGCGGAAAGTCAACCCGCATTTTATAGAAGCGTTACTGCCGAAGAGTATAGCAATAGCGACCCCGATATGCAACGCCTAATCTCCTTGGTGGATGGCGCAGCGAACGCCCTACTTGCGATGCAGCAAAATGGAGCAAACCGAGATTTTGAAGCGCAAATCATGTTTAGCACAACGGGGAATGGACCATTTGCTAACACCGTCATCATTTCGCATCCAAACCAAGAAGAGCAAGCTCTTGAGGCCAAAAAGCGTGGAGAAGCTGATACATGCAGAGTGTGCGGTGCAACGGGTGGATACGATTGCTACAAGAAGATTAAAGCAACGCTAGAGCAGGAAAAGCAAGAGGAGATAGACATCAACCTAAAGCTTGATGGTGACTGCGTAGTTCTCACCTACTAAGCCAACAATCTTCACGCATCTCCTATAGCCATAGCGGCGCAGGGACGATTCCTCCCTGCGCCGCTATCGTTTCATACAAAAACGTATTACCCCTACTCAACGCAGGAACCCACTAGCGTGGCACGCCGCCGTCATGCCTTTAAAAGCCTCCGCTTCAATCTCTTACATGCATCACACTACAGAACGGACAGCATTAAAACGGCTAGCTCCGCGCCACCCGCGCTACTTCAACACCCTCTGCGCCTACACCACCCAACGCAAAGCCCTGTGCTGCAACACCCTAAATAGAATAAACGTTTAGAGCTTGAAAAAGCCCACAGTGGTTTCCAAATACTTTGCGCTTGATGCCAACCCTTTCGACTCCTCCATCAGGCTCTGCGCATCGCCGGCATTGCGCTGCACCACATCGTTAAGCTGCGCCATGGAACTCGCCACCTGCTCTGCGTTGCTCTGCTGCTGCACGCTGCTCTGCTCCACCTCCAGGAGCAGTTGCCCCGTGCGCTCTATCTCTGGCACCACCCGCACGAGTATGCGCGCCATGCTCTCCGCATCCGTCGAGGTCTCCGCCGCGAGTGCCAAGATCTCATCGGCCGCCTTGCGGCTGTTCTCCGCTAGCTTACGTACCTCGTTGGCCACCACCGCAAACCCACGGCCGTACTCACCAGCACGGGCTGCCTCCACCGCCGCGTTGAGCGCAAGTATATTCGTTTGGCTGGCTATATCATTCAGTATCGCCACGCGCGACGTTATGGTAGTCACCGCGCTCTGCGTCTTTTCAGCCTCCCGCTGCAGCAGCTGCATGTCGCTGCGCACCCCGCTAAACTGCTTATTCGTCTCGGCTGCACTTTTACTGTTACAGCCTATCATATCCAACATCTCGTCCATGCTTGAGGCTATCTCCTCCGCACTGCTGCTCTGCACGTTAGCCCCTTGGTGCACCTGCTCCGCGATGCGATGCACCTCCTCCTGCGCATCGTCAACGCACCGGCTGCTCCCGATAACCTCCCCCACTATTCGCCGCAACTCCCCAACCATCACCTGTAGATGATGCAAGAGCTGCGCCACCTCGTCTGTACCCCGCACCTCAAAGCTAGCGTTTAGCACACCCCGGGATACATCTGCCACCGCCTCGCTCGCCGACCGCAACGCTCGGCGCAGCCACTTAGCTATGACATAGGCTATCACCACGCTTATACCTGCCATCAGCAACGTTCCAAAAGTTAATATCAGACGCATCGCTGCATCCAAGCGCTTCACCGTCTCCCCCTCTTGCCGCATCTTATCATGTATCCCTTCGATTAGCGTACGGATCTGCCCTGTTATCCTGGCCGTGGTCACCTCCATCTCCCCGCCCGACTCCACCATCGGCACCACCGTCGATAGCACCATGAAGTCATCGTACGCCTCAAACGTTGACAGCAATTCCATCACCTCGTTGTGCATGGGGGCCAGCGTGTCGCTCATCGCAATATTTATAGCACGCAGCGAGGCCCGTTCCGCCCCGCTCCACCATTGCGAAAGGGAATCCAGAGTCTTCATCACCGCCGGGTATTCCTCATCCCGCAGCCGGCGCATCGCCACCTTTGAGGGCGAGCCATCCTGCTTCTCCGCAAACACCCAGCTCTTCATCAGCAGCTCCGACCAACTCACCACGTTCACCAACGCCTCCAGCTGCGACACCGAGGGCATCAGCTGCGTGGTAAGGCGAACGCTCGATGCAGAGCTCGCACGGAACAGGAGAAATATCCCCACGATTAGGGCTATGAAACACGCAATTACCGCACCGAACCCTAGCAGTAGCCTCTGCGCTATGCCCCGCTGTCGAAGCAGCTCCATCAACTTTTTTCCCACGACCATCTCTTTAATCTACCTTCGAACCGTAAACGCAACGCCCCTTGACCTCCCATTCCCTCTCGGCTCTAGAACTATGCTCCTACAAATAACTCCCTCTCTATTCTGCACACAAAGGTACTGATTTTTTCTACTTCTTCTACCAACACCCACTTTATAACATCCGTAAATAGGTATTTTCACTTACCCTACGCATGCGCCAACGCCGACATACTTACAGAAATACGTAAATATTTCCATCCCCTCCACCCGCAATCAGGAGAGGAAAAAAGAAACGGAGTCCCTCCCCGATGCCATAGGCCGGAAAGATTACGTCTACTCTGATTTAGCTCTACGGGCTATCGCCACTTTTAGCCATGCAGCTATCGTGGACAATGGGTGCTAAGCACCACCCTCTACTACCTTACCCCGGCAAGCACCGCCGCCACCATCGCCGCCGTCTCGGTGCGAAGCCTCGCTGCGCCCAGCGTCACCGGCGCAAAGCCACACCCTTGCGCCATGGCAATCTCCTCCCGCGTAAAATCCCCCTCGGGCCCTATCAGCACCACCAACGGCCGCGCCGCATCCGCCTGCAGCATGTCCCCCAAATCGCGCCGCTCCCCCGCATCGCAGTGCGCCACTGCACGTATATACCCTTCCCCCAGCTCTCCACCGTCCAGCATGCCCGACTCCAGCTCCGCGAGCTGGTCTAAAAACGCTTTAAAGGGAATCATGGGATATATCTTCGGCAGGTACGCCCCCTGCGACTGCTTCAGCGCCGACACGGCCACCCTTTCCAGCCGCGCCCCATTGATACGCACCCGCACACCCCGCTCGCACAGCAACGGCACCACCGCGCCGCACCCCACCTCCGTAACCTTCTCCACCAACCACTCCATACGTTCGGCATTCTTCGTGGGGGCCACCGCCAGAATCGTCCGCTGCCCCAGCCGCCGCGGTAGCCTATCCCGCTGCGCCACCGCCACCTCCACTGCCCGCTTCCCCACCGCCACCAGTCCCCCCCGCGCCAGCGTACCCGCACCATCGGTCAGCATAACCTGCGCCCCCTCGCCTAGCCGCAGCACCCGCGTGCAGTGCGCGCTCTCCTCCTCCCCTAGGAAAACCCGCTCCTCTATTAATGAATCAACGTAGAAACAATGCACCGCTCTATGCTATTTATCTTCCTCCCCGCTTCGCTGCGCCCGCTCCCGCGCCACTACCGCCCGCCACCACGGCGCAAAGGCAGTATCACGCCCATCAAGCCACAGCACCTCCCCGATGCGGGGCGTGAGGAGTGGGAGCCCCCGCCGCGCCGACTCTGCCCACACGCTATCCAACGGCTCGTGCCAAGGATGCAACGCTAAAGAGAACTTTGAATTATGGATAGGAACGAACCGCTTTGCGCACAAATCCTCGGCGATCTGCGGCACCTGCTGCGGCTGGCTATGGATGTAGGGCCACGCAACGTTGTATTGCCCACACTCCAAAAACGCGTAGTCAAAATCCCCATGCGCCTCGTGTATCGCCTTGAAGTGGTCCCCGTAACCTCCGTCCCCCGAGAAGAACAGCCTCTTCTGCGGGGTCTCAACCACGTATGAGGCAAAAAGGGTGGCATTCCTATCGTTGAGGAAACGCCCCGAGAAGTGGCGCGCCGTGCGGCACGTCACCTTTATGCTGCCTCCCGCCATCGTATAGCTCTCGTCCCACGCTAGCTCCACGATCCGCTCCGCGGGAATCCCCCACCGCTCCAAATGCGCCCCCACCCCTAGTGGGCAAACGTACATCGGCTCGCAGGCATCCAGCGCACGAATCGTTCCGTAGTCCAAATGGTCAAAATGGTCGTGCGTTATGAATATGTAATCCAACGCCGGCATATCATCCACCCCGTATCTATACTCCATCGGGAAGGGCTTCAGCACCACCCCAGATGGGAAGCGATACGTAAAGACGGGGTCGAATAGAAACCGCTTCCCCTCCAGCTGCACGAAGAAAGAGGAGTGCCCGAACCACACGTAGGCATCCCGCGAAAGCGGTAGGCTATCAAGCGCCGTACGCACCACGGGGAGCGGCACGGTGGGCACCCTCGATGCACGCCTCCCTAGAAAAAACGCCCGCATCGTGCGCCGCCTCACCGCCTTATCCTCAACCGACATAGGCGTGGGCTGCCGATTCCATAACACTCCCTTTCGGAAATCGGGACTCCGTTGCATCCGCTCCAGCCGCGCACCCTTGGGCTTTGCTCCAAACGCGGGGTGCTGCACCACCACCATCCCCGCAACCAGCAAAACGAATAGAACCAGCCAAACTATCGGCCACCACACCGCGCTAGAACGCTTTTCCGTCATCTACCTCCCCCACAGCTCTCCGCGAACGCACCCACACCGTAGCACACTCCAAACCCCACCGACTCCCCCCGAGCTAAAGTGCCGCCGTAAGGATACGCTCCACCGCTGCAGCATCGATGGCGCCCCGCTCGCCGAGATGCCAATCCCTATCGGCAAACCGCTCCCACACCACAGCTGCATCGCCCAGCACCACCCCGTAGTCGGACAGCCGTATCTTGCCGATCATCACCCTGAAAAAGCTCTCAATGGCATCGATCGTCTTCCGCGCCGCGAGCTGCTCATCGGCCTCCGCTATGCCAAAGACCCTTGCGCCGCACTGCGCCAGCTTGGCTTGCTTCGCCTCCAGCTGGTCGCGCAGCAACGAGGGTAGCACTATGGCAAGGCTCACCGCATGGTCAATGCCAAAGAGCGCCGTCAGCTCATGCCCTATCCGATGCGTTGACCAATCCTCCGGCACGCCCGTCGCTATCAGCCCGTTCAGCCCCATCGTGGCCGCCATCGCGAGGTTTGACCGCAGCCCCATATCCTCTGGCGACTCCAGCACCTTTGGCCCCACCTCTACCAACGTCTGCATAATCCCCTCCGAGAACCGATCCTGGATCCTCGCATCCATGGGGTAGGTTAGGTACTGCTCCACCACGTGTACAAACGTATCCACCACCCCATTGGCTATCTGCCGCTTGGGTAGGCTCAGCTGATGGCGCGGGTCTATCACCGCGAACTGCGGGAAAACCCTCTCGCTGTTAAAGCTAAACTTTTCGTGCGTCTCCTCCCTTGAAATCACCGCGCCGGAATTCATCTCCGAGCCCGTCGCCGAGAGCGTTAGCACCACCCCGTACGGTAGCACATTCCCCAGCTGCAACGGCCGCGGGGCTTTCACCACCATCTCCCACTTATCTTCGCAAGGGTAGGCATTGGCCGCCACGATGAACTTCGTGCCATCTATCACCGAGCCGCCCCCCACGGCGAGCAAAAAGTCTATTTCATGCTCCCTGATCACGTCAAGCGCCTTCACCAGCGTCTCGTAGCGAGGATTCGCCTCTATGCCCCCAAACGAGGTGACGTACCGCTCCCCGAGCGCCGCGGTAACCTCATCAAAAATCCCATTCCGCAGGATGCTTCCGCCCCCATAGGTAATCAGCACCCGCGCATCGCGGGGTACGTACTGGTCTATCGCCGCGGTCTGCCCCTCTCCAAAAAGCAACCGCACCGGGTTGTAAAACATGAACGACTCCATCATCTCCCTATCTCCTCTCTTATTTTATCAAACGTTTGCACCCTCTCCGCGCATCCTCACCCCTCAAATGCTCCACGCAAAGATACTGTATTCCTATAATTTCTTCTACACAACGCGCATAAAATTACACGCCCCTTCACCCCTGCCCCTTCTCCGCTACGCCCTCCACCTGCTCCCGACTCTTACTAATCGCTACCAAATAAACGCCCACGAAAATGAGCACCACCGCCACCACCTTCCCCACCGACAACGTATCCATACCCGTCCACAGCGCAATGGACCCCGCCACGATAGGGTTCACGTAGCTGTACATGCTAATAACCGTTGGCCGTATCGTTTGTTGCGCTATCGGAATCAAGAAGTACGCCACAAACGTTGCAAACACCGACACGTAGCCCAACCGCAGGTAGAAATCCCACCCGAGCGCCGCCCAATTCTCCCCCCGAAACGAGGGGGCAAAGAAGGGCGTTATGCACAGCAACGAGAAGAGAAAAAGCCATTTCATTATCGTCACCGGCGAGTAGCGCGACACAATCCCCTTGAACAGCGTGAGGTAGAGGGCGTAGGTGACCAAGCTGAAAAAGACCAACGCATCCCCAATCGACCCCACCCGAAAGCTCTCCCCGGGGCGCATCACGAGCAGCCCCGCCCCCACGATGCCCAACACCACCCCAAAAATTTTCTTCGCGGAGAGCGGCTCTCGCAGGAAAATGGTGGCTAGAATCAGCGTCACGATGGGCAGGGTGTTAGCCAGCATCGAGGCGTTAAACGGGGAGGTCCGCTCCAGCCCCATGAGAAAGGGCGGCTGATTGAGCGTGATGGCAAAGAGACTCGCCAAAAAAAGCAACCCCAAATCGCGCTTACTGACCCGCTCCCGCGGCGTAAACAGCGATACCACCCAAAAGAGCAACGCCGCCACCGCGATGCGCACCAGCGATGCCGCCTGCCACGACACCCCCGCGTCCCCCACTACCGTTTTGGCCAGGGGAACGTTCACGCCAAAAATGAAATTCGCCACGAATATCGCAACGTGCCCCCGCACCTCTAGATTTTTCGCCCTCATGCAACTACTCTATTTCTGTTCTTGCACACCGATCCGTATTACCCCCTCCATTCCCTTCCACTCCCGCCATTCGCGCTACCCCCATCACTCCGAGCCTTCTCCCTGCCCCGCCCCGCCATCACGGGTAGCCTCCCCTTGCGCCCTGCACCGCCGAACCGCCTCTTCTTTCTGCTCATCCTGCAGGCGGATCGCCTCCGCGTGCACCATCTCCGCCAGCGCACGCACAAAGCCAGGCGACATCCCCAGCTCCCTCGAATAGGCGAGGTTACGCCGGAGTATCTCCCCCCACCGCGCACGGCTAAACGATGATAGATGGCGCGCCGCCTTCCACTCGCCAATTTCCTGCACAGCGGTCATACGTTGCGCCAGCAGTTCAATCAGCTGATTATCAATGCTATCTATTCTGCTCCGCAGCAGCTGCAGCGCCACGTCCTCGTCCTCACAGCCCAGCTGCCGCCGCGCCACATCGGGCAACGCCTCCACAAGGGTTATAAACTCCGCCGGGAGGAGCTGCTGGCGGGCATCGCTAAGTGCCACCGCCGGATTGGGATGAACCTCCACGAAGAGCCCATCCGCGGCGTGCAGCATGGCCTGGTGCGCCACCTCGGGCACCAGCTCCCGCTTGCCGGCAATGTGGCTGGGGTCGCAGTAGATGGGCAAATCGGGCCGCCTCGCGCGGAGCATTAGCATGGTGTCCCACCGCGGCGCGTTGCGGTAGCGCCCGCCCGCAAAGGGGTAAAACCCCCGATGCACCGCCACCACCCGCTCCGCCCCAGCCCGTCGGAAACGCTCCATGGCCCCTATCCACAAATCCAAATCGGGGGATGGTGGATTCTTAACGTACACCGTGCCGCGCACGCTGCCCATCGCCTCCGCGAGGGCCTGCACGGCGAAGGGGTCCGCGGTGGTTCGCGCCCCCACCCAAAAGGAGTCGATGCCGTAGCGCTTCGCCAAGGCCGCATGCTCCGCCGTGGCCACCTCCGTACACACCGGCACGTGCAGCTCCCGCGCCACCCGCGCCAGCCACGGCAAGGCCTCCTCGCCTCGCCCCTCAAAATGCCCCGGCCGCGTGCGCGGCTTCCACACCCCCGCGCGGAAGCACGTCAGCTTTACGCCCGCGGCTAAAGCCCTCGCGCACGCCATCACCTGCGCCTCGCTCTCCGCGGCGCAGGGCCCCGCCACTATCGCCACCTGTGGAACAATCTGCATATCCTCCTTCCCCCTGCGGGCCTCAGCCCGACGCAGCAGCCTAGATGATGAGCATCGCGTCGCCGTACGTTCCGAATTCGTAGCGCTCCTTCACCGCCACCTCGTACGCTGCCTTTAGCACCTTCGCGCCCGAAAACGATGCCACCGTCATCATCATCGACGATTTCGGCAAATGGAAGTTGGTAAGCATAGCGTTGGGGATCTGCACCTCGTAGGGCGGGAAGATAAACATGTTGGTCCACTTGTCGCACGCCCGCACATGCGCATCGGAAGTCACAGAGCTCTCCATGGCGCGCACCACGGTGGTGCCCACCGCGCACACCCGCTTGCCAGCATCGAGCGCAGTGTTCACCATACTTTCCGTTTCGGGCGGAATGATAATCTGCTCCGCATCGGCCTTGTGCTTTGAAAGGTCCTCCACCTCGATCCGCTGGAAATTTCCCAGCCCCACGTGGAGTGTAATAAACGCCGTCTGCACTCCCTTAATCTCGAAGCGCTTCAGCATCTGCTTGCTGATGTGCAGCCCCGCGGTGGGCGCCGCCACTGCCCCCTCCTCCGTGGCGAACACCGTTTGGTAGCGCTCCACATCAATCTCCTCCGGGCCTCGCCCCACGTGCCGCGGCAAAGGGGTTCGCCCCAGCTTGTAGAGCCATTCCTTAAATTCATCGTGCGAGCCGTCAAAGAGGAACCGCAGCGTACGGCCGCGGCTCGTTGTGTTGTCCACCACCTCAGCCACCAGCTCGCCCTCGCCGAAGTAGAGCTTATTCCCGATACGAATCTTGCGGGCGGGGTCCACCAGCACGTCCCAAAGCTTCTCCTCCGCGTTGAGCTCCCGCAGCAAAAAGACCTCAATGTTGGCATTCGTTTTCTCCTTCGTGCCGCTGAGCCGCGCGGGGATAACCTTGGTGTTGTTCAGCACCACCACATCGTCAGCCGAAAAATAGTTTATCAAATCCCCCACCAGCTTGTGCTCTATCTTCCCGCTCTTCCGATTCACCACCATCATCCGCGCCTTATCCCGATCATCGGCCGGGTACTTCGCGATTAACTCCTTCGGCAGGTCGTAATTAAACTGAGAAAGCTTCATAAATCTGTGTTACTATTTTCTTGAAAACGCCCCGCGGTGCGTAGCCTCCTCGCGCCACGCATCGCCCATTTTCCGCCCTATTTTTACCAATGAATACACTCCACGCTGCTTCGTTGAAACGGAAGTACCCCCTTTTTTGTTGCTAATTTTTTGCTTCTTTTTGCTTTTTTTGCTGTTATTTGCACATACCAAGCAAATAGCTCTACCCAAAAGGGTGAGGCGTCTATGCCCCCACCACATGGGATCGCCACCCCTCACCGCCGCGGCGCGCCCCTTGGCCCATCGCGCGGCGATGACGCCGCGGCACGGCGCGGCACCCCCCGCTCCCCTACGGCGCGTACGCCCGCCTCTCCCCAGCCCCCTCCCCTGCACCAAAGCCCCACCCCCTTCGCATCAAATTCGGATTTCTCCGGAGAAATCCGAATTTGATGCG
>CALHSW010000052.1 GCA_938038735.1 uncultured Bacteroidia bacterium | reverse complement strand
CGCATCAAATTCGGATTTCTCCGGAGAAATCCGAATTTGATGCGAAGGGGGTGGCTACTTGGTGGTTGATTAACAAGAGGTTAAAGATTGACATGATTGATGGCGACAAGTAGCTTTCTATACTCGGAATGATTGTTGTAAGTCACTAATAATCAGTTGTTAATGGATGTATCAACTAAGCTTGCTGCATGTGCGCCCCGATTGCATGCGATGGGTGCATTGCAGTGAGGCGAGCTGCGCGGCGGCAGCGGTTTAGGGTGGTGTTTAGCTGGTTACCAACGGTTGCGCAGCTGTTATTGCTGGAATATGGCTGAGCAAGCTGACAATGGACCATAAGCCGCTGACCATTGTTTTTGCTGCCCTCATTGTTTCAAAAAAACTTTTTAACTTTGCGAATGGCGCGGGAAGGAGGTATGGAACCGTTTGCACCCACGCCACGGATGCTATCGCTGATTACTACGTTTCGCTGCACGGCGGCGTGCGCTGCTTGCTGCTTTGGCTGCTCGGCTTTGGGCGAAACGATTGATGAGGAACAGGTAGATATGCTCGCGGAAGCAGTTTTACGGAGGACGAGTATATGAAGACCAATCGGGTGGACATATTAAGCTTACACCGGCGCGCTTACGCCATGGGCGAGATTATGGATGCACTATTGTTGTCGACAATGGTTCCGAGTAGCCTTGTTGCGCTAGGCGGTATTTTTTTGTGGTCGGGAGACATAGTGATTCTGTGTGGAGTTCTTTTTTGGGCGGCAGTAACCTATCTTTTGCTATTCGGCGTAAGATATTTGGCCAAGAGATCTCCAGAGCGTTTCGGGCTCTTACCAGCGGTGGCATCGGTGCGAGAGTATAATGATATATTTGCACCGTTGCTTGGGAACTACGGGGTGTTTGGCGTTGTTGTGGCGTTCTCGTTGACTGAGGTTCTACTCCTACTGCTTAATTTTTGTGTGCCGAAGTTGAGTTGGGTTGTATGGTATGCGATTCTTACCTCGGCGTTGTCTATCGGTTTTGTTATATTGTATTACCGAAGAACATACGAGGTGTGCGATAGCATAACGCTATTAATAAAAGAGGGTCGTGAAGATGAGATCGCGGTGTGTAAAGAGTTAGCGATTGCGGCGCGCGCTAGCGTGGCATGCTGGCGACAGGGATGGGCTGAGTGGGCGGTGGAGAGCTTGATATATGCGGGGCTGTCAGTGGCGCTGTGGCAGGCGCTGGCGGGCGGCGGGGTGGAATGGCGGCAGTGGTGGGTGGCCACCGTGGCGGCGATGGGTGTGGTGGGGCTTCGGGTGCTGGAGCGGCTGTCGCCGCGGTGGGTCACTAGCGGGCGGCCGGAGGCGTGGGCGTGGGGCGTGCGGGCGGTACGGCTCGGCGTGGCGGTGGCGGCGTGCGCGGGGATATAGCGGGGGAGAGGAGATGCGTTGCGGTAGCGGAGACTGCACGAAGAGGAGAGGGGCTAAAAAACAGGCGAAATGAAGAAATTTAGACATGGGGCGAGGTATCCGCTAGGCATGCGGTACAAGGCTGCCTACACGGTGAAAATAGCGGTAGATTCGCTCATGCTGTCGGTGGTGCTGCCGTACTTCGTGGTGGTGCTGCTGCGGTTAGGTCGTATTGCGTTTGGGGTAGAGGATTATGTAGCCGGGGTGAGAGGGGCTGTCATTGCAGAAGTAACGGTAGCTATAGTAGTGGCATTAACGTGGGTGGTTCTTCAGAGGTATCCCCAAATTACAAATGGATTGCCGCCCAGCGCGCAGAAAGAGGGGAATCTAGCGTTGTTCCTGCCGGCACTGCGTGGGTACTGTGGGATGGTAATGTTCTTCGTGTGCTGGGCCATGGAAGCAATGGCGTTCTTTTTCCTGTGGTATACCCCTATTCTCGCGTCGAATGGTTTCTTGCTATCCTTTTTCGGCGTGGTTATAGCCCCGATTCCACTATTCTACTGGGCGATGTACTCCATAGACAGGGTGCTGCGCGGCAAGGAGGGGGAAGCCCTAAAAGAGCTACAGGCGCAGGAGCAGCCGCGGCTGCAAGCGGCGCGCGCTAGCGTGGCATGCTGGCGGCTGGGATGGGCAGAGTGGGCTGCGGAGATTTTGATATACGCAGGGCTGTCGGTGGCGCTGTGGCAGGCGCTGGCGGGCGGCGGGGTGGAATGGCGGCAGTGGTGGGTGGCCACCGTGGCGGCGATGGGTGTGGTGGGGCTTCGGGTGCTGGAGCGGCTGTCGCCGCGGTGGGTCACTAGCGGGCGGCCGGAGGCGTGGGCGTGGGGCGTGCGTGCGGTACGGCTCGGCGTGGCGGTGGCGGCGTGCGCGGGGATATAGCGGGGAGAGGAGATGCGCTGCGGCAGCGGAGTCTGCACGAAGAGGAGAAGGGCTAAAAAACATGCGAAATGAAGAAATTTAGGCACGAGGCGAGGCGTCCGCTAGGCATGCGGTACAAAGCTGCCCATACGGTGAAAATAGCTGCAGATTCGCTCATGCTATCGGTGGTGCTACCCTACTTCGTGGTGGTGCTGCTGCGGTTAGTGCGTATTGCGTGCGGGGTAGAGGATTATGTAGCGGGGGTGAGAGGGGCAATAATCATAGAAGTGTCGGTAGTCGTTGCATTTGCAGTAGTATGGTTGACTCTTCATAAGTATCCCTACTTTACGAGTGGACTGCCGCCCAGCGCGCAGAAAGAGGGGAATCTAGCGTTGTTCCTGCCGGCGTTGCAAGGGTATGGCGGCATGATAGTGTTCTTCACATGCTTGGTAATGGAATCAATGGCGTTCTTTTTCCTGTGGTATACGCCTATCCTCGCAACGACTGGTTTCCTGCTATCCTTTATCGGCGTGACGATAGTCCCGATTCCTCTATCCCACTGGGCGATCTACTCCATAGATAGGGTGCTGCGCGGCAAGGAGGGCGAAGCCCTAAAAGAGCTACAGGCGCAGGAGCAGCCGCGGCTGCAAGCGGCGCGGGAGAGCGTGGCATGCTGGCGGCTGGGATGGGCTGCGTGGGCAGTGGAGAGCTTGATATATGCGGGGCTGTCGGTGGCGCTGTGGCAGGCGCTGGCGAGCGGCGGGGTGGAATGGTGGGTGGCCACCGTGGCGGCGATGGGGGTGGCGGGGCTGCGGGTGCTGGAGCGGCTGTCGCCGCGGTGGGTTCCCCGTAGGCGGCCGGAGGCGTGGGCGTGGGGCGTGCGGGCGGTACGGCTCGGCGTGGCGGTGGCGGCGTGCGCAGGGATATAGCGGGGGAGAAAGATGCAAGCGGTCGGTTAGTAGCAATTCGTATTGATACGGTAGGGAATGCGCGTAGAGGGCAAATCGGATCGGTTTACTAGGGTTCGCTTGTTCACATCTAAAAGTAGGGTCAGCTATGTCTACCCGTTGCATTCCGTTGCACAACGACTGAATGGGGCTATGCTGCGATGCCTGTAGTATGGAATTTTTGAGGTAAATAATTATTCGTAAGTCATTGATTTTTAGAATGTAATTGCGTTTATTTCATCAGAATTTTCAATCAAATTGACCGTGGTATCTTGCGGAGTGGGAAAATTATCCTACCTTTGCCCCCGCAAACGTGAGAGAGGTATGGTTCTCTCGATAGGCGGAAATAGCTCAGTTGGTAGAGCACGACCTTGCCAAGGTCGGGGTCGCGAGTTCGAGTCTCGTTTTCCGCTCGATCTGAAAGACGCCGAGAGTATCCTCGACGTCTTTCGCTTTTTAAGGGGCGTAGGGTTGAGGCCCGGGTGGTGGAATAGGTAGACACGCAGGACTTAAACTCCTGTGGCTGATGAAGCCGTACCGGTTCGATCCCGGTTCCGGGCACTCCTACAAGGAGCAACGATGCATATCTCGGGGCAGGGTGGCTGCGTGATAGCCAAAAGGGCAAGGGCGGGCGAATAGCTAGGAGAAGCTGATGAATCAGGAGGCTACAAAAGTACAGCAGGATAACCCTCTGCGTGGTGTCAAAACGTACAAGATAATCTTCCCTATCATATTTGGCCTTGCGGTGGTGGCCTTTATGGTGTGGAAGGATTATGAACCGGGGACGCTAACGTACGTGCAGTGGACGTGGCGGGCGGCGTTTTGGCTGTTTGTGGCCCTAGTGCTGATGGCGGGGCGCGACATTGGATACATTTGGCGAATCCGTATACTCTCCGATAACCAGCTCTCATTCGTGCAGGCGTTCCGCGTGATAATGCTATGGGAGTTCACGTCGGCCATAACGCCCTCGGCCATCGGCGGTACGTCGGTGGCGCTGCTCTACGTGAACAAGGAGGGAATTTCTGTGGGGCGCAGCTCCGCGGTGGTCATGGCCACGAGCTTTCTGGATGAGCTCTTCTTCCTGCTGATGTTCCCATTGCTGTTGCTGATGGTGGGGCCATTAGACCTGTTTTCTATTGGCGGAGAGCCGCTCACGTGGCGGAACGCCTTCCTATGGTTCGCCATCGTGGGGTACGTGTTGAAGGCTGCGTACGTGCTGGTGCTTTCCTACGGCTTTTTCGTTAACCCAAGGGGACTCAAATGGGTGCTACTGAAGCTGTTCAAGTTGCCCATCCTGCGCCGTTGGAAGCAGGGGGCGAACCAGGCGGGCACTGAAATCATAGAGAGCAGCAAGGAGTTTAGGCAAAAGCCGTTCCGCTACTGGATGAAGGCGTTTTTGGCCACGTTCGTGTCGTGGTGCTCCCGCTACTGGGTGGCCAATGCCATTATGCTGGCGTTTTTTGATGTGCAGGGTCACTTCTTGATATTCGCCCGGCAGCTGGTGATGTGGATCATGATGCTGGTGATGCCTACGCCGGGGGGAAGTGGCTTTTCGGAGTACATTTTTACGCGGTACTTGGGCGATTTCTTGCCCGTGCCGGCAGCGGCGTTGGCGGGGGTGGGGGCTATCCTTGCGCTGCTTTGGCGGTTGGCAACGTACTACCCTTACCTACTTATTGGCGCGGTGATATTCCCACGCTGGATAAAGCGGCATTTCTTGACCCATAAACGGTAATTAGAGGGCAAGGGGGGGCGCGGAGAGGAATGGCTGGCATCGTTTCCTAGCTTCTAGCAGCGGGTTTTGCCGTGTTGCTCCAGCTTAAAATGATTGAATTTAAAGGCTATGGGCGGGAATTGCGGAGAGTGTTTCTTTTGCCATCTGCGACCTTTACGGAGGTCGGACTGCTGCGTTATAGTCAAAACGAGTGGGCTTTCATATGCGTAAATACCCTTTCCATTCAGCGCTACATTCCGTCAAATCCACAGCAGGTCTAAAGCGGCGTTCATGCATAGTGGTGTTTAGGATTATTAAGGCTTCAAATGAAGCTTGCGGAGTGACGTTTAGGAGGGTGTAGGAGCAACATTTTCGGGAGGTATGGCGTATAAGGAACAACGTTTGTAGGATTTTTCCTACATTCGCGGTGCGATGAGCGGAGGGAGGGGCTGTTGTTGATGAGGAGTGACACAAAGAATATAGGGTATGTTGAGAGCAAAATTACTAGTGGTATTAGCGGTGATGCTGGGAGCAGTGGTGCTGCTAGGGTCATGCAAGAACGGTGCGAAGGAGGCGGCGCGCCTGCAGGCGCAGCAGGATAGCATAGCGCAGGCTAAGGCGGCGCAGCGCGAGGCGGACAGCTTGGCAGCACTAGAGGCGGCGCGGGCGGCTGAGGCCGCGGAAGCGGCTGCGGCAGAGGCGGCTGTGAACCAGCCGGATCCATCGCTAAAGTTCCACGTGATTGTGGGGGGCTTTGTGATCCAGTCGAATGCAGACAACTACCTGGCGCAGATGCAGTCGCAGTACAGCGCAGCGAAGCTATTCGTGGCGCCAAACGGCTTTAAGCTGGTCTCCGTGGGTGACTTTGCGACGTACGCGGAGGCTTTGCAGATGATGCGTGGCTTAGGGCGTTCGGATTTGTGGGTATACGAGGAGGGGGGCCCTTACGACACCACTTCATGGCTGGAAAACCGTGACGATATGATGGACGAAGAGGACGGTACAAGCGGGCAGACCCCTAGCGGCGGCCCAGTAGATGAGTTTGACATGTAGTTGCACTGGCGTTCATTTCGCATTGCGAGAGAAGAGATGTAGAGACGCATGGCAACGGGGAGCGTTGCCGTGCGTTTTTGTCAACGATAGGGCGGCGAGTGGGGATGTAGAATAAACGAAAAGGAGAGAAACGAGCGATGGGAAGAGAGTATAAGCGATATTTGGTGACATCGGCACTTCCGTATGCCAATGGACCGATTCATATAGGGCATTTGGCTGGGGTATACGTGCCGGCCGATATCTACGTTCGGTATTTACGGCTTCGCGGGCGCGATGTGATTTGGGTTTGCGGGTCGGATGAGCATGGCGTGCCGATTACGATACGGGCGAGCCAGGAGGAAGTGTCGCCGCAGGACGTGGTGGATAAGTACCATGCGTTGATTAAGCGGTCGTTTGAGGAGTTCGGGATGGCTTTCGATATATACCATCGCACCTCTTCCCCATTGCACCATGAGACGGCGGCAGCATTCTTCACAGAGCTTTACAATAAGGGGGAGTTTGTGGAGATGGAGTCGGAGCAGTACTACGACGAGGAGGCCAAGCAGTTCTTGGCGGATCGCTACCTCGTGGGTACCTGCCCGCACTGCGGCTACGAGAAGGCGTATGGCGACCAGTGCGAGAAGTGCGGGACGAGCCTAAACGGGGCAGATTTAATCAACCCGCGCTCCGCGCTGAGCGGTGCAAAGCCGGTGCTGCGCAAGACGAAGCATTGGTATTTGCCGCTCGATAAGTACGAGCCATTCCTGAAGCATTGGATTCTTGAAGAGCATAAGGAGTGGAAGAGTAACGTGTATGGGCAGTGCAAGAGCTGGATCGACCAGGGCTTGAAGCCTCGCGCCGTGACGCGCGATTTGAGCTGGGGTGTGCCCGTGCCGCTGAAGGGGACCGATGGGAAGGTGCTCTACGTGTGGTTCGATGCGCCGATAGGCTACATCTCCGCGACGAAGGCGTTGACCAAGGATTGGGAAAAGTATTGGAAGGATGAAGAGACCCGCATGGTGCATTTCATCGGGAAGGATAACATCGTGTTCCACTGCATTATATTCCCTGCGATGCTCCATGCGCATGGGGGGTACATTCTACCTGACAACGTGCCGGCCAATGAGTTCCTAAACATCGAGGGGCAAAAGGTGTCGACATCGCGCAACTGGGCGGTGTGGCTCAATGAGTATCTGGAGGATTTCCCCGGGCGGCAGGATGCGCTGCGCTACACGCTGACGGCGAATATGCCGGAGACGAAGGATAACGATTTCACTTGGAAAGATTTCCAAAATCGTAATAACAGCGAGCTGGTAGCCATACTTGGAAATTTCGTTAACAGGGTAATGGTGCTGACCAATAAGCACTTTCAGGGGAAAGTGCCGTCGAAGGGGATGCTTAAGGCCGGGGACGAGGAGGTGCTGCGGGGTATAGCCGAGCAGCGGGCGCGGGTAGAAGATGCGCTAGAGACGTTCCATTTCCGCGATGCGCTGAGGGAGTACATGAATTTGGCGCGTGTCGGGAATAAGTACCTCACGGAGATGGAGCCGTGGAAGCTGGTGAAGAGCGACGTGGAGCGCACAGGTAGCGTGCTCTACGTGTCGCTGCAGCTGGTGGCCGCGCTGGCGGGGCTGGGAGAGCCGTTCCTGCCGTTCGCCACGAAGCGGCTACTCAAGATGCTCAATAAGGGAAGTATAGCATGGGGTGAGGTAGGGGAGCAGATGCTGCCTGAAGGGTACCTAGTTGGCGAGCCGGAGCTTCTCTTCACGAAGATAGAGGATGATGCCATAGAGGCGCAGATTAAGAAGCTACACGACAACGCGAAGGCTGCGGAGCAGGCCCAGGCGGGGGATGAAAAGGTGGAGGTAGCAGCGCAGAAGCCTACAATCGGGATAGAGGACTTCGAGAAGATAGATCTACGCATCGGGCGTATCCTCACGGCGGAGAAAGTGGAGAAGAGCAATAAGCTGCTCAAGTTTACCATTGATACGGGGATAGATACGCGCACGGTACTTTCGGGCATCGCGAAGCATTTCACCGCGGAGGAGATGGTGGGCAAGCGGGTGCTGATGGTGGTGAACCTTGCCCCTCGGAAAATGATGGGGGTGGAGTCGCAGGGGATGTTGCTTTTCGCCGAGGGGGCTGACGGTAAGCTGTATGGGATGGGTCCATCGGGCGATGTGAATGCGGGGGCGCAGGTGGGGTAGGCTTCGTGCAGGGTCTAATCGATGGGGTATATTGATCCCTCGGACATAGAGCGCGTTATCGATGCGGTGAGCATCGTTGACGTGGTGGAGGATTACGTTAAGCTCTCCCGCAGGGGGGCAAACTACGTGGGGCTGTGTCCATTCCACGATGAGAAGACCCCCTCGTTCTCAGTGAGCGAGTCAAAGCGGCTCTACAAGTGCTTTGGCTGCGGCAAAGGGGGCAACGTGCTGTCGTTCGTGATGGAGGCGGAGCATCTGTCGTTTCCTGAGGCGGTGCGCTTCTTGGCGAAGCGGGGGAACGTGACGCTCCAGGAGCGGGAGGATACGCCGGAGCAGCGGGAGCAAAAAGCGGAGCGCGACCGGCTCATGGAGCTTGTGGCGTGGGCGCAAGCGTGGTTTAACCGCAACCTGATGCAGCATGCGCAGGGGCGGGCGATAGGGCTTACCTACTTCAAGGAGCGCGGGCTGCAGCCCGAAACGATACGAACCTTTGGCTTGGGGTATGCCTTGGATGCCCCCACGGCGCTCACGGGCGATGCGCTACAGGCTGGCTACGGCGCAGAGCTACTCGTGAAGGTGGGGCTCACCACGGAAAGGGATGGGCGACGGTACGACCGCTTCAGGGGGCGTGTGATTTTCCCGATACAAACCAGCAGCGGGCGTACGATAGGTTTCGGAGGGCGTGCGCTGCACCTTGGGGAGCGCACGGCGAAGTACGTGAACTCGCCCGAGAGTGAGATTTACCATAAAAGTGCTACACTCTACGGCATTGCCCAGGCGAAAAGTGAGATTATAAAGAAGGACCGCAGCATCTTGGTGGAGGGATACCTCGATGTGCTACAGCTGCACCAGCTGGGGGTGCGCAACGTGGTGGCATCGTCGGGGACATCACTCACGGTGGAACAGACGCACATGCTGTACCGCTTCTCCAAGAATGTCACCGTGCTTTACGATGGAGATAAGGCGGGTATCAAGGCTGCGCTGCGCGGGTTGGATATTTTCCTGACGGAGGGATTCGCCGTGCGTGTGGCGCTTCTGCCCGATGGGCAGGATCCTGATGATTATGCCAAGAGCCACACGCTGGAGGAGGTGGAGTCGTTTTTGGCGCATGGCGCGGAGGATATAATCGAGTTTAAGATACGAATTCTCCTAGCGGAGGATGGTAGTGACCCCACGAGGCGTGCGGCGGCGATTGCAGATATCATGCGTTCTGTAGCCTTGATTCCCGACCATTTGCTCCGCACGGCGTACGTGCAGCGGGCGGCATTGTTGACGGGGATGGAGGAGAAGGCACTATTCATGGAGTTGAGCCGTCAGTTCTCGGCAACGGTGCGCAAGGAGCGGCGTGAACAGGGTTTGCGCGATGAGCCACAGCGGGGCGGGGCGGTTAATCCAGCGTTGCCACCGCCACGAATTGAGAAGGGTGGGGCACTAGAGGTGTTTGAGCGGGAGCTGATGGAGCTTTTGCTCCGTCACGGCGGGGCGCAATATAGCGATGGGCAGCATCCCGACTACGATGGGGAAGAGGCGCCGCTGCGCATTGCAGAGTACGTGAAGCGTGAGCTTGATAGCGATTCGCTTAGGTTTCAAACGCCCGCGCTGCGGGAGCTGTATAATCGTTACTTTCAAATGACGGCCGAGGAGCGGGAAGATCCGCTGCGGGTTTTGCAAATCGATGAGAATCAGGAGCTGCTCCCGCTAGCGTTTGAATTGCTGTCGCAGCGGCAGACGCTGAGCGTGCGTTGGAGTAAGCTGGGCGATGAGAGCGTACAGTCGGATCTAGAGCTTGCGCATGCGGCGTATAAGAGCATTCATATCTACAAGTCGCAGGTGCTAGAGCTGCGCTGCGAGGCGATAAGGGGGCTGATAGTGGAGGCGAAGGACGAGGAGCAGCTGTCGGCGTTGCTGAAGGAGCTAGAGGAGCTCCTGGAGATGCGCAAAGGGTACTACGAGGTGACGCGGAGAATAACGCCGTGAGGCGGCGTGGCTGAAAAGAGGTTCCTGGTCAGTTTGATATGCGGTAGTGGGTCAAATGGGTGGTGGCGGCGCGCCGCATTGCGGCAATCGTTAGTGCAAAGTGGGTGAAGACTAGAGAAGAAAGATGGCAGAGGTAGAGCTGCTTTTCTATTTAAGATTTTGCCGAGCGCGGTGTCGTGTTTTTGCGTAAGCTCCTGTGACCATTTCGGCGACAGCGCGTGGGGGAGACATACGGTTGTCCTATGTGGACATTCAATGCATTGCGGCACTTGCGCCGCTGTAGGGCGACAATAACTTTCAGCATCTGCCGCACAACGCAGGATCTATTGCTCTAGCGTGAGGGCGGGCGTTACGGTTCAATGATGGTGCGCAGCATGCGGAAGAGCTCCTTTTGCTCGGTGAGCGAGAGCTTTGACGTCATGACAGAGTAGACGTTGTCAACCTGCTTTTGGGCTTCCTGCAGCATGGAGAGGGCACGGTCTGTGAGCCCCACTAAGCGTTCCCTGCCGTCGGCTTTCCCACGCCGTTTCACCAACCAGCCGTGCGTGCAGAGCGTTGAGATTTGCCGAGATACCGATGCGATGTCCCGGTTCGCACGCTGCGCTAGCGCCTGAACGGTAGATCCCTTGGAGGGGTCGATAGCGTTAATGAGAATGACATCATCAACTGAAAGTCCGCGCGTTTTCCCCTGGTTCAGCGCGGAGTGCCCATTGCGCTTTAACGAAAGGTAACTGTACCACAGCAGGGTGTATAAATCATTGAAATCGTTCATGAGTGAAATAAATTGGCGTTGGTTTGTGTACGTCTCGCTGTGCATCCGCTAAAGGTTCACAGCGCGCTTGGGATATACGCAAGGTCCTATTTATTAGGGGACTCATGGTGAACCAAATAGGAAACAATTGCCTACACGAAAAGATGCCCCGCAACGCTGCAAGAGTGGGCTGGCACTTTTTCGTGTGGCAATGTTTGTACTCGTTATGCGCGAGCCTACTCAGCTTTTGGGCAGTTTGCGCCGCACTCCTTCTGGCATGAGTCCTTCTGCGCACAGCTTGCGCTGTCGCACTCACTGCCCTCGCCCTGGGCGCAGCATTCCGTTCCCTCATTCGCAGCCGCCTGCTCGCTGTTCACCGTGGCCTCTACGGCCGTTGTGTCCGCATTGGTAGTGCTGCTGTTGCTAGCGTTTCCGCCGCACGCCATAAAGGCAATCGCCGAGGCCACAATCATGGCCGAGATAATGACTTTCTTCATTGTCCTACGTTTTTGTTGTTTTTTCTGCTATTGACCCCGCACAAGGCACCATCGCCTTGCATTAGATTCTCATGCGTCTGTTCTTTTTGCTATTCCTCTGCGAACCCGCGCCACTTCTTCCCACGGCTGGGGGCAGATACCCCTCTTTCAGGCATTAAATTCATCGATAGCCGTTGACAGGTTGGTACGCTCCACTAGGAGTTGATCAACCTCTTCCTGCGCCTTTCTCCGCACCTCTGCGCTCGCCTCAATGTCGGTGGCGTGCGCTTGCTTCTGACGAAGCAGCACCGCCACCTCTGCCAATCGGTCGGTAAGCCGTAGAGCCTCTGCGCTCTGCAGTGCTTGTGAAGCCAATGCGCGCAGCGCGGTGAGGCATTGGTTAATGCTCTCTGCGCCGCTAGGGTCGCCCTGCACGCTTGCTGCGTGAGCCTGCGCAAGCCCGAAGAGAGCCCTGCGCGCCCCCATGGATTCTGCGTAAGGGTTGCATACTCCCCTGCTTCCAAAGTGCAAGCACTCCACGGCAGCCTCCCAAAATATGCGATTGTATTCTACGCTCAAGCGCACGGTGCAACCCTCCTCTCGTCCTTTTAACCGGCGCGAAGGTATGAAATTTTAACAAATTGTACGTTCAAATTGGTAGGGCGGGATAGATTTGTACCATTTTAGGGAAGCAGAGTACTGCAACGTATATTTTTAACTAATTGATTGAAAGCTAATTAGATTAGATTCGTTCAGTTTTATTTTCTTTAATGATTTGTAATAATAGCAATCGGGTGTGAAAGTTTTACTATATTTGCGGAGTAAAGTCCGGGGGGATAGGAGCGTGAAGGAAATGCGTTGCGGAAATAGAAAGCGATACGTAGAAGGAAGGCGATGAAAAAGAGTAAGGTCGGGATTGATTTCGGGAAGGTTGATTATGCACGGGGTTTGGCTAGGAAGATAGCCGACGATGTGCAGGGTTTTGTGGAGCAGTACACCACGGTGGCCGTGGAGCGCACGCTGGCCCGGTTGATGGGCATTGATAACGTTGATGCTAACGATGTGCCGCTGCCGAACGTGGTGGTAGATTCGATCCAGGCGAAGGGGGTTCTATCGCATGGTATACTCTTCTTTTTGGCCAATGCGATGGCGGTTACGGGTGATACGCCCCAGCGGCTTGCGGAGCGGGTGGCCGCGGAGCAGCTCGATTTGACGAGCTTTCCTTTTTTGCCCTTCGCGGAGCGGGAGAAAATTCTAGCCCCCTACGTGAAGGAGAGCCTGGATAGGATTAAGGCGCGGCGAAGTCGTCGTGAGGAGTATTTGCGGACGTTGGGCGAGGGCCCGCGGCCCTACCTCTACGTTATCGTTGCTACGGGGAATATATATGAAGACGTGGTGCAGGCGCAGGCGTGCGCGCGGCAGGGAGCAGATATCATAGCGGTGATCCGCACCACGGGGCAGAGCTTGCTGGACTCGGTGCCCTACGGGGCAACCACGGAGGGCTTTGGCGGCACCTTCGCTACGCAGGAAAACTTTAGGATAATGCGGAAAGCCCTCGATGAGGTGGGCGAGGAGGTGCATCGGTACATACGCCTTTGCAACTACTGCTCGGGGCTTTGCATGCCGGAGATTGCGGTGATGGGAGCTTTTGAGGGGCTTGACGTTATGCTGAACGATGCGCTCTACGGCATTCTATTCCGTGATATTAATATGCAGCGCACGCTGGTAGACCAATACATGTCGCGCGTAATCAACGGCTACGCGGGGGTAATCATCAACACGGGCGAGGATAACTACCTCACCACGGCGGATGCCGTGGAGGAGGCGCACACAGTGCTGGCCTCTGACTTCATCAATGAACAGTTAGCTCTTTCGGCGGCGCTGCCGGAGGAGCAGCAGGGGCTCGGGCACGCCTTTGAGATGGACCCGATGCTCAAGGATGGATTCCTATTTGAGTTGGCGCAGGCGACCATGACGAGGGAGATATTCCCGAAAGCTCCCTTGAAGTACATGCCACCCACGAAGTTCATGACGGGGAATATATTCAGGGGGCATCTGCAGGATGCGCTGTTCAACATTATAGGGATATGGACCCATCAGGGGCTGCAGCTGCTGGGGATGCCCACGGAGGCCATTCACACGCCATTCATGTCGGATCGCTACCTTTCCATAGAGAATGCGAGGTACATCTTTAACAACATGCACTCCATTGGCGATGATGTGGAGTTCAAGGAGGGGGGCATTATGCAGACCCGGGCGAGAGAGGTGCTGGACAAGACCATTGCGCTGCTGGAGGAGTTGGTGGAAGAGGGTTTGTTTACTGCGCTGGAAAAAGGTATCTTTGGGGACGTTAAGCGTCCGCGCGATGGGGGTAAAGGGTTGGCAGGCGTGGCGCTCAAGGATGGGGAGCACTACAATCCGTTCATTGAGCTGATGAAGAATAGGGCGTGACGGTGGAGCAGGGTGCTATGAGGATGCAGGGAAAAAGAGCGATGGGGCTACAGTTAGTAAAGGTAAAGCGAAACAACAAAGAGGAGCGATAGGCGATGAGCGGTGGACTGTATTCAATGGAGGAGAAGGATTTTGACAAGACCCTAGACCTCACCAAGGTGAAGCCCTACGGCGACACAATGAATGATGGGAAGGTGCAGCTGAGCTTCACGCTGCCGGTGCCCCCGGGCGCTGAGGCTGAAGAGGCGGCGAAGCTTTTGCTGAAGGAGATGGGTTTTACCAATCCGATGGTGGTGTTTAGCAAGGAGTTGACCAAAGGCTTTACGTTCTTTAACTGCTACGGCAGCACAACGCACGATGTGAATTATAAGGACATATACGTGCCGAAGGTGGAGTCGACGGTGTGGTCGATGGAGGAGACGGATAAGTTTATTGAGGAGCATTTCGGGCGGCATTTGGTGATTATAGGTGCGAGCACAGGTACGGATGCGCATACGGTGGGCATAGATGCCATCATGAACATGAAGGGCTTTGCCGGTCACTACGGGTTGGAACGCTACGAGATGATAGACGCTCTGAACATGGGCAGCCAGGTACTCAACGAGGAGTTCATCGCGAAGGCTCTGGAGCTAAAGGCGGACGTGCTGCTGGTGTCGCAGACGGTGACGCAGAAGGATGTGCACATCAAGAATATGACGGAGCTTGTGGAGATGCTTGAAGCGGAGGGGCTTCGGGACAAGGTGGTGCTCGTGTGCGGCGGCCCGCGCATAACGCATGAGCTGGCAAAGGAGCTGGGCTACGACGCGGGCTTCGGCGCGAATACGTACGCAGACGATGTGGCATCGTTCGTGGTGCAAGAGCTTGATCGGCGTAAGCAAGCGGGAATAAAGGGGCTACGAGACTAAGAGTATGGCATGCGGGGCGCAGGGAAAGAGAAATACGGGTAAAAGTAAGCATAAGGAGAAAAGGGCAATGGATAAACAGCAGATGCGAGAGACGATCGCGAAGCGTGTGGCGCGCGAGTTGAAGGATGGCGATGTGGTGAACTTGGGCATAGGGCTACCCACGATGGTGCCTAACTACCTTCCTGAAGGGGTGCACGTAATGCTTCAGTCAGAGAATGGTATGATCGGCATGGGGGCGGAGCCCGAAAAGGGGAAAGAAGACCCGGAATTCGTCAATGCGGGCGGTGGTTTTGTCACCGCGATGCCCAATGCCGCAACGTTTGATAGCGCTACGTCATTCGGGGTGATACGAGGCGGTCATGTTGACGTGAGCGTGCTCGGCGCACTGCAGGTGGACGAGAAGGGCAATTTGGCCAACTGGATTATTCCGGGCAAGATGGCACCCGGCATGGGTGGCGCCATGGATTTGCTGAACGGCACGCGCAAGGTGATATTGGCCATGGAGCATACGGCCAAGGGGCGGGCGAAGATTCTGAAGGAGTGCACGCTCCCATTGACAGCGGCAGGGCAGGTGAACCTCATTGTAACGGAGATGTGCGTTATTGAGGTAACGAAGGAAGGGCTCGTGGTGCGTGAGTTGAATGCGGAGTTCACGAAGGAGGATGTGCAAGCCGCAACGGAGGCGCATTTGATATTTCCGCCCGATATGAAGGCGATGGCGTAAGGCGTCGGGGCTAGGGTAAGCAGGTGGTAAAAGAGGGTGTATATTAAAAGATAGGACGAGATGGATTTTTCATTGTCAAAGACCGAGCAGCTGTTTTTGCAGATGGTACGGTCGTTCGCCCAGAATGAGGTGAAGCCTCTGGCGGCGGAAGTGGATGAGCAGGAGCGTTTCCCGGAGGAGAATGTGGCGAAGATGGCCAAGCTGGGCTTTTTCGGGATTCCGTTCCCGGTGGAGTACGGCGGCATGGGCGGTACGAACCAACTCTACTCGATGGCGGTGGAGGAGTTGTCGCGGGTGTGTGCCACTACTGGAGTGGTGGTGTCGGCGCACACGTCCCTTTGCGCCAACCCGATCTACGAGCTGGGTACAGAGGAGCAGCGTAAGAAGTATCTACCCAAGCTGTGTTCGGGGGAATGGCTCGGTGCGTTCGGTTTGACGGAGCCCAATGCGGGTACCGATGCGTCGGCGCAGCAGACCACGGCCGTGCTAGATGGCGACCACTATGTGATTAATGGGTCAAAGATTTTTATCACCAACGCCTCTAAAGCGCACGTGTTCATCGTGATGGCGATGACCGATAGGAGTCTCGGCACAAAGGGTATCTCTGCTTTCATAGTGGAGAAGGGTATGCCGGGCTTCTCGGTTGGCAAGGAGGAGAAGAAGATGGGGATCCGAGGGTCGGCAACGTGCGAGCTGATTTTTGAGGATTGCATCGTACCTAAGGAAAATCTTCTCGGTAAAGAGGGTAAGGGATTCAATATTGCCATGAAGACGCTTGATGGAGGACGTATCGGTATAGCCTCGCAAGCGGTTGGCATTGCGCAGGGGGCAATGGATGAGGTAATTCAGTACGTGAAGGAGCGTAAGCAGTTCGGGAGGCCGTTGGCTAAGTTCCAAAATACGCAGTTCCAGATTGCAGATTTGCAGACCGCGGTGGAGGCGGCGCGGCTGCTGGTGCGTCGGGCGGCGTGGAAAAAGGATATGCAGCTGCCGTATACGGTGGATGCAGCCTACTGTAAGCTGTTTGCGGCGGAGACGGCAATGCACGTCACCACAAAGGTTGTACAGCTGTTCGGCGGTTATGGGTATACGCGTGAGTACCCCGTGGAGCGCATGATGCGCGATGCGAAGATTACGGAGATATATGAGGGCACCTCGGAGGTGCAGCGCATGGTAATCGGGGGATCGTTGTTGCGGTAGCCATGTTGGGCGCAATCATAAAAGGCAGGAGAAATTAGACATGAAAATTATAGTTTGCATAAAGCAGGTGCCTGACACAACTGAGGTGAAGATAGACCCAGTGAAGGGTACCATTATCCGCGAGGGCGTTCCGAGCATTATGAACCCTGACGATAAGGGCGGGCTTGAAATGGCATTGCGGCTGAAGGACGAGTTCGGTGCGGATGTGACGGTGGTGACGATGGGACCACCTCAGGCCGATGATATGCTACGCGAGGCGTTCGCCATGGGCGCGGATCATGCGTACCACTTGAGCGATCGCCGTTTCGCAGGGGCGGATACGTTGGCCACTTCAAATGCCATTGCGGGCGCGCTGCGCCGGTTGGATTACGACTTGATTATCACGGGGCGTCAGGCTATCGATGGAGACACGGCGCAGGTGGGGCCCCAGATCGCGGAGCATTTGGGATTGCCGCAGGTGTCGTACGTTGAGGCGTTGACCTACAATGGCAAGGATAAGGTGACATGCAAGAAGGCCACCGAGGAGGGGTATCAGATGGTGGAGGTTCAGCTTCCGTGCGTGCTCACGGCAGTAACTCCTGTGAAGGAGGCACGCTACATGAACATTCGTGGCATCATGGAGGCGTACGACAAGGAGGTCAATGTGTGGAACGCAGACAATATTGATGTTGACGAGGCGAAACTCGGTTTGAAAGGGTCCCCGACGCGCGTGGCAAAGTCGTTCACTAAAGGCGCAAAGGCGGCAGGCGAGGTGCATGAGTTAACCCCCGAGGAGGCCGTAGATTTGATTGTAGAGAAGTTGCAAGAAAAATTCATCATCTAGCCATGGATATTAGTCAGTATAAAGACATATACGTGTTCGCTGAGCAGCGGCACGGGAAGGTGCAGAATGTAGCGTTGGAGCTAATTGGCAAGGCGCGCGAGCTGGCCGATTCTTCGAACCAAAAGGTGTACGCCATGCTGCTAGGCCACAAGGTGGAGGAAGAGGCGAAGGTGCTGATAGCGCATGGCGCGGATGGCGTAGTGCTAGTTGACACCGAAGAGCTTGAAACCTATCTGACGGAGCAGTACGCACAGGCTATCGACCAAGTGATCAAGGCTAAGAAGCCCTACGCAGTGCTGTTTGGCGCAACAACGATAGGGCGAGACCTTGGGCCACGGCTCTCGGCGCGCGTGGTGACGGGGTTGACGGCGGACTGCACGGGGTTGGCCATAGGCGAGGATGGTAATTTGATGATGACTCGTCCGGCGTTTGGGGGTAACCTCATGGCGACGATTATCTGTAGCGATCATCGTCCACAGATGTCGACGGTGCGTCCTGGCGTGATGCGCAAGTTGCCGAAGGACGAGTCGCGTAAGGGTACAGTAGAGAAGTTCAACGTGAAGTTTGACAGGTCAAAGTTTAAAGCTCGCGTTGTTGAAGAGGTGGTGCGTCCAAAGACGAAGATGGATATCACCGAGGCGAACATCTTGGTATCGGGAGGGCGTGGCGTTGGGTCGAAGGAGGGCTTTGCGAAGCTAGAGGCGTTGGCGAAGGTGATAAATGCTCAGGTGTCATCGTCACGTTCCATGGTGGATGCGGGTATCATGCCGCACGATGTGCAGGTGGGGCAGACGGGGAAGACGGTGCGTCCGGGAGCGTACTTCGCATTGGGTATCTCCGGCGCCATCCAGCACTTGGCGGGGATGGAGGAGTCAGACTATATCATTGCGGTGAACAAGGATAAGGAGGCCCCGATATTCAACGTGGCGGATCTTGGCATAGTGGGAGATCTTCATAAGATTGTTCCGTTGCTGACGGAGCGTTTGGAGAAGCTACGTGCCGAAAGGAATTCAAAATAGTGAATTGGAGCCCCTTCTTTGTGCAAACGAGGAAGGGGCTTTTTTGTAGGGAAGCAGAGTAGAGAAAAGGAAGGAGGAAACGATGGAGTATAGGTGGCTAAAGGTGTGCGACTTGAGTGCGGGGGTGCGGCAGGTGATGATAAATCGGCCGGAGGCACTGAATGCGTTGGATGCGGAGCTGCTCGGCGAGCTTGGGAAGTGTTTTGACGAACTTCGTACGGATAGCACTGTGCGTGCAGTGCTGCTTACAGGGGTTGGTAAGGCGTTCGTGGCGGGGGCCGATATTAAGGCAATGGCGCCCATGAATGTGCGAGAAGGACAAGATTTCGGAGAGTTAGGGGCGCAGACGTTCCGTAAGCTAGAGCAGCTGCCGATGCCGGTGATTGCTGTTGTAAATGGATACGCATTGGGGGGAGGTTGCGAGTTAGCGATGGCGTGCGATGTACGGATTGCATCGGAGAAGGCGGTGTTCGGGCAGCCGGAAGTGGGGCTGGGTATTTGTCCAGGCTTTGGTGGAACCCAGCGTTTGCCTCGAATCGTGGGGACAGGGGTAGCTGCCGAGCTGCTATTTACAGCGCGGAATGTGCGTGCCGAAGAGGCGTTGCGCATAGGGTTGGTCAATGCTGTATATGCACCTGATGCGCTTGAGGGGGAGGCGTTAAAGATGGCGGAGACGATAGCCAGCAAGGCGCCGTTGGCAGTGCGTGCGGCGAAAAGGGCGATGCATAGAGGGCTGCAGGCTGACATCGACACAGGGTTGGCATTCGAGAGCGCAGAGTTTGGAGGTTGTTTCGCATCTGAGGATCAGAAAGAGGGGATGAAGGCGTTTTTGTCAAAGAGTAAAACGGAGTTTAAGGCACGTTAACAGAATCGTGGCAGGCGTGCCACGAGAAAACAATAGGAGAGTAGATTATGAAGATTTGTGTTGTGGGTACAGGCACAATGGGTAGCGGTATTGTGCAGACATTGCTACAGAACGGTATAGAGGTGCTTCAGAAGGGACGCTCGGATAACTCGTTGAATAAGTCAAGGGCAGGGATAGAGAAGAACCTAAATCGCTTGGTGGAGAAAAACAAGATTGATGCCGCGGCGCGCGACAAGGCGTTATCGTTGCTCAAGACGACCAAGGATTATGCGGACTGCAAGGATGCCGATTTGATTATCGAGGCGATTGCCGAGGACATGGAGATAAAGAAGGAGGTTCTCAAGGAGCTGGATGGCATTTGCAAGGCTGGGGCCATCCTGGCAACGAATACCTCTTCGCTTTCGATTACAGCTTTAGCGGCTGTGACGAAAAGGCCGCAGGATGTAATTGGAATGCACTTTTTCAATCCTGTGCCGATGATGAAGCTAGTGGAGGTGATTAAGGGGCAGTTGACTAGCGATGCGGTTTATGAGAAGGTGGCGAAGTTTGCGGCGGATTTGGGAAAGACCCCAGTGGCAGTCAACGAGGCGCCAGGCTTTGTGGTTAACCGTATCTTGATTCCGATGATAAATGAGGGGGTAGGGATATTGGCTGATGGCGTAGCGAGCAAAGAGGAGATCGATGAGGCGATGAAGCTAGGTGCCAACCACCCAATGGGGCCGTTGGCGTTGGCCGACCTGATAGGTCTTGACGTGTGCTTGGCCATCATGGAGGTACTATACACGGAGTTTGGCGATCCTAAGTATCGTCCGCATCCGTTGCTACGTAAGATGGTACGTGCGGGGTTGCTGGGACGCAAGAGCGGAGTGGGCTTCTACGACTACAGCAAGAAGTAGACGTTTGAAGAAAACGTTTCCCAAATGAAAGGGGTGTTGCTGCGAGGCAACACCCCTTTTTTGTATGGAATTATTAGAGGGTGTGAGATACGCAAGCTATTGATTAATAGCGTATATTACGACTGCACTACTGTTCACTATTCATTTTTATTCCGAGTCGTGCTTGCGCATTCGTGAAAAGTTTGTACCTTTGCAACCGCAAACGAGAGGGGTAAGGCGGGGCAATGAGGGAGCATAGCTCAGTTGGTTCAGAGCATCTGCTTTACACGCAGAGGGTCATAGGTTCGAGTCCTATTGTTCCCACGGGTAGGGATAGTGAGAGACAGTAGGAGGCGGTTTTAGAAGGGAGTATAGCTCAGCTGGTTTAGAGCGCATGCATCACACGCATGAGGTCGCAGGTTCGAATCCTGCTATTCCCACGGAGCGGCAAGTAGGCGCAAGAGGGTGAGGCGAGGGCGAGGTTGCTGCTCTTTTCGTTTAGAACGCTCTCTACAGGAGGAGGAAAGTGGTGGAGGTGAGAGTTTGCACTGAGAGGTGCGGAAGGCGGTTAGGGAGTTTAGCTCAGTTGGTTTAGAGCACCTGCTTGACATGCAGGAGGTCGCAGGTTCAAATCCTGTAGCTCCCACGCGGGAGCTTTTTTTTTATAAAGTAGCGAGTTGCGGGGTGATAGTATGGACGTTTCATTCAAAGATTTTGGGCTAGCGAGTGCTGTAGAGGAGGGGGTGTCGATAATGGGGTATGAAAGTCCAACGCCGATACAGCGTGAGGCCATACCCGCCATACTGTCGGGGCGAGACGTGCTGGGGTGCGCACAGACGGGTACGGGCAAAACGGCGGCCTACTTACTGCCGTTGCTAAGTAGGGTGGTGACCGCATCGAGCAGGGTAGGGGATGAGACCTCCGTGCTTGTGATATCCCCGACGAGGGAGTTGGCATTGCAGATAGACCAGCAGGTAGAGGGGTTTGGCTACTACGCGGGGGTGTCGTCGATAGCAATATATGGGGGGAGTGACAGCCGACAGTGGTCGGAGCAGAGCGAGGCGGTGCGCAGGGGGGCCGACATACTGGTGGCGACCCCAGGACGACTTCTCCAATTCGTGGAGCTAGGCGTTGCAAAGCTTGATAAAGTGAAAGCGTTGGTGCTCGATGAGGCGGATAGGATGCTTGACATGGGTTTCCTGCCCGATATAAAAAGGATTGTGGAGCTGTTGCCCAAGGAACGTCAGACGTTGCTCTTCTCCGCCACGATGCCCAATGAGATTAAGCGCTTTGCCCTGGAAATACAGAACAATCCAGTTGAGATAAGTCTTTCGGTAAGCAAACCGGCAGAGAAGATCAAGCAGGAGAAGGTGGAGCTTCCCGAGGGGAAGAAGGTGGGGTTCATCGTGCGTTTCTTCGAGGAGCATCAGGATGTGCAAAGCGCAGTGATATTTGCCGAACGGAAAACAACGGTGAAGCGTTTGGCGATGGAGTTAGCCAAGCGTAAACTGTCCGTAGCGGCGATGCATTCTGACCTTGACCAAACTGAACGGGAGGAGAACCTACGTCTGTTCAAGGCGCGTCAGGTGAGAATTCTAGTCGCCACCGATATCGTGTCACGCGGAATAGACGTGGAGGATATTGCGCTCGTGGTGAATTTCAACGTACCCCAGACGGCGGAAGCGTATGTTCACAGGGTGGGACGTACGGCGAGAGCAGAGAATAATGGGTGGGCATTGACGCTTGTTGGCCCTGCGGAGCGTAGGGAAATGGGAGATGTTGAACGGTTTTTAGGAACGAAGGTGCCGGCCATGGAGGGTGCGGAGCGTTTGATGCCAGCCAAGGAGGAGGTGGTTTTAGACCAGCCTCGGCGGCGTTCTTCAGGCGGAGCGCGGGGAGGCAATGGGAATGGAAGGCGAGGCGGCGAAAGAAGGAAGCGTGCTGCGGGAGCTGGAGGAAGCGGACGAAGCCCACAGAAGGGTAGAGCTGAGGTAGCGGGAGCTAACGGAGGAAGAACGAGGAAGCAGCAGCGTGAGAGGACGGGCGAGGTAGGTGCAAAGCCCGCGGCGAGCAGTCGAGGAGATGAATCTTCAGAAAGGAGGCGCAGGAGTAGGGGGAGAGGCAGCGCGCCAAAGGGGCGTGGGCAAGGCGAGGTGAAGAGTGGAGATGGAAGAATAGCAGGGGATTGATTTGAGGGGATGGTTCCATAGCAAAAGGGGAAACGAAGCTTCGTTTCCCCTTTTGCTTGTTAGTCGTGAGAGGCTAGAGCTTTACAAAAACATCATCATCTTCTTCTGCTAAGCTATCGCCATAGAAAATGAGTCTATCGGGGTGAAGGTGATTATTGCTACTAGGGTGCCTCCATCCCAGGACGGTGTAGTGAAGAGGGGCAGGGGAAAGGGTGCGAGTGTCGACCATCTAGTCTGGCTTGCCCTTTGGACCTTTACAAAGACTGTTCGGCGAATGGCGTATGGGTAGGAATCAATTGGGAGCGGAAAGAGGGCAGCGGCTGGTAGTGAAATCAGCGTCACAGTGTTGTAGGGGTTTCTACTTGCGATGGCGTGATTTTTTTTGTATGCGCATTTATGAGGCATCATTAGCGGGGTGTCATAAATTTTTTATTGGTTTTCTAGTGGATTTAAAATTTTGTCCGTATATTAGCCACGGTAATAGGAAAGGGTATTAGCTTGTTGCATAGAGGAAATAAGCGGATAACACGCTTTTATGAAGGGTTTGTACCTCTTTGGGAGGATGTTTAGGTATGTAGCGTACATAGTCAATGAAGCAGTTAAAACGGACAAATAAATGTAGCCTGTTTTAGCTGCGACACTATAGTAAACGAACGAAGGCTTAAAATGGAGGAATGGGTCATGAAAAAGATTGCAAGATGGATGTTAATGGGCGTTGCGCTGTGGACATTGTCGTGCGGCTGGATGCGGGCTGAGGATCTGAAAGTCACAATTAACGGGCAAGCCGTGCCCGGCAGCTACGCTACGCTGGAGGAGGCCGTGTCGGCTTCAAACGTGGCGTTGGCTGAGATTAAGAGCCTTTCAGTGACTACTGGTCAATGGCTGGATGCCGACTGGGAGTGGCTTCATACGAACAGGGACGAGTTCACGCAATTGGCGTCGCTAACAACGGCGGCGGGGGTGAGCGTGGCGGCAACGCCAGCTGAGGTATCCAGCACCGAGGGCCCTATTTTCCCGAAGTCTATAGAATGGGTGGCTATGGAGCAGCTGAAGAATCTAGGGAAAAACGCATTTATTGGATGTCAGAAGCTGAAGGGTGTATCACTTAATGGGGTAACTGATATTGGGCTATCTGCCTTTGAGAAGTGTGCAGCTCTTAAGCATATAGACTTGCCGAAGGCGACTCACATTGGCAATCAAGCGTTTCTTGAATGCACATCATTGCTTACGGCCAATTGTGCCGTATTGAAAGAAGAACTTGATTTTACTTTTGTAGGGTGCAATAAGCTGCTTTACGCATATCTATCCAGCATGGATGAGGCTCCATTCAAAGGTTTTAAAGGATGTTCACAACTAGTATCGCTCTATGCGCCGAAGGTTACGAAATTCCCACAACTCTACGCTCCATACCTTGAAGATTGCTCCAGCATAAAGTATCTCTTCGTTGGAAGGATAGACGAGAGCGGGTTACAAGTTAAAAAGTTTCATGAAAAGCTCCCCGCCGAACGGTGGATTATTCCGTGCGATGCAACCACGGGCGAGCCCCTCACTGGCGCGGCGCTCGCTGCTGAATATGGTAGGCTGAAAGGGCTGGACGATAGCTACGAGGATGCAGATGGTAATATGATTGGCGGTCCTGGGGACGATGTATTATGCGGATGGAAGCTAGGGAAAGAGGTGTACAAAATAACGGTAAAGGTTATCAATCAGGAACAGGGTACGGCATTTGCCAAACTTCTCTATGCTGGGAAAGATGACGTGGTTGAGGTGGTTGCGGAGCCAGAAGAAGGATTCAAGTTGGGGAATGTGCAATGTACCCCCAGCGCTGCTGTCAATGGCAACAAGGTAACCATGCCGGGTGAAGACCTCACCATAACGGTAGAATTTGTACCACTCACTGTGCAACAGGAGTATATCATCAATTCCAATTCATACAATGGGGTTGATTTAAAGGGAGCTGTTGCAACCTCTGGCTTAGCGTTAGACAAGATAAACGCAATTGAGGCAAAGGGGCACATCACTGATGCAGATTGGAAATGGCTACGCAACAATGCGTCAAAACTAAGCAGCTTAACGGAGTTCGTGGCAGCCTCAGCGGATGATATCCCGAATTGGACGATGTCGATAGCACCGCATCTGAAAAAGATTTCCATTTCGGAGGGGGTAAAAAGCATAGGGGACTGCGCATTCTTGAAAGCTGCAAACCTTGAAGCTGTGGAAATTCCTGGGGTAGAAATCATCTGTGGTAAGTCATTTCAAGGGTGTACGAAGCTAACGGTGCTCAATTTTCCAAAGCTAAAATCAGTAGGTGCTCACGCATTTGAAAAAGCATCGCTCCAAGAGCTAACTGCGCCGGCATTGGAAACTGTAGGTGCAGGGGCTTTTTCGGGTTCAGAGCTAGAGAAGTGCGAATTCAGCAAACTGGGTACGGTAGGAAATGAAGCCTTTATGAACTGCAAAAAAATTAAAGGGGTGATTCTTCCTGCGCTCTCCGAGATAACGGATTATTTGTTCACAGGATGCACTGAGCTGAGAGGGGTGAAGTGTCAGGAGGTTAAAAAAATCGGTGCATACGCCTTTTCTGGCTGCATTGCGCTGGATATGGCGATGTTCCCCAAAGTGACGTTTATCACTCCGGGGGCGTTTGGCTCAGTCTCTATTCTTGATGATACGTACGAAAACTGTAAGTTTTTCTCCAAGCTGTTTTTGGGTGCAACTCCCCCGATGTATGGGGATACCGAAAATCATGACGGCTTTGCGGGCAACCAGCCATCTAGCCAACTTGTGCTAGTGGGTGCGGATGGAGCACTGTTGGCTGGTAGCGAGTACGCAGATGCAGTCACTAGATACAGAGAGGACGTGGGCTGGGACGGCAATGCGAAGCAGTGGAGAGGGTGGTATCTAGAGCCACATTACCTGCTAGAGTTTGAGGTGGAAAAGGTTGATGGCAAAGCGAATGGTACACTCATCTGTAGTAAAAACATAGTAACAGGGACAATGGTTGCCGAGGGGACAGAATTAGAATTCACAGCGCAGCCGGATGCAGATTTCCAAGTAGATACCTGGAAAATTAACGGTACCGAAACACCTGCTACAGACCCTAATTTCCCCAACATTCTCAAGGTAACCATGGATGGAGTTAAGAGGGTAACAGTACTCTTCAAAGCGAAACCTACAACGGCACCAAAGTTTGCGATTAAGAAACAGTTTACGCCGGCCGATGGCACGATGGGAGTAGTGAGCGGTCCGAAGGAGGCTGTAGAGGGTGCAAAGGTGGTATTTGAGGTGAAACCAACCGCCGGCCACAAGGTTAAAACGATTACAGTGCAAACCAATGGGACGCCTGCAGTAGATATTGCGTACAGCAAGGAGTCGGTAGAGAACCAGTACAGCTTCATGATGCCTGTAGAGTCCGTAACGATAGCAGCAGAATTTGAGGCTCCTAGCACCCCGCAAGAGTACGAAGTAGTGCTAAAGTTCACGCCGAGCGATGGCACGCTGGGCAGGCTAGAGGCAACAAAGGTGCGAGCCATAGCGGGGGAAATTGTTGGTCTAAAGGTAGTTGAGGGTGAAAATGCCCAGCTAAAGCGAGGCAGTCTACATGCCTACACGAACGATGCGAGCAAAACGAACGTGGCTCTTACCGTTCAAACGGCAACGGCTAACAGCTATACGTTCACGATGCCAGCGGCGGGGGTTGTCATCGAAGCAACGTTTGAATCTGTACAGGAGAGTGCGGTGGAGTCCGCCCAGCTGGCATTGCTCAGTGTTTCACCTAACCCATGCGGTGACTGGCTATATGTGGTTGGATGTGAGTTGGCGCAACGGATAGAGCTGTTCACAGTGGCTGGAGAGCCGGTGATAACCTTTACCCTGAAGGGAGAAAGGGCAGTTCGTATCCCTACCGCAGGGCTACCGGCGGGCCTCTATTTACTGCGCGCAACGGCTGCTGATGGGCAACGGACGGTGCGTGTTCTACACGAGTAGATAAAGAGTGATGTGGTACGGCAGCGGTGAAAGGACGGTAACGTTCCTGTGCCGCTGCCTACTATCCGAAACTTCAATAGAAGGATCAAAAGGAATCAGTAGATTTCAGTTGGCAGTATAGAGCACCATATGTATACCCCACAGGCTATTGCGCGCTTATTACTGTTGTCCGTTTTGTAAAGCCTCCCATTCACTAGTAATTGATTACACGTAGAGAGTATAGCGTCCGCAATATTCCTGCCTAGAACAGATAGCCATGAAGACGAAGAACCTGTTACTACTGCTCGCCGCGCTCTTGATTATGAGTCCACTTTACGCACAGGACACGATACGGCTTGGGCTTAGCAGCTTTGTTCCACCGCCCAATGTGCAAACACCTAGGCGTGAAGGAATGGAAAATAGCCTTGGAGAGGCAACGGGTGGAAGGTATAACGTTCTCGTGCAGTTTAATGAGATTCCCGATTCGGCTGTCATGGTTCAGCTGCAGCAATCCGGCGTGCAGCTAGGCTCTTACCTTGGGGGCAAAGCCTATTGGGCAACCATAAATGCAACGCGCAGCGGTAAGGCATTAAACCGTACGCTTAATGATTGTAACGTAAGGTCATTAGTGGCTACGAAAGGGGAGTGGAAGGTGACGAGAGCTATAGCGATGGGCGAAGTTCCACGGCATGCACGCGTTGGGGAGAAGTATGGGCGTTATACCATCCGCTACGCTAAGAACGCTTCAAAGAGCACTATTCAACAAGACCTCAAACGGGCTGGGGCTACGGAGGTAACCGTTTACGAAACGATTTACGAGGCTGAGTGCATTGGGGCGACCAGTGAAATCATGCGGATAGCCGCTCTTCCCTACGTGCTATCAATAGCGTACCGCGCTCCTGCGCTGGAACTCTTCAATGAAGAGTCAGCCATTCAGGCACGAGCGCGCCTAGTAGCAGCCCCATCGACGCAACTCGGAGGGCGTATGCTCCGAGGCGAGAAGATACGGGTGGGCATATGGGACCAGAACGTGACGCATCATCCTGACTTCGGGCAGCGTCTGCACACCGAGGAGTACGAGCTGCCGGGTGACCATGGGACGCACGTAGCTGGCACGCTCGCCGGCGGTGGATTCATTGACCCGATGGCGCAGGGCATAGCCTCAAAGGCTGAGGTATGGGCATACAATTTCGGCATGCAAAGCAATGGGAAGCAGAGCTGCGAAGAGATGCGAGAGGCATACGCAGCCTACCGCCTTCACCTTACCTCCAACTCCTACGGGGCATCCCTACGTGAGAAGTGTGGGGATTATCTTGACTTTGCCTATGGGCCTCGTGAGGAGCAAATTGACCAACTCTCAATTGATATCCCAGATCTAGTCCACATTTACGCAGCAGGGAATGACCAAACTTACTGCAAAGACGAAAGCGTGGCACGGTATGGGGTAGCGGGCTATAATACAGGTACCAATAGAGCAAAAAACATTATACAGGTCGGATCAGTTTCCCGCGATGGTAATATAAGCGCATTTAGTAGCTTTGGCCCGCAGGACGATGGGCGATGGATGCCAATAGTTTGCGCGGCGGGCAATAGCGTATATAGCACGTTGCCGGGTAACGGCTATGGCACTATGGGCGGGACAAGCATGGCCTGCCCCGTAGTATCAGGGGTGGTGGCGCAACTGCACGAACGGTATACGCAGCTGCACCCCAACGAGCGGCTACGTAACGATGCGGTGAAAGCCATAATAGCCAACACCGCCACCGATGCTGGACGAGCACATCCGGATTTTCAGTACGGATTTGGCATAGTCAACGCGGAGCGTGCGGTGAAAGCCATAGAGGAAGAAAGGATTAGCCTCGGCAGGGTTAAGAATGGAGAAACGATTACAAGTAGGATTGCGCTACCCAAAGGGTGCATCGGTGTGCGAGTGCTGGTTACGTGGAACGATCCTGTGGCCGTTAAGGCGCACGCATACGGTGACGCTGCCCTTGTGAATGATTTGGACTTATGCGTGATGGTGGGCGGAAAAGAGTACCTTCCGTGGGTATGTAGCGCAAAGAAAAATGAAGTAGAGCAGGTAGCCAAACGTGGGAAGGACAAAATCAATAACATTGAGCAGGTTACGCTATCAAGCGTAGAGCTCACGGGGACCAGTGAGATAGAGGTGTCAGTAGAAGGTTACCGTGTCGTTAGCGGGGCGCAGGAATTTGCGCTCACATGGGAGTATGTTATAGACACTCCTCAAATTGTAATCCCATCCGATGGACAAATCGTAGAACCCGGCTCAATGGTGCAGCTACAGGTGGACAACCCGCCTAAGGAATACACGCTAGAATTATCCTACAATGGAGGTAAGAGCTACACTGCGATAGGCCGAGCAACTGGCGAGATGCTTGAATTTCCAATACCAGCCAATGCGCCTATAACGAGCGAGGCAACCCTGCGACTTGTAGGTAGAGGGCAAGATGTCGTGATGATGGATGGACACTTCATCATAGCGCCACGAGTTGAGAATGTAAAGATAAACCTCACTCGGTGCACTGAGGATGCCTGGAGCATAGAGTGGGATAAACTTGACGCTGCTGTAAATGGTTACGAGGTTTATTCGGGGTCTCCTAACGATGGATTTCGACCAGTAGGACATACCGAACATGGTGATGAGAACCGATTAGAGGTAGATTATAGTACAATTAAAGGATTGAGAACTCCCTATTTCAGCGTAGGTGTCAGGCTAGATAATACCGGGCAAAAGGCGGGAAGACAAAGCGTGGCAGCAGCTGCAAATACCTCAATGCCCCTCACATTAAAATTAGACGATTTTCCTTATAGGGAGACCTTTATAGGATACCCATCCCCCCACTTCACGATAGAGAGCCAGGGTAAGAACATACAGGAAGCGATGGTGTATAGCTCCGCCGAAGGGGTAGCGGCGGGATCTAACTCCCTAACTTTCTTCGCAATCAATAGGGCTTCCACCTTCAACGAACATAACTACTTTGACCTTCCGCGCAATGCAGATAATTATGTGGCCCTATCGCTGTGTAGCCTAAACCTAACGGCTCTACCGAGTACTGAAACTATATACATGCACATTCGCGGAGTACTCCTCTCGCGGTTAAACGAGCGTCCTAACACCGCTCAGATGCGCGTGAGTGTAGATGGAGAGGTAGCGAAAGACGTAGCAGGACGCGAGGTACATATTGCCTCGCAGCATGATCGTGAATGGGTCTACGCCATTCCCTGCGGTGCTATTCACTCAGTAAGCATTGAATTCGTTGGGAGCGGTACATCCAAAACGATTACAGATGAGGGGAGAGACATGCTCGCCCTATCCGCAATAACGTTTACCCGCAGCGAACCCAATCCAAGTGTAGCCCTCACTATGCTTAGAGTCCCCTACGATGGGCCCAATCTACATGACGGCACATTCACGTTGGAACTCAAGAATAAAAGCGCAATAGAACTATCCAATCTCGCCGTGAAAGCTTATAGAGATGGGAAGTGGGTAGGTGGGAGTCAGATTGACAGACTATTTCCATACGAATCAAAAGAGGTGGATATTCCGCTAGACGTATCAACGGGTAACGAATTAGGGAGTCTTCTAAAATTCTCCTTTGCATGTGAAATAGACACGCTGCAACGAGAAGTAAATGGATATGCAGAGTATACGATAAACAGTATGGGGAACGTGGTACCCATGCCTACTTCGTACTCATTTGAACGCCCCGGTGGCTACGATCCATTCCACTATGACCCAAGGCAAACGGTAGAGGTAACTGATAAGATAGTATTCACCGACAATGGAGGTGCCAACCTAAACTATACAGTCGGGCAGCTAGCCTCTGTACGCTTTAAGCCGAGAGACACAACGCAGCGCCTTCTTGCCACCTTCAGAAAGGTAGATTTAGCGGAAGAAAAGGCCTACTTGCTCGTGTTTACCAGCACCCCTAATGAGCGCATGGAGCTGGAGCGAATGCGCCCCCGTGCGATGCTAACAGGGCAGCATGATGGACCGATGCGATTTATTTCCGAGGCGCGCGATGGCAGCATATGCTTTCAGTTCGGGTCGCCTGTGGAGTCGTTAGGGGAAGGATGGATGGCAGAGATAGAAGCAGTTCCGGCAAGGAATCCGATATCGCTTCTAAGTGCCTACGCGCAGCATGTAGGCGATACGCCACGGGGAGAGATCCCAGTGAAGCTAACCATTCAGAACAGGTGGAATGAAGCGCAGAACGATTGTCGCGCTGCTGTCTGCATAGGGCATGAAGAGATATTTTCCGAGACCCTGCCTCCTCTACAGCCTGGCATCAATGAAGTAACTCTCAAGCAGCCCTTCATTCTAGATTGGGCGCAACCGATGCCCATTGTGGTCACTGTGGCAGGGAATGATAGCGAGGAAACTGATAATGTGCAATCCACACTGGCAATATACGACTGCTACTGCATTCCTACCCCGCCGATAGAAGGTAGTAAACTATCACTCGCTACCGTTACTTTCCGCGAGAAGGAATACAAGCTCGCCGCGCCTGCCCAACATATTCGGTATACCCTAAACCCACCGCTAACGCTATACACTGAAGAGGAGAGCGCAACAGTCACGATAAAGCTGTCCCAAGAGTCCCAGAGTGGGGGGATTCTTGCGGCGTGGGTCGACTGGAACGAAGACCGGGTATTTGATGATTCGGAGCTAATTGCGCAAAAGTTCAATGCACGCACCAAAGAGGTTTCCCTTCGGCTGCAGCCGAATGGGCACACTAGCGGGTCAAAACGAATGCGCATCGTCCTTGCCCATGAGGGTACGTCACTATCGCCATGCGCGGCAGGCGTGACCGATGCGGTCTTTGATCTGCAAGATATTCAGTTGACGCTCGTTCAGGGAAAATTTCCATCAAAAGATGACCTGCAACTCGTATCCGTCGATGCGGGACGATCAGGAGAGGGGCTATCGTCAGAACAACCGGTACAGATTACTGTAGCCAATCAATCGAACGAGCCATTTAAGGGCAGCTTCTCCGTGGTGCTAAAGGCAGGTGGTCAGGAACGCCACGAAACTATTGATTGCGCAAGCACCCCATTAAGACCCTATGGCGGTGTTGGGGTGTTTACGTTGCAAAATAGAATAGATCTATCAGAAGTAGGTTTGCATGAGATTGAAGTAATAATAACAGAGCAACCCGCTCAAGTCAACGAGTCAAATAATAGAGTAGGGGTGCAAATTGTCTGTCTTAAACCCGAACCGAATGGTTTCTACGCATTGAAGATGCAAAGCAATCGGGAGGAGTGGATAGAGCCTGGCACGAGGGGAATCACCACCATTGACACTGATGGAAGTGAACGTATAGCCTCTGATGTAACCTTAGAGTTCTGCTTTAAACAAAATCATTCAGCATTTCAGAATATCCTCACATCGCAGGGACTAAACGTTTACACAACGCTCAACATGCAGGGCGGTATCCCCGATAATGCGCTAGCCATACTCATTGGGCAGCGCAAGCTGGTTTGGACGGCGGAAAACACCCTGTCGCCAGGACGGTGGCATCATGTGAGTATCGTGCTAGAAGAGTGCGAGAGCTCGGTGTGGCAATTCCAGGGCCGTTCCTCGGTGCGAGTGTACATTGATGGGGAGGAGCAAACTCTGCACGTGGAAGGCGAGGATGGGCCTCTATATGGCAATCTGAAGCTCTTTTCACAATTTAACGGTTACGTGAAGCTCTACCGTGCGTGGGCAAAGGCGATAACGAGCAGCGAAGCGAAAGAGTCTTCTTTTAGGTACGTGCGAAAGCCGGATGGAACGCTTCCCGAAAAATGCATCGTAGAATACACGTTCAATGAGGGTGTAGGCAATTACATGTCGGTTTCAGGAAGTGATTACGCAACCATACATGCAGAAAAGTCAAGGGTAAGCAGTAGCGATGGAATATGGGTAAGGCCAAGAAGCTTGCTGGCTGGATTTTCGTTTGATGGACAGGTGGGCGCAAAGAAGATAAGCGACAGCGCATACGAAGTGCTATTTAAAAAGGGAACGTCAAAGCACAGCGTGGGTGGTAAGCTTTTCGCAGCGTGGCCCAAAAGCATTGTTAGCACCACACCACCCACCCTCACGCCAGGAGTATATGACTTTACGAACGCATTGCAGGTCAGAGTAGAGGCCTCGCCCTTTGGGCGCACCATGCGCGAGGAAATCACCTTGACATTCAAAGAGGATGCTTCATCTGCATGCGAACTGCTATCGCTAAGGATTCCGCAAAACGGTAACAATGGCCTTAAATCTGATTTAATAGTAAACGTTCCTATTGGGCAAACGGTAGAGATACCTATTAGGGCTAACGAGGGTAGAATTGAGGTTCCGCAGGCTGTGTCGTTTGAATACGAAGTGTCCATGGGCGCAACGCTAATTTACAGAGGGAAGGAGGTGCAAAGCGACACAAAGCTTGACATGGAGCACGGTGCTACGCTTATCGTACGTGCTGCCAATGGGGCAGAGAGGGTGTACTACGTCAAGCTATGTTATGCGCAGGCTATAGCGTTCACTGCGCCGTCAAGCTTTACGTACGGCGATTCTCCAATTACACTAAATGGGACAAGCTCTAGCGGGCTACCCGTGGAGTACGTGGTTGATGCTCCTGAAGTGGTCACGGTTGCAGATGGAAAGCTGTACATAATTGCCCCGGGGAATGCCAGCATAACATGTCTGCAAAAGGGGAACTACCAGTACGGTGCAGCGAAGCCGGTACGGATTGTCGTTGAAGTTAAAAGAGCAGAGATACGTGCTATAAACGTCACGAAGAGCGTACCATTCGGGAGTCCAGTACATTTAGACTTTGATTATATCGGTCTCAAGAATGGGGACAGCGGGCGCAAGTTGGCATCGCCTACAGAATGGGAGGCTTACGAAATTGTGGATAGCGAAGGAAGAAAGCATGAATTAAATAGTGTACTTCCAAAAGGTGAATACACTATAAATCCAAGGAGTAGCTACATGACGGCATGCTACGAAGTGAAGCCCGAAGTGGGTAGATTCTCGGTAGTTCAGGGCGATTTATGGCCGATTACAGTCGAGGTGAAAGATGGAGACAGTCAAGAGCCCTTGGCCGGAGTGGTGATGGTATGCAATGGCAAAACGTATGAAACTGATGCGCAGGGACGAGCCGTTGCTATACTGCGAGGGGGCGAACTTTACCCTATGAGGCTGCAAAAAACAGGGTATTCGGGAGTGGTGGATACTGTTGATTTAACTCAAGGAGGAGCAATTGTCAAAACGGTTAGTCTTTCACAGGATGTAGTTACGCTTGCTTACACAGCAGGTATAGGAGGCAAAGTGATAGGTAAAAAGAAGCAGACAATAGGTATAGGGGGGAATGGGGAGAGCATGCTAGCTGTAGCGCAAAGCCCATACTATTTCGTGGGGTGGAACGATGGTGTAAAAGAGAATCCGAGGTGTGATTTCAATGTAAAAGAGTCAAAGCGTGTAGAAGCTCAATTTTCAATTCCATCATATGCCGTAACGTATAGCGCAACGGGCGGTGGGTACATAGATGGCAATATTGCGCAGCGGGTGAATCACGGCGAATCTGGCGCAGCTGTGACGGCAGTACCTCTTGGGAAGGGGGTATACTTTGCAGGATGGTCTGATGGATTGGAGGCGGCGGAGCGCGTAGAAAGGGGCGTTGAACGGGCATTATCTGTAGAGGCTGAGTTTGAAGAAATTCGAGAACTCCCTGATTGCTACACTTTTGATAGTCTCACGCAAAGGTCAGCTTACCGTACCCTGCGTGGTGATGTAAAAGAGCCTCTATGGGATGTTTACGAGAAAATAGTATTCGATGGAGTAGAATATTCCATGACGGGACGGTTTGTTGCATTAGCAAAGGAAGGTACATCGTGCGTATACTCTCCGGTCTACCGGTTAACTGGAATAAATGGAGATTTGACTCTGAAAATGAGAGCCATGATGGTTGGGAGTATGGCACAACTTCAATTGCAGTATGAAGTGGATGGAAGAGGATGGAAAGATCTGCCATTTACCCCAATCGCGATGCCGAAAGATTACACATCGCACGTTAAGAAAGATGAAATAAGCGATGGGAAAACGATACGGTTCAGGTGGGTGGCTAGCGTTGGTACGAAGGGATTCGCTGCGATAGATAATGTTTGCGTGTTGGCAGATCCATCTAGAATGGTAACCGTAAGCTACACGTCCACTCCGAAAGGGAGTGCAACCTTTTGGGATGAAAACACGATGGTTGAATCGCAAGGCGTATCGCTTGGTACAGAGACGAAACCCATCGAAGCTCGGCCCGCCGCAGGATTCCAATTCCTGCAATGGGGAGATGGGAACTTTAGCAAGGTACTACCGTCTAGCCTCCCCATCCAGGATACCTATGCGGAGGCGCAATGCGTGAGGCTAAGTGATGGGATAATACGCTATGTAGCGGATCCCCAAGATGGCGGTTACTTCACAATAGGAGGCACTCCAGCCCGATATCAGATTGTAGAAGAGGGGGGCGAGGCGAAGGACGTAGTAGCGCACGAAAACGAGGGGTATTGGTTTGCCTTTTGGGCAGATGATGGAGGACGAGAGAGAAAGAAAATAAAAGAGGAATCCCCATCGGGTGTTCGCATAAGACGTGCGTGTTTTATAAAAGCGCATTACAAGCTAAAACTTCGGGTGCAGGGTGAGAGTGGGCCTTTGCGCAATGCTACCATATCGGTAGATGGGCGTATTTTCACTACAAACGAAGCGGGTGAGTTTATAGTAAGCGTACCCGAAGGAACATTTTCAGTTATAGCCTCGGCAGATGGGTACATGGAGATGCGCCGTAGCGTCACCGTGGTGACAAACACGGAAGTAAACATACAATTGCAATGTGCAGTATTGCCTACCCCGCCGCCTATTAACAGCGCAGAGTCTACCGTTCTTCAAACTCTAAAACTTTGGCCAAACCCTGCTAAAAGTATGCTTGAGATATCAACACCTTTCAAAGGCTTGGTTAGATATGAAATCCAAACGCTCATGGGAGTTCGCGTATTGGAAGGGGTAGTTGCGGAGGGTGGGGAAATAGCATTGGCAATAGAGTATCTACCGAGGGGCATGTACATTGTACTTGTAGAAAATAGAAGGGGAGAGGTGGCATCGGGAAAGTTTATAGCGGAGTAAATGGAGGCGTACAACGTTACATTTAGAGTGCTAGTTTAGCTAGCGGCCGCTGCCACCATAACGGTCGCTAGCACCATCAAAACGAAAATTCGTACGTACCTCATCTTTCCCTTTACTATTGGTTAACCTGCCATTGGATTATCTAGAACCTGCATCGAGGTAAGCGCATTACGTATAAAAACAGAGGTGTAGTAATGAGAGTTTAAACTTACTATAATGCTTGTTCGTAGGGTATTATCTATTGAAAGTTGTTTATCCTTCTCTCGCAGGTTTGACGTGTATCATCGGTTTTATCAATCTAAAGAGACGTAGGTCTCACAGCAAAAGCTGTTCTTTACCCCTATTCGGTTTTAACCGTTTTTTCTGCTATCTTTGCCCCCGGAGGGAGTAGAGATGTTTGGACTTATCGATTGCGATAATTTCTTCGTGAGCTGCGAGCGGGTCGTTGACCCCACGCTTGATGGCAAACCAGTCGTAGTACTATCCAACAACGATGGGTGCGTTGTTGCTCGGAGCAACGAGGTGAAGCGCATGGGCGTTCCCATGGGCATTCCCTTCTTCAAGATTAAAAATCTTGTGGCATCGGAGGGGATCATCGTGCGTTCTGGCAACCACCAACTCTACGGCGAACTTTCCCGACAGCTCATGCATTTCATCGCAGAAAACACCAAGGAGCAGGAGGTCTACTCCATCGACGAGTGTTTTGTTTCATTGACCGGCGTGGCGCAGCCCGTCGACTTCATGCGCATGCTGCGCGGTGCCATTTGGGATACGTTCCACCTTCCGGTGAGTATTGGCATTGCCGACACCAAAACCCTTGCCAAGGCTGCATCGCACTTCGCGAAGCATATTAGTGGATACCAAGGTGTCGCGATGATCGACAACGACGTAAAGCGGCAGAAAGCTCTCGCGCTGCTCCCCATAGGAGAGGTGTGGGGCATTGGAAGGCAGTTCCAAAAGAAGCTCAGCTCCATGGGGTGCCAATACGCCTCCGACTTTGTGGCGTTGGACCAGCACGTGGTGTCGCAAGTCTTCTCTAAGACCGGGCTTGCTACCTACCTTGAACTCAAGGGTGTTTGTTGCCACGCCATTGAGAAGCGTCAGCCGCCGCAGTCCATTTTCTCATCGCGTTCCCTTCCCTCAGAAATTAACGACTTCTCGCAGCTGCGGGAGCTTGTGGTCACCTTTGCCGCCCATTGCCACCGTAAACTGCGCAATGCGAATGGGAAATGCGCCAAGGTCTCCCTCCAGCTCGCTACCAATCGCTTTAAGACCACCCTCCCGCAGCAGCAGGGGCTCTTCGAGGTGCAGCTCCTGTCCCCCACCGATGACATTATTCAAATCACCTCTTGCGCCACCCAGCTCCTAAAGGAAAATATACGGTCGGAGTGCCTATACAAAAAGGTGGGCGTTGGCCTCTCCCAGCTCTCCTACACGCCTACCCCCGTTAACATCTTCGACACCCATAATCGTGAGAAATCGGAGCGTCTCAACTCGGCTCTCGATGACATCTGTAAAGCGTTCGGGCAATCTACAGTTATCCTCGCCAGCCAAAATGGCCGCACGTTAGAGAACATTTCCCGCGCCGACCAGCGTTCCGATATCCCTTCCGAAAGGTTCCCGGACATTGATAAAACATCGTATCCGCCCACACGATTCTCGTAGGGTGTTGAGCCTCTAGGAGTCACCCCGCCCTATGCGTCCTCTCCCGCATCGGGGGCAACGTTTTGGCCGTCGCGCACCTCCTTGTGCAAGCGATTCGCCTCGCGCACCACCTGAGGGCTCAGCAAGAGCAGCGCGATGACATTGGGAATCACAAGAAAAAAGTTGAACGTATCGGCCATCTCCCACACTAGGTCCACCTGCACCACGGAAGATAGCACCACCACCAGCGCCACCGCCACCCGCAACGGCCATATAAGCCGATTGCCACAGAGGTAACGCATGTTCTGCGCAGCAAAGAAATACCATCCCACTGACGTGGTAAACGCGAAGAAGAATAGCGCAAGGCCGATGAAATACTTCCCGCCTGCGCCAAAGGCACCGCGGAACGCCGTTTGGGCTATCGCGACTCCCTGCGCATCTGGGTGGGTTTGAATCACGCCGGAAAGGAGTATAACCAGCCCCGAAAGGGTACAAATGATGAAAGTGGTCCCCACGCCGAGCAACGCCACAAGGCCCTGGTCGTAGGGGTGCTTCACCTGCGCGATGGCATGCGCATGGGGCGTAGACCCAAGGCCAGCCTCATTGCTAAACAGCCCTCGGCTTATGCCGTACCGGATGCTTTGCATCACGACGATTCCCATGGCGCCCCCTCCAGCCGCGTATGGGGTGAATGCATACTTAAAAATGTCACGGAACACTCCGGGCACGCCATCTATATGCATACCTATAAACACTAGCGCCCCCACCACGAAGAGAGTGGCCATAAAGGGCACCACCCGCTCAGCAAACGCCACGATGCGGGTAACGCCTCCCGCCAAAACGGAGAATATGAGCAGGGCAAGCGGGATGCCGATGTATAGTTTATTAACCCCTGTAGGGAAAAAACTGGCCACCGAGTCCACGATGGAATTCGACTGCACCATGACCCCCATTAGCCCTAGCGAAAGGATACCAAATATGGCAAAAACGATAGCTAGGAATTTGGAATTCAATCCATTACGTATATAGAAGGCTGGACCGCCCACAGCATGGTTATCTCGCTTCGTGCGGTAGAGTTGGCCTAGCACTGCCTCGGAAAAATTGGTAGCCATTCCTAGTATTGAACTGACCCACATCCAGAAGAGCGCACCGGGGCCTCCAGCTACGAGCGCCGTGGCAACGCCCACGATGTTCCCGGTACCTACCTGCGATGCCACCGCCGCTGAGAGAGCCTGGAATGGGGTAATTCCTTCGCTCCTTGATGCTTTCCCTTTTCGGCCGCTGCCCACTAGTCGGCGCAAAGCGAGAAAAAAATAACGTTGCACGAAGCGTAAGCGAATGGTGTAGTATAACCCGGTAAATAGCAGAATTATGGAGAGTATAGGCCCTACCCATGTGGCGTTAAAGTCGTGTATAAAGTCAAATACCTGCTGTTGATCCATCGCTGTTTCTCTCTATTATTACTTTCTCTGCGCAAATGTAGTAAATATTCTTGGTAAATTTTATATACCTTTGCCTCGGTTTCGTTCTTCTTCATTCCCTGTTGAAAGGAGATAGGCTATGCGTGATTTTGCGGCAATAGATTTTGAAACGGCCAATGGGAGACGTTCCAGTGTGTGCAGCGTGGGCGTAGTGGTGGTGCGAGGTGGTGACATCGTGGACGAATTTTATAGCCTTATCCAGCCCACGCCGAACTACTACTCTTACTGGACCACGGAGGTTCACGGGCTAACCCGCCGCGATACCGATGGGCAACCCCTGTTCCCCGATGTTTGGGATTCCATTGAGGGGCGTATTGCAGGGCTTCCCTTGGTGGCGCACAATCGCCCTTTCGATGAGAGCTGCCTAAGGGCAGTTTTTGCTGAGTACGATTTGGTCTACCCTGAGTATCCTTTTCTTTGTACCCTTGCGGCGGCGCGTCGGAAATTGCCCGATTTGGAAAACCACCAGCTTCACACGGTGGCCCAGTGTTGCGGCTACCAACTGAAAAACCATCACCATGCGCTTGCCGATGCTGAGGCGTGCGCATGGATAGCGATGCAGTTGCTGTAGAGCATTACATTCTACAATATTTTGGTCCCATACTTTTTCCCTACCCCCCCCCATACCTTTCCGCCCACGCGGAGAGGCTTTCTAAAGAATCAGCCTGCTCCCCATCGGGGAGGCGCCAGGTTTCGCCATCTTGCGCCTTGGTGATGGTGATTACGCTGGGAGCATCACTAATTGCTTCCTGCCACCCCAGGCGCAGCAGTACCCTGCGTGCGTATAAAAAATCGGGGTCTTCGGGTGGGCTAACGATGCGGAATCGGGGGCGATTGCTTGCGTTTTTGGTGCGAAGCGTGAAGGTAAAGCTCTCGGGGTCAAAGGTGCTGCTCTCCGTGCCGAATACCGCGTTGAGGATGCCGCTTCTCGCCGCCTCTTCGGGAAGGGTGTCGTAGAGCGTAGCGTTGTGCGCAATCCATAGCCGGTCGCTGCACCACAGGGCCGACTGGAGGTCGTGGGTGGAGTAGATGATGAGGCGGTGGGTGGTGCGGGCGAGATGGCGTAGGAAAACCACTAGATTCCCCTTGGATGGAAAATCGAGAAAGGCTGAGGGTTCATCGAGAAGCAGGATGGGGGTCTCCTGCGCGAGGGCCATGGCGAGCCATACCCGCTGCCGTTCGCCATCGCTGAGCGTGCCGATGCGACGATCGGCAAAGGGGGTAGTTTGGGTGAGGCGCATCGCCGTCTCCACGGCAGCGTAGTCGTGTGGACTGGTGGTTTTAAACCACCCTTGATGGGGAAACCGAGCCAGCATGACGAGCTCCTTCACCCTTACGTTCCCATCGGGGGTGTGACGGGTAGGGGCAAAGGCCACGAGTCGGGCTTTGTCCCGATGCGGGAGCGAGGCGATGGGGGCATCTTGGGCTATAACGCACCCCTCTAGGGGGGGCAAAAGCCCTGCGATGGCGCGTAGGAGGGTGGTTTTACCGCAACCATTTCTACCGAGGAGCGCGATGGTTTGCCCATTGTATGCTTTTATAGAGGGGGCGCCGGTGGAGAGGATTGGGGTTGTATAGCCCAGGACGAGGCTATTGAGCTGGAGAATAGGGACGCGGGGCGAGGCATTGGAAGGAGAAGAGGCCATGGGGATTTGAAAGGATTTAGCGGTTACCACGAATAAGGATATAGATAACGATGGGCAGACCTAGCAGTGAGGTGACGGCGTTGATGGGCAGCGCCATGGGGAGCCCAGGGAGTTGCGAAACGATATCGGCTAGAACCAGGCTGATAGGGCCGATGAGGAGACACCCAACGAGGAGCATGCCGTGGCGGGAGGTGCGGTAGAGGAATCGGGCCACGTGGGGCACCGCGATGCCGATGAACCCAATCGGGCCGCAGAAGGCTGTAGAGAAACCCGCGAGAAGGCTCGTGGAGAGAAAGATTAGGGTGCGGGCCTGCCGCATGGACACCCCCAGGACGGCGGCTTGCTCCTGCCCGAGGAGTAGCACGTTGAGCGGGCGCACGCAGAGGAAGGCGAGCAGCGTGCCGCCAGCCACGCCGCCGGCTAGGATGGCGAGGCTTTCGCCGGTAACGTTCGCCATGCTGCCCATGCTCCAGATAATGAAGTTTTTAAGCGTATGCTCGTCGCTTACGTATTGCAGGATGCTCACGCCGGAGGATGCCGCCGCGCCGAGCATCACACCTAGAATGAGGAGAGAACCATTGCTGCGTAAACGCATTGAGGCTGCGAGGATAATAATCAGCATGGCCATGGCGCCTAGCCATGCTGCCGCGGCGAGGGAGATGGGGGTACTGGCCACCACGATGCCGCCAGCTAGGAGCGAAATGGCCGCGCCGAGGCTTGCGCCGCTGCTAATGCCCAGCACGTACGGCCCCGCGAGGGGATTCTTAAAGGTGGTTTGCATGAGCAGTCCGCTCACGGAGAGGGCGATGCCCGTGAGAATAGCGGTGATGGTTTTGGGTACCCTGAAGCCGCGCACAATAATAGTGCTTAGCTCCGAATCGGGGGATCCAACTAGGGCACTCCAAACCTGTGATAGCGATAGGGTGGCGGATCCCACCAGGAGGTCAACCGCTACGAGGAGCAGTAGGACAACGGCGAGGGATGCGGTGACGATGGTCGTTCTACGCATGGTTTGTACATTCTAACGCCGAAGCGTGGGGATTGTCTATTTGCAGGAGGGTTGATGCGCCCACTAGGCTGGGGCGGGAGACTCCTTTTGGGAGTTGTGGTGCCTTGATGCCATCGCCAACGCAGATAGGGGCGATGAATATCCGCGCCTCGTCCCACAGGTTAGAGGCAATGAACTGATCCAAGGTCTTGGCACCACCCTCCACCAGCAGCGAATTCACGCCCCGGCTATAGAGTTCGGCTAGAACATTTTCCGGCAGAGATCCACTCCTATCAATTGGGGCAATCTCAAGCTGGCTTACGGCTTGTCGCTCCCTCCATGCTGGGGTATCAACGAGGCTGCTGTTCGTAAGGAGGAGCGTAGGCTGGGAGCCGTCAAAAATGTGTGCGGAGCGGGGGAGTGAGAGGTCTCTATCCACGATTACCCGTAGCGGTTGCGGTCCTACCCACGCCCGCACGTTGAGTCGCGGGTTGTCGCGCAGCACGGTGTTTGCCCCCACGAGGATGGCCATATGCTCGGAACGCCAACGGTGCACCAGCATTCGTCCATGATTACCCGTAAACCATGGGGCGGGGGGTTCGGGAGAGCGTTTGATGTCAATGAACCCATCAACCGATTGCGCCCATTTAAGGAGCACGTAGGGGCGATGCAGCGTGTGGTAGGTGATGAAGGCGGGGTTGAGAGCTTGGCATTCCGATTGCAGCAGCCCCACCTCTACTGCAATGCCATTGCGTTGTAAACGTTCTACTCCATGCCCATTCACTTTTGGATTGGGGTCGAGCGAGCCGATAACCACCCGTTGTATGCCCGCTTCGATAACCGCCTCCGTGCAGGGCCCCGTTTTCCCTTGGTGGCAGCATGGTTCAAGCGTTACGTACAGGGTAGCGTTGCGCAGATCAATCCCCTTACGGTTTGCTTCCGCGATGGCGTTTCGCTCTGCGTGCGGCCCGCCGTAGCGTTGGTGGTATCCCTCGGCCACGATTTGCCCATTAACGGTGATTACAGCCCCCACCCGCGGGTTGGAGAGGGTGTAGCCCCGCCCGCTGCGGGCTATCTCAATGGCGTGCGCCATCATCAGCCGGTCAAATTCGCTCCACTGCGCCATACAAAAGCTGTAGTATAAACGTTACCTTCGCGACAAATTTACTACACCTAGGCCATTCCTACAAATTCGGTGCGGGTGTAAACGCATGGAACAGACTGATAGCCAACACGAACGCATAGAGCTCACATCGCGCACCCCCCGTGCGCTGCTTGGCGACCTCCAAGGGGCGTTGCGGACTATCTACCCTGAGGGCGAAGCGCAAGCAATGGCTCGGAGGCTGGTGGAGGCGCGTTTCAACACCCCTTTCTATCGCTTTCTTTTGGATGGTGAAACGCCCCTCGATGGGGCTAAACTGCAAGGAATTGGCGAGGATTTAGCACGACTGTTAGCCCACGAGCCGGTGCAGTACGTGGTGGGTGAGACCGGGTTTTGCGACCTTACGCTCCGCGTCACGCCCGCCGTGCTGATTCCCCGCCCTGAGACGGAGCTGCTTACGCTGGTCCTATGCAGGCTCTATGCGCAGCGTGCGCCCCATGTACTCGACATCGGTGCTGGGAGCGGTGCGATTGCGATAGCCCTGGCGAAAGGATTGCCCTACGCCCGGGTGGAGGCGATAGACGTAAGCGCAGAGGCCCTGGCCGTGGCGCGGGAAAACGCTGCGCGGCATGGGGTAGAGGTCAATTTTAACGAAATGGATGTGCTGTCACCCATGGTTCGCTGGCCCGAGGGGGCGTGGAATTTGGTGGTGAGTAATCCTCCATACATACCCGCCTCCCGTGAGGAGCAACTCGCCCCCAACGTAACGCGCTACGAGCCGCGAGGGGCACTTTACGTGCCTGATGACGACCCTCTGCTATTCTATAGGGCGATATTGCAGCGCGCAAAAAGTTCCCTGCGTGAAGGGGGAATGATGGCATTTGAGATTGATAGTGATTACAATGTACAACTCTTTGAACTTGCAAAACGGGAGGGTTACGGAGCGGTAGAGGTTCTGAATGATTTCGCTGAAAAACCCCGGTTCTTGCTGGCGGCAGTGGCGGAGGAAAATGGGTTTGTAGCGGAGTTTAAACGGATATTGGAGAGCTACTGATGGAAGAGCAACCGGTTGGAAAAGAGGAGATAGAGAAGATCCATGCGAAAGCGATGCGGCTTTGCAGTCGTCAGGAGAAGTGTGTCTACGATATGCACACATGGTACGCACGGAAAGGGGTACCAGCGGAGCGTATTCCGGACTTGGTAGAAGATCTAGTGGAGCAGCATTTTGTTGACGATACGCGCTACGCCGAGGCGTACGCCAAGGAAAAAATGCGACTCTCTAAGTGGGGGGCGAATAAGATAGCGGCTATGCTGCGTGGGAAGCGAATTGATGAAGCGGTGATTGGTGATGCCATTGCGCGTGCCGAGGAGGAGTGCGGCGGGGTGGATATTGATGCTCTGCTGGAAAAGAAGGCAATAGGATTACTGCAGGGCGAAGTGGATGTTTACCAGGTGGTTATCAAACTAGTCCAGTTCTCGGTGGGGAGAGGGTTTGGACTGCAAGAGTCAAAGGACGCCGCGAGCCGCGTGGTGCGTAGGTTGCTGGAGGAGCGTGGCGAGTAGATTGGGTTGATTGCCTCGCGGGCTTTCATAGCGCAAAGGGATTTCATACCTTCGCGCTGCGTGCTGGCGGAAAGCATGGTACGCGTAGCGGTTAAATGATGTCGAAGATATGAAATCAGAAAAAATATTGGCGCCGTCGATACTCTCAGCGGATTTTACGCGGCTAGGGGAGGCGGTGCGCATGGTGGATAGCAGCGCGGCGCAGTGGGTGCACCTCGACATTATGGACGGGGTTTTTGTGCCGAATATATCGTACGGTTTTGCCGTGGTGGAGGCGGTGCGCAGGTGTACGGATAAGCCCCTCGATGCGCATTTGATGATTGTGGATCCTGACCGCTACCTTTCGCGCTTCGCCAAGGCGGGGGCGAATGTGATTACGGTGCACTATGAGGCTTGCACCCATCTGCACCGCACGCTCCAGGCGATTCGAGAGTTAGGGGTAAAGGCTGGGGTGGCCATTAACCCGCACACGCCGCCGGAACTACTGCGTGACATTTTGCCCTACGCAGATCTCGTGCTGCTCATGAGCGTTAACCCGGGCTTTGGCGGGCAGCGGTTTATAGAGACCTCGTGGGGAAAATTAGCACGGCTGGTAGAGATGGTGCGTGCCGAGGAGCACGAAACGTTGATAGAGATCGACGGCGGCGTGGGTGCGGAAAATGCGGGCAAGCTTTGGGAGGCGGGGGCTGATGTGTTGGTCGCGGGGAGCGCCGTTTTCGGGGCGAAGGATCCTGCAGCGGCGATTAGAGCGATTATGGAGTAACATTCTTTTAGATCGAAAAGAGGGATGGCGAAAGAGGTAGAGTACTCCTTGGCGGGGGAGGAGTTCATCCCGCTGATAGCATTGCTGAAGGTGGTGCGTGCCGTGGGGTCTGGCGGCGAGGCGCAGCGGGCGGTGGAGGAGGGGTTGGTGCGGCGTAATGGGGAGGTGGAACAGCGCAAGCGGGCAAAGATACGGGCGGGCGAGGTGGTAGAATTTTCGGGCTGGCGTATTGCAATTAAGGGGTAGATACACGGAGAGTTTGAGGGAACGATAATCCTCATTCTCGCTCTGCGCCTTGACCATGCTCATGGTATCCCGCGGCATCCTCTCGCACCGTACCGATTGCGCTGCGGAGCATGCGCCGCTTGGTGTCAATTCGTACAGAGTGCGGCGTGCTGTGCGAATCTAGTGCACGCTCCGCGAATAGGGTTGCTTCTTTTATGGATATTGCGTTCGCTTCGGCGTACGTGACATCGCCGCTCACCCATGGTCGTGGGGTATGCAATAGGATGTGCCCCACGTGCTGCAGCATATCAATGGCAAGCTCCCTCTCCTTCTTTCGCCGGTTGGTCGCAACGATTATAGGGTGATTATTCTGCCAGAAGGAGTAAGCATCAACAGGGGCTAGGCGAAAATGCGGGAGAACGTGGTACGCAATGCCGTGCTTCGCCGCCTCGGCCGCAAGCGTATCGGTGGACAATCCGCGCCCATTGATGGATTGATCGGCGAGCCAATGGAAGAACGCTTGCCCCTGTTTTTGTGAGTACTGTACAATCACATCTTCTGCCCTCTTTGCGCCGAGGTACATGGCGCAAAACATCCACGCCCGTAGGTTGCGCATGTTGACCTTGCTTTTTTGACTTACGCCGTAGATAGCCGCGCTATCTGCTATGCCCGCGATGTCGCACGCTCGCTCAAAACCCACGTACTGGGCTGCTTTGTTGAATGCCGGCAGCCGGCCGCACAGCCCATCGTGTTCGATATACTCGTCAAGCAGGTTGAACACCCGCTCTGTGTTCACGTAGCGGTCAATTACCTCTACCTCTCTGTACGCTAAATCCTGACGCACCTTGCGAACCCCGTAGTGGGCGCGGCTCTCGTTGAATGAACTTTGCCAGCGCATCCAGTATTCTGCGGCTAGTTCAGGTAGCACTTTTTCTATCGCTTTCGCGAAGGAAGGCGTAAAATCCTTTTCCTTGTTCACATATTTCTCTACCTCTGCTAGAGGCACGCCGGTGATTCGGGAAAATTCCGCTAGACTTACTCCCCTAAACTCTAGCTCATCGCCTAAGGGCTCTCCAGGGTGTATAGGGGTTATAATTACGCATTCAATTGCCCGTCCCATAGTGGTCTACGCTTAACTCTATAAGTTTCACTATAACTTCTGCCCGTGTCTCATCCACTGTGAAAATCAATCGCTCCTGCCGTTTGTAAACTATTCTCGCTGAGTAGTATCCCGCAAGGTTACCCTTTAAAATTTCTATCGCATAGCGTTTCGCATTGTTCGCATCCTCCATGCTTTCACTTTGCTTCAAATGCAGAATAAGCGTGTTTAACTTTTCGATGAAAAACGCATCGTGCGCTAGCCTTTTATATTTTCTGCACCTCTTCCCCTAGAGGAGGGCTGCCAGCTGTTTATCTTCAAACTCAACTTTGATGCCGTTTCTGCGGTCAGCCAAGCTTTGATTTTCGCACGGCGGGTTGTCGTTCCCTGAAAAAAACGGTTGACTTATTTTTTTGCTGAAACTGATTTCGGTTGACATCGTTTTCGTCGTC
>CALHSW010000051.1 GCA_938038735.1 uncultured Bacteroidia bacterium | reverse complement strand
CGCATCAAATTCGGATTTCTCCGGAGAAATCCGAATTTGATGCGAAGGGGGTACGAATGCGGTGCAGTATTGAACTGACTACAGCGAGATCGTTGAGGTGATTTTATGCGATGCGGGAGAAGGAGCTCTACGCGATCCTCTATAGCCTAGAGTAGCCGCAATAATCCCGACAATTTGTTACCTTCGCGGTGTGCTGAGGGTGCATAATGGATTTGAAACCCTCGGCGTGCGCAATTATGGATACACTAACAGAAACGGCGCTCCCCACGGAGGAGCAAATCTCCGCGCAATCGTTCTACCACGCCATGCACGGTCTTGATTGGGAGGACCTTGCGGCGCAAATTCAATCGAAGACGGCTGCTGATGTTGAGCGGGCGCTCGGCCATGCTGGCCATTGCAGCATTGAGGAGATGAAGGCGCTCCTCTCGCCCGCGGCGTTGCCGTACTTAAAGCAGATGGCAGAAATTAGCCACCAGCTCACGCTGCGGCGCTACGGGCGGGTGGTGTCAATGTACGTTCCCCTATACCTCTCCAATGCATGCTCCAATAGCTGTGCCTACTGCGGCTACAGCCTACTGAACCACATCGGGCGGAAAACGCTAACCGATGAGGAGATTGTCAGCGAGGGGAAGGCTATCCGGGATTTGGGGTTTGAGCATATACTCCTCCTCACGGGGGAACATAAGAAGGAGGCGGGTTTTGACTATCTGCGCCATGCCATTTCGTTGCTCAAACCGCTCTTTCCGCAGATTTCTATCGAGGTGCAACCGATGGGAACGAAGGAGTACGCCACGCTTGGGGCGGAGGGGCTCAATGCGGTGTACGTCTACCAGGAGACGTATAACGAGAAGACATACCCTGATTACCACCTAGGCGGAAAAAAGAGGGACTACCGCTGGCGGCTTGAAACGCCTGACCGTATCGGTGCCGCGGGCGTTCATAAGATAGGGCTCGGCGCGCTCCTAGGGCTTGAGAATTGGCGGGTGGAGAGCCTGTGCGTGGCGATGCACGTGCGGCATCTCCAAAAGCTCTACTGGCAAAGCAAGTACTGCGTGGCATTCCCTCGGCTGCGGCCGCACGCGGGGAGCTTTGAGCCCAAGTTCCACGTAACTGACCACAACCTTCTGCAGATTATCACGGCCTATCGGCTCTTCGATGAGGATCTCGATATGTCGCTCACCACGCGCGAGTCCTCCTTCTTCCGAAACAATGCCTTTAAGCTGGGTATCACGTCGTTGAGCGCAGGGTCGCACACGGAGCCAGGGGGCTATTCGCATGCTAATGCGGAGCTGGAGCAGTTCCACATCTCCGATGACCGTACCCCCGACGAGGTGGCGGAGTTTGTGCGGTCGCAAGGCTACGAAACGGTATGGAAGGATTGGGATCAAGCGCTGCAGTAATTGACTACAACACGCGGCGGCAGCACGCCCGCACGCTGCAGCTGGAGGGGGTAACCCCGGAGATGTTTGTGGCGTACACACGGGTGCGTCTCTGCGTAGTGGGCGCAGGCGGGCTCGCGAGTGGATTTCTCCCCCTTGCGGCGGCCATGGGGGCGCGGCACTTCACCATCATCGATGATGACCGTGTGAACTATTCCAACCTCCCGCGCCAGCTGCTCTATACCCCATACGACATTGGGAAGCCCAAGGTGGAGGCGGCGGATAGGGTCGTGCGGGGTTACGCGCCGGGCATCAGCGTAAAACCCATTCAGGTGCGGCTCAGTGGAGAGAACGTGGAGGAGCTGGTCGAAGGCGCAAATCTAATCGTTGACTGTAGCGATAACTTCGCCACGCGGTATCTTCTTGATGGGGTGGCGCGTGCGATGCATATTCCCCTTCTCTATGGGGCTGTGGGAGAGGCTGTAGGGCAGATAACGTTGCTGCACGGCAATGCGCACGTTTCGTTGCGGGATATTTTTGGCCCCGAGCCAGAGTCAATGCCGCCGCCAGCGGTGTTTCCCCCGGCGGTGCACCTCGTGGGTACCATGATGGCCAGCGAGGCGTTCAAATGGGTGACCAAGTATGGGTCTACGCTCGATGGAGTGCTACTACAAATAGATCTACGAACCAATCAGCAGGTATGGCTACCGGTGAAATAGCAGCGGGCGGAGAGAAAGGGCAGAATGCGGTGCAGGGGAAGCGCCGAATGCGGGTGGTTATTGTCACCTACTACTGGCCACCCTCCGGCGGAGCGGGGGTGCAGCGGTGGCTGAAGATGGCGAAGTGCATGGCGGAAGAGGGGATAGTTGAGCCCATTATATTTACCCCGTCCAATCCCGATCCCCCGCTGCGCGATGAGTCGCTGCTCGGCGATGTGCCCGAGGGGATGCAGGTGGTGACGTACCGCAGCATAGAGCCTTCCCGTGCGTTACGGAAACTTCTAGGGAAGGATCGTGGCGGCATGGAGACCACGAGTGCCGCGAAGGGGAAGAGGATGGGCTTGGCGGCGAGGGCCATGCTGTGGGTTCGGGGAAATGTTTTTATTCCCGATGCGCGACGTTTTGGCATTCGATCTGGGGTGCAGCGGCTAAAGGCGTGGATTAGGGAGAATGGTGCTGATGCTATAATTACTACGGGCCCGCCCCACTCAATGCACCTCATAGGGTTGAAGGTGCATCGTGCCACTGGACTCCCGTGGATTGCCGATTTCCGTGATCCTTGGGTTGATTTTCCCTATCTGCACTATCTGCCCCTCACTCGGCGTGCACGCCGTCGGCATGCTGCGCTGGAGAGGCGGGTGGTGATGGGGGCGGATAGGGTGCTGGTGGTAAGCCCTACCATGCAGCGAAATTTTGAAACCACCTACGGAAAGTCTATTGATTTGATATATAATGGGTACGACCGAGATGATTTCTCATCTCTACCCCCGCACGTCCCCTCGCAACCCTTTACAATATTGCATTGCGGCGAGATGAAGGATGATCAAAATCCCCACGCGCTGTGGAGTGCCATCGCGGAGCTGCATCGGGAGGGGCGTATTTCGCCCGATACGCTGCGGGTGCAGCTCATTGGACGGACGGCAGCCGGGGTGCGCGCGGAGGTGGAGGCCGCGGGTATTGCCAGCTACGTTAGCCCATTGCCGCCAGTGGCGCATGTTGATCTGCCGCTGCGGCTGCGGGCGGCGAGCGCATTGCTGCTCAGTATAAACCGGGTGCCGAGCGCCAAGGGTATTATTACGGGGAAGCTGTTTGAGTATCTCGCCGCGGAGCGCCCCATTTTGGCATTTGGCCCGCCTGATGGCGATACGGCAGCTTTAATTAGGAGCGTACAGGCGGGCGAGCTATTTGACCATAATGACACAGCGTCTGTTAAGAAAACGCTCTCAGCGTGGATGGAGGCGGAGGCCCAGGGGGCGTTGTACGGAAGCAACGAGGGACGAGAGCGCTATTCACGGCAGCAGGAGGTGCGGGCGGTCTGCAGGTTGCTAGTTAATGGCGATTAGTTAGCAGATTCTTACAAGTGTGCATCGGCCTAATAGGCGGTGTGAGCGACAAGTCGAGGGTTAGGGCATGGGAGTCTTACATCTAATTTGGGCGAGCAGTGGTTGGGGTGGTCCTGTAAGCAGGGTGGGTTCTGAGTAGGACTACTCCTTGCGGCTCTCCCATGCTACCCCTGCATTGAATTTGCGTGTGCATGTTTGCCAGGGTCAGTCTGAAAGAGTGACCCGCGTGACTTATTGGCAGATAAAACAGAAAACTTACCTCATTATTTTGGGATACTACTGGGTATACCCTCATTGTTATGCCGAAACGTACAGCCATGCATGCCCCGCCACCTTGTAGACTTGCTGGGCTCCCCATATGCCTTCCCAAATGCTCGCCGTGAACCTGCATGCAATGCCTATAAACCCCGCATGAATTGCGCCGTAATGCAGCCCCGTCCGAAGGACGGTCTCTCAATAGCTGGGGGTCTTTAGCCCCCCGGATTCTTGTCTGGAAGGCAAGCCAGTCTGAAAGACTGACCCGCATGACCCATTGGCACATAAAGCCGCATTGGGAACAACCCAGTATCTGCTTCCCGTTAAAAACTTTTTTGTACCTTTACCATGAAAAAGAATGGGGAAGGGCAACGGGATGGCAAGAAAATATCCAATAGGGAATTCGGACTTCACGAAGATCCGCACGCAGGGCAAGCTATACGTGGATAAAACGGATCTGGTGTATAAGATTACCAGCGACTACGACTACTGCTTCCTGAGCCGCCCGCGGCGGTTCGGGAAGAGCCTGCTGGTCTCCACGCTGGAGGCGTACTTCCTGGGGCAAAGGGAACTCTTCGCGGGGCTGGCGATGGAGGGGCTGGAGCG
>CALHSW010000050.1 GCA_938038735.1 uncultured Bacteroidia bacterium | reverse complement strand
CCCCGATCGGGTACGTTATCATTTGGTCCATGCCATTGCCCTCCTCGCGCCTTTTGCAGGGTAAAGGTACAAAAAAGTTTTTAACGGTGGCGGACCAGAAGGTAACGCTATCCTATAGGCGGGTGGGCCGCCAGGGTCAGTCCTGCAGACCGGCTTGCCTTACAGGCAAGGTTACCGGGGTTTTCATCCCTCGGCTATAAGAAAGATCGTCCTACAGATGGGGCTGCACCGGCGCAACGAGAACTCATGCAGGGCAGACGGCGGTGCATGTAGGCAATGCAGACGAGTGGTCGGCCCTGCGTAGCTGGTCACACCGGTGAGAGGGAGACCCTGGCCTCCTTCCCTACTTCCCGTTGGGGCGGAGCAACTCCACCTTCAGCACCCCTCCAAATTCGGACCCCCTTCGCATCAAATTCGGATTTCTCCGGAGAAATCCGAATTTGATGCGAAGGGGGTGGTAGTTTGGGACAGCCCGCACCCAAAAGGAATCGGCCTCTTTTTGCCTACATTTTCGTGCCCTTCTCGATCGGCACAAAAAAAGCGGCGCTCCCCGCTTGGGGAAACGCCGCCCTTCGATCTACTCGGTATACCCTTCTACTCCTTATTCGGGAGCTCTAGGCCGTAGCCATGCTTTTTATCGATCCCTTTCAACACTAACCCAAATGCCAAGGCGCAAACGCCCAGCCCCGCCAACATAATCAGCGCGTAGGTATAGTTGTACGACACGGAAGCCGTTGCCGAATCCATTGTGCCATCGGCTACCGCCTTGGTGATATCGGGATTGGTTGACGTGAGAATCTTACCAATCAGCAATGGGAAGAGCCACAAACCAATGTTCTGAATCCAAAATATCAGCGCGTAGGCCGACCCAATCACCTTGCTATCCACCAGCTTCGGCACGCTCGGCCACAGCGCCGCCGGCACCAGGGAGAAGGAAGCGCCCAGCACCAGGATGGTCGCAAACGCCACTATCACGCCGCCGATGTTGTTTCCTTTAAATTGCGGCAGCACAAAAGCAAACGTTAAATGGCAGATAATCAAGAGCAAGGAGCCAAAGATGAGCATCGTGGCCCCCTTCCCCTTATTGTCGAGGTAGTTGCCCAAAATCGGGGTGATCCCCACCGCCAGCAAGGGAAACACGGCAAATATAGACTCTGCGGACTGCCGCTCGTAGGCCATCACGCAGTAGCCAATCAACCCCACTACCGCAATGCATAGGTAAAGCCCCGACAAATTTTTCTTCTTCGCGAAATTGCTCATGAACGCCGTCACCGCCACTACCAACATCACAAGGTACTGCAGAACTGTCACCGTGGTGCTATGCCAAAACGAATCATCTGGCAAGGTCTCAAACGCGATGTTGCACTGCAGCATGTTCACTGCGTACTTTTGGAATGGGAAAATCGCGCTGTAGTACAGCACGCACAGCAATGCCACCACCCAAAAGACACCGCTCGACAGCACCTTCCCGAGGTCGGAAATCCTGAATGGGTCGTCCTTCTCCTCCGCTTCACCCGTTTGGGCATCAAGTTTCCGATCCATGAAGAAATAGACCACAAACATCGTCATAGCAATGCAGAGCATCACAAAGCCAAAGGCCACAGCCCTTGATACCTGGATATCGCCGCCGAGCTTCGCGAAGAAGGGCGAGAAAATCATCACCGTAGCCACCCCCAGGCGCGCCAAGGCCATCTCAGACCCCATGGCCAGTGCCATCTCTTTCCCTTTGAACCATTTTACGATCCCACGCGACACGGTAATCCCCGCCATCTCTGCGCCGCAACCAAAAATCATGAAGCCCAGCGAGGCGAACTTCGCGGATGCCGGCATGGAGCTGGTGAAGGGCGAAACCCCCAGCTCATGGAGCCCCGGGACGTAGTTGAAATTATCCGTAAACCAACGTTCTAGCCCTGACCCTGCAAACGACTCCGTCACCGCGTACCAATTCACCGCCGCGCCCAAAAGCATCACGCCCCCCGAAAGCACCGCCGTGAAGCGCACCCCCATCTTGTCAAGGATTATCCCTGCAAAAATCAGGAAAAAGACGAAGACATTCAGAAAGGTCTCCGATCCGGCATAGATGCCAAAGGTGTCGGAGTCCCACCCGCGAGTCTGCTCCAGCAGGTCCTTCACCGGGGACAGAATGTCCATAAAAATGTAAGCGCAAAACATTGCCAACGCGAGCAGCAGCAGCGCCGTCCAGCGCACCGCGGGGATCTCGCGTAGCGAGGTGTGTTCACCCCCTATTGTAGCATTCTTCATTGTTTGTAAACTTTTTATTGCCTCTGTTTCTCTCTCCTTTACGGCGCACCAGCACCTCTATTTTCAGTGCGTAAAGGTACGGATTATTTTTAGTCAAGTTTCCATGACCATCATAACAACAAAATACATAAATACTAAAAGGAACGAGCGTCTAATATAAAAATGGTTGTGCAATAGCTGTATAGGGTCGTCGCCCAGACCAGATTCCCTTCTCGGGAACATCAAACTCATGTTCTCAAAAACAAACCGCCCGCCCTAGCCTTACGGCTGGGCGGGCGGTAAATCATTACCTCACGAAAAGGCTAGAGCTCGTAGGTCTCACCGCTGTGGAGCAAATCCTCCATGCAGTGGTACTGCCCCTTCTGCTGGATGTCAATCACCTGGTCACGCACGAGGTCATCGTACGTGGGGAATGGCACGTTGCGAATCACGCCCAACGCCACCGGCAACTGGGGGTACGCCATGTTGACCAAAAGCATGTGAAGCCCCGGGTTCTCCTCCGTGGCATCGTGCTTTAAGATGTTATCCTCGGTGTAGCCGTCCTTGCCTAGCTGCACCGCCTTCAGCTTAAAGCCATCGAGAACAAGCCCCTTGTCGCGATTCTTACCGAATATCATCGGCTCGCCCTGCTTTAGGTAGATTACCCTGTCGGCACGCGTAGCGCTATCGGTAATCGCGGCATGCGCCCCATTATTGAAGATGACGCAGTTCTGCAGCACCTCCACCACGGAGGTACCATCATGCTTGGCAGCCTCAACCAGCACATCCGTTGTGAGATTCATCTCCACATCGAGCGAACGGGCAAAGAACTTACCCCTCGCCCCTAGCACGAGTTCACCCGGCAGGAAGGGCTGCTCCACCGTGCCGTACGGCGAGGTCTTGGTTATCGCCCCCAGCTTGGAGGTGGGGCTGTACTGGCCCTTGGTCAAGCCGTAGATCTCGTTGTTGAACAGCACGATGTTGATATCGATGTTCCTTCGTATAGCGTGGATGAAGTGGTTTCCCCCGATGGCCAACGCATCGCCATCGCCCGTCATCTGCCACACGCTCAAGCGTGGGTTCGCCACTTTGGCCCCCGTAGAAATCGCCGTGGCGCGCCCATGGATGGTATGAAAGCCAAACGTGTCCATGTAGTACGGGAAGCGGCTGGAGCAGCCTATTCCCGATATAATGGCGAAACGCTCCTTCTCGTAGTGCAACTCCTCCGCCACCTTGGGCAACGCTTTCTGCACAGCAGCCAATATAGCGTGGTCGCCGCACCCTGGGCACCAACGTACCTCCTGATCGCTCTTAAAATCCGCGGCTGTATACTTCGTATTTGACATTGCTTCTCCCTTTCCTACTTACTCTTCAACAGCTCATTGGCCCTCTCTACAATCTCCGTCACGATAAACGGTTGCCCCTGCACCTTATTGAGCTGGTTGTAGGTGAACTGCTGATGGTGCATCCGCAAATAGTTGGCCATCATGCCCATGTTCAGCTCGCACACGAGGATCTTGCGGAAACGCGAGAACACCTGCGCGAGGTTCTTGGGTAGCGGGTTGATGTATGAGATATGGCACAGCGACACCCGCTTGCCCTCCTTGCGCAGCTCCCGCGTTGCCGATAGGGTGTGGCCATACGTGCCGCCCCAGCTCACGATGAGCAAATCGCCCTCAAGATCGCCCACCACCTCTTGGTTCGGTATCATATCCGCTACGGCGGCCACCTTGGCTGCGCGCGTCTTCACCATCTTGCCGTGGTTTATCGGCTCGGTGGAGATGGAGCCCTTCAGCTCATGCTTCTCAAGGCCACCCACGCGGTGCTCCAGCCCCTTGATGCCGGGCCACGCCCAGCCACGCGCCAAGTTCTCATTGCGTTTGTAGGGCATGAAGCGGCTTCCATCGGCGTTGGGCGAGGCGTACGGTGGATGAATTTCAGGGTAATCCTTCATAGAAGGGATTTTCCACGGCTGCGAGCCATTGGCAATGAAGCCATCGGTGAGGAGCACCACAGGCGTCATACGTTCTAGGGCTATACGCCCGGCCTGGAACGCCATGTCAAAGCAATCGCTCGGGCTCTTCGCCGCCACCACCACTATTGGGCTCTCACCGTTACGCCCGTACAGCACCTGGAAGAGGTCGGCCTGCTCCGTCTTCGTGGGGAGACCCGTGGAGGGGCCGCCACGCTGCACGTCTACTATCACCAACGGAAGCTCCGCCATGACGGCAAGCCCCATCGCCTCGCTCTTAAGCGCAATGCCAGGGCCGGAGGTGGTCGTCACGGCAAAGTTCCCTGCGTACGAAGCCCCTATCGCCGTGCAGATGCCCGCGATTTCATCCTCGGCCTGTAGCGTTTTCACCCCTAGGTCCTTGCGCTTGGCAAGCTCCACGAGGATGTCAGTTGCCGGCGTGATGGGGTAAGAACCGCAGAAGAGCGGTAGCTTAGCCTTTTCAGCGGCGGCAATGAGGCCCCACGCGGTGGCCATGTTGCCGCTGATGTTACGATAAGTGCCATGCTCCTTCACCTCAGCCTTGGGCACCTCGTAGGTGTTCGCCAACGCCTGAATGTTCGCCGCGTAGTTGAAGCCATCCTGTAGCACCTTGCGGTTCGCCGCGATGAGCTCCGGCTTCTTCTTGAACTTCGTGTCAATGTAGTTGAAGGAATGCTCCATGGGACGGTCGAACATGTGGAACAGCATGCCCAACGCAAACATATTTTTGCAGCGCACGATGCTCTTGGCGTCCAGACCTGAATCCTTGAGGCTCTCCTTGGTGAGCTCCGTCATGTTGACATAGACCACGTTGTAGTCCTGTAGATTCAGCTCCTCAATGGGGTCGTCCGTGGTGTACCCAGCCTTCTGTAGCCACTTGGGAATAAACTGGTCGGCATCAATGAGAATCGTTCCCCCCACCTTCATCCACTTGGCGTTCGCCTTCAGCGCGGCGGGATTCATCGCCACCAGCACATCGCAGTAATCACCCGGGGTGTTGACCTCATGGCTCCCTATGTGAACTTGAAAACCCGAAACTCCTCCTATCGAACCCTGCGGAGCACGAATCTCCGCGGGGTAGTCAGGAAACGTACTTACACCATTGCCCAGAAGCGCTGATGTGTCCGAAAATAGCGTGCCTGTAAGCTGCATACCATCGCCTGAGTCGCCTGAAAAACGAATCACAACGTTGTCCAGCTCTAGCGCACGTTTGTCTGCATCCATAACTGTCCTTTCTTATTTTCTAGTTCGTGAAAAATTCGCCCACGATACCAATCCCCTTGCCCCGCAAAGTTACGGTTATTTTTATGGCTTTTACCACTCCTCAACTTACGCCACCGTATGGCACCCATAAAGCACTATAAAACAAGCATCTACATTTCTATAATGGAATGATTGTAAATTAAATGAGCAACCCAACCAGGTAGCATGAGCACAGCGAGAAAAACACGCATGCCAAATTTTGGCTACCTTTGCCACCCACTGATACGGTTTGAGCCAATGAAACACTTCCTTCACTGTAGACTTTTGGGGCTGCCTACCCTCTGCGCGTTGCTTGCACTTGCGATGCCATCGTATCGCGCAGCTGCACAGGGCTTTGAAGGGGATTGGCACGGCACAGCCAACCTTCCAGGTGGAGCACTCTCATTTGTGTTCCACATTACACCCATCGGCGCAACCTGGCAGGGCACATTCGATTGCCCCAACCAAAACGCCTATGGCCTTTCCATCACTGCCATCCAAATCCCAACGCAGGACTCGATTCATATACAGCTTCCCAGCATCAACGCAAAATTTAAGGGGAAACTACGTAATGACAAAATCGCAGGAACATTCTCTCAGGGCGAGCAAACCGCGCAGCTCCTGCTAACCAAAAAGACCGCAGGCCCAGCGAAAAGCGAATGAGATGGGATGGCCTTCCGCGCAAAGCCATCTCCTTTTACTACCTTTGCCACTGCGGATGCGGACATTCACGAACCGCCATTCACCTGGACAATATGACGCAAACGAGTATCCTTCGGCGCACTTCAATATTTGGGTTTCTCATGGCCATGGTGATGGTCACCGCGGTGATGCTATCTCCCTGCGCCACCGCACGGGCAGCGGAAAGCGTTGCGGCGCATGCGCACGTTTCGATGTTCCGGATTGCCCAGGCGATTGCAATGCCAGACACCGTTGCGAACGCCGTGGTATACACCAAAGATTCGGCTATCCTCGTGGAGCCATCCAATGTCGTGCAGCAGGACTCCGATAGCCTATCCGTCCCCGATAGCACAGCCGTCCCCTTCACAGACTCAGCGCAAATCGCTACCCCAAAATACTCCTACCCCGACTCGATTTACCCCATCGATGGGCATATCACCGCACGGCTCCCCATCCTTGACTCGCTCCTACGCACTACGCATTGGCACACAGACCTCGTCACGGGGTTTAGCAAACTCGTTCCCATCGATAGCTCGCTGCTGTACGCCCACCTCTACGACCCCACGCTGGATGGGCCACACCTCAAAACCAACCTCGGCATTGACTACGCGGTAACCATTGATGATGCCTTTTCCGCACGTCCCAACGCCACGAGCCCAACGCCCCTCTTTGCCAATGCGCTAATCAACCTCTTTCCCCTCGCTAGCGGGGTTGATTCCTACTCCGCAAGGGGACCCTTCTCGCAGGTGGTACTCATGAGCAATTTCAGCTCCAGAACCGAACAGCTGGACGGCCGCATTTTCTACACGCAGAACGTAAACCCATCCACCAACCTGGGTCTCGCCTTTAATCACGGCGATGAGACCAGTGCCTACCAAAACTTCCAGTCGAGAGTCAACGCCATCAGAGCGTTCGGCTCCTACGCAGCCAATCGGCTCTACCTTAATCTCTCTCTAGGCTTCGCCAAGCATACCCTCAAGGACTATGGAGGCCTCGCCCATGATGACGACCAACTCAATCCCGACCTCAAAAGGCAAGAGACCGAGGTGCGACTCACCACCCCCATGGCCCGCACCTCAAGCCAAGCCGCATCGGCTATCTTTGAATACGACCTGATACAGCATCGGAACATGGTGCGCGACTCCCTCGGCATTCAGTACACATCGCACGTTCCGCTTCTCTCGCTAACCTCAACCCACCACTTCCGTGCATACTATAGAAGCTTCAACGAAACGTACAACGAGCAGGAGCGCAGGCCCCGCTACCTATCCCACGCCGCTGCGCATGACTCCGTGGGGCAGCAAACCTACACGGCAACGATAGGCGCACGCCTCCACCAGCTAAAGCACGCACGCATTTCACTACCGGGGCTGCGTGCCGCCGTAGGCTACCAGCTCGACCGGTACATCCAGCAACGCCCCGACCAATACCTCACCGGCCAGCTAGGCACGCTAACGCACTCCCTATTCATTGAGGCCGCCGCCGATTACACCCATCCCTACTTCACCGTGCAAGCCTACGCTAAAAGCTACCTTCTAGGAGCACAGCTCGGCAACACGTACCTACAGGCCGAGGCTAGCTATTTCCCCGCAAAGCAGGAGAGACAGTACGAGATCAATGCATCGTGGCAGGGCGGCTACGCGCAGCAACACCCTTTCTACCTATACTATAGGAGCAACCGCTTTATGTGGGACAACAATGGCCTCTTCCACCGCTCCTTCTCCTCTACGCTGCACGCTGCCTTCATTGCCCCCAAATGGGGCGGCGAGTACGGAGTGAACAACTCAACCATCTCCAACTACACCTACCTTGATGACTCCGCCCACCCGGCGCAGCTCCCGGCACTCAACGTGCTTGAAGCCTACGTGCAACAAACCTTTGACCGCTGGGGGCTTTCCATCATCCTGCGGGGATCGTGGCAACACGCCTCGCACGTTGCCGCTGCCGTCCCAACAGTCACCGCGTACGGCAACCTCGCCTACCATTTTCAAGTGATAAAAGACGCTCTCCACGTACGCATCGGCATGGAGGCGTACTACCGAACCCTCTTTTTTGCCCCAGGCTATTGCTCCGATCTAGGCGTTTTCTACGCGCAGCGCACCATGCAGATAGGGAACTACCCCATGCTCAACGCCTTTCTGTCGCTGAAATGGAAAAGTGCCAACATCTTCGTTCGGGTATATAACGTTACGCAGGGCGCCTTCGGCTACGATTTCTTCGCAGCGCCGCACTACCCCGATCGGCGCAGGAGCGTTCGGCTAGGCATCAATTGGTACCTATACAACTAACCCCTCTAGTGCTACCTCTTGGCATTGTTTTTGCAAGGGAAGCCCGAAGGCATGAAAGTACCGGAGTCTACCATCCGGCCAAATAGTTTTAAGATGTCTCGTTTCCAACGACCTGCGAGGGTCTTAGTGAGCCTCTTGCTCTGCTTCGCCGCCTCGCTCCATTTCAACGCTAAAATTTCCACCGCAGCCAACGAAAGCGTTGCACCGCATGGAAAATTCACCGCAACGCTTACGGTTGCGATGGATAGGAATACCATTGACTACTTTCTCTACAAGGCTACGCCCACGGGGATGCAGCTTGAACTCACGCAGCGCTTCGCCGCGCACCTCGGACGCTCCATTGAGGTGTTCGCTGTTGACTCGCAGCAAGAGGGCATAGAGGCCGTTCAGAACGGTGCTGTGGACTTCTACGCCACCTCTGACTCGCTTACCCTTAACCACCTCACACTGCTTTCCTGCTCCCTTCACTCGCAGCCAAGCAGCGCAAATCGGCTGGGTGAAAAACTTGCCACTTGGTTCTTCCCCGCAGAGAAATCGAGCCTCATGGCCGTTGCCACCGAATGGTTCAGCAGCAATGGCTGCGTCCGCCTGAATAGAGCGCTAACCCGTAAGTTTGGAACGAATGGGTACATGCGTCAACACTTTCAGACAGCAGACGGCAACAGCCCGCTCTCTGCGTACGACTCCCTCATAAAAGTAGCTACAAGGAACACCCGATGGGACTGGCGCTGGGTGGCCTCTATCATCTACCAAGAGTCGCGCTTTAAGCCATCGCTCCACTCCCACAGAGGAGCATACGGCCTTATGCAAATGACACCGGCTACGGCGCGGCATTTTGATGTACCCCACCTCAACACGCCCAAGGCGCAAATCGATGCCGGGGTGAACTACCTCCTGTGGCTTGATAGTCAATTTGAAAAGAATGGTATCCCCGACGAGCTGCGCAACGACTTTATCCTCGCTGCGTACAATGCTGGCTATAGTCGTATTCGCACCGCCCAGGGGGCAGCAAATGTCCTAGGCTATTCCCCAGCGGTGTGGGTGGGTAATGTTGCCATTGCGCACGCGAAGACTCCCCAACGCATCATCAACAGCAACCCCTTGACGGCGCTCTACGGCACCGGGGAGACGTGCAACTTTGTGCGTGAAATCAACTGCCGATACACGCACTACAAGAATTTGCTGTAGAAGTATTCACCTTGATATCAATGCGCAACGCCTCCGCTAGGCGTAGTGCTGCTGCGCAATTAGCCGCAGCAGCAGCGACACTATCCTATACAATGGCTGCCCTTCACGATAGTCCGCCGGCGCTATGAATTGCACCCGCCCATCGCTATGTAACGACCGAGCCTTGTCAGCTGCACCCGCCCTCTCCGGATTATACACAGCTATGGAGTACCCCCCCTCAGCCTTCACCAGCCGCATGCAGGGGATGTCCGTTTGGCCATCACCGAAGTAGATCATCCGACTGACCGGGATGGGACGCTTGCTATCGGGCATAAAGTCGTTAATTGCCTTATCATCCGACAGCGAGAACACTCCCTTGCTAATGCGGAATAGGAATTGCGTTTTGAGGGTGTAATCCATCGCCAAGCGGGGCCACACGGCCCTGCCTTCATCATTGTAGAGATACGACGAGGCGAACACCTTGTCAAATGCATTGTAAATGCTGCACCCCTCCAAAATCTCTTCTATCCCCGAAGAGACGATGTAGTGCTGCACGCGTAGCTTGCACTCTTCACCAATCGCACGAGTGAGCGAGAACCACGTCTCCACGCCCGGGAAATAGTCAATGCTACGCCCCATACCGTTCAGGCTATCCCTCGTGATAGCAATCCCCTGCTCTTTAGCCAATTCTACGAGGCGCCACAGGTAGTAGTATATACTATTGATGTCTTTCTCTCGGCTCTGCCTATTTATCTCCTGCCAAAACGCATTTGGCTCCTGCCCTAGCGCAGCAAGGCAACCATATTCCTGCATGCTTAGTGGCGACAGCGTTCCGTCAAAATCGTACACTAACGCCACCGCGGGCCATTCTGCAGCCATGGTCTACGACTCTACCTTACTGTTGGGTTCCGCCCCATCAGCGGTCAGCGCATGGAAAACGTCCTCAAGGTGTGAACGCCGTTCGTAGAGCGTCACGAGGGGAACGTCCATCTCCACCGCCTTGCGGAAAAGCAGAAGCCGCGCCCCCATCGAATCCACGCCGCGTATTGCCCACTCGCTGTCGGGCAACGACTCCACCCGCTTGCCAGGAAACCACCCCTCAATCTGTTCTTTCGTAACCTTCCCCGCGAAAGCCACCACCACCGCGTTCCCCGCCGCGCTGCCCATAACGTCGGCTGTACGCCCCTCCGCCACAAGCTTTCCATGGTTCATAATCGCCACCCTATCGCACGTTGCCTCCACCTCCTGCATGATGTGCGACGAGAGCAAAATGGCCTTTGTCGCCCCTACCTCACGAATAACCTGACGGATTTCTACTATCTGATTGGGGTCAAGCCCGCTCGTGGGTTCATCAAGAACCAACACCTCTGGGTTGTGCAGCAAGGCTGCCGCCAGGCCGACGCGCTGGCGATACCCTTTAGAGAGGAGGCCTATCTTTTGGTGCTGCTCTGGGGTGAGACCTGTGAGTTCAATGGCACGACTCACCTCGTTGCCTGGGGATTCCAAACGATAGATACGCGCCACGTGCATGAGATACTCCCGCACGTACAAATCGGGATAGAGAGGGTTGTGTTCCGGCAAGTAGCCAATACCCTTACGCCACGCGGGACGCAGATCGGTTACGTCCGTTCCGTTCACCATCGCCCTGCCCGCGCTTGGCGAGAGAATGCCCGTCAAGATTTTCATCGTGGTGCTTTTCCCAGCACCGTTTGGTCCAAGCAGCCCTACGACTTCCCCCGGCTTTACCGACAGCGACATGTCGCGTAGCACCCACCGATCGCCGTATCTCCGCCCCAAATCCTCTATTTCAATCCCCATCGCCTCTCTCCCTCCTACATTCTACCTATTCGCCTCGGCTATCTGCCCCGTAAGAGCATTCTCAGCTTGCTCCATCGCCTCCTTTGCCTGCGCATCGCCCTCCGATGCCGCCGCAGCCCTTACATCAGGGATATAACGGGTGTACCCCATCCACGCTATGTACTCCGCCGCTGCAGCCCGCACCCTCGCATCACCATCGTAGAGTAATCCCTGCACCCACCGTTTCGCATCCCACGAAAGCACGGAGCGCAGCCACCCCAACGCCTCTAGCTTCTGCTCCGCCGTACCGTAAAGGAAGGTTTCGTAAGTATCGCTCTCCCGCTTTAGCATCTCCACGCTCATAAGGCACTCCCCCGAGAGGTGCGAAGGGTTGACCATAGCCTTGTCGTAGGGTGCTATCGCCTTACGCAACGTCCAGCGCACCATGCGCGGAATCATCCACTGCATGCCCGGCGTAGCCTCGGGGTGCGCAATGCAGGCCATCACGCGGCCCTGCCCCGCCTCATTGCCTATCAGGAAGGGCCGCCCATTGGTCATATTCGCGGGGGCGTTGCCCTCCTCATGCACATCGCTCTCCATGGTGGCAAACGAATCATACGCCCGCTGTAGCGTGTCGTATACAGGTCCCTCGTAGTACATTATGTGAATCGTATCAAGCGCCGCCAACTCGGGAAAGAGTTCCTGCCCCAGCGTGGTAAGCGTCACCTTCGACACGCCATGCCCTCGGTTGTCATGGGCAATGTCAATAGCCACCCCTTTGCTAAGCCCCAAGCTGGCATACCCCGGGGTGCTAGAGAGAAGGTAAGCCCCAGCGCATATGCCCAAAACGCCACCGCCGTTGTTCACAAAACTCTCAATCCTTCTATGGTTCTCCGCCCCAAGATTGAGCCACTGTCGAGAGCCGCCGCCCCCTGGGATTATGAACGCATCGAGCGTATCAAGAACACCGCGCGCAATGTCAGCACTCGTGACGTAGAAGGGCCGCATGTCCCCATCGCGACGTATCGCCTCGTACGCCTCCCAAACGCACGTCTGCGCACCGCCATGCCCATCAAAAACCCCAACTCGGATAACGTTGCGCTTTGCCGTAGCGTTCGCCCCCCCATTAGCGGGTTTCGTGGACTGCCCGCAGCTGGCAAGTATCAGCAGCCCTAGGGCAACAACGGTCACAAAAGAACATCTCACCGTACGCATTTCCTTTTCCTCCTTACTTTTGGTAGTAGCTCCGCAGCCTACGCTGGAAAATCAGTCTATTCGCCTCGTTGATATTCTGCACGATCGCCGTGATGCGCGCCTTGCGTCGATCAATCTCCGCCTGGGGTATCGTCTGCTGATTCTGAAAAACAATGTAGTCAATCCTATACCCAGCCGAATCGAGCTGCATTGCGACCGCTGCATCAAAATCATCAAATAGGATTACAGAGGGTAAGTTGCTCGCGGTGTAGCGCCCCACGGCCTGTCGCACCCCATCGCTGATGTAGCTTATCTGCGTTTCGCCAAGGTACTTCGCCCCAAGGAGCAGCCGCACGAGGTCTATCTGTGCAACCTTCTCCTTCTCCCCCGCCTCGACGTAATTACGGTACTTCCTATCAGACGTTTCCAAGAAAAGATCAATGAAGCGTTGGGGAATCCCGATTAAATCCTGTAGCTCCCCCTCCCTTTTCCGTAGACTGTATTCCTTTTTCGCCTCCTTTTGGGTTGTCGGGACGTAGTACTTCCACTTCCGCGTGCGCTTGTACGTATCTGTCATGGGTGAGGGCTTCCAATGGGTCTGCGGACGAAGCATAAGGTTTGATTGCACCCTAACGTTCCCTGCCTCTAGGGTGTAAATCAAACAGTTGATGAGATGTACATACCCCCCGCCGATGTACGTATGGAGGGCCGACCATAGGGTAGCATTCGACGCGCGCCGGCGCACGGTGCTATCGGAGGCATCCGCCAAGGCGGGTTTTGACTTTAGGTAGTTAACAAACTCTGGGTCGAACGCCACGGGGAGGTAGGTGGTACTGGTGGTTTTATCCACGTCTAGTAAGCTATTCGGCTGATGGTACAGCCCCTTGATGTCCACCACGTAGCTGCTATCGTCCGACATGCCGATGTGCAACTTGTAGTCGGCTCCCCAGCTCATGTTGCGTATCTCGTTCGGCTGCGCCTGAGCTACCCAAACGCCCCCGAAAAGGAACAGCGCGAAAAGGAATAATTTTCTCATTACTTTTGCATGGCTATAAAAAAACATCCCCCATTGCCAGGGGAAACGTTTCAATTTTATCTCTGCAAAGGTAATAAAATCAAATGGTAACGATACCACGAATCATAGTAGGGATCTCAGGGGCTAGCGGCATGCGCATCGCCCGCACGCTCTTAGAGGTCTTGCTGAGCGAGACTACGGTAGCAATAGACTTAGTCGTCTCTGAAGCCGCCCGACAGGTTTGGGCACACGAGCTAGGAAGTACCCCTCTGCCCACAGATATGCGCATCGTGCATTTTGATAACAACGACCTCGCCGCCGCGCCCGCCTCTGGATCGCACCACACCCTCGGCATGGTGATTGCGCCCTGCAGCATGGCCACAGCAGCGCGCATTGCGCACGGCATTGATGATAACCTCATGGCGCGCGCCGCCAGCGTCACCCTAAAAGAGCGCCGCACGCTCCTTCTCTCCCCACGCGAAACGCCCCTCTCCTCCATCCAACTAACCAATCTACTCACCCTCTCGCAGGTTGGCGCAATCGTCATGCCCCCGCTCCTTCCATCCTACATTCCCAACGCCTCTCCACAGGAGCAAGAACTGGAATTTGCAAGGCACATTCTAGAGTTTTTCAATATAGGAAACAGAAAATTCGGATGGCAATAAGCCCCCTCGGGGAAAAAAACGGCGGCAGCCGGTGCCCCCGCACCTACTGCCGCCGTTTATTAGCTCGCTCGTGTGGTTCCCTAGCCTATATAGCTATCAATGCTGACTTTGCCGACCCCAATAAGAAACACCAGTATTATTACGTACCGCAGGATCTTACTCCATCGCTGTCCACCAACTCCGTACGCACGCATAGCCCCATAATGCAGCAAGTACGCTAACAGCGCGATATTAACAAGAACCGTTCCCCACGACGTATTACCCCATTCTATAAACAACTCCAACCCTATCAAGAGGACAACTATAACCAGCCCCGGGAAAGAGTATTCAGCCCGGTTGCCTAGCGCCTCAAAAATATTGCACTCCTCTGGCTCTATGCTATTCAATTGATCCTGCTTCATAACGCTCCTATAGTTTAAAGATAAACCAAGCGCAAAGGTACGTTGTTTTTACAATCCGTAAAGCCATATAGAACAAGCTATAACTACCACAAAAACTTTCTGCCTCTAATGGCGTTTCTAAGGCTAAAGGTCAGCTAATATGAATACTCAACACCACCCCCACCCCTGGCCCAAGGGCTACATCCACCTATACACCGGCAACGGCAAGGGTAAAACCACCGCCGCCTTCGGGCTCGCCCTCCGCGCCCTCGCCGCCGGCGCAAACGTATTTATAGGGCAATTCGTAAAAAGCATGCGCTACGGGGAATGCAGCATCGCTGAGGCTGCAAATGCCCTAGGCAAGGGGCAGTGCCTGGTAGAACTCTTCGGCAATGGGTGCATGCTCCTGCGAAATCCAACGGAAGAGGACCGAGCCGCCGCGCGGGCGGGCATCGCCCGAAGCCTAGAGGCACTCCAGGATGAAGCATGGGACATGATAATTCTCGACGAACTCACCATTGCGCTGCACCTAGGGCTAATCGCAGATACCGACATAGAGGAACTCCTACAGATACGGCCGCCCCACGTGGAACTCATCATCACCGGGCGCTACGCCCCCGATTGGCTCATCGCCCGCTGCGACCTCGTAACAGATATGCAGGAGGTGCGGCACTACTACCAGCAAGGCGTAGAGGCAAGGGTGGGGATTGAACGGTAGAGGGCCTTCCTAGAAGTTGCGCACCGAAGGCACTCTTTTAATCTAGGAAGCTCTTAGGAGCTGCGCAAAGCGCGCTAGTCAAATCGATACGCACAGAAGAGGGACACGGTAACTAGCCCATACCCCCCTTCCGTGCGTACTGATTATAACTCTTTTACAGCTTAAACATCGCTAGATATTTTTTGCCATTTTTGGCAAACATCGTAAACGCCCCCACCTCTTTGCCGCTTTGGTAGAGGGCGTAGGGTGGTACCAAGCCGGATGTGTCCCCATAGATCTTGTAGGTGCCTACTGAGAGCGTTCCCTCCTTTAGCAGCTTGCCATTCAGGCTGTAGCAACGTAGCCACACCGAGCCTCCTTCCCGTGAGAGCACAGTAATGCGATCGGCCTGTAGATTGATATCGCTGATGATGTCGGGGAAGGCATCCTGCTGCACCTCCACCAGGTGCTCCTCAGTACCAGGTTTTTTCAAGGGTTCTTTGGTTGGTGCATCAAAGACCTTGATAGTGCAGACGATGGAATCGCGATTCGTGGCACTTGATATGTGCACCAGCCCCGAGCTGCCGCAGCTATAGGCTATCCGTTCTCCATGCGATGCGAACCGGCTTAACGTCGAGGTGTAGCCCGTTTGGTAGTGCCTATACACTGTGTCGAGCCGCCCCAGAAAACCTAAAAAGCGTCCTGTTTTCATTGAGTAGCGCGCAAACAGCGGCACCTCGTCGTAGAACTCTGGTAGGGTAATGTCGTGGTCGGCCGGTCGACCCTCCCATTCCTCAATGGACCCCAAAGATGGATAGCCCTTGATGGTGCGGATGAGAAGTTCATCCTTATATGGATAGAACACCTGATGGTCTTTGACGAACACCAGCTCCGTGGCGTCAAACGATTCCAGGAGTTCCAATCGCATCATCTTTCGCGTATCGCTACGGGGATTCCATTTAAAAAAAACTGCCGCATTGAAGTACGCCAACTTGGAGGAATCAAATGGGCTACGTATAAGCTCTGGAAGGGAGTAGGAGAGGTACACTTCTCCATCGTCACCAAATTGCCCCATGTTGGGCATTACAAAGAACATGTTGTTCTCTACACCCCTTCTGAAGTCCTGGGGCGACAGTAGCGTAGTGTCCACAAAGGCTATCTCCTCTTCGGGGCTGGGGGCGAATTGTCGTATGGGCACCGCCCTTTTACCCTCAACCTTGAAAAGGTAAAATGCGTTGGCAATCTCATCGTTGAAGCAGAGCAGGTTGTTCCGTAGCGCGGGGAAGGACATCATGCGCGACACTGGCATCTTGCCGTTTACACCCTCCTCCGCGATCAGCACCTCCCTATAGCGCAGCGGCTTAACCGCGGGCGCATGAGAGCGGCTCTGCGAAGCGCGCACCGCTGTGCCGTAATCGTGGAATGGCTTAGGCTCAGCAGCAGCGACCAGCGAATCAAAGGTTGCGGGGGCCAGCTCTAGGATACTCCCCCCCGCAATTAGCCGATTGCCTCGCCGGTCAATCTTCACGGTGTAGGTTACATCCAGCCGCGCAACGCTGAGGCTGAAGATGTCTTTATACCACTCCATCGTATCCACCAGCAGATGGGTATAGCGGAAATTCTTGTTCTTCGCGTAGCGGCGCCCCCCCGGGCATCGGGATAGACCGTCCACAGCACCACCGAAGCATTAGGATCCCTTTCCCTAATAGCATCGTAAAGGAAATTGATGTCAACCTCACACCGGGGACACATTTGCGGTGCGTACAGCACGGCATACACTGTATCCGAGAGGTTTGGCAACGCCGATAGCACCCCACGCAGCTGGGCTTCGCTACCCTCCTTTTGGGCTATCTGAAACCCCTCATCGTAGGCTCCCGAAGCCCCCTGGCCGTAGCATGCAACCGCAGCCACTTGCCAGAGGGCGACAACGAGAACCCTTTTTAGCCGAAGCAAAAAGGACCCGAACATTGCTACTTGGTCTTTATCGCACCCGTGCGCCAATCCACCTGCGAAGCCTTAACCATAATCGTACGCTCACCATCAGAGACTATTACATAGCGATCCGCTGTATTCACGCTTTGAATCGTCCCTTCTCCTACCTGAGAGGACGGATAGGTTATCCTTTTGCATACTGCAACGCAGCACCCCCTGCAGGGGCGTAAAAGGCCAGCCCTTTCACCGTACCACTCTACGGTACCCCCCCCATCCTTCTCTTGCCTTGATATAGAAGAAAACTCTCCTTGTTGCTCATCAAGCCCTTGCGCATAGGCACCACCCGCTAGTAGCAAACCTGCCACAAATAATGCTAACTGCTTCATCTCTGGTAATCGTTAAATTAAACACTCAACACTACCTGATCAGGTTTTGCAAATGTATGTCTTTTTTTTTTACAATGCCAAACGCAAATTCTGCTTAAAGTGGAAAAGAATACATAAAAAACAAGCGTAGCGCATTAAAAATCAATGCGCTACGCTTAGCAATACAGGGAATTGTTTGTACTCTTGTAGCTAATAATCAACAAAACAACAAACGGCCTCCCTTGCCGAATGCGAATAAGGTTGAAAATCTACTGTTTCTCGGGTATTAGATCGTTCATGGTAAACACCCCGCAGCGGCTCTCCACGAACTCCGCCGCCGCCAACGCCCCGTCGGCGAACCCTTCTCGCCCCTTCGCGATGTGCGTCAGCTCTATGGTATCCGCTGCGCTATCAAGGCGCACTGTGTGCGTACCCGGCACGCTTCCGATGCGGTGTGCTGTGATTGGCAACGCCCCTTCTGGAACATTCGGCGTTAAAGCCCACTCCCTGTACTTTTCCCCCTCACCTAGGAACGGCTCGGCCAAAAGGATGGCGGTGCCACTCGGTGCGTCTAGCTTCGCCGTGTGATGCGTCTCCTCTATCGCCACATCGTACTGCGGCAGCAGCTTCTCGTAGCGTGCCAACTGCCGAGTGAGTAGTGACACCACCCTCACCCCAAGGCTGAAATTCGGCGCGTAGAATAGAGCTGAATCGGGGTGCTGCGCCTGCACATCCAGCACCTCCTGCAGCTTGGAGTACCACCCCGTCGTGCCGCACACCACCTTCATGCCATGCGTAAGGCAAAACCGTAGGTTCTCCACTGCTGACGAAGGGGAGGAGAACTCTATGGCCACATCCACTCTGTTACCATTCCCCACCGCGGTCTCCAGCTCCTCGTAGGAGTTCGCATGCCACAGCATCTCATGCCCCCTTGCTGCCGCCCTCTGCTCTACCATGTGGCCCATCTTACCGTACCCTACTATGCCTATTTTCATCTCTCTTTTCCTCCTCTCTTTACACAAATCGCAGCGCAGCACCGCTACACCCCCTCAAAAAATCGGCCGCAGTGAGCTGCTTTCGCCCCGGCAACTGCAAACTCTCAATGGAAACCTCCGCCCCATCACCGCACAGCACCGCAATGCCCTCTCCTTTTCCTATGATACGCACACTCCCCGCTTCGCCTGACGCACCCTCTCTGCACACCCCTCCCCGCGAAGAGTGGTGAAGCTTTACGTACTCCACCCGCACTCCATCCATCTCCATATCTGACCACGCCGTAGGCAACGGCGACAACCCTCGTATCTTCCTGTCCACCTCTGCGGCACTACGCGCCCAATCCACCCGGCAATCAGCCTTGAAGAGCTTCGGCGCACCAGGCAGCCCCTCAGCCGCTGGCTGTACAGAAGGCTGGAGCGTACCTTGCAGCAGCCCCTCCACGGTCTCCACCACGAGCTTAGAGCCCAGCACCGAAAGGCGAGCATGGAGCGTACCCGAAGTATCCTGCTCCGTAATCGCTGTGCCGGCTCGCATAAGAATTTTACCGCTATCCATCCCCTCATCGAGGAGGAAGGTGGTTACCCCGCTCTCCTTCTCCCCATTCATTATCGCCCAATTCACAGGAGCCGCGCCGCGATAAGCGGGCAGCAAGGAGGTGTGTAGGTTTATCGTGCCGAGCCGTGGCATGCTCCACACCGCCTTAGGCAGCATGCGAAACGCCACCACTACTCCTAAGTCAAGTTCCAACGAGCGAAGGGTGGATATAAACGACTCATCTCCAAGGCTCTCCGGCTGGAGCAACAATGCCCCCATCTCCTTGGCACACTGCGCCACCTCTGGTTCCCTAAGCTTGCGCCCTCGCCCCGCCGGCCGTGCAGGGGAGCTTACTACAGCCGCTATATCGTACCCCGCCCCACGCAACGCCTGCAGCGGCGCCACGGCAAACTCTGGGTTGCCCATGTAGACTATCCTAGCCCGCCCTTCTCGCTGCGCTACCATCTCGCCACTCCCTACTCCTTTTTCCCCAATATGTTGTGCCCCATCTTATCCCGCTTGGTCTCCAGGTAGTGCCTATTATACTCATTCGGCTCTATCTCAATGGGTACAATCTCGTCAATGATAAGCCCATACCCTTCAAGACCTGAACGCTTAACCGGGTTATTGGTCATCAGCCGCATATGGCTCACCCCCACGGCGCGCAGTATTGATGCCCCCACACCGTAGTCACGTTCATCAGCTTTAAATCCTAACTGTTCGTTCGCCTCCACCGTATCAAGTCCCTCGTCCTGCAGTTTATAGGCGTGTATCTTATTGAATATTCCGATTCCACGCCCCTCCTGGTTGATGTAGACCACCACACCCTTTCCAGCCTGGTCAATGCGCTCCATCGCCTCGTGCAGCTGCGAACCGCAGTCGCACCGATAGCTCTCAAAGACATCCCCAGTGAGGCACGATGAGTGCACCCTCACCAGCACAGGCTCGTCCTTCTCCCACTCCCCTTTTACCAACGCCACATGCTCCAACCCGTTCGTCTTCTGCCTGAACGGTATGATACGGAACGCACCGTGCCGTGTGGGCAGGGTTGACTCCACCCCCTGCTCTATGATGCTCTCCCGCTGCAAACGGTAGCGGATGAGGTCTTCTATTGAGATAATCTTAAATCCGTACTTCTTGCTTATCTCCAGCAAATCGGGGAGACGCGCCATCGTGCCATCCTCCTTGATTACCTCAATAAGTGCTGCCGCCGGCTGCAAGCCAGCAAGGCGCGTCAAATCAACCGCAGCCTCCGTGTGGCCAGCCCTACGCAGCACACCTTTCTCCCGTGCGCGCAGCGGGCAAACATGGCCTGGCCGTCCTAGATCCGATGGCTTCGTGGCGGGATCGGCGAGGGCCAATATCGTCTCAGCCCTATCGTGCATTGACACCCCCGTGGTGCAGCCATTACCGATCCGATCCACCGTCACCGTGAAGGGCGTTTCGTGCGATGATGTGTTATGCACCACCTGCATGGGCAACTCTAGCTCTTCGCAACGCTTCTCCGAAATCGGCGCACACAGGACTCCCCGCCCGTAGCGAAGCATGAAATTCACCTTCTCCGGTGTCACCTTTTCCGCAGCAATGATGAAATCTCCCTCGTTCTCACGATTTTCATCATCCACCACTATCACGAATTCTCCATTGCGGAAGCTCTCCACGGCCTCCTCTATAGTATTGAGCTGGCTCTCCAGCTTCTTTCTATCTGACATAATCTCTACCCTCTTTTTCTATTTATCCAATGTCTCTGCCCCCTTCCCTTTGCGCCACCCTACGAGCTGCTTCAACCTTCGCACCTGCGTGCTATACCACTCCCTGCGGAACAGCGGCGAATCGTTCTTCGCTTTGTATATCAAAAACACAGCTATAGGAACCAACACAAACGTCGAGAACCACATCCCTGTAACATCATCCCACACCATCTGTTTAGCAAACTTCTCTGTTGTGGTGCTAATCACGTAGTAGACAACAAAAAACAGCACTGATATTCCCATCGGGAACCCTAGCCCCCCCTTGCGCACAATCGCCCCTAATGGAGCTCCTATCAAGAAGAAAAGTAGGCATGCCATGGAGAGGGTAAACTTCCTATGGTACTCCACCATGTAGCGCACCCTCCGCTTGTTGTAGTAGTACTGATCATCGCTGAGGCTCACCACCCGTTCCTTTGTATCCCGCAGCTTGTCAACGGCCAACGATAGACAGCGTATCTTTTCACCTTGCTCTGCGGCGGCAAAAAGCGCACTGGCATCAATGGTGTCAACCTTCCTACCGCTATCGGCACTCGCACGCTTGGGCGTTACGTAAAGCAGTTTCAAACGTCTAAGCAAATCATTCTCTAGCTCCCCACTCCTCGTACGCAACGAATCCTGGTACTGCCATATCTGGTCAAGCCGCAGCACATTGTAGCTATCCGAAAAAATCCCCTCATCCTTCTTCTCAAAACCAAAGCCCTCCAGCTTCTTTATGAACTTCTGATGGCGAAACGAAACCCGCCGTGCTGGGAACTCTCCATCCAAATCAATGTTATCACCATCACGAACCTCTTCGTACGTCTCTCCGCTGAAAAGCTCCACCACAATGTACTTTTGATCGTCAGTTATCGTAATGTAACCCGAGTCGGCACACGTTACATTCACATTGCCAGAATTGCCAGAGTGGTCATAAATGAGGATATCTCGCATCAAATTGGTCTTGCTATCCCTGCTCGCCACTCGGATGCTGTAATCCTGAATATCATTTTGGAAGATGCCTGGCCGTATCACCAGCTCTGGCTTTTGCTCCTGCACGCTGTAGATGAGTGTGTCCATCTTGAGCGCAGAGGCTGGCACTACATAGTTAGCGCATAGAAAGGCAACAATGGTTATAACGATGCAGATTATCATGAGCGGGCGCATGATGCGCACCAGCGATATCCCAGCCGCCTTCATGGCGAGCAGCTCGTTATGCTCCCCCAGATTGCCCAACGTCATCAGCGAAGCTAGTAGCACCGCCAAAGGGAATGCCATAGGCATTAACGTGGCGCCCGTGTAGAGCAACAGCTCCAAAATCGTAGCAGCGTCAAGTCCCTTACCCACAAGGTCGTCAATGTATTTCCACAGGAATTGCATTAGCAGGACGAACATGACAATAAAAAACGTCATCAGCATCGGCCCCAAAAAAGAGACCACCACCCAACGATCTAATCGCTTCATGCCACGCTACCCAACGCTATTGTGTTTATCCCACCACGTATTGTACACTGCGCAAAGGTAGTAAATCCCTACGTAATGAGCGTACGCGATGCAAATGTTGACACCCCCGCCAAGAGCGCAACACAAAGAGGGGGCATCGCTGCCCCCTCTCCTGCACTATCCTCTTCTCTACCGAAGCTCTTTACTCCTGCTTCACCACCTGTCGATGCGCCACGCCGCCTTCAACATCCACCATGCGCAGCACATACACCCCAGCGTTCCACTCCCCAGTACGCAGTACCATGCTCGCCGTCCCTTTATGCACGTAGGTAGCAACCAACTGCCCATCCACCGTGTACACCTGTAGCTCCCGTAGCAGCTCTACGCCTTCGGCTCTCAGCTCTCCTACGAACGGGTTGGGCTTCACCTGCACCCCCGCTAGTAACTCGCTCTCCACAGCATTAGGCTTCTTCTCCAACGTCACATTCTCCGTCCTATCCGCCCCCTCCACCGTTACCTTTCCGCTGAAGACTTCATACCCCTCCTTCGTCACCTTGTAGTCATACTCTCCATCCGCCAACTTCAGCTCCACCATGCCGCTCTCGCTCTTCACCTTCTGACCGTTCGCCTCCACCGCTGCCCCATTAACCGCCCTGCCCGACTCATCCTTCACCACAAAGGTTACTACATAATAATGCACCTCCTTAAAACTGACACTCACATTGACATTGCCAGACACCTCAACGGTTTGTCCATTCTCAAACGGTTTACCATTCACCTCTAACGTTTCAACGCGATAACCCGCATCGGCAATCGCCTCAATCGTGAGGACCTTCCCCTCCAAAATCTTCGCATTATGCACCATCGTTTCGCCTTCGCACGTAATGGAAAGGATCCCATGCGCAGGCTCGTTACACGTGAGCACGTACGGCTTTCGCAGAATAATCGTCTCGATGCACTTCTCCTTATCCAATTTGGAGGCGTAGTTCTTAATCGGTTCGTAGCCACTCAACTCAAAGTCAAAATGGTACTCCACCCCTTGGGCATCAGAGAACTCTGCTACACCATCCCCCTCCGTAGTTCTCTTTTGTTTACGCCCATCAACCTGGGTCACCAGCACGTTCTTGAGGGGCTTTCCGTCCACCCCCACAACGGTAAACGTCACATCTCCCAACGCAGGCAACGTTATATCAATCAGGGATTCATCATTCACTTGGTAGGTAACTCCGACAATCGGAGCATAATCCTTAGCGGCCGGCGACGGCGTTACGCTGTACTCTATGCGCTCCCCCTTAGTAAGGGAAAATGTCGCCTTCCCTTCCGCGTTGGTCTTCCGACTCGCATGATTTTTAACGCTAACTGTGGCTCCCTCCGCAGGAGTCTTAGTTGCATACTTCACCACAAAGAGTACTGTAACCTCATTGCTCAGCACGACATCCTCGCGTTGCCCTACGTCAGACACCTTCACGGATTTCGTCGCCCTATTATATAAGGGGTGTCTAATAGTCATTGTGTACTCCCCAACCCACACGTCAAACTCAGCCTCGCCAGCCGCATTGGCCTTCATCTCCAGCGGAGCCGCACCAGCCTTCGCAGCTACCAAACTCACAGCGGCATTCTCTACGCCTTTTTGATCTTTGTCAACGACCCTCACCCCGAATTTTACCGGCTCAGGGGTCATCTCCACCGCAACTTCCCCTTGCGTTGGGACCTCAACGTTTCCCGATTCCGTCTTGTACCCTGGCGCCATCAAGGTATAGCGGTACTTGCCGGGCAGCAATACGCACTCCACCTTGCCATCCCCATTCGCATAGCTCGGCCCATACTCTGCACCGTTAGCTTCGGCCGTCAGCACCAGCTTCGCCCGTGTGAAAATGGGCTGACCGTCACTCGTGGCAACAAACGTTACACCGAGCTTCTTGGCCTCAAGCACCACATCTACTCTCTTGGCCTCACCCTTCACGTACACCTCGCCTGACTTTACTGCGTACGGCGCCTTCTCCACGCGATACTCGTACTTTCCGCTTGGTATCTCGCCAAAGGCAGCTTTCCCATCATCTTCCGTCATCACTTGTTTCCCATTGAACGTAACATTAGCTCCTTTTATCGGCTGGTTCGCAACATCTTTCACCACCACGCTAACCAAGTATTTCTGTAGCTCTAGTTGCACGTTGACTTCGCCCGAAGTTGCTGACACGGTCACGCTACCGGTCTTAACGCTGTATCCTAGTTTTGAAACCACGTAGTTCCGATCCCCTTCAGACAGGGTCAGCTGGACTTTACCGTCAGCATTCGTCACGGCATGCATTGCACCAACCGCCACGCTCGCCCCCTCTACCTTGCCCCCCATTGCGTCCGTCACCACAAAGGTCACCCTATGCGCAGCTACATCCTTCTGCAGGCTCACCCTCAACCGGTTATTCTTACTCGGCACGTTCACAGCCACCCCTTCCATGGACTTATAGCCCGACAGCACCACGAAGCAGTAGTAACGCCCCTTTGGCAACGTAAAGCTCGCCACGCCTGATGAACTGTTCGCAGTAGTTCCGCCAATCTTCACCGCAGCACCATCCAGCGGCTCATTGCTCTCCGCATCCGTCACCAGCACTTCCAATGGGTACTCTGCTCCTTCCTTGTGCAGCTCCACCATCTCTACCGCCATCCCAGCCGCCACCGTGAACACCGCTTTTTCCACGGGGTTGTACCCTTTAACCTCAACGATATAGGAGTAATTCCCTCCCCGCAGCATTGTCTTTGCGTTACCAGCCTGGTCTGTAGTCAGCAGTGTAGGCGTTCCGTCTGCATCGCGCAGCATAATTCGCACGCCCTCCAGCGGCACAGTCGCCCCCCCTGCCGATTTCACACTAAACTCTACCGCTACTTGACTCTCCTTAAAGACCGCAACGATGCTCCTGTTCTCTTTTACCTCCTTATCGATACGATTCGCATTTATGTCACCATTATCTCCCCAGTAAGCAAACGTGTAGCCTCTGTTCGGCATCGCGACAACCTCCTTGGCATCGCTCCCCTTGGTTACAATCTGCCGTCCCACCGCTTTGCCGTCCAACTGTATCTCTCCTGCCCCAGAGGGTACCACTACGTATGCTATGGTCATCTGGCTCTCATCCTCCAGAATGGCTGTCAGCGTCACGTCCTGCAATACTTTCCCATACTGCTCCAAATCTACCGACTCGCCATTCACCTTCCACCCTACAAAACGGTAAGGAGCCTTGGGCTCCACCTTTACAGCTGGCAGCGACCCGCCACGCTTCACCAGTAGCTCGGTAACTGGCTTCCCATCAACACGGAAGACAGCCTGTCCCGCTGGCTCCGAGGTGAATCGTACTGTGGACTCTGCGTTTTCCGCCTCATATATCTCTAAATTGTCTATGAGGGCATAGAAAGATGACTGGATAGACCGGTAATGAAACGTCAATGCTAAAGAGCTTTTCCCCTTGAGCCTAGCTGCCGGAATGGTCAGCTCCACTCGCTTAACGTCAGGGTTTTCTACTCCCTTTCCTCGCACCCACAGTCTCTCTGCCGGACCTCCATCAATCGAATACTCCAGCGATAGCTCGCTATACCACCAGTAGAAGCTCCAGTCAAACGCTATCTTTACATCGTTGGCTATCCCTTCTACGTCTACCTGCGGCAAGCGTAGCGCACTGCCATACTCCGTCGGATCATTCTCAAGGTTATCTCCACAATCAATCACCGCCGAATACGATGGGGTAAGCGTTTCAACCGCCGAGATTAAACCTTTATACACCTTCCAATGGTACCGTGGGTCGGGGTACGTAGCTGTAACGAGCCAATTCTCCCCAAACTCTCCCGCCTCAAAATTCTCCTTCAAGGGTAGCGTAGCATACTTTGCAAACTTCGCCACGAGCTTCATATCGCCTTTCGCCACGTCTCCCTTTGGGCGGAATGGGGTCAACACTCCATCGCTCCACGATACGAAGTAGTTCCCTTTTAACGCCGTCCCCAAAGATATTTCGGGTAAGGGATCCCCAGCTCGCACCTCAAAAACCTTATCCTCCACCCCGCCATCGCTGAACTCTCCAGCCCCTTCGATGTGGTAGGTAATCGTATACACCGGCACGTCTACCTCTTTGGCAAATACAGCCTCTGCCGTAACGTTCGCCTTCACGCCTAGCTCCCGGCGCACCGCTCCGCCCTTGCCATCGCTCCACGACACGAAGCGATACCCTGCATCTGCCAACGCCTCCACCGCCTCTCCATCGCCTCCCTCGCTTACCTGCTGATCAACCATCCCATATATCGTTCCGCCCTCTCCACCTTTCACCTTGTAGCTAAGCGTATACTTCGCAGGTGCTAGCGTCACCGGCACTTTAACATCATCTGCCTTCACCTCTACCGTCCCAAGCACTACCTGATATCCAGCCTTGCGCACCTCGTAGGTGTACACTCCCGGCGCTACTGACAGAGCGCACGCCCCACGACTATCGCTCACTCTCCTCCTCTCGCCCACTCGCACCTCTGCATCCGCTACGGCGTTCCCCGCTCCTTCTTTTACTGCGAACTCCAACGCTTTCGCGGTACCCTTTTCGACGGTCATGTCTTGGGAAGCCCCAGTCAGCACGTACTTCTCTGTCTCAACGTTCTGCTTTCCAGGCTTCACCGTATAGCCACCCGCTACGAGCGCCTCCCCCTCTTCCACTCGATCCCCCGCCGCATTGTATAGCCCATAGTCCAGCAATGTCTTCACATCGCCTAGCTCATAGCCATCCGCCGTTGACACCAACCCCTCCTCCTCAAACCTCCACCCAATCGGCTTCCCATATTCAACATTTGCGATCACAGGCTTCACCCGCAACGCCTTCTTGGACACTGTAACCTTGCAACGCAGCCACTCCGTCTCTTTATATATACCACTCGCCGACGCACGTAGGCTCACAGTCGTCTCGCCCGGCATCCCGATGCGTAACTTCCTATCTGCAATACTCGCCACGTCTGGGTTATTCGAACGAACCTCTAGCGCAGCTTCGTCCGAAACTCCCGTTACAGCAATGGCAACAGAAGGTGCCCCATACTCATACGTTGCGTCTGCTAAATCCCACGAGATAGATCTTTCAACCGCCATCCGTAGGCTATACACCTTCTCATCACGCTCATTCTCAGCGGTTACTGTTAGCAGTATCGGTTTCGTGAAATCTAGCGTTGCTGGGCTTTGTATCGCTTTTCCATTATAAGTCACCTTTGCGCCCTCAGCCGCTTCGTATCGCACTATCGTCTCGTTTGGTTTACTCGGGGCACCCTTCGCCTCTAGCACCACGCTCTGCGCTGGCTGGGCAACCCGAACATCGTCTCCAAGCCCCATATTTTCGCTTGCCAATAGCTCCAAGCTCCGAATCTCGCATGCATCCGAGGCATCTTCTACCCCTACAAACGTTACTGTCTGCGCTACCTTTATTCCAAAAACATCGCTCGTAAAGGTTAACTCATGCCGCTTCCCGCCAGTCATATCGAACTGCGTGTCTGCCGTTACTTCCTTCCCTCCTTCTCGTATCACGGTATTGGGCCACGCCGTCACAAAATGCGACTTCACTGCGCTCAAGTCTTGCCCCTTACGGAATAGAACCTTTTGCACACCGCCAGCATCCGCATCAATTTTAACCTGACCGTCAAACTGCGCCGACACGTACTGCGCCTGTTTCCTCAAATCGTACCAAAGTGCACCCTCTTGCTCCAATCGTCCCTTTGACACCTCGTTTAGCATCCCCGACTCCATGCCGCCCGCAGCGTTAACCCCGTAGGTATACTTATTCCCTTCCCCCTCGCTAAAGCGATATTCGTACACCAGTCCATCGCGCGCTTCATCCTGCACATGCCTGTACATATTATTGCGTATCGACTCCTGCGTGCGAGCCGTCTCCCACAGCCGCAACTCTGTCACCATCCCATTGAGATACGTGCCAACCATGCCCGATGAAAACGACTTTCCTGCTCCCATCTGTATTGCCGTCACCTCCTGCGGCTTCCCATCTATATAAATTGACACCTTGCAAGCCCCAGCAGTCGCAATCCCGCCCCACTCTATCTCGTCTACCACTACCGCCACATGGGTCCACCGCCCCGCGGGGAAGGTATGCGCCTTCGTGCAGAAAAGTCCATTACCAAACGCCAATGCCAAGCTCTCATTGGGGTAATCCGCCTTCATATTATTAAAGGTACACACCACGAAGTTCTCAGGACTCTCCAAAAATACCCCATACTGCGGTTTATCAATATACGCCCAAAACTCTATGGTCGCCTGCTTGTTTTTCCCCTGATATCTACCGCCCAGTGTGGCAGACTCTCGAAACGCCCCATTGCGACTCTTAAAGGCTAAGGCGTAGCTTCCATCCTTGGGCCCCTGGCTGTACACCGAATCTTTCTGCACATTATTCTCTAGACCCACCACCGCCGGCTCCTCCTCTATGGTCACCTTCACCTCGTGCTTGCCAACACCACTCACATCAAGTACATAATTCAATGGGATTGTACCACTCTTCCTGCCGTAGGGGGCTATAGCTGCATACCCCCTCGCCTTCAGGTCCACCTCCTCCGTCGTCGCCACGCCATCCACATCCACAATAGCCTTGAACTTGCCATCAAAAGAATCGTGCCCCAAGTTTTTGACCTCCAGAACAATCTTGCCGTTTTTAGGCAGATTAGTCCCACTAGCCAACGCCTTTCCATCTGTCGTCTGCAGAATCAGCTTCGACAGCTCTAAATCACCATCATGCGGATACCCTCCTTCATGCACCTTCACCATGAAGTCTCGCACTGAGCCTCGCATTAGCCCCACTGCGAACGCCGCATCGCTAAGCTCATCCCGGTTCCCTACCGCCACTCTCGCACGCCTCACCCCTGCCGAAGCCCCATCCAGTCCGACTAACTTTGAGATTCTCGCCGCGGCCAAATCAATACCTGCCTCAATCTCAAAAGCCCCTGCCAGCTCATCTGCGCCAAAGGTCCTATCGTCATTCCAATCGACCCACAGGCGCACCGCATCGCCTACCTCGCCCTTCAGCCCTATGATATCCACCGGCTCATCCTCCAATCCTTTGTACACCTGAATGGTGTCCTTCCAGTTGTACTGTATCAGGTGCTGCCGATTGGCCGCCAGCGTATCAACCTTTGGAAACGTTGCTACCTGACCCACATATTGTAGCTGCGAAAACCATGGAGTCGAGGCCTCTGCCAATGCACCGGGTATCGGATACACATCGTAGAGTACGGGTACCTCCGCCGTATTGTCGGTACCGTCAGTATCCTCTTCGCACTCCAGCCACACCGATACTTCTGCGTCCTGTCCCACTCCTGCCTTCACCTTCCTGCTAAAAACGAACTCCTTCTCCTCCTTTGCGGCCAGCGACTCCCCAAGCAATTCATCCTCCGTTTTGTCATCAAGGTAGTAGTGTAGGTTTATCCTCTCCACCTTTTTCTCAAAGTTATTCCGCACGCGTACCTTCACCGTTACTTCCCCCTTTTCGCTCGTCCCCACTTCCTGCGCCTGCGCACTGACCAAGGTCAGCGCATTCTGCAGCGGCACCTCATCAATCTCGGCAATCCAGCCGCTCCCGCCCCGATGCGCCTCAAAATAGAACGTCAATGCGCCATCGGTTGCTCCCGACACCGTGCCGTATGGCAACACATCGCTGCCTCGCAGCGCTCGGTCATAGCTCACGTCAGACGTTTTCAAATCCTCCGGCACCGTCGCGTTTATCACAAATAGTGCCGCCCCTTCCCTATCGCTGCTAAACTCATTGAACCGAACCCGCACCATACGCCCCGGACCGCTCGGTAACACCTTCAGGGTAGAGGCCTGCGGAAAGTAGTAGTCCCCCAACGCACCGCCATTATCCGTGAATATCAATCGCTCTCCCTCCTTCAGACGGTACACCTGTTTAGGGTCTGCCACGATGTCAACAAAAGGCGTGTATAGTATCGTCCCTTTGCGCATGGCGAACACCTTTCCGCCGTTCACCACCGTTCCCCGCACAACATTGTTTTCCAACGCCACATCGCCCTCTAGCTGCGCCCGCACCTCTATATCAAACGTCTCGCCCAGCATGTTTTTCGAACGCAAGTCTATAGGCAGCTCCACAGCCCGACGCTCGTAGGACCGAAGGTCTTGCTCCACCCGCTTGCACACCTCTACCCCATTGCGGAGCAACACAATATCCACCTTGGGCTGGGGGGTTGCATACGCATTGTACAGCTGCACCCTCACCGTCTCTTGCGCTCCCAGCTCCGCACCATCGTCCGGAAGCTTTATTATAGTCAGCCCTACATCCTTTCCTTCTTTCACCGACTCCACAGCGATTTCGTGCATCAGTAAACGATCGTGCGCGTACTTCCCCACAAATTGCATTGACAAATCATGAACCGCCCCGCCCGATATGCGGTAGTACAAATCAATTGCCTGCGGCAAGCGCTCATGCACCTCCACACCCGCTGCGTCGGCAATCGGCTTTCCATCCATAAGGACTCTAAACCATGGGCCCCGATCCGCATTAATGGGCATCCAGGCCATGCCCACCCGCAGATGCAACATCACTTCCTCACCGGCCGGGATATTGCGCAGGTCTAGGCCGCAAAAATCATATTTTATCGTATTCTTTGCATGCCCGGCAGCAAATGGGTCGTTCACATCAAACTCATCGTTGGTCGCTCCCACGGTCGTTGAGTAGGTGTGGCAGCCCAGCGGCATGGAGGGATACAACGCACTCATGTAGGTCTCGCTGTTAGGTTTTTGGACATCGGCTGTGAAGTAGCGGGTTGGGGTCTCCATAAAGTTCTCCCGCCATGGTAGGGCTTCTTGCTTAACCGTAACCATTTCCCGCACCCTCGGCATCACCGCAACCGCCCGAGGTCCCCACGTTTCCTCTCCCATTCTGCACGCCACCGTGAACAAATCGCCAGCACGCAGCTGATCAGCCTTTATGGAGTACTCCGTCACGCCAGCCGCCACTTCGGCCACTTTGCTATACTGCTTCTCTCCACGGTGCAAACGCAGCACTACGTAGCCCTTCTCAGCCTGCTCTGCCGCCATCCACTGCAGTTTAAATCCCTCATTGCCACACCCCACGCTATTCACAGTCAACCCCATCACCTGCGGTATCACGCTAAAATACCCTTTGCTCTCCGCCACACGCCCATCCTTCGTTATCACCCGCACCTTGGCCCGCTCGGTTATCTTGGCATCTGACGCTAGCGATACCGACAGGTTCTTGTAGTGCGCCTTCGTGGCATCAAACTTATCCAACTGCAGCACACGATTGTAGCTTGCACCCCCATCGCTTGAATACTCCACGGCGTATGGCTGATCCACTCCCGCCAAACGGAGATAGAAAGAGCCGCCCGGCAGCACTACATCCCCATTGCGGGGCGAAAGCACCTCTAGCTCTCCCATATCAAACCAGTATGCCACGTAGTATTGCTGCTGCCCCATCGCCACTTGATGCGGCAACACTTTAATGGTAACGTCTCGCCCTGACTGACCATCCAAATCCTCTATCACAACCTGCTCCACATTGTTGACATGATCCTCTCCCTCCACAGCGGGCCTCGCGGCCTTTCTAGGATTGCACACCATCGGTTTATACTCTCGCCCCTTCCCATCCGTCACCCGCAAATCCAAATCGTTTATCAATGGACTCTCCCCATAGCTGTACTCCTTGAACACCACGGGGTCTATCCATGCCAAGGTTACCCTCACGCTTTTCGCTCCGTTCGGCACCCGCACAGTAAACGTCTGGGGCTCCGTAGCACTCGCTGCGAAGGACCCCGTATGGGTACAGTTTGACTCTAGCACATCCAATGCTCGCTCGGCATTCAGCACCCCGAACCCATACATGTAGTCGGGGCCCTTATTGCCCGCATCGGTGGCACTCGTCGCCAGCACCGCCATGAGCTCATCCACTCGAATATCCGCCCCGCTATTGATTTGGCGGTATCGCTCCTGAATCAGCGCAATGTGCCCCGAAGCGGTCGGGCATGCCATGGAGGTTCCATCCTTGGTTTGGTACCCCCCGCCAGGCTTGGTGCTATACACCTGCTCCCCCTTCGCGCATATCGTGGGAATCATGCGCCCATCATCCATAGGACCGCAAGAGCTGAACACCGTCATGTCGCCCTGTGCATCCACCGCCCCAACGTGTATCACATTCTTCGCACGTTTCGTCGTCGTGCCGAAGCGAGCATCGCCATGCTCCGCTTCGGTTACTGCACCTCCCCTTTCTTGATCATTACCCGTAGAGTACACCTGCACGAATGTTGGGTTGTCGTAGGTTAATTGATCCGTCTGGGCGAACTCTTCTAAATACACATACATTTTGTAGAACTTGGGCTGTAAGGTATAGCCGTACGAATGCTGCGAAAGCGTAATACCTTGCGTCTCCACTGCGTTCTTCATCTCCTGCATAGGGGTCAACCCATTTGACTGCTTCCCGAAATTATACGTCCAGGCCCGCAGCTCGGGCGCCATGCCGCGCCCCCGTATGTCCTGCAAGCCCGCACCTAGCATCGTGCCCGCCACGTGCGTACCATGCTCCGCCCCCTCGCCAGTCGTCTCAAATTCCATGCGTACGACACGATCCCCAAAGTCAGGGTGCTGCTCCACGTTGCCATCCCATATGCCCGCTCTTATCCCCTTGCCCGAAAGTCCTCTTCCGCCCTCCGATGGCAGCATGCGAAGGCGCGCAGCACCGCCAAGGGCTGCCCCCTCGGCATTATGCAATTCGTACTTGGGCGAAATGGGCTGCACCGTCTGCACGTAGCCGAGCGCCGCCACTGCCCGCACCTGGTCAATGGGCATCTCCCCGCTAGCGAAGCCCAGCGATGCATCTACCGCAAGGCTTCGGGCGCCTAGCTTCAGTAAATCGCTCCGCACTTGCTGCTCGCTCGCATTCGCGGCAAAATGCAGCACAAAAGCAAAGTGCGCATTGCCACGCTGCGCCCACTCGGGCACTTCGCCCCGCAGCAGCGCGCCGCTCGCCTTCCACTCCGGCTGAGTGCCCATAACGCTGCGCGCCTTGCTGCCCGCCAAGGCAGCCTCCGGCCGCGTGCCCTCAGCCACCAAGGCCCAATACGCATTGCCACCCACCCATCCCGAGAGCTGCACGCCCCGCTGCTCTAGCCGCGCCTGTTCCACCGCTGTGGGAACGCTCGCAAATTGCAGCAGCACGTTATGCTTGCCGCCCGTGACCTCCCCCATATCAATGTCCCGCCCGCGCTGCGCGCTGCGTACACGCACGCCGTTCACGTTCTGCTCCGGCACAAACGAGCAATCGCCCAAATGCACCACCTCTTGCGCCCACGCCTCATGCACCAACGCGCAAAGGAACAGCACAAACAGTAGTCTAACTTTCCTCATAGTTCCCCCTCTATTTTTTTGGAGCTTAGTCTACGACAAACTCATCTTTTGAACCCCATAAGTCATTCCGCCCCCTAAGGTACTCTTTTTAACCAAAATGCAAGAGACCATTTTATAGATTGAAACGCAACATTCACTGCATGAAGTGAGGAAACTCGTGAGGAACAATGCGCTGATTCCGCACTATGCCCATCCCATCGTAGAAAATCCTCTTAACAAAAAGCAGAACTTTTCCAATCAATACGGAATCTTTCTAAATCAGTAGAGACGCAGCCCCATCCGCAGATCGGTCTCTCAATAGCCAGCCCAACTTTCAACACTACTTCACCTAAAAAAGAGAAGGCAGCCCCCACTGGCGGCTGCCTTCTACGCTATCCTCCTACTATCTCTAAATCTTTCGCAGCAAACCCTCCAGCAGCACCCTGTCGCCCAGATACTCCTTCAGCCGCTCCGCCGGGACGCGTTCCTGCGCCATCGTGTCGCGCTCGCGCACCGTCACCGTGCCGTCCTCCAGAGTCTGCGTGTCAACCGTAACGCAGAAGGGCGTGCCGATGGCATCCTGCCGGCGGTAACGCTTCCCGATGGTATCCTTCTCCTCGTAGTCGCACGCCATGCTCCATTTCAAATCATCAAGAATCTCCCGCGCCCGCTCCGGCATGCCATCCTTACGCACCAGCGGCAGCACGGCCACCTTCACCGGGGCTAGCTGCGTAGGCAGCGAAAGCACCTTTCTTGAATCGCCCTCGCCATCCTCGCTCGCCACCTTCTCCTCCCGCAGAGACCCCGCGAGCAGCATCAGCACGCAGCGATCCAGCCCGATGGAGGTTTCCACCACGTACGGCGTATAGCTACGATTCTCATCGGGGTCAAAGTACTGCAGCTTTCGCCCCGAAAGCTTTTCATGGCTCGACAGGTCAAAATCGGTGCGCGAATGGATGCCCTCCACCTCCTTAAAACCTATTGGGTAGCGGTACTCAATGTCCACCGCGGCATTGGCGTAATGCGCAAGCTTATCGTGCGGATGCCATCGGTAGTTCGCCTCCCCGAGCCCCATAGCCAAGTGCCAGCGCATGCGCTGCGCCTTCCAGTACTCAAACCATTGCATCTCCTCCCCCGGCTTCACGAAGTACTGCATCTCCATCTGCTCAAACTCTCGCATGCGGAAAGTGAATTGGCGCGCCACAATCTCGTTGCGGAACGCCTTGCCAGTCTGCGCAATACCGAAGGGAAGACGCTTGCGGCTCGTCTTCTGCACGTTGAGATAATTCACAAATATACCCTGCGCGGTCTCCGGGCGCAGGTATATCTCGCTCGCATCATCGCTCACCGAACCGAGCTTCGTGGCGAACATTAGGTTAAACTGACGTACCTCCGTCCAATTCCTAGTCCCCGAAATGGGGCAAGCGATCTCCAAATCAACGATAAGCTGGCGCAGTCCCTCCAGGTCGTTATCGTTAAGGCACTTCGCCATGCGCATCCGCGCCTCGTCCATCGCCTTTTGGTAGCCCAACACCCTGGCGTTTGTACTCACGAACTGCTCCCTATCGAACGCCTCGCCGAACCGCTTGGCCGCCTTGACCACCTCCTTCTCTATCTTCTCCCCCTGCTTGTCAATCCACTCCTCCACGAGCACATCAGCGCGGTAGCGTTTCTTGCTGTCACGGTTATCAATGAGGGGGTCGTTGAATGCCTTCAAATGCCCCGAGGCCTCCCACACCTTCGGATGCATAAAAATCGCCGCATCGAGCCCCACAATGTTGTCATGCAGCCGCGTCATCGCCTCCCACCAGTAGCGACGGACATTGTTTTTAAGCTCTACGCCGTTCTGCCCATAGTCGTACACCGCGCTGAGCCCATCGTATATATCGCTGCTCGGAAATATGAACCCATACTCCTTGCAATGCGCCACTAGCGTTTTAAATCCATCGTCCTGCGCCATCGTTTCCCTCCGTTTTATTCTCCGCGAAGGTAACTAATTCATACGATTCCTTTCATTTCTTTGCAAATGTTCAAGGTTAGGCTGCTCGTCAGCCCTTGTAGCTTTTCAGACATCTAGCATTGCAACATCCGCGTACCTCTAAATGCTACGCCCTAGCCGCTCTCTTTTCCTTACTCTAGCTTCAACTTCACCTCCCGTATGCAGGCAAGAACAGCTTTGATGTGGCGCTTCAGAATACGGTTGAAGTCCATTGCGGGATTGATGTAGAGCTCCGCGTTGAAGTTCAAATCGCCGAGGCTATCGATGTACACCTTGGCCACCTTCGTGTCAAGGTTGGCGGAGTTAATGGCCTCAAGCAGCCTTTTGCGGCCGTAGGGGAACTTTTTACCATCGACAACCACTGACAGCTTGATGAACCCATCATCGTGGTCCTCAAAGCTTAGAGAGAAGTGCACACCTTTGATTTCAAACCCAAGCTCGTTGACACAAGAACGTTCGCAGGGCACGCTGCGCGTTTCAAGCTCCTGCTGGCAGCTGTCGAGCAACCCGTTCAGCCAATTGTTCTTGTTTCGCTCCTCGGCCATCTTCTATCGTGGTGTTTGCTATTCCCGCGGGCGTGTGAGGCGCATGAGCTTCATAGCGCAAGAGTCAATGGTTGAAATGTGGCGTTGAAAGATTTCCGCGAAGTACCGCGACCGGTCTAGAAACATCTCCGCGGAGATTTCTACATCGCCGTCCTCATCAAGGTATACTTTGACCACCTTGGTATCGTAGTTGATTTGATTACAACTTTCCAGCAGGGTCGAGCGGGAGCATTTAAAATCATGGCCTTGAAAGAGTGCAAAAACCCGCAGAAAGTCAGCGTCGTGCCGCTCAAAGGTCATGACGTGAATCTTCCCAACGAGAGGCAACAAGAGCGTGGAGTCATCGATCCGATCGTACTTATACTGCTTACTCCGCAGCTGGGCTTCGTAGTCATCAAGAACCTCTTTGAGTGCGTTTGCCTTTTTAGGGCGCATCTTGTTTTTCCCCATTCGTAGCCTTTTGGTTTTCGCAAAGGTAGATATAAAGAGGGGGTTACGCAAGGCGGCAGCATCGTGCATTCCGAGCAACCTATCACCAAAGTGGAAATCTTATTGTTTGCTGAGACGTCACATCAGGTCCCATAGAAACCAGCCCATTTTTTCAGAACCGACTAGAATTACCCTAGCGTAGCCACATAGGGAGCCAACCTTTCAGGTTGAACTTCCTTATTGCGGCACGCATGCACCAAATTAGGTTAACCGAGTATCGTTGCAGCAGACGTGCGAAGTCTGTGGCAGAATTGACGTACACCTCCGCGCTGAAAACCAACACGTTGTCGCTATTAATGCAGGCCTTGGTAACCTTTGTGCCATAGTTAATGCCGTTAACTACCTCAAGTAGCTTCTTTCGGCTACAGTGGAACTTTCGGCTATCCTCCGCAGTTGTAAGCGACAGGTAGCCCAGGTCATCCTCTTCAAAAGTCAGTGCAATCTTTCGCCCGGCCACGGTGTAGAGGAGCTTGTTGTGAGCGACGCGATTGAAGGATATCCCATCCTCCTCCAGCTGCTGCTCGCAGCGGTCGAGCACTGAGGTTAACCAGTTGCTTTCCCCATTTGTCTCACAGCCTTCTGTTCGTTCAGGCTGTAGCTCAGCGTGGTCATTACTGTTAAGGAGGCTCACGCCCGTATCAATCGTTTGTATTTGCCGTTGGAAAATATCAGAGAAGAACCTCGCCCGATCGAGAAACATCTCCACCGAGAAGGCCATATCATCGTCGTCATCGATAAATACCTTCACCACCTTAACGCGCTGGTTGATAAGATTTACCCGTTCTAGGCATTCAGCGCGGGTGCCTTCGAAGATGTCTTTATCGTAGGATGCCGTGATACGGAGAAACTCATCATCGTCCTCGTTAAAGGCCATGATATGGCGTTTTCCCAGCAGCTCAATCATGAGCGAGCTATCGCCATCTCGCTTATACTCGTTGCCACTGCCTTTCATAGCGGCTTCGCAATCGTCAAGAACGCTCTTGAGCGGGTTGGTCTCTTCGGTTTTCATGTTCAATTTGTACCCTTAGTCGTAAATTTTCTCTGCGAAGGTAGTAAAAAAGATATTTTTCGCAGCGTATGGAGCGAGCGTCGCGGTTCTGTATCCCTTTGCGCCCTTTACTGCTTCTCCTATCTACACCCCCAAAAAACGGGAAAAAGTTCTGACGAAATAAAATAGGCGGACAACCTCTTCTCAAAGTTGTCCGCCTCTCCCCTTGAGCGGAAAACGGGACTCGAACCCGCGACCCTCAGCTTGGGAAGCTGATGCTCTACCAACTGAGCTACTTCCGCAACGCTCCTCACCCCTTCGTGGAGATAAAGGGAGTCGAACCCTTGACCTCCTGCATGCCATGCAGGCGCTCTAGCCAACTGAGCTATACCCCCTAGCGGCTGCAAAGGTACTGCTTTTCCGTTTACTTACAAATTCTAGATGGTGAAAAGTTGCATACTGCGCACCTAATGCCGCGCAGTATCAGCAATCCTTACAAAAAAAGTAGGAACGCAGCGACTCCCTCCAATAGACCCTTTCGGCTTGCTATTTGTTAGTGAATAGCGATGCGCAGCAGCTTTTAATAGAACGCCATGCAAAAAAATGCGCGCATTGACTACCTTTGCAAAAGAAAAGAGGAGATAAAAAGAAATGAAACCTATTATTCGAGTCGCCCTTCTACTCTCAGCAACGTTAGGGGCATGCATCAATAGCTTTGCAAGTTCCGCCAAAAGCAAGGGATACGATATCACCATCAACATCCCAGAAGTCTTTAAGGCGGGCGATACAGTACTCTTGGGCTACTACTACAGCGATGGCCGCTTCGTGCAGGACTCTGCCTTCGCCACTGCGGGAAAGGTACGTTTCATGGGCGACTCCCTGCTAGACGAAGGGATGTACTTCGTGCTGCCAACCGACCATAGCTACTTCGACATACTCATCGGACAGGAGCAAAAGTTCTCCATCACGGGCACATCAACCAACATTGCAGACTCCTCCACAAAGGTGAAGGGTTCCCCCATGTTGCATGACTTCCTCCTATACCAGCACGAACTCATGCAGTCGCAGCGGCGCTTCCGAGAGGTCAACAAACTCGACAGCATGGCTATGGCCGAGAACGAAAAAGACCCAAAGTCAACCGAATCGTACAAGAAATCAAAAGCCATTCGGGAGGAGACAGTCAAACACATGGAGCAATACGCCGATGTCATGGTGGCCAAACACGCCAACGACATCCTCGGCAAGTTTATCCTCTCCACCAAAGAGACCGAAATCCCCGAACCACCCGCGGCCGTGAAAACCTCCCACAACCCCGACTCGGCAGCCATGGTGTGGCGTCTCCATTACTACGCCATGCACTACATGGACAACGTCGACCTCGCCTACCCAGGACTCCTGCGAACCCCGACCTTTGAGGCAAAGCTAAATTACTTCCTCGACAAAATCTTACTGCCCATCCCAGACACGCTCTACCGCTACTGCGATACCCTTTTGGAACGCGCCTCCAAAAATGAGCGCATGATGCGTTACCTCTCCTCCTTCCTCCTCAATAAATACCAAGCGCACGAGCTAATGGGGATGGATGCCGTCTTTGTACATATCGCCGACAACTACTTCCTCAAGGGCAGGACCCCCTGGGTGAGCGATGAACTTATCAAGAAAATTAAGGAGCGTGCCGATGCGGTCCGCCCAAATCTCATCGGGGCTAAAGCGCCTAGCTTCACCGTGGACGACATCTATCAACGCCCCTTCAAGCTGACGGATGTGAAGGCTAAAACGGCCATCGTAATCGTCTTTTGGGAGCCAGGATGTAGCCACTGCCGGGTGGCTGTGCCAAAGATTGACTCCGCATTCAAGGCACACAAAAGCCAAGGGGTAGAAATCATCGGGTTTATGACGCAGGGCGATGGCCCCAAGTGGGCGGAGTACATAAAGGAGCACAACCTAATAGGGTGGCACCACGTATGGGATCCCTACCGCAAGTCAAATTTTGACAAAAATTACGATATCTATAGCACCCCAGTCATCTACATTTTAAAACCGGACTACACGATTTTTGCCAAACGTATCGGGGCGGAGCAGGTGGGGCCCATCCTTGACGACATGATCAAAATGCAAAAGAAGTGACCCCTCTTGCTTGCTGATGCCCCACCTTGTTTAAAAGCACATTCCCCTCAAAAGAGCGGAATGCGCTTTTATGCAAGGTCTTGAAGCGGGAGAGCTATGACCTCTTAAAGAAGCCAATGACCCCGCTTACTTCCTCCACATTTTTCCTCACTTCCGAAGCGGTAGTAGCTAGCTGATTGCTTGAATTTGCCGACTCCTGCGCTACGCCCGAAAGCTGCTGAATGGCGGTGTTAATGTTGTCTGCACCTCTTGCCAACTCATCCTGCGATGTGGCTATTTCATCGATGAACCCAATATTCTTGCGCATCTCCTGCGCCACCTGGGCAGACTTCTCGGCGGTTTGCTTAGTTGCCTCCACGCAGGCATGCGAAAGAGTAGCGATTTTGTCAGCAATGCTACCACTCGCATCGGCAAGCTTACGCACCTCGGCCGCAACCACCGCAAATCCGCGCCCGTGCTCGCCCGCCCTGGCGGCTTCCACTGCTGCGTTAAGCGCCAAGATATTGGTCTGCTGCGCTATACCCCTTATTAGCGCAATCTGCTGCTCTATATCAGAGGCCGCAGCTTGCGCCGCCCGCGCCTCTTCCAAATTGCCCTCCACGGAGCGCATGGAGGTCCTTGTCAACTGCCGAGCCTCCTGAGCATTATCCGATGTAGCGTGTACCGTCGCCGTCATCTCTTCCACAGTCGCTGTTATCTCCTCGGCCGAACTCGCTTGCGTATTGCTGCTATCCGCGATCCGCAATGCTATACCCTCCATTTGTTCACTCGATGCGCTCAACTTTTCGTTCGACTTCTGTACCTTTTGAATCACCTCATGCAGCTTCTCGCTCATCAGGGCAAGCGAACCCGCCACATTGCCATTAGTATACTGCGCCACATCATACGATCGAAGCTTGCCCTCCGCAATGTCATGCGCCAACGCCTGCATCGCTTTGGGCTCTGCCCCCAACGGCTGCAACACCCGCCGTTTAATCCTTATCGATGCGTAGATTAGCATGCCAACACACAGCGCCATAAGCACAACTATCACAGACCCTATTACCTCAGACCGCCTAGCACACAACGCTAGATCCCCACGCGTACGTGTCGCCAAAGCCTCCTGAAATTTTTCAATGGGTGCCGCGATCGAATCCTTTGCTGCATGGTATTCATCCCCAAATATTACTAGGAGAGCATCATCTCGCCGCTGATGTGCATCTGCCTCCCCTTGCCCCCCGCTGTGCTCCGCCATTAACTCCATCGCCTGACGCTCTATGTCTGCCAACCTATTTGATTCTTTCTCCGCCGCCGCAAGCAACGCCAACTCCGCATCGGTACAGCCTCCCTCCTTGAACAAATCACGCAACGCCACTACGCGCCCATCGGGCCGCGCCGTCTCCCCATTTCGCACTGACAACACCGCGTTGTACCTCTCTATCCACGCCGCATCGCCCGAACCTACATAGTTCTGCACTGCCTCAGTGAGCCTATCTGACGACTGCTGCAATTCATTCGAAAGGGAAATAAGTAACTGCTGTTGATCTATCGCACGTTGGTAATCTTCCAAAAGCACTCGGTTGATAATTGCCGCCACCTGCACCACTATCACCATCGCCATAAACCCTCCAATAACCCATGCAAAGAACACTTTGAGTTTCATAAACCTTCCCTCCAAAAAACTTCTGAGATGTAGAACGAAATTGGTACTCTGTACCTCCCCTCTGAATAGGAGCTAAAAACTTCACAAATATCTAAAACTAATGGCACACTTCCAAACGTACTGCACCACAAAAATTTCAACCCTCTAATACAGAGTATATAATAATAGTTTTTTTTTGCGAACGTCTGTTAAAATGCGGTTTTAACGTCATTCGCCGTTGCGTCTACGGCAGTATTTCTCGTTTATTTTCAACTACCTTAACGCTCCAAGCACCTGCTTTACCCGCTTAAGCTCCTTAAAGGGGGGATAGCGCATGGCTATTTCGGGAGACTTCGAGGCGTCAAGCACAGACCTGCGGTGGGTAAAGAGTTCAAAGCCAGCACGCCCATGGTACTGCCCGTACCCACTGCCACCGATACCCCCGAAAGGAAGCCTCGGATGCGTAATATGGATAACCGTGTCTCCTCGGCACACCCCTCCGCTCCGCGTCTGCGACAGCACTTGGCGGCAGCTAGCACCGTCCCCAAAGAAATAGAGCGCCAACGGACGTTCGCGCCTATTGATGTAATCTATAGCCTCTTGCAAAGTGTCAATTGGCACTATGGGCAATATAGGTCCAAATATTTCGTCCTGCATAATGGGATGATCCGCCGGGGGATTATACACCACCGTGGGAGACATGTATTTCTGCCCCTCTTTCACCTCCCCGCCGCTCACCACATCTAATCCTTCTAGAAGCGATTGTAATCTCTTCGCCGCCCCTTCGTCCACTAGGCGAGCGTAGTCCGCCGACTCTGCCACATCCTTTCCAAAGCTCTTCCCAATGCACCGCACTATAAGCTCCATGAACCTATGCGCCTCGCTGCGTTCCACCAAAACGTAGTCGGGGGCAACGCACGTCTGCCCCGCATTGAGCCATTTGCCCCACGCGATACGCCGTGCTGCCCTCTCTAGATTCTTTTCCCCGTAAACAATCACGGGCGATTTCCCTCCCAGCTCCAGCGTGCAGGGGCAGAGCCACCCCGCGGCGTACTGCGCCACGGTTCTCCCAAACGTTGGTCCGCCCGTGTAGAACACGTAATCGTACCGGTAGGTGTGAATATAGGGGGCATCCTGCACCCCCGCCGGCACCACCCGCAGCACATCAGACGACACGTACCATGCAGCCAATTGGCGTACCACTTCCAACGTCGCCTTTGCGCGCGGCGACATTGAGAGCACAACCCGATTGCCCGCCCCGATGGCTGCTACCGCAGGCATCAGCGCCAGCTGTATAGGGTAGTTCCATGGGGACATAACCAACACCACTCCGTAGGGTTCGGCAATTACTCGTCCCCTCGCGCCAAAATGCATCAGGGAGAAGCCTGCATGCCTTGGCCGCGCCCAACGCCGCATTTTTCTACGAAAAAGCCGTACCTCCCGTAGCGTTTGGTCTATCTCCGTGATATAGGTCTCCGCAGCCGACTTATGGAGGTCATTCCAAACGGCATTCAGCAACTGCTGCTCCCCCGCCTTGAGCATCTCCTCTATGCCTCGTAGCGCGGCCCCTCGCTCCTCAAACGTAAGTGCAGCATTACGCTTCGCTTGAAGCCCTTCAAGCTCTTCTCGAAACAGCCCTTTCTCAGCCTCCATGCTTAATCCTCTACTCTCTATTTACTATTCGTACAAAAGATACGGTTTACGCCTCTCCTTGAAATGGTCAATCTCCTTTTGCCATCCCATCCGTATGGAGTCGGCACTCATATTCTGCTCTAGCTGCTGCCGTAGCTTAGGTGTGCCTGCCAGCTTGTCAAAAAATGGGATAAAGAACTTCTTCCCCCTACTTCGCATTGCATACAACCTTTGCAGAACGAAAAGGAATATACCCTCCTCAGCGTAGATCACCGAGTCGGGCAACGTTGCCAATGAGATGCCCCGACACTCCCTCCCCTCATGCGGCGGGTTCTTAGCGCCAGGCCGCGACGTGGGGGTAAAGACAAACTCTCCCTCTACAAAATCGGGACTCCCTGCCACCTCAAAGGGCCAATCGGTGCCGCGCCCTACGCTGAGCGTTGTTCCTTCAAGGAATGCCAACGTGGGGTAGAGCAGAATGGACTTCTGCGTTGGTAGGTTGGGCGATGGTGCAACCGGAACATCGTAATGCCGCGCATGGGTGTAGTTCTCACAGGGTATCACCTCTAAATCGCAACGCACCCCGCCCTTGAGCCACCCCTCCCCATTAATCATCAAAGCCAACTCCCCAAGCGTCATCCCGTGCACCCACGGCACGGGGTGCATCCCCACGAACGACTTGTACTTTTCCTGCAGCACTGGGCCATCAATGAAATAGCCATTCGGATTGGGGCGATCCAAAATCATCACTGCCACATGCTGCTCGGCGCACGCCTCCATCACGTAGTGCATCGTGGAAGCGTACGTGTAGCAACGCACCCCAACGTCCTGCATGTCAAAAAGTACGACATCTAGCCCCTCCAGCTGCCGTGCGCTAGGCTTTCTACTCTGTCCGTAGAGACTTACAATTGAGATCCCTGTCGCCTCGTCCCTCCCATGGCTTACCGCCGCCCCTGCATCGGCCGCGCCACGTAGCCCATGCTCCGGCGAGAAGAGGCGCACCACGTTCACTCCTCTCGCCAGCAGCGTATCCACGAGCCTTCGCCCTTGCACCATAGAGGTGTGATTGCACACAAGCCCCACTCGTTTAGACAAGAGGCGCGGAACGTACACCTCCGTACGCGCCGCGCCCACCCGTATCGGGGCTTCGCTTTCGCTCCGCACCCGACCCTTTGATACTTTTCTCTCTTGTTGCGATTGCGACCCTCCCCATGCACACCCGCACGCCCCTACCAGCATCAGCACCAGCAGCACCGCCGCCTCGCACCGTCGCACTCCTCGCATAGAAGTCGCTAGCGTATCCTCCCCGGATACCCCTCCAGCGCGTGGCGTAGCACCTCCATGGCCTTCTTCAAGTCCTCCAGCTTCAGCACGTAAGCCAACCGCGCCTCCCGTGTCCCAAAACCAGGTGTGGAGTAGAACCCAGACGCAGGGGCCACCATCACCGTCTGCCCTTGGTAGCTATACTCCTCCAGCAGCCACTTGGCGAACCTATCAGCATCGTCCACCGGCAGCTCCACCACGGTGTAGAACGCTCCATGGGGCATCGGCGAAAAGACTCCCGGAATCTCGTTAAGCGCATTCACCATGTAATCGCGCCGCGCGATATACTCATTGTAGACCGCCTTAAAGTACGACTCTGGGGCGTTCAGCGCCGCCTCCGCCGCTATCTGACCGTAGAATGGGGGGCAGAGCCGCGCCTGCGCGAACTTCATCATCGCCGCCAGCAACGCTTTGTTACGCGTTGCCAGCACGCCCACCCGCGCTCCGCAGAGGCTATAACGCTTCGACACCGAGTCCAAAAGTATCGTGTAATCCTCCATGCCGCGCAGCGACATCACCGAGTGGTGCTTGTTGCCATCGTAGCAAAACTCACGATACACCTCGTCCGCTAGCAGGTACAAATCATGCTTCCTGGCGATTTCTCCGAGCTGCCGCACCTCCGCCTCCGTGTAGAGATACCCCGTCGGATTGTTCGGGTTGCAAACCATAATGGCCTTTGTGCGCGGCGTGATGCGCTTCTCAAACTCCTCCATCGGGGGCAGCGCAAAGTTGTGACGGATGTCTGACGGCACCGCCACCACCTTCACCCCATTCTGCTCCGCGAAGCCGTTGTAGTTCGCGTAGAACGGCTCCGGGATAATTACCTCATCCCCCGGGTTCATGCACGCCGCCAAGGCTATCGTGATAGCCTCTGAGCCGCCCGTGGTGATAATCATATCGCTCGCCTGCAGCGAAACCCCCACTTTGGCATAGTAGTGCACCAGCCCTTCACGGAAGCTCAGATTACCCGCCGAATTGCTGTACGACACAACGCTCACCTCGGCCTGCCGTACAGCTTCTCGCGCGCATTGGGGAGTCTCAATGTCCGGCTGACCTATGTTTAGGTGGAACACCTTCACCCCGTGCGCCTTCGCCGCATCGGCGTATGGAACCAATCGGCGTATCGGCGATGCCGGCATACGCTCTGCTCTCTCTGATAGCTTTGGCATTTCTCGTATCCTCCATCCTTTGGGAGCATTGCCCCCTGTTCTTTTTACTGCACGCTAGTTCTCAGCCTGCGAAGCCGCTTCCCTCAATCCTCCCAAACGCACCCCCAAGGAGAGCTGCACACCATAACTTTGATTGTACAGCCTATTCCCTTCCGACTTTGCAAAGGTTGACACATCGTTCTCGTAGTTCCACAGCAAACCCAACTTCACCTTGTCCTGCGCCATCCAAAAATCCAGCCCTACCTCGTAGCGCAGCCCAAACAGCACTCGATTAGCTTTATAATCCGCGAATAGCTTTTCCTTAAACTCACGCTTTCCCATCAAAAAGTCTAGCTTTGGGCCAAAGCCAAGGTAAAACTCCATTGCCCCAACACGATACCCCGTGCGCACCACCGTGTTGAACTGTAGCATATGGAACGTCTCATTGGCCTGCCGCCCTCCCTTCTTGGAGGTGAACGGTGCATTCTGCGTATCATTTCCTCCCACAGCTCTGTAGCCCAACCCGCTACGCAGGTAGAAATGCGGCTGCCGCAAATACTCAATGGCCAGTCCCCCGGCAAAGGAGCTACGCCCCTCGGGCAATAGATTAAGCTGCGACCCGTACTGATTGGAATAGGCATACCCCCCATCCACGCACACCACCTGCGCCTGCGCCAACCCAGCCACACAAAGCAACATCGCTACCGCTATTAACAAACGCCTCATAATCATCTCCCTTCTCTATTGGCAATACACGTTTAACACTTGTATCCTCTCCACATCCTTCGGGATGGTACGTTCGGAGCGCGCACCGCTGAGCGCATAGCGGAGGGCAAGGGAATAGGAGGTGGCGTATAGCCTCGTCTTGCTCGCAGTGTGCTCCAAACGCCAATTGATACCCGACTCCACAGGTGCGTACCCCCGCAGCATCAACGGCTGTTCCGGCTCCAGAGCCACACGGCTTACGCCAGCTGGTAGCGTCCACATCCATTCGTAGCGTGTCACCACGCTAAACCAAATCTTCCCCTTCCCGCCGAACTCCTCGTCTAGCACAACCCTATGAATGCCCGGTAGCTCACTGACCTTCGCTTTCGCCTCGCACTTCTCGCCCCACTCTGGCCCCAAAGCCCCGCCTCTCGCTCCGCCTACGGGAAGCCCGTAGAAAATCTTCACTCCGCTCCGCGCCTCCGCAACCTCACCAATATGGCTAAAGGTACCGTGCTCACCCGATGATACCCCCTCTTTTTCGCACGAGGCATGCATGCCCAACACGGCGAATAGCAACGCAACGAACGTTACCCTTGCAACACCACCCATCCTTGCATCTCTCATACTGTCCCGATAAAAGGCCAACCGTTAGACGCACCAAAGGTAAACAAACTTTTCGCATCGCGACGAATAACCTAAAAAATAATTAGTGGTTCGGCACAGCACGCCGCCTTCATAGCGGCACGCCGCCCAGCTCCACAAAGGAACCCAGGCGGCGCGACCGCTACTTGCTGAAGCAATGACTAAAAATCCACTGTAAATCTGAACATCACGGCATGCAATCCTCCTTGCACCAGCGCAGACTCCCCCAGCTCGCGAAACTTCATATAAAAAGTGGCGCCTAGAGTCCCCTCATAGCCAAGCCCTAAACTAACTCCCCCAGAGCCATCGGGGAAAGCGAAACGAGCTCCAGGCGTGAGCGCAAAGAAGAATCCCCCCTTATCGTACTGGCTGAAAAGAGCCGTTCCGCCTACCCGAGTGTCAATGAAAAAAGAGTGCTTGCGCCCAATATCAAAACGCGCATCTACAAAGAACGGCATCCCAAAATGGTAAATGTTTTCCACCTCGTCTAGCAAGATAAGGTAATTGTTTATGGCAAACCCTCCACCTATGAAGAACAGCGGAGACGCTTGGTACCCCAATGCAAGTGCCGGCGTAGATGCCACCACCAACCCCGGAGCCCCTCCAATGGATGCCTCAAAAAAAGCACGAAAACCCCTCTGGCGTGAATACCCATTGGATTTCCCATCGCCCGCTGCTACAGCCCCATTCTCCCCCTCTTTCACAAACTCTTTTGCCACACGCTCCACCTCCGCCGCGGTGAACACAAAAACACTCCCATCTACAGTCTTAATTTTCACCTCTTTGCCCTTGGTGTACTCCATGAGCATTCCACGCACAACGCTCCCATTCTTAAGGTACACCACATCGATGGGCGTCCCTTCCTGCGCAAAGGCTACTGTCGCCCCTAGCGTCAGCACGGCGGCTATTGCCAGCCTTTTAACTAATCGTACGAAACTATTCATATATTCTCCCTTTACATCATTTTAAACTGTGACAAAGGTACGCAAATCCTCACGCATCGCGGAGGACAACTCTAAAAGGCCTTGCTGGTGCAATCCTTGCACTCCGCTTACATAGCGGCACGCCGCCCAGCTCCACAAAGGAACCCAGGCGGCGCGACCGCTACTTGCTGAAGCAATGACTAAAAATCCACTGTAAATCTGAACATCACGGCATGCAATCCTCCTTGCACCAGCGCAGACTCCCCCAGCTCGCGAAACTTCATATAAAAAGTGGCGCCTAGAGTCCCCTCATAGCCAAGCCCTAAACTAACTCCCCCAGAGCCATCGGGGAAAGCGAAACGAGCTCCAGGCGTGAGCGCAAAGAAGAATCCCCCCTTATCGTACTGGCTGAAAAGAGCCGTTCCGCCTACCCGAGTGTCAATGAAAAAAGAGTGCTTGCGCCCAATATCAAAACGCGCATCTACAAAGAACGGCATCCCAAAATGGTAAATGTTTTCCACCTCGTCTAGCAAGATAAGGTAATTGTTTATGGCAAACCCTCCACCTATGAAGAACAGCGGAGACGCTTGGTACCCCAATGTAAGTGCAGGCGTAGTTCCGACCATCAGCCCGGAGGCCCCTCCAACGGCTGCCTCAAAAAACGCATGGAAACCCTTTTTGCGCGTACTTACATTCTGCACCTGCAACTCCTCGTTGCTTTCTGCTACAGCCTCTCTCTTTTCTTCCTTCACGAACTCGCGGGCCACTCGCTCCACCTCAGCCTCTGCGTACACAAAGATACTCCCATCGGCGGTCTTAATTTTTACCCCTTTACCTGCGGCATACTCCACCAAAGTTCCACGCACAACGCTTCCATTTTTAAGGTACACCACATCAATGGGTGTCCCTTCCTGCGCAAAGGCTACTGCCGCCCCTAGCGTCAACACAGCGGCTATGGCCAACCTCCTAACCAATCGTACAAATTTGTTCATATCTCCTCGTTTTTACTCCTTTGTTCCTATTATCGTCATGTCCATTGTTACAGTTCCCACCATGGCGGGGTCCTCCTTGAGAGCCATTGTAAACTTTAACTTCGCAGTCAAGTAAAGCTTCTCCTTTTCTTTTGAATAAGAAACGCTGTATTTACGTCCCTGCAAATCCATCGAAAGTTCACTTCCAACCGGCTTAACCTCCACGGTTGTCAAGAACTTTTCACTCTCTTGCGTCATACTATAGGATGTAATGTTCATACAGACATCACCAAGAACCGGCTTTATATCTATGCTCTTAAAGATGCACTCCATGCAGTCCACTGTAACTCCGCTTTTCCCATCCCGCCTCACATCTATACTAGTAGGACCGCTAAACAGATTGGACAACTCATCCGCATAATCTTGAAATGCTTTACGCATTACACTATTGCTTGAACTTACTACGGGATTCTTAGAGACTGCATACGCGCCATAATGCCCGACCATGGCAGCTATGGCATTTTCTACGCTTTCCCTTTCTTTCTCTTTGTCATTCTCCTTGCTGCATCCCCCCAACGCCATGCTCCCAGCAGCTACCAACAACAGGAATAAACAATACTTTCTCATGACTAACTGTTTTTTGTTTTCGCCAAACCACGTGCGCAAGGTCAACCCTTTCACTATCTTCTCCAAGCCAGAGCTTGGAATTTTTTGTCTCATTTTTGTAATTGCTTGATTTTAAGAAATTTGAAAATCCAGCAGACGTATACAAAAAAAACAATCAACATACATAAATAGAGTAATAGGTAGGTAAATTGTGCAAATGTCAGACTTTAAAAATGGGCATTCGTTGCCCCAAACTCCCCCCCCTTTCCCCCTCCATTTTCCCTACCTTTGCAAAATACTTTTTCACTGGCTAATGGCAATTCCTATCAACCTTTCCACGGAGCGCGGTCGCACCCTCCTTGACGCTGTGGACAGCGCGCTCACCCTACCCATCGCGGAGGGCTACCAGGCCCTCTCGCTCATCCTCAGCTCTACCCTCACCGAGGGCACGCAGGGCGCAAATATCCTTTTCAGCTCCCCTTTCGCCCGCATGGACTACCTCTGCCGCGAAATCAACTACCCGCAAGCCGATCGCGCCTTCCTCAACGCCACCCGCAACCGCCTTCGCCGCACCAACGAGCTAACAGAGGCGGAACAGCAAAGAACAATCGCCGAAAACGCACTGTGCATCGCGGAGTTCATCGCTGCGCTATGCCAAATCTCCCTCCCGCACGAACTAAACGAGAAGCTTCCCCAACAACACATTCCCCTCGCGCAGCACCACGCCTTTAGCGAATCCGCAAGGATGGTGGTAACCAGCTGGGACAACGACTTCGCCTACGGTGAAATCGATAATGAGGGCTACGCCAAGCTCCGCTACAATACTGAGAACCGCTTCGGCACCTGGGGATACCTCAACCAGCTATTCTTCGAGGGAATGCAGCTCTCCCTGGTGCGCCCGGCAAGGGGAAATGATGGAACCATCACCGCCGATCTCATCCTATGCCTCCCCGACCTCCTCATCAACATCACCGACATCACACGCTGCCTCCGGCCCGTTAGCATCTCCCCCCTTTGGTACCTAAAGGACCTCTTTACCCCCAGCCCCTCATCAACACCCATCCTCCTCGGTAACTTTTCGGGTCAGCTCCTTGACGCTCGGCTTCACCAAAAGGACGATGCCCCCACCGACTACAGGGAAAACGTGAAACGTTTTTTCCAGCATAATGCGCTGAAGATAGCCCAGCAGTACAACGAGGTAAAGCAAGCCGGCTTCCACACGCAGGGCCGCTTCCAGCTCGCCAACATTGACTCCATCGTCACGAACCAACTCCCCGACCTCCAGGGGTATAACCTTGAGAAGGTGGTACTCGAGCCCACCCTCCTCTGCGACACGCTCGGCCTTCAGGGCCGCACAGACCTCCTGCAAAGCGACTACAGGGTACTAATCGAACAGAAAAGCGGGAAGTGCGACGAGTGGCTCACGCAGCAACACCCCGATGGGCTTCTGCAATATAAAACCGACCATTTCGCCCAGCTCCTGCTCTACCAGGCCATGCTACGCTACGGACTCCACGTCCCAAACGACAGGGTGAGCGGCGCGCTGCTCTACTCAAAATACCCCAACGGCCTCGTCCGCACCGGGCCGGCCCCCAAGCTACTTGGACAGTGCATTAAAATCCGCAACCGCATTGCGCACCTTGACTACGCCCTCGCGCACGAGGACGTTGAGTCCATGTTTAACCGAATCTCCGTGGATAGCTTTAAACCGAACAACTCCTCCTCTACGCTTTGGACTGAGTATACACGCCCAGAGGTTGAAGCATTCGTGGACACCTTGCGCTCCGCCCCGCCCCTTGCGCGCGCATACTTTTTCCGCTTCGTAACCTTCATCAGCCGCGAACGGCTACTCGGGCGCATCGGCGCACCGCAGAGACAAATTGATGGATTCGCTTCAATTTGGTGCGCCTCCCTCCACGAAAAGCGTGAGGCTGGATCCATTCTGTACGATCTCGCAGTAGGCTCGCTCACGCCCGCAGCAGAGGACAACGGCGTGGCGAAAGTCACATTCCTCGTCCCGCAGCATCTCCGCGATAGCAATACCAACTTCCGCACGGGCGACATCGTGGTGCTGCATGCCTACAGCATCAACGCCACTCCGAGCGCCACAGCCGGCATGATTTTCCGCGGAACCATCGAGACCCTATCCCCCCAGCAAGTCACAGTAACCCTACGCGCTCCGCAGCGCAACATGGCCATCTTTGCAGGCACCCCGTCGCAACGCTGGGCCATTGAGCATGACCGTTACGACTCATCGGAAAAGCTCCAGCTACAGTCTCTCTTCTCGCTACTTACCACCACCGAAGACCGTCGCAACCTCCTCCTTGCAAACCGCCCCCCACGAACCGACTCCTCCCGCACCCTACGCCTTGACCACACTCTACCCAATGGCAATGAAGAATTCAACAGCCTGGCCCTACGAGCCAAGCAAGCTCTTGACTTCTTCCTTGTGGTGGGGCCCCCAGGCACGGGAAAAACCTCATTCGGTCTGATGTGCATTCTTCGCGAAGAGCTAGCAACGCCCGGTGCCAACGTGCTGCTCCTCTCCTTCACCAACCGCGCCGTGGATGAAATCTGCTCCAAGCTAGAAAAGGACAACATAAGCTATCTACGCGTAGGCTCCCTATTCGGCTGCGGCGAAAGCTACCGCCAACGCCTACTGCGCGAGGCAACAAAAGGCTGCCGTAACGTTGACGATGCCGTGGATCTAATCTCAAAAACCCGCGTGTTTATCGGCACCACCGCCTCGCTCCTCAACGCACCCGAGCTGCTCCAGCTCAAAAGCTTCTCGCTTGCCATTATCGATGAGGCCTCGCAAATCCTTGAGCCAAACCTCCTTGGGCTGCTCTGCGCTACGCGCAACGCGGAGGAACCCTCCATCCAGCGTTTCGTACTCATCGGCGACCACCGCCAGCTCCCCGCAGTCGTAATGCAACCAAAGCGCGACTCCGCCGTCACCGACCCCATCCTTCAAGCCATTGGACTAACCGACTGCCGCGAATCGCTCTTTGAACGCCTCTACCGGCTCCACCATTGCGACCCACGATTTGCCTACCAGCTCACTCGCCAAGGGCGCATGCACCCCGACGTGGCGGACTTCGCCAATCGTTACTTTTATGGGAATAAGCTCTCGCCCGTGCCGCTTCACCATCAAACCTCTTCTCTAAATCTCCTCTCGCCCACACCTTCTCCACTGCACTCACTCCTCTGCGCCCACCGCACGCTCTTCTTCAACGTGCCATCACCCCACGACAGCAGCCACACTTGCAACGGCAAGAGCAACCCCGCCGAAGCAGCAGCCATCGCCCATATCGTTAAGGCCATACTCGAAATCTACCAACACTGCCGCAGCCCCTTTGCACCCGCCCAGCAAATCGGGGTCATCGTGCCCTACCGCAACCAAATTACGCAGGTGCGACTCGCCCTCCGAGCCATCGCCGCTAGCAATATCCCCAGCAACACGCTTGAGGCCATCACCGTTGACACCGTGGAGCGATACCAAGGGAGCGAGCGGGATGTAATCATCTACGGCCTCACGCTGCAGCACCTCTTCCAGCTCGATTTCCTTACCGACAGCCGCACCACCATCGAGGAGCAGCTTGTCGACCGAAAATTAAATGTGGCGCTCACCCGTGCGCGCGAGCAGATGATCATTGTGGGCAACGCCGCCCTCGCACGGCACGATGCGCTCTACGCCCGCCTTGTGGAAGACTACAGCTCTCGCGGAGAGGTGGTAGAATGGGATAGATACGCAGGGTAAACGGACAGCGACAAGATTAGGATACGAACCTATTCTTCCCCCTTCAAATTCTCCAACTCACAGATTTTTCTTCTCCACGAGGCTGCTATGGGGGCAGAGCACCCCTTCTCCGCGTCAAAACCCACCATCACCGACTCGCAGCGGGCGCACACCGTCTGCTGCGCATCATGCTTATAAAGAAGCTGCTCCATGCGGAAGCTCCGCCCCGCCATGTTCAGCACCCGTGTGCACACCGACACCGTATCGGTCGGGAGCAACGAGGTAAAAAAATCAATGTCCAGATGGGCTATCACCACCGTCACGCCCCACCAGTCAGGCTTTGGGTCTGGCATCTGACGGAAGTAATGCACCCGCCCAAGATCAAAGTACTGCTGGTACATGGAGTTATTCACGTGGCCGAGTATGTCCACATCGTTAAACCGCACCTGGATCGGCACATCGCTAACGAATTCGCTCGGCTTCGCCAGGTCTTCAACCCTTATTCGCTTGTTGCTCCCCATCTAACGCCTCAAACCGAGAATTCTTACTTACAAACTCAGGCACCAAGTCCTTCATGCGCCGCACGATCTCAAAGTCATCGCCGGAGCCTAAGCTCTCAAGCAATGCTCCTATCTTCTGCCGCACCTCGCCCTCTTCGTACGTGCGCACCCGCGCCAGCAATATCTTCTCGTGGCTCGTGGGCATCGTGTTCTCCCCGTTGGCCAGTAGCTCCTCGTAGAGCTTCTCGCCAGGGCGAAGGCCGGTAATGACTATTTTTATCTCCTGGTCGGGTACATGCCCCGAAAGTTGAATCATCTTTTCCGCCAGCTCCCGAATCTTCACCGGCTTACCCATGTCAAACACAAAAATCTCGCCCCCCTCCCCCATGGTGCCCGCCTGCAGCACCAGCTGGCATGCCTCAGGGATTGACATGAAGAAGCGGCGTATATCTGGATGGGTCAACGTAACTGGGCCGCCCTCATCAATCTGCTTCTTAAACCGCTGCACGACCGACCCATTTGACCCCAGCACATTCCCAAAACGGGTGGTGACAAAACGTGTCGCCTTCTGCTGCTGGGAGAGCATCTGCGTGTATATCTCGCATATGCGTTTGCTCGCCCCCATCACGTTGCTTGAGTTCACCGCCTTATCGGTGCTAATCATCACGAAGCGACTCACGCCGAACTCCACCGACAGATCCGCCAGCAGCATGGTACTCGTCACATTGTTCAGCACCGCCTCGTAGGGGTGGTCCTCCATCATCGGCACGTGTTTATAGGCCGCGGCATGAAAAACAACCGCGGGGCGATACTCTTCAAAAATCGGCCGCACCCGCACCGGGTCAGCTGCGTTGCCTATGATGAGTTTGAAATCAAAAAAGCCGATCTTCTCCCGCAGCTCCAAATCAATCTGGTAGAGCGGCGTTTCGGCCTGATCGAAGAGAATGAGCAACGAGGGCTTAAATTTCGCCACCTGCCGTACAATCTCGCTGCCAATGCTACCCGCTGCGCCCGTTATCATCACCACCTTTCCGCTCAGGTAATCCTCAATATCCTTGGTGTCAAGACGTATTGGCGGGCGCATAAGCAAATCGTTAATGTCCAGCTGCTTAAGCTGGCTGTATTTTAGGCTACCGCTAATCCACTTGCTAATATTGGGGCTTTTAAGCACCGTCACTTGCCGCCTAAGGCATATAGCCATAATTCGATTGCGGTCTGTGTGGGATATACCCATGGCCGTGAGAACCAGTTTCCTCACATTGCTACGCTTCAGCACTGAGTTAATTCGCCCCAAGGGGTAGACAGGGATCTCCTCCATCATGGACCCCGCATGCTTCCAGCCCGGGATAACGATAGCCACCACGCGCACACTATGCTCCAAATCTCGCTCTAACGCTCTGCACACCTGGAGGACCGATGCCTCGTTCCCCGCCACAACCACCCGCTCCACGATGCGCTCCCGATGCCATACCCCATAAAGAGCCTTAACGGCTATACGCGATGTGATCATTGCCAATGTAACAATCACATACTCAATAACCACCACGCTTCGTGGCACCAGGTAGAGCCCATTCTTTGGTAGAAAAACAACCAAGACAAAAGCGAGTAGCGATGATGTCGATGTGGCCAGCAGAATTCGCTCCGCATCCCCTACCGTCATGTAGCGCACCATGCCGCGGTAGGGCCTGAACACTAGAAAAGCCACTACGCGCAGCGGTATCAATACAACCATAAAGTGAACCACACCCTCCCGCCACAACATATCGGGCAGGGAGAAATCAAATCGCACAAAGAAAGCCGTGATGACGGCAAAAACCGTAATCAGAATATCTATCGCAAATACTATTACCCTCGGTGCGTGACGCATGGTCCCATTGATTGCTTAGTAGTTTCCTACACCCCTCTTCGGTAAAGAGATAGGGCACCCTCAGTCACGATGATGCCCTATCCCCTCCATCTCAAATATCGCAACGCCTAGCGCCACTCGCACCCTCCGTCCTCGCAGCTAGGCATTACAAAAGTTTCTCGACTCCTCGGCAGCGGTACTAACGCCCCAGCGTAGCCACCAGCACCGCCTTAATCGTATGCAGACGGTTTTCTGCCTCATCAAACACTATCGATGCAGACGACTCAAATACATCATCGGTCACCTCCATCGCCTCCACACCGAACTTCTTGTATATATCCTCGCCGATAGTCGTCTCCCGATTGTGGAAGGCCGGCAGGCAGTGCAAGAACTTCACGCGCGGATTCCCGGTCATCTCAAGGCAATTGGCGTTCACCTGGAAAGGCATCATCTGCTTGATGCGCTCCGCCCATGCGCTGTCTGGTTCGCCCATTGACACCCAAACGTCGGTATACAGGAAGTCAGCCCCCTTCACCGCGGTCTTCACATCATCGGTAATGGTGATTTTAGCACCGGTTGTTTTCGCTACATCCTGCGCCATCTTCAGGATGGTCTTGTCGGGCCAAAAAGCCTTCGGCGCAGCGGCACGGTAGTCAATACCCATCTTGGCGCACCCCATCATTAGCGAGTTGCCCATATTGTAGCGCGCATCGCCGAGGTAGCAGAACGTCATGGCGTGCAGCGGCTTGTCGCAATGCTCCTTCATCGTCAAGAAGTCAGCCAGTATCTGGGTTGGGTGCGCCTCATTGGTCAAGCCGTTCCACACCGGCACCCCGGCATACTGCGCCAGCGTCTCCACCTTGGTCTGCTCAAACCCGCGATACTCAATGCCATCGTAGATACGCCCCAGCACGCGCGCCGTATCCGCCATCGACTCCTTCTTGCCGATCTGCGACCCCGAAGGCCCAAGGTAGGTTACCCCCGCGCCCTGATCGTGCGCCGCCGTCTCAAAGGAGCAACGCGTACGCGTGGAGTCCTTCTCAAAGATCAGCACGATATTCTTACCCTTGAGCATCTGCTCCTCAGTTCCCGCGTACTTCGCACGCTTCAAATCTGCCGCCAAGCGCAGCAGGTAGTCCAGCTCTGCCGGCGTAAAGTCTGCAATCTTCAAAAAATGACGATTACGAAGATTAAAAGCCATCTCTTTTGTGTTTTAAGTTTTTATGTTTCCTCTCAATAGAACAAGGTAAACGCCCCGCTTAGAGCGTTACATGCGTCCCTGCCTTCCTGTCCGCCAGCTTCGTGGCCTCGGTGATGATGCTCACCTTGCCGCCCTTCTCTAGGAACGAGGCGCAGGCACGAATCTTTGGGGCCATGTTCCCCTCGCCGAACATCCCTTGCGCCAAATACCCCTTAATCTCTGCCAGCGACACCTTCTCAAGCCGCTTCTCATCGGGCTTTTTGAAGTTTAGGTATACGTACGGCACGTCCGTAAGAATGTAGAACTCATCAGCCCCAATGCTCGAAGCCAACAGCGAAGAGGCCGAGTCCTTGTCTATCACCGCCTCCACCCCCTCAAGCATTCCGTTCGCATCGCGAGCCACCGGCACGCCCCCGCCGCCCACTGCAATGACTATCACACCATCGTTTACCATCCGCTTAATCAGCTCGGCGTGCAGCACCTCTGCCGGGGCTGGGGAGGGCACCACCCGGCGGTACACAACGCCCTCATTGCGCTCCTCCGACTTGAACGCCCAGCCGTTCGCCTGCTTAATCTCCTCCGCCTGCGCCTCCGTATATGAGCGCCCCACGCGTTTGGTGGGGTTGCTAAACGCCGGATCATTCTTGTCCACCACCACGGGCGCCAATAGGCAGCACACCTCACGTTTTAGCCCATGCTTCACCAACAGGTTGCGCAGCTCACGCTCCAGCATGTAGCCGATGCTCCCCTCAGTTTCCGCCACGCACACATCCAACGGAAATGCGGGGATTCCATACTGCTCCTCGCCGCCCGCATTCTGCATCAGCACATTGCCCACCTGCGGGCCATTGCCATGCCCTATCACCAGATTGTACCCCTCCTTTATCAATGGGATTACATTCTCCAGTGTCTCCGCAATGTTCGCCAGCTGCTCCTCCGCCGTTCCCTTTTGATGGCCACGCAGCAGCGCATTACCGCCTAACGCTACAACAGCACACTTCGCCATACTCAACGTTTCTCCATTCAAATTTTGGCAAATATAATGACAATTTTTGAGATTGCCACCCCTTAGCACGGCAGCCTCCCACCCCCATCACCCCTCCCTTTTGCCCCTTGCGGCACACTTACCACCCATTTTGAATACGCATTCAACAGGAGGAATATAGATTCTATTTTGGGGCGTTCCATATGGCTAGCCCCTTTGATTCAAGGGGCAAAAGGGACAGCACGGCGCAGCCTACACTATGGACTGCAATTGCTAATCCGTGGCTAGTGGATACGCCTCGTGGCAGAGGGGCTGCAACGTAAAAGCTGGCCTCTACCATCTAGCCACCAAATAGGTACCCCCTTCGCATCAAATTCGGATTTCTCCGGAGAAATCCGAATTTGATGCGAAGGGGGTGCGTGTTTGACCCAAGCTGAATGGCGATGAAATGGAGATGAATAGGCGACTCGGTGTTCCATCGGATGACCTTGAATCCATAGGAAGCAACGCTCGGGGTAAAATTTCACCGCAACGCAATGCCATTTATTTCCGCTTGTAGGGGCGGCTTGGCGCACCCTTCTCAAAAAATCAAGCAATATTGGCTACCTTCGCGGCATGCATTTGGTTGAAACATATACGCTTCAAGGAGCTAGAAGGGGTGCAGCGTTTAGACAAACCCTTTCACGGTTTGCTACGCTGTGCATCTCGGCTATTTGCTTCACACTAGCGTATTCGCCCAGCCCTGCGCTCTCGCAGGAATTGAACTGTTCCCTGCAGGTCAACTCGCAGAAAATTCAGGGTACCAACCGCAGCGTCTTCGAGGAGATGCAGCGCACGCTGTACGAATTTGTAAACAACACGGCTTGGACTACGCATACTTTTGCTACGGATGAACGTATCGAATGCTCCATGATTTTGACCCTCACGGAGCAGCTAGGGTCTGACGAGTACAAAGGCCAGCTCACCGTGCAATCCCGTCGCCCGGTGTACGGTACAACCTACAACACGCCCATCCTTAATTTCCTTGACGAGAATTTGCAATTCAAGTACATTGAGGGGCAGAAGCTGGAGTTCAACGAGTCGAGCCACATAAGTAACCTCACCTCCATTCTAGCATTCTATGCATACATGATTTTGGGCTACGATTACGACACTTTTTCTCCGCTCGGCGGCTCCCCATTTTTTGCAAAAGCGGAGCAAATCGTGCAGAATGCGCAGAACGCCCCAGAGAAGGGGTGGAGGGCGTACGAGGGGAAACGCAGGAATCGCTACTGGCTTGTAGACAACATGGTTAACGACAAGTACCGTGGGCTTCGGCGAGCCAGCTATAGCTACCATCGCCGGGGCCTTGACGTGATGGGTGAAAAAATGGCCGATGGCCGCGCGCAGGTCCTGGAGGCGGTTTTGGCACTGCAGGAGCTTTACCGCCAGCGCCCCGACCCAGAAATGTTGGCACTGACGCTATTCCTGGAGGTGAAGCGCGATGAGCTCATCAACATCTTCACCGGGGCGCAAACCTCAGAGAAATCGAAGGCAGTCAACGCACTCTCTGAAATTGATGCCACCAATAGCAGTCGCTACCAGCAAATAGCGAAAAGCGGGCAGAAGAGGTAGATATTAAATAATACCGACAGAACGAAGTAGGGAATGCTAACGCATTTAACGATACGCAACTACGCGCTGATAGAGAGCCTAGACATGGATTTTTTTCCAGGCCTTAGCACCATTACGGGCGAAACGGGGGCTGGGAAATCCATCATCCTCGGCGCCCTGGGGCTCATTCAGGGCGAACGGGCCGATACCACTGCCATTCAGCACGGCGCAGCCACCTGCATCGTGGAGGCGGAATTTGACATAAAGCCCTACGGACTAGAAGATTTCTTCGCCACGGAGAATCTTGATTACCAGGAACACACCATCGTTCGGCGGCAGCTCGCCGACAGCGGCAAATCGAGGGCATTCATTAACGATGTGCCAGTCAACTTAAAAACGCTTCGTGATTTTGCCTCACGCGTGCTGGATATCCATTCGCAGCACGCCAACCTGCTCCTGCAGGATGCCAACTTTCAGCTCCACGTGCTGGACGTATACGCCAAAACCGATGGCGTGATGCGAACGTACCGAGATCGTTACGGCCTGTGGAGAGCGGCAAAACAGACGCTTGAAAAAACCAAGGAGCGGGCGGCAAAGGCAGCTGAGGATAGGGATTACGTTTCCTACCAGCTCAGCGAGCTGACGGCGGCAAACCTCCAAGAGGGCGAGCAAGAGGAGTTGGAGCAACGGCAAAAAACGCTTACGCATGCGCAGGAGCTCGCCGCGGCCTATGGGGAGAGCTACGTTGCATTGCAGGGGGACGCTGCCGAAACCAACATTCTTCTACAGCTCCACGAGGCTGTCGACAAGCTAGGGCGGCTCCGCGAAGCCGACCCCGATGCCGGCGCCGCGGCTGACCGCATCGAGGCCGCCATGCTTGACCTTGAAGATGTTGCGAAAGACCTCAGCGTGAAGTTTGAAGATATGGAGTTTGACCCCGCCGAGGCGGAACGGGTGGCGCAACGCCTCGACACGCTCTACCACCTCGAAAAGAAGCACCGCGTGGAGAGCGTTGGGGAACTCATAGCCCTTCGGGATGAGTACACTGCAAGAATGGAGCTTATCGACGATAGCGAAGGCACGATTCGGCGGCTTGAACAGGAGTGCGCCAAGGCTCTTGCGGCCCTTGAAGAGGTAGGAAAAAAGCTCCGGGAAGCCAGGCTACAGGCCACAGATAAGCTTGGCAACGAGGTGGAAGGCACACTGCGCCAGCTCGGCATGCCGCATGCGCACTTCATAGTGCAAATAGCCCCTCTGGACGAATGGGGCGCAGAGGGCGGAGACAGCGTAGAGTTTCAATTTACTGCGAATAAAAATGGGGTCCTACAGCCGCTGGCGAAGGTGGCTAGCGGCGGCGAAATGTCGCGCATGATGCTCTCCCTAAAGCGCATCATGGCTCTCGGTCGGCAGCTCCCCTCCATCATTTTTGATGAAATCGACACGGGGGTCTCCGGGGAGGTGGCAAGTAAGCTCGGCGACATCATGGAGGAGCTCGCCCTACGCATGCAGGTGATCAATATCACCCACCTCCCGCAAATCGCCTCTTGCGGTTCGCACCACTACAGGGTGTACAAGGAGCATGGAAGCAACCAGACCACAACCCAAATTTCGCTCCTCACAGACCAGGAGCGCGAGGAAGAAATAGCTAAAATGCTGAGCGGGGCATCCGTCACCGAAGCGGCTCTAGCCAATGCGCAGGAGCTGCTGCAAGCGCGGAAAAACCGATCGGCAGAACTAACGAAAAGTCAAACAAAAGGATAAATACAATGGCATACAACCTGTTAAAAGGGAAAAAAGGACTGATTTTCGGGGCGCTTAACCCGCAGTCGATTGCGTGGAAGGTGGCGGAGCACGCCCACGAGGAAGGCGCAGAGATCGTGCTGACCAACACGCCTATCTCCATTCGGATGGGTGAGATTAACGCGCTAGGCGAAAAGATCGGCGCGCCCATTATTCCAGCCGACGCAACGAGCGTGGATGACCTCAACGCGCTAATCGGTGACACCATGGAGCATTTCGGCGGGCAGTTCGACTTCTGCCTCCACGCCATCGGCATGTCGCTAAACGTACGCCGCGGCAGAACCTACGATGACCTTGACTACGATTTTCTAAACAAGACGCTGGACATCTCGGCCGTATCGTTCCACAAGCTGCTACAGGTACTGTGGAAGCAGGATGCCATCAAGGAGTGGGGGTCGGTCGTAGCGCTCACCTACATTGCGTCGCAGCGCACGCTGTACGGCTACAACGACATGGCCGACGCCAAGGCGCTGTTGGAGTCCATCGCCCGGAGCTTCGGCTACATCTACGGCCGTGACAGAAAGGTGCGGGTAAACACCATCTCGCAGTCACCTACCATGACCACGGCGGGGAGCGGCGTGCGCGGCTTTGATGGCCTTATGGACTTTGCCAACCGCATGTCGCCGCTCGGTAACGCCGACGCAGAGGATTGCGCAAACTACTGCGTAACGCTCTTTAGCGACCTCACCCGTAAGGTGACCATGCAGAACCTCTACCACGATGGCGGGTTTAGCAATATGGGTATGAGCCGGCGCGCGATGGCGGTCTACAACAAGAGCCTCGAGAGCACTGCGCCTGACGACATCACGGAAGAGCCTGAACAGTAGTGTAATCTATTGTAAACAGGGCTTAAATAGAAGCGCGGCCGTAGCATCTACCATTGATGCTACGGCCGCGCTCTTTATAACTCCTCTCTAAAGACCCCCGGCACGCACTGCGCGCCAATCAGATCATCTCCATCACCTGGTCAATCACGCTCTGCGCCAGCTCCTCGGCCTGTTCCTGCGATGCCGACTCTGCGTACACTCTAACTATCGGTTCTGTGTTGGAGCGGCGCAGGTGTACCCATCCCCCTTTCATATCGATGCGCACGCCATCCTCAGTATTGAGGCGCTCGCTCGCAAACAATCGTTTCACCTTATCCAGCACCGCATCAGAGTTCACGCCCGCGGGCAATGAAATCTTTTTCTTCGCGATGAAGTACGATGGGTACTGCGAACGTAGCGCGCTGGGCGTTTTGCGGGTGCGTGCCATCTGCGAAAGGAACAGCGCAATGCCCACAAGCGCATCACGCCCATAGTGCAGTGCTGGGTAAATGACACCCCCGTTCCCTTCCCCACCAATCACTGCCTTCACCTCTTTCATGCGGGCCACCACGTTCACCTCCCCCACTGGGGCAGCGTAGTAGGCTGCGCCCCGCACGGCCGTAACGTCGCGCAGCGCTGAGGTGCTCGATAGGTTCGACACCGTATTGCCCGGCTGGCGCGACAGCACGTAATCAGCCACGGAGACGAGGGTGTACTCCTCCCCAAACATCGCCCCGTCCTCACATATTATCGCCAGCCTGTCAACGTCAGGATCAACCGCAAACCCAACATCTAGCCCGTGCTCCGGCACCAGCTCGCTGAGCGAGGTGAGGTTCTCCGGCAAGGGTTCTGGGGTGTGGGCGAAATCGCCCGTAAGCTCCGTATTGATACCCACATAGCTCTCCACGCCTAAACGCTCCAACAGCCTGGGCAACGCCAACGCTCCCACCGAATTGATCGCATCGTACCCCACCTTGAACTTGGCATTGCGTATCGCCTCGGCATCCACCAGCGGGAGCTTCAAAATGGAATCAATGTGATGTTCCAACGCTCCTTCCACCTGGTTGTAGGAGCCTATCTCATCGACAGGCGGGAATATATAGCTGTCGTCGATGCCCGACTTGAGTATCGACTCCCCATCGGCTGCCGAAAGGAACTCGCCCTGCTCGTTGAGTAGCTTCAGGGCGTTCCACTCCCGCCCGTTGTGGCTGGCCGTAATGATGATACCGCCCTGGGCTTGCAGGTGGGTAACCGCCATCTCCACCGTTGGCGTGGTGGCGTACCCTATATCCAACACGCTAATTCCGCACCCCTGCAGCGTGGCGGAGACCGCCTGGCTCACCATGGTGCCCGATATACGCGCATCGCGCCCCACCACTACCTTTGCGTCCGTACGCCCGCAACGCCCGCGCAGCCAAAAGGCATACGCCGCCGTAAAACGTACCACCGAAAATGGCGAGAGCCCCTCGTTAGGCTTCCCACCAATAGTTCCCCGAATTCCTGATATAGAGGCTATGAGTGTCATATCCCTTCCTTCTTTTACGGAAGGCAAAGTTACTATTTTTTTAGGATTGACCCTTTTCGCAACGCATCTAGAGAGCTGCACGTGTCGCGCTCTCCACTCCATGCACAAAAAAAGCTGGCGGGATGGTAACACATCCCGCCAGCTTCACATTGTTCTCGCCCTATTACCAATCCACTGCGTCTCGCAGCACGGGCATGGTCATGCAGCGACCGCCGCCGCCGCCGCGCGGCAGCTCGCTCCCCGTCAGGGTCACCACGCACCGCCCCTTGGCAGGCACCAACGCCTTCCCCAACGATACGTCTTCCGCCCGCAGCACTACGAATCCATTTTTTGAAAGCTCCTCTATCGTACGCTCATTACGTGCGTAGCCTATCAGCTGTCCCGGGGCAAACGCAACGAAATTGGCCCCGCTATGCCATTGCTCTCTGTCCTGCGTCCACCGATCCTCACGCCCGCCGCAGATGATCGGCTCCACTGGGATACCCAATCCATTTAGCGCAGCCACCAAGTCTGTCTCCTGCCATATGCGCGTTGACCCGCCCGGCTGCACCTCCATGTGGAACGTGCGGTACTGTGGCGACTCAAGAATGACCGGTGCGTACGCCATGCATGCATCCTTGTCAAGTATCGTGAAGACCATATCGAGATGGATGAACGACTCTGGAGCCTCCGGCAGCTCCTGCACAAGCACATGCAACGGTTTGTCCAACCCCAGGCGCACGAGTTCCTCCACGAGGAAATCCACCCCCTGCGAGCTGCTCCGCACCCCCTGCCCTATCATCAGCACATCCTCTCGCACCACGTGCACATCTCCGCCCTCTATACGTATCTTTGAGGCGTTAGCACTGTTCTCCGGGTTAAGCACGTCAGCCCCTACGCTATCGGAATGCTCAAAAATGGCCTTCATCACGGCTATCTCCCCATAGCGCACCGGGCTCGCCATATGGCCAAGCAGAACGTGGTTGAATATGGACATGGACGCATCTCGGGTGAAGAACAGGTTGTACAGCGGCGGGATGGCGTAGCGCTCCTCCCGCAAGTAGTCTGTCAACGTGGTGCGCGGGAGCGGCACCCCCTCTATCAGCACTTTCGCCAGTTTCGATGGCTGCTCGCAGAGCAGTTCCTCATGCAGCTCGGGGTAGCTCGCGGGGCAAAGCGCATCCACAACAGCTTTCCTTGCCTCCGCTTTCGCAAGGGCCTCCGCGAGTAGGGTCTCCACCTCGTAGACCTTTGTCACCTTCTCCAGCGTTCCCTTGAAGTGGCTGTACTCCCGCTGCACAATCTCACGACTCAAGATGTCGCTATACAGCGCCCTATGCGCATTGGTGGGACTCATGCGCTCCACCTCCACCCCCGGCGTATGTAGTATCACGCCCCGAAGCTTTCCTATCTCCGATTGTACGTTTACTTTAACACGATCGCTCATACTCTATCGTTTTCTGACGCTCCTCCCCCGCAATCAACGAGCCCTACGTCAAGTCTAAATCCCTATTTCTTTGCTACCACGAACCGCATGGGACTTACAGCCCGAAAGCCATTTGCACGCGTTCCACGTAGTCCAATTTCTCCCACGCAAAGAAGTCCACCTCTTTCTCCGACTCAACACCATTATAGAGCAACTGCACCTTTGCCCTGTACGGGTCGCGCCCGAAGTGGCCGTAGGCTGCCGTTGGGAAGTAAATGGGGTATAGCATCCCGAAACGTTGAATAATGGCCGCCGGCCGCATATCAAACAGCTCCGCCGCCTTACGCGCGATTTCCCCATCAGTAATTGATAGGTGAGAGGAGCCATGGGTATTGACGTTTAAACTCACAGGCTCCGCCACGCCGATAGCGTAGGCTACCTCCACCTCCACCTCGTCGGCAACGCCTGCCGCCACAAGGTTCTTTGCCATGTGCCGGGCCGCGTAGCATGCGCTTCTATCCACCTTGGAGGGATCCTTGCCCGAGAAGGCACCGCCGCCGTGCGCCGCACGCCCACCGTAGGTGTCGACTATGATTTTTCGCCCCGTTAGGCCCGTGTCGCCATGCGGGCCTCCTACAACGAACTTACCCGTTGGGTTCACCAGCAGTCGGTGATCCCCCTTGAAGAGGGCAGCCTCGCTCTGCGTAAGCCTCGCCTTGATGCGGGGTATAAGTATCTTCTCTATGTCGGCCGCGATCACCCTTTGCATCTCCGCATCATCGTTCGAGAACTCGTCATGCTGGGTAGAAATGACAATGGTGTGAACACGCTGCGCCGTGCCGCTGTCATCGTATTCAAGCGTAAACTGGCTCTTGGCATCGGGACGCAAGTAGCGCATCTCCTTGCCCTCTTTGCGTATCTTTGAGAGTTCAAGCATCGCGATGTGCGACAGCTCAATGGGCAACGGCATGTAGTCGTGAGTTTCTCTCGTCGCGTAGCCGAACATCATCCCCTGGTCGCCAGCCCCCTGCTCAACCGGCTCCTCTCGGGCAACGCCCCGAAAAATATCAGGCGACTGCTCTTCTATCGCTGAGAGCACGCCGCAGCTGCCCCCATCGAACATGTAATCAGCCTTGTTATACCCAATACGGTTTACCACCTCCCGCGCCACGCGCTGAACATCTACGTATCCCTCAGTCCTAATCTCTCCGCTGAGGACAACTAGACCCGTTGTTACGAGGGTCTCGCACGCCACCTTCGACTGCGGATCTCTACGTAAAAACTCATCTAACAGGGCATCAGATATTTGATCGGCAACCTTGTCGGGATGCCCCTCCGAAACGCTTTCCGACGTGAATAGATATGACATCGCAATTCTCCTTTTACATGGACATTTCTAAAATGTCCTATTTATAGCTTTGCAAAGGTAAGCAAAAACTATTGCTTTCCTGATGCCCTTCGCATTACGGCATAAAAAAAGTGCCGGCGCACAATCCGTGCAGCCGGCACCCTTCACCTGTCAATAGGTTAAATTTGCATCAACGCACGCAGCTGAAACCCATGGATGGTCTTATCCTGCGGGAACAAATCTCGCTTCAACAGGCCGCACGTGTAGCTAGCCATCAGCTGCACGTAGCTATTGAACGAGTAGTTAAGCCCCACCGTTATGCTATGCAGGTTGCCGCCGCCCACGCTGGTAGATTCTGCCGGGTAGTCGGCTATCCCCGATTTTGGGTAGTATTGCCCACGCCCTAGCAGGAAATTTTCCCCAGGCTGGATGTCATTTAGCCCCACGTAGGAGTAGCGCGCCACCACCTCTAGCGATTTCCCGCGTAGTCCCCCCAGCAAAGCAGAAGATTGGCTATAGCTGTAGTCAGGACCAAAAATTTTATACCCCGCCTCTACGTAGCCCCCATGGAACGCATTTGAGCGCAGGGGCAACCCCTTCTCCATTGACTCCACCGTGGTCCAAGAATACTGCCCCCCGAGCTGACTCTCCAGCATCTTTTGCCCATCACGCTTCTTCGTTACGTACTTGTAGAGATATTCCCCACGAAGGAAGATGTTTGGACGCATGTATAGGATGTCCGCCCCGACATCAACCGAATGCTTCGCCCACGGGAGTGAGGCATTAACGAACTGACTACCATCATCAACCAACGACTCAATGCTCCCGCGCATCGTCAACGTGGATTTACGCTGTCCATCAGCCACCTCGCCGTTCAAGAAGCACTCATAGCGCATGCCTACACCGGCGTGCAGCCAGCTCCCATCGCCCAGGTTTACACGGTATAGCCAACGCCCCCCCGCTGCAACGTTCTGAAATCCTACCATCTTGCTATCGTAGAGGGTAGAGGCAAAAACGCCCTGATTGGCAAAAAAATGCGCATTGTATGAGCAGTACGTCACACCAAGCTCACGCTTTGGGCCCAGTGCTAGCACTGGCGCCGGGCGCGAAAGGAAATGGTAACTCCCCAAGCTCGTGTTGGCTGACATAGTGTACGGATTGCAGTAGTAGCCCGCCTTTATCGCATGGGTTGCTCCCCACGCCGCCGTGGTGTACTGCATGAACAGATTTTTCTGCGTTACGTGCCCCTTTGAAAAATCAAAATCAGCGTAGAATAACCATCCGCCGTAGCCTAACGTTGCACGCAGGCGCGCATCCGCAATACGGACTCCCGGCTTAAGCGCCGTGTAGCCAGCGTTGTAGTAGTACGCGGCGTCAAGCATCGCCCTCGCACCTACCGATGCCACGAGTTTTTTCTCGGCGATAGGCACTGACACCCGCAGAACGCCCACCGTATCCTCTTGCGCAAAGGCTCCCTGCGAAAAGAATAACGCAGCCATGGATACCACCACGCTTCCCAATCGTATCTTTCTCATTGCCGTACTCTTCACTATTCGTCTCATGTTTTATTTCAAGTCGTTTAGCACCTTCATGGGGTCTGGCACAGTCTGGGCAGCATCCTTGGCCCGAAGACCGTTATCAATCATATACTGCAACGAGATCTCCGTTCTGTTCGTGAACGCACCATCAGCGTACACCCCGTGCATAACGTCATCAAACTGCGTTTTATTGCCGAAATTGTACCCTCCAAAATACTTCGCCATCTGATCGTAGCTATCGAAGGAATACGGATGGTTGAGCATGTGCGAACGCTTAATGATTAGTGCCATCCAGGGTGCGTTCAGCTCGGGGTAGTTATTCGGGGCGCCCGCAATGCAAGGGCCAATAATATGCGCCTTGTGCGCTATCCCCAAATTCACAAACGATGCATACCCCTCGGGCGTTACCGTCTTCAAATCGGTTGCACCCTTCCCTTCCCATAGGAGGAAGCACATGGGGATTTTCCCCTCAAACTTTTCAGACGTACGCTTTAGGCTCTCCAGCGAAAACGTCTGTAGGATGACCCTTCCATTGGTATTTCCCACGTTCACTTTCCCTGCCTTGTAGAAAGGCTCACCCGGTTCGCTCTGCTTCTCTATCACATTCCAATCCAAGCGTTTCAGCTCATTATACACCCGCTCCTCAAAGTCGCTCGGATTAAGCCACGACTCCTTGAACTCGATGTATATCCCAGGGCGATGCCCCGCGTCTTTGTCATCCGCCTCATACTCGAACTTATACTTCAAGCAATCCATAGGCTTTTGCGCATCCCACTTCCCCTCGATCGTATAAGCACGCATCTTGCTACCATCGCGCTTCAACTTCTTTCCCTGAGCGATTTGGATTAGATCCTCAAGCGTTGATATGTGTTGGGTTGAGAAGTCAAATCCTTTTTTCTCGAAATCTCCTTTTGCGACCACAAACCATGTCCCAGCGTCAAGCTGTGCGAGCTCATCGTAGAAATATGACTTCGTACGGTACGGCTCAAAGGTTTTTCTATCCTCTTCCAGCTGCTTCTTTGCCGCCTCCTCCGAGAGCCCACGTGCCTTGTAGAAGTCTAACCTCGTTGCTGGAATTGTCTCCCCGAAGCGCTTCTCTATGTCGGAGGTACGACATAGGTTGTCATCGTGATTCGCAAGTATCACCCCATCCTTTGTGCACTGCAAGTCCGCCTCAAGGTAGTCCGCCCCCATGTTGCGCGCCCAGCGGTAAGCAATCTCCGTCTCTTCTGGAGCCCAGAACGTTGACCCGCGATGCGCAATTACTGCGTAGGGAGGCACGTAATCACGCACCTTCTCCATCTCCGGTGAAAGCTTTAATACATTCACCTGTCTCGCCTGTTCGGCATAGTCTTGATACCCCTCGTCCCTACACGATGCCATGGCGAACAGCATCGCAAAAAGAGCAACAGACAACACTCCACGTCTCATACGATTAAAATTTAATTATTTCCACTAGCCACATCCCTATGCGCCTTCCGCTCCTGGCCATGCGTCATCGCCATCAAGACAATTGACAGCGCGCATGCCCCCAGAAGGAGTATAAAAGTCCAGTCCCACCCCGCGTTTTCAGCTACGTAGCCTATTAGCACGTTGGCAAGAATCGCCGTACCAAAAAAGTAACCAAAGAAACCCGTAAGCCCTGCCGCCGTGCCGGCCGCATTCTTGGGGGCAAGATCCAACGCATGCACCCCGATAAGCATCACTGGGCCATAGATGAAAAAGCCAATCGCTATGAGCGATAGCGTAACGATTGCGTAGTGGTCAGAGAACTGCCAGTACAGCACGATAAAGAGCGCCACAAGGGCCATAAAGATTATCGTGGTCATGGCGCGCGCGCCCTTAAATACCTTGTCGCTTATTATCCCGCACACCAGCGTTCCGGGGATAGCCGCTATCTCGTATGCGAAGTAGGCCCAGCCAGCCTGTTTAATGTCATACCCCTGCGACTCCTTCAAGTAGGTAGGAGCCCAGTCTAAACAACCGTAGCGCACCATGTAGACAAAAGCGTTGGCCATGGCAATGTACCACAGCATACGGTTGTTTAATACATGCTTAAAGAAAATCTCTCGTGTTGAAAGTACCTTTTCGTGCGCCTCGCTGTAGTTACGAGGATAGTCGTTGCGGTACTTCTCGATCGATGGCAGCCCGCACGACTGCGGCGTATCGCGTATGAGCACGTAGGCTAGCACTGCTATGAGTATTCCCACTGCTGCCGGAAGTACATACGTCCCTATTTGAAAGTAGTACTCTGTGTGTTCTCCGTAAAACCAACTCCCAAACCACATCGCGCCATACACGGCAAGCGGTCCTACTAGAGCTCCCCCAACGTTATGCGCACAGTTCCACACGGACATCATCGTCCCTCGCTCATTTTGTGAAAACCAATGGGTCATCACCCGTCCACATGGGGGCCACCCCATCCCATTAAACCACCCCACTAAAAAGTTTAACACCGAGAACGAAGCAATAACCGCCGTCTTATGCTCCGCGCCGAATAGATGCAGCGGCACGGCCATGAAAGCCATCGTCAGCGAGGCCAACAGCAAACCCAGAGGTAAAAACACCCTTGCGTTGCTACGATCCGACACGCTACCCATTAAGAATTTCGATAGCGCGTAGGCTACAGCGTTCATTGCTAGCGCAATGCTCAACTCGCCCTTCTCAAATCCGAACGCCCCCAGCGAGGGGATCGCCATTGAAAAGTTCTTACGCACAATGTAGTAGCCGGCATAGCCCACAAATATGCCGATAAACACCTGCCACCGCAGCGCACGATACGCTCCTGGCACTTCCGCCGCCGGCCGCTCCGGCTTAAACGAAGGCGGCTTCAAGAATCCAACCATACTCATTGCTTTTATTAGTTTATAACCTATTTACTCGCCCCATTGGCACGTTCGCACGCCGGCAAGTCTAGTAGGCGTGCTAGTATTGATATCGGATGCTCCACCTTTACCCCTACCGACATCTCTATCTGCCATTTACACGTCTCACAGTCTGTTGACACTACATCCGGCGACAGCCCCTTTATCTGCCTAAACAGGGGCTCTCCAATCCGCTGCGAAATGGACGACAGCTCTTTCTTGAATCCGTACGTCCCCGCGATGCCGCAACAGTTCGAATCCAGTATCGTCAGCTCTATCGGCATCATCCGAAGCAACGACACCGTGTAGCTCTCCCAACCCATCCGCAGCAAGTGGCACGGAGCATGGTAGGCCACCCGCATGCGTTCCGATTGCTCTTTGAAAATCAATCGCTTTGACCCACTATTGACGAGTTGCATCACAAAGCGCGTAATCAAATCCACTCCTTCACGCACATCCGCATTCTCCAACTCTAGCAGGTGGGGATACTCGTCACGTATCGTAAATATGCACGTTGACGAGGTCCCTACCACTCTTTCCGACCCCGCGCCCAGGGCGCTCCGAATGCTTTTTAAATTGTCTTGCCCCTGCCGCCTCGCCTGCTTGGTTAACCCATTGGAGAGCAAGGCAACACCGCAGCATCGCTCCCCCTCAAGAAGGCGCACCCCATACCCCAACGCATTGAGAACCATCACAACATCTTTCCCTAGCTGGGGATAGTTCCAATTCACGTAGCACCCATGGAAAAACGACACAAAGCTGGGATACTTCGACTGTTTCCCTCTCGCCTCACGGTTAAACCAACGTACGAATGTCCTTGATGCATACTGAGGGAATTCTCGCTTTTTATCCACCCCTAGAACACTGTCCAAGAACCAACGCACAGGGCGCAACCGTAGCGTGGCATTGGCCAACGGTGCAACTCTGGTAGCCATTGCCCCCATAAAGTCAGTATTACCCAGCATTACCCCACGCAGCGAAAACTTCTTACTCCCCGCGCACGATCGTGCGTTCTGAATAATATCGCCTATCCGTACCCCTGAAGGGCACGCCACTTCGCAACGCTTACAATTCAAACACAACTTTAGCGAATCATCATAGTACTCGGTCCCCTTACGCCGCCAGCGTGACTGATCAGGACCGCTCTGCTTAGGTCCCGCATACAGCGGGGTAACCATTGACACCGGACACACAGTCGTACACACTGTACACTTGGTACAAGCCTCCTCTTGGAATCCCTGCCTATGCGCCATACCCATGCCCTTTCGCTATGATATCCGCCACCCTTAATGCCGTAAGCAATGCCACGCCCGCACCGCTCCCCTCTGCCAACGAGTCGCACCCTCCAAGGAGCGACCCGATTACGTATACATTCTGCATCACCTGCCCCTTAACCAACGCTCGATAATCCGAATCGGTCTGCACGCCGTAATGCAAAAAGGCATGATCCGCAAAAAAGTCACTGCAATGCCACTCCTCTCGCGCAGCATCAAAAGCCACATCGCCACCAAACAATCCCTCACGTATCCCCTGCCTATCGCTCTGCAAACCCTTGCTATGGAACTTCCCCCCTGCATGCACAAACGCATCCGCATAGAAACGATCCTCCCCCAGGCTCGATGTCTGAAGCCATTCCGCCCGCGTTCCCCGCATCTCAGCCCTCTCCGCAACACTATTTTCAACAAGAAGGCCACCCGCGGCTGTATATCCCCTTTTCAGCGCAGCATCTACCCGCATCCCAAGCACGCTCGGCGGCAGCGTAGCCACGCACCCTAGCTCACACTGCAACGAATCCCGCAAACGCTGGAGCATCTCCCCCCCCGCCCCCATACCGAACACCGCGGGTAGAAGCAACCAGTCTACGCCCCTTGACCTATCGGTCAACGCCCCAATAAGTTCTTTGATAGTCGACTCTTTGGTGAATTCACGCGCCACATGCACCGATCTGAATTCTGTGGCACTCTCCCGCGCCGCCTCGAGCGAAGGCAATTCAAGCGTCAGTTCCTCCACCTGTGCCCCTTGCCTACGTAGCGAATCCCCAAGCAGCGCGGCAGGAAAATCAAGGAACCCCGCAAAGGTCACTACGCCCACGCACCGGTTCACGACATCTTCCGCTTTGGCTATCGGCAGCAATTCCTCCATAGAGAGCCACGATGGCATAATGCGCCCGATGGGGGAAAGCCGATAATGATTCTCCCGGCAATCTCCATACAGCCGCAATCCGATTGACTCTAGCACCCCCTTAGCCGCATCGGCGTACCGTTCAAACGCACCTCCTAGACAACGGTAGGGATGCCCCTGCGGCAGATGCCCCACCTCCTGCACGGGGTTTTGCACCTCCCTGCCCTGCACGCTTCCTAAAAGTCCAAACGCTCCCGACATAAAATGCAACGAGCTTTGCCCTGCCGAGACTACCGCGGTGCGCTGCCCTGCCCGTTGCAGCTGCAGCCCGCATACAAGCCCTGCCAGCCCTCCCCCTATGATTACCGTATCAAACCGCATCGCTTTCCGCTCCCTGTAAACCTATCACCTCTCTATAAAGCCACTGTACCAGCTCTGCCTCGCGCAGCCCCTCGCCCCACGCCACAGGGCGAACCCCGCGCCAGCGCGCCTCTAACCACCTTTTCATACCATCAACGCTTCCCTTATCCCCCCCTGCATACCGCCGCGCCAGCTCCGCAGCTCTGCAGCTACACAGCATGCCTTGGCACGGCCCCATGCCCATCCGCGTACGGCGGCGCAAATCATCAAGGGTCTGGGTATGAAGTCCTCTAAAAGCATTCTTCACCTCGCCCGCCGTTACCTCTTCACATTCGCATACCAAGGCTCTATCGGCCGCCGTTGCAAGGGGTACCCCCTCGGCAAGCGTGCCGAGCCTATCTTGAACCTGCCGACGCCGCATTGAGAAATGGAATTGTCGCTGCGCATCCGTACGCACGTCAGCCATCCGCTCCGCCCGCTCAGAGCCTGGCAACGGACGAACTGTAGTCTCGCAGGGACCACCTATCCCCAGCTTCTTTGAGGCTAAATCTGCCGCCTGCTCCGCCATAAGCCTATAGGTAATCAATTTCCCCCCCGTAATTGTGCACATCCCCTCCAACCCATCGCGCTGCGCATGGTCTATAAGCACTATACCTCGGCTTAAGGCCCGCCCAGTGCTGTCCCCCGCCGCCGCTACCAGGGGCCTCACGCCCGCATATGCACGCATTATGCGCACCTCTTGCAGGCTGGGCACCATCTGCCCGCCCTCTTTGAGCAATAGATCCACCTCTTCATCGGTCACACGCGGATTATCAACCGCCTCCAGCGGCACTCGTGTTGAGGTGGTGCCCAAGATGCAGGCCGTATCGCCTGGCACAAGGATATCCGCATCGGCAGGTTTACGGCAACGATTGATTACCATCTGGTTAACCCTATGTTCAAAAACGAGCAATGCCCCCTTCGCTGCGAACATACAGAGCTCCACGCCCACCTTCTGTAGCAGCATGCTGCCCCAGATCCCGCTCGCATTTATGGTTAGCGGCGCATAGAGCCTCTTCCGTTCCCCAGGGCCTCGTGGGGCTATTTCTACCCCCTCAATACGCCCAGAATGTTGCAACAGCTGCACCACCTCGTGGTAACGATACAGCACCGCCCCATGCCGCTCCGCATCCACAGCGTTGGCCAACGTTAGTCTAAATGGGTCAATCGCCCCATCGGGAACCCGCACCGCACCGGCTATACCTCTCGGCACGGCCGGCTCTAACAGCTCCGCCTCGCGTGGATCAAGCTGCTCCGCAGGGATCCCCGCAGCGCGACACGCAGCAATAAAATCAGCCTGATAGCCCAAATCATCCTCCGGTAGCGTTATAAAAAGGCCATCAGTAGGGTCTACGCAGTGCCGAGCAACGCGGCGCAGCACTGCATTCTCCCTTATGCACTCCTCGGCCGACTCCCTGTCGGTCACTGCGTACCGCGCCCCGCTATGCAGCAGCCCATGATTCCTCCCAGAGGCCCCATTCGCCCAATCTCCCTTCTCCACCAACGCCACCCGCATGCCGCGCAACGAGCAATCCCTTGCCACGCCCAGCCCCGTTGCGCCCCCTCCAACCACTATTACATCGTACTCTTCCTTCACAACCTATCGGTTTTAGGTACTCCTTATGACATTAACGCTTAACCATTTTTTCACCCTTGCCCCTGCCACTCCTAGACAAAATCCACCCTTGCCCTTCGTCTGAACTTCATCCCCCAATCATTTTTTCAACCTCTCAAAAGCCATACGCACAGGCTCCAACGCCACCCCGCAAACGACAACCACAAATAAATAACTCGGATTACCCCGCCATTCCTCCCCTAGAAACGGGGCAAGTTAGTAAAATTTCAAAATACGCAACGTTAGTTGAGGAATAGAAAAGAAAAATCTATTTTATTCAATTCGTGAAAGCTTAACTCTACCGTAACACGAAGAACACCTATCCATGATGCCAGATCAAACTTCCCCATTTAAGAGCGCGGTAGAACGCCCTTTCAGAAAGAATGGATTGTCACATCAATGGGATAACCCGATGCGCAGAACCTCAATTTGCCAGCCCAACAGCTCCGTTACAGAGCGGCTTTTCCTCCTAGTCTCAGTAAAACAAACCTACTGCGCTAGAGTCAAAATAAAGAGGGGGGCTAGTCCAAGCTACTCCTCTTGAAATACCCCCCTTACAGCATTCAAACGCCTAATAGTACCTCTACTATCCGTTCGCCTTGACCAAACGTAGCATCTCCCCCGCAATCTGGTCGAGGGGCTTTACCACGTCGGCCGCACCCAGCTTAATCGCCTCCTTCGGCATACCGAATACCACGCAGCTCTTCTCATCCTGGGCTATGGTCTTCGCCCCCGCCTGCTTCATCTCCAACAACCCCTTCGACCCATCGCCTCCCATGCCCGTCATGATAATCCCAATCGCATTCGCTCCCGCATACCGCGCCGTACTCCTAAAGAGAACGTCTACCGATGGCCTATGCCTATTCACGAGCGGCCCTTCGCGAACCTCAACGTAGTAACGCGCACCGCTGCGTTTTAGCAACATGTGGTAATTCCCCGGAGCAATTAATGCGTGGCCCCGAAGCACCGAGTCGTTATTGGCCGCCTCTTTTACGTTAATTGCGCATACATCATTCAACCGATTGGCAAACGACGTTGTAAACTTTTCGGGCATGTGCTGCACTATAACAATGCCGGGACAGTCGACAGGCATCGCCTTTAAGAACGTGGTTAGAGCCTCGGTGCCACCAGTCGATGCGCCCACTGCCACCACCATGTCGGTGGTCTTAATCATGCTGTAGCTAGTCGCAGCCGGCATTATCACATCGGCCGAGTATTTCGGCCCCACGGGTTTCGGCTCCATCAAGCGATGGCGGCTCACGCGCGCCATTGCTGCAGCCTTTATGGTATCGCAAATCTTAATGCGCGACTCCTCGATGAACGTTCGCGTGTCCATCTTCGGCTTCGTAATTATCTCTACCGCCCCCAGCTCCAACGCCCGGATACCAGTCTGCGTCCCTCGCTCCGTTAAGCTCGATATTATCACCACTGGGATTGGGTGCTGACTCATTATCTTCTTCAAAAACGTCAGCCCATCCATGCGCGGCATCTCCACGTCGAGGGTAATAACGTCGGGAACCTCCTCCGCAATCTTCTGCGCCGCAAAGAATGGGTCTGCCGCCGTACCCATCACTTCCAGCTGCGGATCTGTAGAAACTATTTCACTCAGACTCTGCCGTACTACCGCCGAATCATCAACTATTAATACTCGATATTTTCCCATCGCAATTTCTATACTGCTCGCTTCTCATCACCCCAGCGCATGCCCCCTACGTAATGGTCTTCTGTATGTACCGTTGCCGCACCGTACCCGTATCTGTATCGTACTCCAGCTTTCGTCCCAGCTTCCCCCCCACACTCTTCGCCACTATCGGAATCCCCTTCTCCTTGAGCATGGTCATCGCCACCTCTATATTCCGCTCCCCGATATGAAAATGCGACCCCGTCTCTATCACCTCTCCCCCGCCAAAGACCTTCGCGATTAAATCCTGCTGCCGCGAGCCGAGCGACTGCATCCGCTCTACGAGCTTATCAATGGCGATATTCCCATACTTAGGACTCGCCAGCCCCTGCCCATTCCATAACGGCAGCATGTAGTGGTTTATTCCGCCTATCTGGAGACGCTTATCGTAGAGGCACACCGCAACGCACGAACCTAGTATCGTCGACACCGTGGTCGGATCCTTGTCGGCGTGCAGCGCCGCGGGATAGAGGAAATGTGTCTTACGCTCTTCCATACTACGCGCCCCTAGAACGTCTCTTCTCCGCCGTCTTCAAAGAAGATCTCATTCGCCTCGACCGCCACTCCCCCAGGCTCCCCCGCTGACTCAGGCACCACCATGCGGAACGTAGACCCCTTGCCAAGCGTACTCTCAAACGTCAGCTCCCCATCTAGCATCTCCACCAGCGCCTTGCAAACCGACAGCCCCAAACCGTGCCCCCTATTCAACGAGTTTATGGATGAATTCCCCCTCGTAAACCTATCAAACACAGTGGCCTTGCTCTCCTCTGCTATCCCAATGCCCCAATCCTGAACCTCTATCACTAACCGACCAGCCTCATCCTGCAATAGCCGAACCTCTATCTTCTCCCCCTCAAGGCTAAAGTTCACAGCATTGTTTAGCAGATTCGCCAGTATCAACTTTAGGAACGATGCATCGCTCGCAAAATTGAAAACCTCCCCTTCGCCATGCGGCAATGCATCTTTGACCTCTACCGTATTCTTGCGCTTCTGCAGCTCAAATTTAAAGCTGTCTATCACCGTATCAACCACCGAACGCACATCCACGAGCAACGTTTCAGGATGGCATTGGCCAGCCTCTATCTGCGCTGCGAAAAATATGTTCCGGAACTGGAAATCCAAGCTAAACGCCTCGGAATGGATCAGCGCAACCATTGAAATCACCTTCTTCCAGGCCTCCTTATCAACCGTTAAAATCGCCCGTGACAGCCCTAGTATTGAGGTGAACGGATTTATAATCTCATTGGTGATATTGCTGATAAAGTGGCTCTTCAACGCCTCCGATTCCTCTAGCTTCTTATTAACTTCAATGAGCTCCGCGTTCATCGCCCGCACCTCCTCCAGCAGCTGCGAATTGCTATGCACCCGACGACTCAACTCGTCAATTAGCATCACGTCCGACACGTTCTCCAGCTCCTTCACTATCGCCGCGCCCGTTGCCGCTGCTTTCGTACTCTTCTCTTCCTTCGCCTGCATCGTTTTTACTCTTTTACAAATATCGTTGGCCTCAGCTGCCGTAATGGCAAATCCATGTTCATCACCGACTCCGAATGCCCCAAAAAGAAATGTCCCCCCGCCTTGAGCTTCCCGCAAAGCTTCCGTATCACCGCCTCCTGCGTCTTGCGATCAAAGTAAATCAGCACGTTGCGGCAAAACACCACGTCGTACACATCTGGAACCCTGTAGACCTCGTCCATGAAGTTAAGGCGTGTAAACGAACACTTTCTCCGCAGCTCCGGCACCACGCGTACCGTTGCCTTCGCCCGGTCCTTGCTCCGCAAAAAATACTTCCGTTTCAGCTCAAAAGGAATGTCCGCTACTCGATCCTCCTTGTAGACTGCATTCACTGCGCTCGCCAAAATCCTTGTGCTGATGTCAGTACCCAAAATTGAAAAGTCAAAACCGGGGTGCTGCGCAAAGAACTCGCTCGCCACTATCGCTATCGTATACGGCTCTTCTCCGCTCGAGCACCCAGCGCTCCAAAACTTCACCGTGCGCTGCCGTCCCTCCTGCACAAACTGCGGAAGCACCGCATCACGCAGATAGTCAAAATGCACCGGCTCGCGGAAAAAATCGGTTTTATTGGTGCTAACGACATCCAGCATATGCACCAACTCCTCCTGCTGCCCCGCCGCGCTGGTTACGTAATCCGCATACGTCTTGAAGTCGGGTATGTCCAACGCGCGCAAACGCTTCTGCAATCGGCTCTGCAGCATGATGCGTTTCACCGGTGGCAGCTTTATCCCCGCCACGGAGTAGATGAACTTACTCAGCCTCTCAAAGTCCTGCTCGCTTAGCTGCTCACGATAGCTTGAATGCAACGAGGAAAACAGCGAATCTCCTCCCTTGTCGTCCGGCATAACTAACCTCTGCTTTGCCCGTAGTTACAAATGCGCCTTCGCCCTGCGCAGCCCCCCTAGTTCGTCAACCCTTCTACACGGTCCTGCACCAGGTTCTGATTCTCCGCCGCAGTATCCTGTAAATTATGCACCTCCTCGCTGCTAAACACCTCGTCCATGTTTAGAATCATGATGAAGGTCTCATTGATATTCGCCACGCCCTCAATGAATTCCGAACGGTACTTATGCCCTATTGACGGCGGCGGCAATATCTGCGCATCATCTATCTCAAGCACAGCCTGCACCGAGTCCACCAATGCGCCTACATGAATTGAATCGCCATCCATGTCAATATCCATCACCACGATACACGTATTCGGCGTATACTCTGTAGGAGTCATCCCAAACTTTATCCGTGTATCGATCACCGGCAGCACGGAGCCTCGCAGGTTGATTACCCCCTTCATGTAGTCAGGCGACTTGGGAACCTCTGTAATTCTGGTCATTTCCAAAATGTTCAGCACTTTCCCCACGTGCGCTGCAAACTCTTCCTCTCCTAGCTTGAACGTAAGGTAGGAGTTTATTTTTGACTCACTTCCGTTGCTCATAGTTCTTTCTCCCTCTTATTTCCTTAATGATTGCTCTCCGTCGCGGGTTGCGCACCCTTAGCAACGGCAAATCGTCCCTGTCTTGAAAACTGATTTATTATCCTATTGGTGTCCATCACCAGCGCCACGGTACCATCGCCCAAAATCGTGGCCCCCGAAATCATATCCTGATTCTTGTAATGACGCCCCAGCGGCTTCAGCACGGCCTGGTACTCCCCTACCACCAGATCCACCACGAACCCCACCTTCTTCTCCTCGTAATGCACCACGATCACCTGCTCCATTTCATCGGGGAACTCCGGCTGGTTGAACTCTTTTCGAAGATTGAAGAACGGCACTTGCTGCCCATCCAGCACCACCACATCGTTGAACTGATCCACCACCTTCTTATGCTCCACTGCGTATATCTTGTCCACCGACGAGAGCGGTATAACGTAGTTCGTCTCATGCACACGCACCAGCAGCCCATCAATAATCGACAGCGTCAGCGGGAGTTTTATCGTAATGGTCGTGCCTACACCCTTCTCCGAGTCCACCTCCACCTCTCCGCGGAGCTCCATGATTTTTCGCTTCACCACATCCATCCCTACCCCTCGTCCCGACACATCGGTCACCTCCTTCGAGGTGCTAAAGCCCGGCATAAAGACCAGCTCCAAGATCTCTCGCTTCGACAGCTTACGATCGGCCGCTATAATCCCCTTCTCTACCGCTTTCGCCTGTATCACCCGAGGATCCATCCCAGCACCGTCGTCCGACACCTGAATCATGACATTTGCACCCGAGTAAAAGGCCCTAAGAAGGATTGTACCGCGCGCGGGTTTCCCCGCCCGAATTCTAGTCGCCGCATCCTCTATTCCGTGGTCTAGGCTATTACGAAGGATATGCATCAGCGGGTCCGAGAGCCCCTCAATAATGGTCTTATCCATCTCGGTATCCGTACCCTCCGTAACGAACTGCACATCCTTATTCAAGCTCCTCGAAAGGTCGCGCACCAGCCTATGAAAGCGCGTAATGAGCGTCTCAATAGGAATTAGCACGATGCTAAAGGCAATGTCGCGCAGCTGACGGCTCAGCTTCTGCACATTCTCGGCTATCACCGTCAAGCCCGGCAGGTTCGTCTCTTCTGAGAAGAGCGTTAGGCGAGCCTGCGTGGTCACCAGCTCCGACACGAGGTTCATCAACTCGTCGAGCTTCTCCGAGGCTACACGGATTGACGATATTGATGTGTCCTTCACCGCGGGACGCTTCGTGCCGCTCTGGTTCTCCTGCCGCTGCACCTGCGGCTGCGAGGGTACTATCTTACGGATCTCATCGTACCCCACCGTTTTCTGCGAGCTTTGGAAGAGCTGCTTCGCCGCATCCACAAACTCCTGCTGTTCAAGCAAATTACCCGCCGCGAGATGCTGCACCTCAAGGTCAGAATCGCCCTCCACGAAGATGAACACATCGTCAATTGCGTTCTGCCCTTTCTGCGTAGCCACTATTGCCTCCCACGAAGTGTAGCAGAACGAAGGATCCATCTGCTCTAGCTTCGGCACCTTGTCCATCCGCGGGAACACCAATGATTGGCCCAGCGCGCACAGCTCATCCACCTGGTAAAGGGGATTCGTCCCGTTGCTAAAGATATCGCTCACCGGCGCATAGCGCACGTAGAATGTCACAAACTGACCATCGGATGCCGCAGGGGCAGCCGGCGCGGGTTCCGCAGCCGCCTCGGCTTCGCCCTTCGGCTCCGCCGGCGATGCCGCTCCCTCCTTCTTCGCGCTTAGCTCCGTGGAGCGCCCCTCAATGATGTCCGACATCACCCGCATGAGCTCCTCCTGCTCCGCCATCACCTCCGCGCCCTCCTGCCCCGCCTCGCGCAGCAAAGAACGCAAATGGTCAACCGAACGCAGCGTCAGGTCAAGCACCGTGCGGGTCACCTCCCGCTCGTTGCTCCTGATCTGGTCATAAATCGTCTCCATGTGGTGCGTAAAGCGGTCTATTTGGGTAAACCCAAACATGCTGCTATTCCCTTTTAGCGTATGCATTATACGGAATATCCGCTGCACTATGCTCGCATCGGTCGGCCGATCCTCGAGCTCGAGCACCGCCGCCTCCAAATTCTCTATCAGATCGGCCGCCTCCTCGACGAATTTCCGTCTGAAATTATCCATTGCATCCATTACCGTAGCACCTTATTTAGAGCCGCGATCAGCTTTGCCGGCACAAAGGGTTTTATAATCCACCCTGTGGCGCCCGCTTCCTTCGCCTCCAGCTTCTTGCTCGTCTGCGACTCGGTCGTCAAAAACAGTATGGGTATGCGCTGATACGCCTCCATCTTCCGCACATGCTTTATCAACGTTATACCATCCATCTCCGGCATATGGAGATCCGTGATTATCAAGTCTATCGGCTGCCCATCGAGCATCGTCAACGCATCGGTCCCATCACTCGCCACTAGCACATCAAAGCCCTCATTCTCAAGGGTGAAACTCACCACCTCGCGGATGCTTTCCGAGTCATCGACTATTAGTATCTTCTTCGACATATCCTTTCCTCGTTATTTCTTCTCCTTCGCGGGCTGCACTGTGAGCCAACGCCCAAAGCCCGTATTGCGAAGCAGCAATTCCAAGTCCTTTTCCAAATCCATTCGTACCGACAGCTCGCCCCCTTTATTTTTCACGGCGGTCTCCAATGCGTAAAGCAGCTGCAGGAAACCTAAATCCACACCCGACACCCGCTCCACGCGTATGCTTACGCTCTCATACTTCTGCACCGCCTCGCGGAATGCGCGGAGCACCTCGTCAACGCTATCGAGCGTCAGATTGCCCTGCAGCACCAGCTGGCCGCTCCCCTTCTCGCGACCCGCCGACATCTTAATTTTGACCGCCTTTGCGCTATTTGTCACCATATTGCTTTGCCCCTTAAATTCTTGCTAAAATAGCTCCAGCCCATCATCGTCCTCATTCGCCGCCAGCTCATCGTTGCCTATCATCCCCTTCCCAAACAAATCCACATCGCCCTCCCCTTGCGACTCTGAAAACGCTGTATGGATGCTGTGCTCGCTCTCCATCGTATATAACGAACGTAAACGCTCCAAATCCGAAGACACCATCCCATCCGCCACCTCCGACTTAATCCGCACACTCAGCGCGTTGAGTCCGGCGATAATATCATCTATCACCCGCTCAAAAAAATCGTAGTACCGAATCCCCTCCAACGCCTGATGCGTATCGTGCGACACCTTATCGCTCATCGTCTGGATACGCCCCAGCAGCTCTGTGCTCTCCCGCTCCGTCTGCGCCAGGCTCAGCGCTATCATGTGCATCCGATCCGCTCCCTCGCTAAAGCCTTTCCACAGCGGCATCTCTCCCTCCAACTGCGATTGATAGCTTTCTAACTCTGCGCAGCACTTCGAAAAAGTTTCTATCCCCACATCCACTGTGGCCTGGAATGACTCTAGATCCTCTAGCACCGAGGCCATCTGCCCCAGCATATCGCTCAGATTACCGCCCGAATCAGAACTCTGTAGCAACGTGGCATGGAATTCCCGCGCCGCAACGCACAGCGACCTGTAGCGCGCGCTCCGCTCGTCGGCATGCCCAAGCACTCTGCGCATCACAGTGGTCATCTCTTCAAGGTCGGAACGCAGGGTCGGAACGCAGCCCGAAAGCTCCGCCAACGTTTTGCCGCTCCGCTTCAGCCGATTCAGCAAATCTGTGATGGCCGTTGCGCTGCCGCTCTCCCCGCTTGCCTGCAGCGAGTCGTGGCACCGCTCCGAAATCTGCTCCATGTCGGCGGCAATATCTCGGAAATGCTTCGCGATCGTCTCTATGGCTGCCTGGTACTCCCGGTTGGTCGCCACCAGCTGCGCCGACTGCAACGCCGATATATCGCGTATCTGCACCAGCATCTTCACCCAATACTCCGAGTCGGTGTCGGGCTTAGCCTTCATGGCTTCCAGCTCCCCCATCAGCTCCTGGTGCGCCGACTGGATGTGCTCCATCTTCTGCCGGATAATATCCTGGTACTGTAGGTTGGTTATAATTCCCGCGATGCTCTTGGAGCAGCTATCCGTTTTGCTCGTTATCTGTGGGATACGCATCTGCGACTCCTCATGCTTCTCCGCGAAGAGAATCAGCCCATAGTGGACATCTTCAATTACGCTCTCCACACCGTGCACCGTCGAGTCGCGCAGATGCGTCACCTCGGCCTGCACCTCATCCAACCGCTGCGAAAAATGCTGTAGATTCTTTATGGAGCGCAGCGAGAGGGTCACAAACTCGTCTACCGCGCCCACCAGCGCATCCATTTTTGCTTCGTCAACCCCTGTCTCAACCAGCTTCGCCTTATACCCCAACGATATATTGGCTAGCAGGAGCCCGAGCGTGCTCCCATTTTGCGATAGATTTCTAAAGGGAAGATATAGCGCCGTGGCCGTTTTTCGCACCGTAGACATCACCGCTAGGCTTCCGTCCATGAGCTTTGACAGCTGCTGCTGGCTGCGCACCAACGACTCGTAGAAATCCTCCAGTTCGGCTATCAGCTTCCTATTGGCACCCTCGGAAAAGAGCAGGAACAGTGCGCCCGCGCTGGTTGATATCCCCTTTGCCTCCTTGTAGAAGCCTTTGAACTTAGCGTTCAGCCCCAAGAAATCGTCCGAAGAGCAGCGATGCAGCTCCAATATCTGCTCATCGACATGGTTAAACAGCGCAACAATCTCATCAATTGAGAAATCCCCTGCTGCTCCCACTTTTACCTCTGTTTCCGACACGCTCGCTTGCCTACCTTTCGTTTGTTCACCCTTCCGCACACTCCTCCCTCCCCAAACCCTAACGAAGGTTACACCTTTTTAGTTGCGTTTTCCTGGAGAATACGCCCCGTCTTTCCATATCATTGTAACTTTTGTTACAACGCCTTGCGCTGTCTATCCAAAACAGCGGGGCTACCACACTCTCTCCGCTATTTTGCATTTCCACGTAGCCTTCCACTCCCGGGCACCCTGCACTTCCTTCGCACCCTCTTCGCATCAAATTCGGATTTCTCCGGAGAAATCCGAATTTGATGCGAATTTGAACCGAGTTTGGTGCGAACGATCTTGGAGCAATGGGTAGAAGTCAATTCATGCGAGAACGGACACATGGTACCGTAATGCAGCCACGCCCGTAGAACGGACTTTGAATAGCCAAGGGGCTTCTGGCCGCTGGATTTTTGCCTGAAAGGCTGACCCTGATGGCCCTTCGCCGCATTAAATGGTAAACGCACCGTAGCGAAGCGCAACGATTGCAAAAAAAAGGCGGGGCAATGGCCCCGCCTTTTTCTATCCTTTTACGGCTCTCTACTATTTTCCCGTCACCAAACGGAAAAGCCTAGCTAACGCTCCACTGCGAACGGTATCACCCGGGTCGTTCCCTCAGCCTCTACCCGCAGCAGGTACATACCCTCTGCCAGCCCCTCCACCGCGATGCGCACCGTTGCCTCGCCCGCAACGTTGTCATGACGCAGCAACGTAGCTCCGCCCAACGAAACCACAGACATGCGCTCCACGGCTTCCGCATGCTCCACGAGAAGAATCGTCTTTGCAGGGTTCGGTCGCAGCGTCACCTCTCTCAGTACCAACGACTCTACAGGGGTTGACCCCGGCTCTAGCATCACCTCTTGCGTTGCATCGCCATTGAGCGTCACAGCCCCCTTGGCCTCCTTGTAGCCTTCCTTGCTCACCGTATAGCTGTACTGATTGCCAATCGCTAGTTTCTCAAACTTCGCCACGCCATCCGCGCCGGTCACCTGCGGGTCGGCCACGCCGTCCACCATCACCTTTGCGCCCTGCACCGCGCCAGCCGCCTCCTTCACCACGAACGTAAGGGTGGCCGTCTGAGGCTGCGGCATCTCCTTCTCCAGCGTCACCTCTTGCGTTGCATCGCCATCAAGCTTCACAGCCCCCTTGGCCTCCTTGTAGCCTTCCTTGCTCACCGTGTAGCTGTACTGATTGCCAATCGCTAGCTTCTCAAACTTCGCCACGCCGTCCGCGTCGGTCATCTGCGGGTCTGGCACGCCGTCCACCATCACCTTTGCGCCCTGCACCGCGCCAGCCGCCTCCTTCACCACGAACGTAAGGGTGGCCGTCTTAGGCTGTACTGTGTAGGTCACCGTCACCTTCACATCGTCGGATACCACGTACACTCCATCAGCACCTAACGTTGCCCCCTCCACCTGCACGCTCGCATCGTAGCCTTTAACGCTCTTCGCCTCCACCGCTATCTGCTGACCCGCATACACCTTTTGGAGCTCCTCTTGTGTTGTAGCATCCGTCACCGTTGCTCCCCCCTCTTCAAAGGCAGACCCATCCGCCAGCACGCTCAGCACTTCCAGCTTGCAGGTTTTGGCGTAGTGCGCAGTAACCTCAATGTTCTCTTGCACAGCCTTGTCGGTACGCGGATTATCTGTACTTCCATCGCTCCACTTCACGAAACGGTAGCCAGCGTTGGCAACTGCCGTAATGGGGACGCCATTGCTTCCCTCTTTCACCTTCTGAAAGTTCAACCCCCGGAGCGTTCCCTCGGAGCTGCTAGTGTAGACAAGCGTGAAGGTTTTACTATCCTTCAAGAAGAGTGCCGTATAGCGTCCGTTGGCGTTGTCCCTCCTTGCCTTCTCCTTCTTTAGGTCGTCCCACCTATCAAATCTGTAGCCACCATCTGGCACCGCCGTCACCTCATCGCCTAACGTGCCAGGCACTGTGGTAACCGTTAACTCCTTGGCTGCTGCGCTTGGGTCATCAGGCTTAGTGGTTACCTTGCCACCCTCGCCCGCCACATAAACGATTGTAGCCTTGCCCTTGACACCTACAGAGATGTTATCTACGGCTATGCCATCATCCCAGCCAGCTCTATATACCCATCTGAGCTGCACATACTCCTTACCAACCAGCTGGGACATCTCTAGTCCCTCCTTCACAGGCGTACCTTTCGGAGTCCCTCCGTACTTCTTCAACGTTTTCCACGCCGTCACGCTCTCCTCGGTTCTATACTCAAGCTGAGCCTGCACTCTTGATGCAGCGTATACAGAAAGATAGAAAGTGAAAGAGATCTCTAGATCTCCGTCCAAATTCGCAATGGCAATCCAAGGTGTCAGTAGGCCTGCATCTGTTTTAGCAGCAAAATCAGGCGCATCGTTACAATTGACGTAGGCGCATCGCCCCGTATTGGTGTTATAGCGCTTATCCTTACCAACCCTCCACAAAGCATATTTCGTAGATGTTGAATAGTTCTCCACCAGCCAGGCGAAGGGCAGTAATGTTGACTGCTCAAAGTTTTCAACCAAGGGCAGCGCAAACGCTTTGTAGAACTTTGCCTCTACCGAACGATCTCCTGTCGGGGTGTCTTTACGCTTTAACGTTGAAACGCCATCGCTCCAACCCGCGAAGAAGTACCCGGCCTTCGCCCTCACCTCCACTTCAGTCCCTGCCTGTCCTGGTGTCACCTTTTGGCTCTTCTTCGCAGTGCTGCCGTCGGCAAACTCACCTCCCTCAGCCACTGCGTACTCCAGCGCATAGGTTATCGGCTCAAAGCTCGCCGTGTGGACAGCATCAGCCTGTACTTCGCTATCCTGCCGCTCGGCTGCGGTGTTTCCGTCCTCCCACTTGGCAAAACGATACCCTTGCTTCGGCACCGCCACCACCTTTTCACCCGTGCCGCCCTTCGGCAAACGCTGCTTCGCCGCACCGAGACCTATCATGCCATTACCGTCCGTCTCGTAAGCTAGCAGCACCTCCAACTTCTTAAGCTCTACCTTCACCTCTTGGTCTACATCTGCCACTGTCACCTTGCCCGTTCCAACGGCGTAGCCATCCATCACTACGCTGTAGCTGTAGGCCGCAGGCGCAAGAGTCACGCTGACCTTTCCCTCGCTTCCAGTGCCCAGCGTCATCCCCTGAATTTCCACCTTTGCCCCCACCAATGCAGCACCGCCACTGACATCCACCACCACGAAGGTTACCCGTTTATTCTTCAACGATGGCTTCACCACCAGCTTACCACTCGCCAGCGTCACCACATAGTTTCCATCGGCATAGGGATCCGTGTAATGCAACGGTTTTACCTCGTACTCTCCCTCGCCTAGCGTTCCCACAGCGGGGGTCCACACTGTCGCAGCATCCCTATAGATTGCATACTCTATCGGCTGGAACATCAGTTCCTTCTCGTTGAACTGCAAGCCTTCAAATTCTAACTCCACGGAGGGAGCCTCGCCCCCCTCCTCCATCTCCATCGCGCTCGGGCGAACCGTCAGCGCAGCGGGAGTCACTTTTACCTTACGGCTCACTGGCGCAGCCGCAGCGTACACCCCAGAGGCTGCGGCTAGGGCCGTAATCTCCGTTTCACCAACTCCGCCTATTCGCAGCCTTCCCTCGCCGTCAATTGTCACCACATGCTCATCCTTCGATCGGTACACTATCGGCACGCCAGGCGCGCTGCTCTTGGCATCCATCTGCACAGTGGTGGCAGCAAAGACATAGCTCAAATCGCTCGTTTCCCACTGGATTGTTTGTGGTTTCTCTATCTGCACCGTATAGAGTTGGAAATCCCTCTGGTTCTCCGCCAATACCTTCACTATAGCAGGCTCCGTCAGGTCTATCACAAGCTTACCCCCCTGCCCGACCGCTTGGTCTTTATAGTGAACGGTTGCCGCTGGCGATAGCTCCTCGAGTTCAAGCACGCACTTACACACATCGGCAAACGACCCTGCCGTTACCTCTTCTACACCCTCCAAGCGTATCGTTTGTCCAGGGTTTACAACCCGTACATCGCCCTTTAATCCATTGTTGTCAGCAGCCAAGAGATTTACTTTGACTATCTTAGTCCCATCCTGCTTGTCAAGAACGAGACGCACCTTCACATCCTGCTGCATTGTAACGCCAAACATCGTAACGGATGCCCTCAGCTCTATCTCGTTGGATGCATTACTGAAATCAAACTCAGTGTTTGCATCCACCTCTGCTCCATTGTACTCCAGTTTTGTATCCGGCCATAGCGTTACAATCTGTCCCTTCAGAGGCTTCGTAGCATCATAGCCATGCGGCATGAGGAAGGATATCGCCCCATCGTCTTCAAGCTTTGACGGTATCACCTGCCCCTCAAAACTCACACCTCCCACCAACCGATCAGCAAGATTTACCCATATATTCTCATCTTGACTACCAACCCGATCGCTCACGAGCTTCGCCAAGTCGCTTCCCGAAGCGATATAGCCATACGCCCCTTCGTTCATCAAGTACTCCGCAATGCAACCACTCGGCAGCTTGCCCGACACGCCATCCCGAATGCTCTTACCCATCTGCGATGCAATTTGGCTCTCTGTCAGCACCTTATCCCACACCCGCATCATCTTAACCTGGCCATCAAGCTGCATCGCCTGCGTCAGATGGGCAAAGTCAGGTACCCAACCTCCCTGCTTTTTCCTCATGGGCACCGCCTTGCCATCGATATACACCTTGACTATTGTTGATTTTGAAATAAAAAAGCCAACGGTTTCAAAGGTAATGGCCACATGATGGAACTGCCCCGGCATAAGCATCCCGGCTTCAGTTACATCGAGCTGACTATCCCCCGACAATACCGCCACCGCATTATTGGGTAAATCCCCTGTATTAGCAGTAGCAACCACGAGCAACCCATCTGCCTTGAATAGCAATGCGTTCTGTTGCTTTCTAAGGAAGAACCAACCCTCCAGCGTTGCTTTATTGTTATATTTGAATGTAATCGGTGCATAATCCACGCATTCCCCCTTCACCCGCTTGAAGTCCAATGCGTAGAGCTTATCCGTGGCCTGCTCCGGGAGCGACACCACCCTCTGTTCCACAGTGTTGTTCTCCATTACCCCATCGTCAGGGAGCTGCACCATGAGCTGGTACTCCTTGCCCACCTCGCTCAAATCAACCTTCTCAGAAAAAGTATACAACAAGCTACCATCAAATGGTGGTATCGTTTGCGTCACTGTCTCCTTTACCTTTTCCTCCCCATTCACTAGAAGCTTTATTTCAAAATTACTCGCGGCGGCATGGCCATGGTTATCAATGGTAAGCGACACCTCCTGCTTGCCAAGATTTTCGCCCGACGCAATCTTGGTAAATAAACGCACACCTAAATCGTTCACCGCAGGATTTGCGCCCTCCTTAATAACCGCTGTAATATCCACGGCACGTCCCCACGGTAATTTCTCTCCCTTAATAAATTGGTCTCGCTCAGTCTCTCCCCCTGGGAGTACCGCAATACGCATGCGCCGTTCACCGGGCTGCTGCCCTGTTAGGTCAATTTCAAGGGGGAACTCTGTCTTACCCTTCTCCAGTGCAACCGAGTAGTACTCCGGGGCTACGTTTTTAAGCTCACCATCGCTCTCGTCCACGTCAATCCAAACATGGAGCGTAGCCGGTAAATTCTCCTCCTTCACCTCTTTCTGCAACAACACATGTAGAGGATTCACGGTTCCTGTGTAAAAAGTAAGCTTCTTGTCCATATGGTAGGTAAGCTCCGTATCGTTGGTAACGCCCAAGAAATTCACCTTGCTCGGTGCCACATCTGCTTTCAGCAGACCTTGATTCCTGGAGTCATTCAACGTTCCACCGTACCAAAACTTATCGTTTCGAATGGTAACCTTCTGCTTATTATCCGACAAATCTGTATCGGAACCATACACTGTCACAGAAATCGTCCCCAGCCACGGATAGGGAACTTTCACCTTACTTGGGATGGTAAACTCCAACTCTTGATTAGCAGCTATTGATGGGATTTCAAAGCGCACCGGCTCCTTCTCCCCTTCAATCTTCATCTCACCGTCAACTTTTGTCTGCTGAACCCCGGTATGATTCTTCATCTTTATCTTAATCTCGGCTTCTCCCTTAGGGTAGTGACTTGCCACCGTAATAGGTGCTAATGTGAGGTAGTTCATCTTAGGCACTTCCTGCACTGTCGCCTTCCAGCCCCTTTTCTTCGATGCATCTCCCCCTTTTTCCGCAAGAAATACCATGTATATACCTCCATCCTTCGCCTGAGAGAGAATAGTGAAGGGCGTTCCGTCTCCCTCCCCCATCAATTCGTGCGACACCGTAGCACCTTTATAGTTGAACGGAGACATCAAGTCGGTAGCATAGAGCTTCAGAAGATCTTTCTGGCCGAACCCCCATTCGCTAAAGGTAATCTGCACCGTTTTGGTGGGGTCTTTAGGAATAAAATGCACCGAAGCCATCTGCAGACCGCTGTAGCCTCGGAGCAATCCGCCCATGTCGGCACACACCATTGCGCCATCCACCTGCACCTCCACTTTAGGATCATCCGGGAGCGGACCCAATATAGTCTCTCGCATCACCGTCTCGGGGTGTGCGTAAATCGCCCCCATATTGTAAACCTCTATGCTCGCCGAATTATTTCGGGGATGTTTATCCCCTTCCACCGTGGCCCTCACCTCAACCTTGAAAATATGCCCATCGGCCTCATCGGTTGAAAAATCAACCGGGATGGTTATCTCTCGCTCCTCGTAGGGTTTCAGATCCTTCACCACGGCACTCGCCGCCACCTTGCCATCAAGCAGCACCACCACCGGCACGCTCTCCACAGCCTTCTCCGAGCCGCTATACACCAACACCGGCAGTGCCTCAACCCCCATATTAACCTTTGGGGGCACAGCTTTCTCGCTCACATACAGCCCAACCTCTGGCTCCTGCGTTGCCTCAAGAATAGAGAACCCTAAAAGGATTAAGGCGCAGTCCTTCTCATGGCAAGCGTACTGCAATTCCAGCTGCACATCGGCCTGGCCTGCGTAATCGCGCAGGTCCCAATACATCTCCGCAACTTTGCCCGTAGCGGCGTAGGAATCCTGCCCCATAGTGAGCTTCACCAGATTCCCATTAGCCCTTAGCCGCATCTGTGCTCCATTTTCCTTCTTGGTTTGCGACATCAACCCTATGGCGCGGAACACCAAATGCGTTCCCGCAGCAACACCGCTCAAATCCATTTTGCAAACCCTGACAGAAAGCACATTGGCGGGATCCTCAAATAGGGCTTTCCCCGATCCAATCCTCACCCGCGCAGCCACCATTCTTGACCCCAACGGCAGTCCCACCGAGGCTGGTGTCTCTCCGTACTGTAGACTCAGACTCGCCCCCGCATCTATTGTCCCTCCTACAAGCGGGAGGGTAACGAAGGTCTCTTCATACGGCAAATCGGCTGCCGCCACCGTTACCGGGGTCGGCTGCGCTACCAGCACCCCCAGCGAGCGCGGACCATACTGTCCATCCCCCATCTTCACCGCCACTGCATACACATTGCGACCTCCTATCTCTATTTGGTTCGACGGTATTGCATATTCCGCGGTAGCTGATTCCGCTATCTCTTTCCAAGTTCCCGCTGGCACATCGGCTTTCATCACTGCGTACTGTGTCGCCCCTTCGACCACGTCCCACGTCAGCTTCCAGCTATCCAATGAGCACATTGTAGCACTGTACTTCAAATTCTGCGGCTGCCCTGCGATAATGAATGGATGCGCATTCACCAATACGTTGCCTTTGGAGTCGCTCAAACGAATCCTTGCGTCCCGCGTGGTTTTGGCATCCTTAGGTAGGGGCATGAAGGAAGCGTATAGCGAACTCACCTTCCCCATGTACTTATAGCTACTCCCCCCATCGTAAGAGATTTCAGCCTTCGTCTCGCCCTCAAGGTTATCTGCCCGTAGCAATATCTTTTCTCCGGGCGAGAAGAGCTCTCCCCCCACGGGGCTCAGCAGCACAGGGTCGCCATACTCAAAATACCACGTTAGCGTATAGCCTTGCTTCTCCCCCTCCTTAATCTTATCGTGCCCGCCTACCGTCACAATTGCATCACCCGCCGCAGGGAGGTCTACCACCACCTGCTCAATATTATTAATGGCATCAACGCCCCGTGTTGCTTTGGCCGCGGGCTGCGTAGGGTCAAGCACCCAGGGCTGCACAGCAGTTCCGCCCACGAGCACCGAGAGGTCAAGGTCGTTTATAAGTGCAGGAGCCCCATAGGCATACTCCTTGTCAATGGCTGGGTCAATCCAGGTGAGCATCACGCGCAGCTGCTTCACCCCTGCGGGTACCGCTATCTTGAAGGGAGCTACTGGCGTTCCATTCACCACAGTATCATTCTTATACCACCCATTCTCTATCACCTTCACGGCGGCGGTTGCATTCACTATGCCATACCCATACTGATAATCGGGACCCTCGTTCCCCTTATCGTCAGCCGTGTTAGCCAAAACCCCTTTCACGAGGGCAGAGTTCATATGCTGCCCTCCATTCAGTTGATGGTAACGCTCCGTGAGCAACGCAGTCAGCCCCGTCACAATCGGGCACGCCATAGAGGTGCCATTCATTGCTTCATAGCCATTATTGGCCACCGTAGAGAGCGTGGCTACCCCCTTGGCGGATACAGTTGGAATTAAACGCCCATCATCCATAGGGCCCCAGCTTGAGAATGTCGACATTTTCCCATTCGCATCGACCGCCCCGACGTATATCGCATTCTTTGACCGGCACGTTGACGATCCGTAATCCTTACCGCACTCCCCTTGATCGTTGCCAGCCGCATACACATGCGTCATATCCGGATACCACTCCGAAAGGAGGTCTGTGTTGAAAGCGCCAACAAACGAGTAAGACAACTTTTCGTAGTGTGCACACAGACGCCTCATATGGTACCCATACGAGTTCGAGGTGAGGGCTATGTTGTACTTCTGATATAATTCCTGCACCTCCTCGGCCACCATTAGCCCATTGCTCTGCATACCAAAGTTCATTGCGTACAGCTCTACCGCCGGCGCAATGCCACGCGCCTTGGCATTTAGCAACCCCGCACCCGCTATCGTACCCGCGGTATGAATACCATGACCTTCTGACTCCTTAATGCTTGATTCAAACTCTAGCACATGGAGCCTGTTTCCAAAATCAACGTGGTTTTCCACATTGCCATCCCACAGCCCTACTCGCACCCCCCTGCCTGTCAGGCCGCGCCCTCCAAGCGACGATGGCACGCTTAGATAGCTACCACCGCCCAGCACTCGGCCATAATTATTGTTCAGCTCCTGCGGTGGATCCACTGGTTTCAAGCGGCGCACCCAAGGCTCCGCCGCAATACTATGAATTTCATCAAGAGGCCCCTCAACCTCGGCCTGGGCTAACCGATCTGAGAGTGACCGCAAGACGTAGCCATGTGAAGTGACATAGTCCTTTACAAAAGCTCCATCGACGTTAGAGAACCAACTAAGGGTCACAGCTACGCGTCCATTGCCCCGGTCTGCCCATGCTGGCACTCGCCCCGCCTCTAAAAGGGACGACACCTTCCACTCGGGGCGCATGGCTATAACTGATGTCGCGCTGTGCTTAGCAAAGTCGCTCGGCCGCTTCCCTTGCGCCACCTGCGCGTAGTAGGCATTGCCACCCACGTAGCCCTCTAGCACTACGCCTGCAGCCGCTAACTGCCGCAACGCCATTGCATCAGGTGCTTTCTTGAACTGCATCAGCACATTCACCTTTCCACCAGCCGGTGTAATCGCCGACAGCACATTCTGCGCACCTGCACGCGTGCGCTGCGTCACGTTCTGTTCGGGCACCACGGTGTACTGCCCGAACCGCACTGCCTCCTGCGCCAGGAGCGTACTAACGCTCGCAGCGAAGGCAAAGAGTAAAAGCAAACACTTTCTCATAAGTCTGCATTTTTACAGTTAAACATACAATCCTCTCTTGCAAGCAAAGGACGTATGTTTCTTTTGTATAACAAAATTTACAAGAAAAGTATTTTCTTCGCCGCTTACATTTAGCGAAATGAAATGAATTGTTAAAGTGTTAGATTAAGAGGAGGCACGCTAAGCTCAACCCTCTTCGCCGTGGCTTCCTAATGTCCGCAACGGAATCTCGGCACTCTTTCCGCTTTCCCTATACAGTTCGTAAAGCTTCTCTATGCGCTCCCTGTTCCCATCACGCCACTCTATGCTCTGCCCATACTCATCGTAGCTATCAAAAACGCCCCGCACGGTGTAGTAGTCCAGGCTCCGCTGCGGCTGCCATCCCTCCCTAGCGTCACTTGCCTCCACCAACACCACTAGGTTCGCCCCTTGCATCCAGTGCAGCAATCGATTCGTCAAGCGCAGCGGCAACGAATGCTTTTTTGATAGCTCCTCCGAGGTATATGCCGACTCCCCACTAACGAAGCGCTCCGCAATACTTATCATCAGCAGCAACGAAAGCTCCTTCATCTGCCGCGGCTTCAAATCGCTATACCTCCCCTCCGACTCGTACAGCTGCACATTCTGGATGGCGTACGATAGCTCCGCCCCGAAAAGTATCACCAACCAGCTCAGCTGCATCCACACCAACAGCAACGGAATCGCCGCCAAGCTACCGTATATAGCATTGTACTTTGAGACTCCCACCTGAAATGTGAAGTATCCCCACTGCAGCCCCACGAACCCGACTCCAGCCACAAGCCCCGCTATAGTCGCGGGTACCACCTTCACCTTGGCATTGGGCATCACAGCGTAAAGTAAACAGAAAACGAGCGTCACCAGCAAGCTCGGAAGGGTTCGCAGCATGAACAGCAGCATCGGGGATAGCGCATTGATAATCCCCGCCTCTTCCGAGGCCGCCTGCAGATGTGTTTTCAGCACCACGTTGGCGCTACTCGCTGCGATAAGCACTATGGGCAGCATGACAATCATCGATAGGTAGTCGCTGAAGCGCCGCAGCATGCTCCTCGACTCGCCCACCTGCCATATCGCGTTGAATGACTTCTCTATGTTGGTAAACACCTTCACTACCGTCCAAAACAGCACCGCTACGCCCACCCCCGCCACCACGCCTCGCCCCGTGCGGGCCAACAGCCGGTCGGCAAAGCCTATAATTCTATCAACCAGATCGGGGTAGTCGGCAAGCTGTTCACTAACCACTCTATGCAAAGCCTCCTCAAGCCCAAAGCCTCTAGCCAACCCGAAGGCCAATGCCACCATCGGCACGAGCGACATCAGCGTGTAGTACGTCAACGCCGACGCACGCACCTGCACGCTGTTTTCCAGGCTCCTACGCACTGCTATTAGCACTATCCGCAGCGCACGCACCACCGGCCACTGCCGCCCCGAAAGGTCTCCCTTCTGGAGCGTCCACAAATCGTCCTCCACGAAACGCATCCACCACGCCCACATCCGCCGAATGCGCGCCGCAAAACCTACCCGCTTGCCTTTTTTCTCCTTTTCTTTGTCTTCAACCACTCTCTTAACCCCCCAACTGCATTTTCCCCTCCGCTACAAATCCTTTGTGCAGCGCATTAACGCCCTGCTAAAACTCATCTACCCTCTACAGTTACAGTCTGCATCCTCACCAACGTAACCTCGCCCTCAAAAATCTTCCTCTATTTTTTCCGTAGTACTGCCTTCACGCTCTCCACCACACGCCCCAAATCATCATCCGTCAGGAGCGGGCCAGAGGGTAAGCAAAGTCCCCTCGAGAACAACCCCCACGCCACATCCCCGCCGTAGTAGCTGCACTCTTTGAACACCGGCTGCCTATGCAGCGGCTTCCATAGTAACCGCGTCTCTATATTCTCTCGCTCCAACGCCTCCCGGACCACGTTGGGCGTAGGCTTGTATACCTTCGGATCGATGAGTATCGTGGTCAACCAGAAGTTGCTGCTGCACCCCTCCGAAGGGTTGTCCATCACCTTTATCCCCTCCACGTGGCTAAAAGCCTCCTGGTAAAAGGCGCGATTCGCCCTACGCTTAGCGATATGCTCCGCCACCACCTCCATCTGCCCGCGCCCGATGCCCGCTGAGATGTTGCTCATCCGGTAATTATACCCAATCTTTTCATGCTGGTAGTACGGTGCCTTCTCCCGCGCTTGCGTGGCGTAGAAACGCGCCCGAACCTTTTCCTCCTCCGTGCGGCACACTAACGCTCCGCCCCCAGAGGTCGTTATCATCTTGTTACCATTGAAGCTCAGCGCCCCGAACGCCCCGAACGTTCCGCACTTCCTCCCTTTATACTCCGACCCCATCGCCTCGGCGGCATCCTCAACCACAGCTATTCCATACCGCTCCGCGATTGCCAAAATCTCATCAATCTTCGCGGGCATGCCGTAAAGATGCACGGGGATAATAGCCTTCGGAGGCTTGCCAACCGCCTTGATGCGCCCCTCTATTGCCTCCTCCAGCAACATCGGATCCATATTCCAAGTATCAGCCTCGCTATCCACAAACACCGGCCTTGCACCTTGGTACGCTATCGGGTTAGCGCTCGCCGAAAAGGTAAATGATTGGCATATCACCTCATCGCCTGCCTCTACCCCGGCCAGCACCAGCCCGAGATGTATTGCTGCGGTGCCCGCGCTGAGTGCCGTAACGTAGTGTTCCCCACCTAAAAAGTGCTGCAGATCCTCCTCAAACGCATCCACATTCGGCCCTAGAGGAACCACCCAATTCGTGTCAAACGCTTCCTGTATGTACTTCTGCTCTCCACCGCCCATGTGGGCCAGCGATAAGTATATCCTTTCTCCACCCATTTTGCTCATTCCTCGTAGTAATTCGGGGGCAAAGGTACAATTCCTACAGTCATTAATATGATTAATACATCCCCCCAGAACGTACGGTTATGGTAGTACTCCCGATTGATGCGAATTTTATCTGGGTATAGCACCTCATCATTGTACGCCTGAGGGTTTGCCACCCCCGCCAATACTACCTCCTCATCACGGTACTTCAACGATGCAGGGCCCGTGATGCCAGGGCGCAGCTCCAGTATCACTCTGTCCGCTCCCCGCAGCCTGTCTGCGTAGCCCGGCACGTCGGGCCGCGGCCCCACGAAGCTCATCTCCCCCTTCAGAACGTTCCACAGCTCCGGCAGCTCGTCAAGCTTCCACTTTCGCAGCTTTGCCCCGAGCGGCGTTATCCTCGCTTCCCCAGCCACCGATACAGAACTCGCATCGCTTCCCACCTGCATGCTCCTAAATTTCACCATCGTGAACAGCTCCCCATGCCGACCCACCCGCTGCTGCCGATAAAAGATGGGGCCGCCCGGCATGCGCAGCTTTATTAAAAATGCGAATTCTGCTTAAAGCACAGTTTGATGCATCTCCGCGTTCCCGTTCGCGAGGTGAATCTTGGGCTTGTTGGGGAGGAAGCTGTAGGCGATCAGGCCGCTGCATAGGTTGCCCACGAAGCTGGGAAAGCTCCTGTGCCGCATGTGCTCAATTTGGCAGACGTACTTCAGCATCCCGATGACGGTCTCCACCCCGATGCTCTGGCGCAGCAGGAGCTTGTCCTGGACCTCCATCACCCGGTTCTTCATGTTCCGTTTAATCCGGGTGACCAGCCGGATTCCCTTCGCTAGAAGCCGCTCGGAGAGGCCCCCGCGAAATGTACCCCTTATCGCCGACCGGCCGACCGAAGAGCTTCCGGGTGAAGGCCTCGCAGGCCAGCGGGGCCCAGTCATTGGTGTTGCCAGGGGTGAGCCCGGCCTAAATGATCTCCCCGCCGCGTTGACGGCGTGGTGCAGCTTGGACCCGTGCATCCAGCCCATGGTGCCCCAGCCGTGCGCCGCCAGGCCCCGCATGGTGCAGTGCTGCCGCTCGCTTGGAGTGGCAAGCCGCCAGCGGGGTAGAGTCCACGATGGAGACGTCGGTGCACCGGCCCTGGGCGCAGACGCGCAGGAAGAGCAGCAGCTTGGGGAGCACCTGCTGCTGCCGCGCCTCGAAGCGGCTGCAGGAGAGCACCCGAGGGAAATCCGTTCGGCCGCACGTGCAGACCCACCCGAGGTAGAAGGCCTTCAGGGTCCGGCAGCCCGAGGTGTGAAATAGGACCAGGATGGTCATCATCTCGGTGTCCGACATCAGGCCGGCACCGCGGCGCGCACCCCTGCGGATCAGCTTGAGGCCATGCGCCTGCGGGGCTGCGTCAAAAAGTTTGGAGAACTCGTCGAGCGTGTAGTAGATTTCAACTATATTCGCATTCGGCATGGGCGACTGTTTGCTATTTTGCTGATTATCAGCTATAAATATACAAACAACCCCCTGCTTTACAAAGCGTAGAGCGTTGATTCTCGATGGGTTACGCTTGTTTTACATGCATTCTATTTTGCTTTAAGCCGAATTCGCGTGCCTTCAATGAGCGCCGTATCTGTTGCCTGTCCTTTTTCGACGAGTACACTCCTATCTCCATCGCCCAGTCACGCACCACATACCAAAAGCTCGTCTCCTCCCCGCAGTCAAAATCGTAAACATTCCTTACGTACAACGCACCCCACCCATAACCTCTACACAGGGCTACAGCCGCCTTCGCAGCTAGCAGCCTCGCCTCGGACAAATCTCCCCGACAATCTAAACCCAACTTAAAGCATCCATTTCTCCCTACGACCCTCTCGCGAATCCTTCCAGTAATCTAAAGAACCTCCACCTCCATCACGTAGTTCCGCTGCGCACCTAACCCCACAAGATTCTCCCCGCTCGCCCCTTCCTCTTGCGCCATGCGCTGAACGTACAAATTTAATCGGCCGTACCGCCGCCACAGCCACGAATCATACGTCGGTTCCCAGTAGCCTACAGCCTCTTCTGAAAGTATTACTTTCTTAAAAGGGCCTTGACCACATCGACCATAGTAGACGCTAGGTCGGAAACCATCCTCAGCATCCCTGCAAAAAACGAAACAAAACCCTCTACTTGCCACTATCAATGGCCTAGAAATTGGTATCCCTCTCGTACCCCCTGCTCCATCGAGACGAAAATCTACCCTCCGCCTCGATATGCAGTAGTCTCTCCACCTTGCGCCTTTCCTCCTCAGCACATGGTACTGCACCACGCTATCCTCTACGCCCCGGTAATACGTTGCGAGAAAAACCCTCCTTCAGTATCGCAAGCCATCGTCCCTTGGTTGATAAGTGTTTGCGAAGGTCCCACTTTGGCTATCGCATCGGCAGTCGCGTAGGTTATCGGGAGCGAGTATGCGTCACCCCCAGCCCTACGCCAACTACGCCCCCCATCCAACGAGTAAGCGTAGCATAAGTCATGGTTCGACCCCACGTCCCTTGTCCCTCGCCAGCACCACGTCAAATGCAGAACATCATGCGCATCTACACACATCTGCCAATAGGGGGTTAAGACCCCAAAAGTCTCTATCACAGCGTTGTTAATCCTCACCCATGCAGCCTGCCTAACGTCGTATCTATTGAGCACTAGGGCTGTACGATCTGCCGCTCCATTCCTGTATGTCAAGAGCAAATCTCCTCCTCTCAACCGGTAAAACTCAGGGTATGTAGACTCCGCCTCATCTCTACCCACCAGCTCTGCTTTTCGCAGGTTCAAACTGCCCGGGGCTTCGCTAACATAGTACTGAAGCGGACTACAGTGGCAGCCAAAAGCAACATGTAGCAACCCACGCCCATCTACCGCCATACTTATACTATTATGCGCATCTGACGCTCCGCCTGAGATGTTTGTCTTCTTCAACTCCCATTCTCGCCGCCCCAATAGACGCTTTCCTACCACAATTTGCCCCGCGTTGTCGTAATACGCAACGTATTGCCACGTACCATCGCCCGCCAAAGGATCTCTACGGAATATCGGGCTATTAACCGAATTCTTTGCCCAACCGCTATCTATACTCACCTGCTGTACAGTAAACCGCTTCAATTCAGGGTTCCTCAAGCTGCAACCCTGCAACGATAGCAACAGTGCAATAGCTGCAATCAGGCAAATACACCCTCTACCTGCCATCATCTTGTCGCTTTTCGCTGCACGCTCAAGCCCATATAGCACCCGCCACGAACGCAAGGCATGTTCGTTTTCTTGTATCTGCGCGATGGACATCGACCCATCCTCTTTATGCAGTACGCTAATGCCAGGTCGATATTCTATTCGAACTCCATGCTGCCTCGCCAATCTCGCCAAATGCACCTCCTCGCAAAAAAGAAACATCCGCTCATCAAAAAGCGGCACCTCCAGCTGGTCCAAAGCTTCTCTCCCTATTATTAAGAAAGCACCATGGGCTGCAGCCACTCTGTAGCTCTCCCGACGAGAAATTCTCGTCATTAGCAAGAAGCCCTCGCGCAGCAGTTTATTCATGATTACCGCAGCCCACATCCATACCGCCTTGCCACTCTTTGCATAGCGGCCAAAGAACCACTCTCCCAAACGATTCCGCACCGCATAGTAGGGGTTCTGCTCTTTCCCACTCAGTGTTACTATGCGCGGCGCGACAATCCTATCCCTCAGCTCTCGCATATCGGGACTATGCCACTGCCCAACCTCAACATCAGGGTTTGAAATGACAAGCGCATCGAAGTCGTAATGCATTAAAGCGTACGCAATCCCTGCATTATTGCCCGCCCCATAACCCTTGTTCTCAACATTCAAAAAATCTGCGCCATTGCTCCTCGCTATTTGCTCCATCTTCTCCTTAGTCATCTCGTCGTAGTAACTATTTACCACCACGACGCGACCATCCGGTCCGCCCAAATGGGCAAAAAACAACTCCAAATCCTCCGTATTCCTATAGGTTAAAACCACGTAAACTAATGGAACATACATAGCTCTACTTTCGTTTTTCTATAACACCGCCCATGAAGTACACCCTCTATCTTGCCCACGCAACTCATCGGTCAATAAAAAAGCCTTGCCCAATCGGATCGCAGCTACACCCTCTAGCAACTCGCGCAACCGCATACCCTTTCAACCTTCCTCCGACCAAGCAGAAGGAGTATTACGCCAAACAAGAGCAATGCAGCGATAACGCTGTTGTAAGACCACGGCGACGTAATGAAAGAGTATAGACCATACTGCAACAAAGCCGTATAAACCACAACCCCAAAAGATCGCGTTATCCTCCACCCCATTCTGGGCAAGCGTCTCCCCGCTATGCTAACAAACAGGCACACTAAGAAGGCTACGAGCAATGATCCAAGCACCGTAAAATCTTCTACCAACGGCCTAAATGCAGAATACACATTGCTGCCAAATTCCAGCCCCCCTCCTCGATTTGAGAAATATTTCCATTCTGTGTAAATCCCAGTATGCCTTGGCTGAATGCCAAGCGCTGAGGATGGTCCTAAAAATGTTTTTGAACCATATCCCAAATTTTGGTAGTCTAAATCACCACCGGCTAAAACGGCATCAAAACACGCCGCATGTGCTATTTGATAATCAACTATCAATTGCACGGCTTCCTCTCCTTGCAGGTATTCACTCTGCTTGCCATATCGAAGCGCAAAGGAGAAGCCGAACAACAAAACGACACTTAAACCCAAAAGGGCAACCTTTAGCAAGTTTCGCCTAGTCAGCTTCAGCTTTCGATTGCACACCACCGAGCTGGAAACATATGATGCAATAAAAAGCGTTAACGCAAAGATGAGAACCGACTTCTTGTTTGCAACCATAGTCAGTAGCAATGCCGGCACAAAGGAAAGTACTCCCACTAGCACCCGCCTTCGATGACCATGGAATATGAACCCGCCTAAAAGGGGGGACAGATAGATTGCAGTTAAGGAGATTGGGTTTACAGCGTCCCCTCCTTCAGCTAGACAGTCGTAGAAATACCCAGACATCTTATAGAATCGCTCGAACGAGAACAAACTGTACACCTGGAAGCCATTCCGCCACATTAGCTGAAAGACTCCAAATATGCCTAGACTACAAGTGATCAGCAACGTCACGAAAATCGCTTGAACCTTGTAGTATCCACTCAATGGCACATCATCCCCAAACTCCTCAGGATTTGCATCAAACACTGATGCTATACGCCCGCCCAGCACGTTAAGAAGAATCAAAACACTCACATACAGAAATGCATAACCAGACAACCCCCCAGGAATGCCTATCACGATATGCGCAATAAGGAGCGATGGGCACCACACATACGACATAAGCCGGGCTATATCGTACGGTTTAGTCATCCTCCAAGTGAAGAAAAATAGCACCACTACGCAGCAGCAAATCGCAAGGTCTATCACTCTACTCTCCCTCTTTTCTTCGTCCGATTCCTATCTGTTCAACTCCTTCCATGCGCCCTCATTCAAACATAGGCCACCCATCAAAGACAACAGCCCGCGGCATCAACTTCGCAATGTCCCAATCGGGCATACGGTACTCTTTCTCCACGACAACATGAAACTCGGCATCTGCCCCTTCCACCGTCTCAAAGATACTCTTAGCATAGCCCACTCGCACCATAAGCCCTTGCTCCGCCTTCTCTATCGCACCGCATGGCATACACCATTACCTCGCACACCGCCCCAACCTCTGTTATCTCCACACTGCTTCCCCAAGTTCAGCAACCGTAAAGGTAGACACTTTTCTCCACATGAAGAGGCTGATATGAAATGGATGCAATGTAGAACACACACTCCCACACAACCGAAACCTAGCAGCCCGCTTCTATAGGCTCTCCGAGGTGCAGCCTCACCCTTTACGTAGCACCCCCTTTACGTAGCACCCCCTTTACGCTCTCCACCACACGCCCCAAATCATCCTCCGTCAAGAGCGGTCCCGAGGGCAAGCAAAGTCCCCTCGAGAACAAGCCCCACGCCACATCCCCGCCGTAGTAGCTGCACTCCTTGAACACAGGCTGCCTATGCAGCGGTTTCCATAGCAACCGCGTCTCTATATTCTCCCGCTCCAACGCCTCCCGCACCTCGTTAGGCGTAGGCTTGTATACCTTCGGATCGATGAGTATCGTGGTTAACCAGAAGTTGCTGCTGCACGCTGCCGAAGGGTTGTCCATCACCTTTATTCCCTCCACGTGGCTAAAAGCCTCCTGGTAAAAGGCGTGATTCGCCCTTCGCTGAGCGATATGCTCCGCCACCACCTCCATCTGCCCGCGGCCGATGCCCGCTGAGATGTTGCTCATCCGGTAATTATACCCAATCTTTTCATGCTGGTAGTACGGTGCCTTCTCCCGCGCTTGCGTGGCGTAGAAACGCGCCCGAACCTTTTCCTCCTCCGTGCGGCACACTAACGCTCCGCCCCCAGAGGTCGTTATCATCTTGTTACCATTGAAGCTCAGCGCCCCGAACGCCCCGAACGTTCCGCACTTCCTCCCTTTATACTCCGACCCCATCGCCTCGGCGGCATCCTCAACCACAGCTATTCCATACCGCTCCGCGATTGCCAAAATCTCATCAATCTTCGCGGGCATGCCGTAAAGATGCACGGGGATAATAGCCTTCGGAGGCTTGCCAACCGCCTTGATGCGCCCCTCTATTGCCTCCTCCAGCAACATCGGATCCATATTCCAAGTATCAGCCTCGCTATCCACAAACACCGGCCTTGCACCTTGGTACGCTATCGGGTTAGCGCTCGCCGAAAAGGTAAATGATTGGCATATCACCTCATCGCCTGCCTCTACCCCGGCCAGCACCAGCCCGAGATGTATTGCTGCGGTGCCCGCGCTGAGTGCCGTAACGTAGTGTTCCCCACCTAAAAAGTGCTGCAGATCCTCCTCAAACGCATCCACATTCGGCCCTAGAGGAACCACCCAATTCGTGTCAAACGCTTCCTGTATGTACTTCTGCTCTCCACCGCCCATGTGGGCCAGCGATAAGTATATCCTTTCTCCACCCATTTTGCTCATTCCTCGTAGTAATTCGGGGGCAAAGGTACAATTCCTACAGTCATTAATATGATTAATACATCCCCCCAGAACGTACGGTTATGGTAGTACTCCCGATTGATGCGAATTTTATCTGGGTATAGCACCTCATCATTGTACGCCTGAGGGTTTGCCACCCCCGCCAATACTACCTCCTCATCACGGTACTTCAACGATGCAGGGCCCGTGATGCCAGGGCGCAGCTCCAGTATCACTCTGTCCGCTCCCCGCAGCCTGTCTGCGTAGCCCGGCACGTCGGGCCGCGGCCCCACGAAGCTCATCTCCCCCTTCAGAACGTTCCACAGCTCCGGCAGCTCGTCAAGCTTCCACTTTCGCAGCTTTGCCCCGAGCGGCGTTATCCTCGCTTCCCCAGCCACCGATACAGAACTCGCATCGCTTCCCACCTGCATGCTCCTAAATTTCACCATCGTGAACAGCTCCCCATGCCGACCCACCCGCTGCTGTCGATAAAAGATAGGGCCGCCCGGCATGCGTAGCTTGATTAAAAACGCTACTACGGCTAATACCGGCAGTAGCAAAACGAGCCCCAAAATCGAGAATACAATGTCAAATAGTCGCTTAGACATGATACCTACAGCCTCTTCCTTACCGCATTGAACGCATAGCCGCAAAAAGAAAAAACAGACCGCAGCAAACCCAAACCTTCTATCTCCCTATACACTCTCCACACATCTTTCGCAGCCTTCAACTTCTTCGAGGAGTTAGAACCCTGCACCAACCTATACGTTGCCAAATTCTCTCGCAGCCCCTTCGCTACACCCACCCTGCGAAGAATAAGCAACCACGTTGCCATATCTTGCGATGACCGTATGTTGGGCATTTGAAATTCTCCTACCTGCGCCCTATCCACCATCACTGTTAAACACCCTATCGCCGTATTACGAAGGTACTGGTTATATGTCAGCTGCATCGGCATCTTCAGACGCTTTCCCAAAAGCGCGCCCCGCTCGCTCATGAGCTCATAATCGGTATACGTAAACGCCGCGTTGGTCTTCTGCATAAACGCCAACTGCTGCTCTAGCTTCTTGGGCTTCCATAAATCATCGCTATCTAAAAACGCTACGTACCGTCCCGCCGCCAGGCCGAGGGAGTAGTTGCGCGCTATTGCTGCCCCGCCATTCTTTTCGAGCCTAAACGCTCTTACCCGCCCATCTTGCGCTGCGTATCGCTGCGCTATAGCATAAGAATCATCCGTGCTGCAATCGTCAGTAATCAGCAGCTCCCATCCCCCGTAGCTCTGCGCTAGCACCGACTCTATCGACTCGGCAATAAACGCCGATGCATTGTAGCTCGGCATTACGATAGATACCATCGGAAGTCCAAAATCTGCCCCATTCATATTTTCATGTCCCCCCCGAATAACGGAAACGGGCTAGTCACTATATCCTTTCTACAACCTTAAAGACTTTAGTCTTCCTATTCTGCCGCAAGTAGGCTACTCGCTTGAAACCTACTGCCTCTACCGCCCACAATGATGGGTGGTTATCATCCTCCACTATGGTCCAAAAATCGTTTCCTTGATTCTTTTTCATCGCATAGGCCATTAACAGCTTGAGATAGCCTCGCCGACGATACGCTTCTAGCGTATACGCAGGGCCCACATGCACATCCCCACGCCGCATAAACGGGAATTGGTACACTTGCCCCACGCAGTATACCCACGACACTATTCTCCCCCCGCTATGCACCTCGTACCGTTCCAACCGCCCTCCCGATAGTATCTGCCAAAACCAATCGTGTGGCGTCGCGTACGGCTTTCGTACAACCACCTCGCAGCATCCCTGCGCCTCTACGGCAGGCTCTCCTACCTTAGCAACCGCTCGCCGCCAATATAATACATCCCGCCCCATACCTACTGCGACATCTTTGCGTACTGCACCAACATCAGCAACGACCGTAAGTTGCTTCCTCGCGGCAGCAGCTTACGGAACGGATAAGCGCATGGCATAATCAAGTTGAATGGGAACCGAAACCACACCTTCAACCGGCAATACGCCTTTCGAAATCCCATTTTCTTGAGCAAAAACTCTTGCACATTAGAATGCTCTGTAACCGTCCGCGCCCCCGCTACTACATACCGCAATCCTCGTTCCTGCAAATAGTAGTTTGCTATCACATGATTCAACCCATATGTGGGGTAATGCTGCTTATACCTATAGCTCAACCGCTCCTGCTCCTCTACCGCCATCCATCCTACAATATAAACGCTTTCCCACATCGCTGCCTCTCCAGTCTCTGTAGAATACCCCACCCAAAACTCTACCCCTCGTGCATTCTGCTCGTGTAAAAAATCAGTGAAATCTGCCTCCGTTGCATGGACAAATCGCCTATTCCTCGGAAGCCTTTGCCAGTGTTCAAGCGACACCCTATACCCAACCCGCAGCATCTCAGTCAAATCCACCCTGCGAAATTCGTACGCTCGCAGCGATCGGCGTATCTGCTGCCGATCCTTCTTCTTTGGATACTCATCTACCCCCATCACCCTGTCACGTACCACGTACCAGAATTCCGTCCGCTCTACGCAATCAAAGTCATATACATTCCGTATGTAGAATGCCCTCCTCCAAAACGTTTTAAATAGGCTGCGCACCTCGTGCAATGTCAAATGCGATGCATTCAATAAATCCCCTCGAAAGTCCAATCCTTCCCTATACAGCATCCAATCTCTCTTCCCATCTCTCTCCATGTCAACCATTCTCCCTTGCTAGGTGCGCTACTCCCTTTTTACTATTAGGGGATTCAACACTCGTACGATTTCAATCGAAGCAACGCACCTATTTTACTCGTGGAGGAAAAGGCATTACGAAAAGGCGAGAGTAGAAAAACAACCAGGCTGTATGGAAACCGGATTGGCACCTGTAACCCAGCATAAGCTTTTCTAAACTGCATGTTTTCTATCAAAAAATCTTGCACATGTGAGTGAGATGTCGCTGTCTGCGCCCCCGCAATATAGTAGCTAAGCCCTCGCTCTCCTAAATAGTAACTCGTTAAGACATGATACAATCCATACGTTGCATAATTCTTTACATACTTGTAGCTCAGCCTTATACGCTCTCCATACACCATATTATCAACCACATATACGCTCGCCCATGTCGCCGCCTCCCCCGTCTCCACAGAGTACCCAATCCAGAACTCCACTCCTCGTTCCTCCTGAACCGCTAAAGAACGTTCAAACTCCTCTCGGCTTTCCAATTTCGGCCTGCTCTTCTCTGGAAAACGAAGCCAATTCTCATAGAACACTCCATAACCCACCCGCCGCATCTCGTCTATGCCCACACGCCTATATTCGTATTCTTTCAACGACTTCCTTACCTTTCCTCTTAGCCTCGATGATTTATATTCATCCGGCGACAAGGCTACATCTCTCACGACATACCAAAAGGAAGTTTCTTTTTGACAGTCAAAGTCATATACGTTCCTTATGTAAAGAAGTTTTCGCCCATACCGTCTAAATAGCACCTTTAACTCGTTCCTACCCAGCTTTCTAGACTTCGTTAAATCGCCACGAGCATCTAGCCCTCTTTGGTAATACAACCAATAAGAATCTTCAAACTCCATCGCTACTCATTTTTATCTCCCGCACTCTGCACAACCTTCGTCTCTCGCATACGCCTCAAAAGCAACATGCGCCAAGTCACTATTGTCAACACCATCATAGCCACATTCTCCCACACGTACGCCCATGCGCATCCCTCCAGGCTAGAACTCTGCCAAAGCAGCACCGCATAAAATAGCAGCGACACTAACAGAATACCTAATACGTACGGCCTATCTGAAAACGCATCTATAGGACTCCTAAGCAAAAGGAAAAAAGCTTTCGGCAGCAAGGCTAGCGAGGTAATCGCCACAAGGCTCGTCGCCCCCAAAAACTCCTGCGTGTAAAGCAAACGAATCACCCAGTCAGAAAAGCAATAGAGGAAAAGCCCCCCAGCCAACGCAATTGAAATAAAAGGAATGGAAGCCCAACGTATAAGCCTCGCAATCGATGAGTAATTACCCGCTGCTCGCATCAAACTCACCCTCTGCAAAAACAGGCTCGAAGTAAACGAAAACAACGGCGTAATCATCAGTAACACCGTGATAGACACCGAAAAAAGCGATACATCCTTTTGACCGTACATATGAAGAATCATCACCAGTGGCAGCACATCCATCCCATATATCACCAAGTTACTCCCCATCCTTGTCGTTCCATAAAACAACATGCGCTTACGCATCAGCCCCTTCAAGTTCGCCATCCTTGCCTCTGCGCATTTCGGATACCGACGAAGTGCCAAAACGATTATAGCCGCTAGTGGAGCTATGGTAATCACACTCCACAAGGTAAACAGCATCGCCACACTACTGGAGAAGAAAACTGCAATAACCAAATAAATGCTGTTTACTCCCACCTGCACCAAGCTAGCTTTCTTGAAATCCCCAACTCCTAGGTAGTACGAGTTTGCAAGCGAGTATACGCATGTCCCTATGGCAAATAAATAAACCAAGCCTAGCTGCTGCCACGCCTCCCCATCATCAAATAGCATCATCGATAGCGGTGCGCGCAGGGCAACAAAAAGGGAAAAGAACAATAGAAAAGAACAGAGCATCAAACGAATCGACTCCCGAAATAATACCCCAAGTACCAATCGCCCGCTTCGTCTTCCCTGCTGATATGCATAAAAATGGACGAGCGACTCCCCGAGTCCTAGCGAAAAAAGACTTGCAAACAGAACTGAATTCTTACGTATCAGACTATACTCCGAGAAGCTCTCTACCGTCTGCCCCATACTCACTAACTTGTTCACTGCGAACACGCTTAACATCACGAATAGCTGCGCCGAGAACGTGTATAGCAAATCTTTTGACAGCCTCGAGCCCAAAAGGCTTTTCAATTTGTCATTTCCCAATCCAACCATTCTTCATTTCGCATCATTGCGTACGATGAACTAAAAAGAAAGCTAGGCAAAGAAAACAGCAATAGAATAAAGAGTATTAGCACAATACGAGTTACCTTAGCTTTTTTTTGTACCTGCCACAAAATTAACACCAAAATTGGCGGAATGAAAAAAAGCATTAGTCGTTCGTAAAAAAGGTCTCCCCACAATCGCACAAGGCCCACTGTGGCCACAAATGTCACATACCCTACAATAAAACGAGCAGCTCCTCTAAACTCTAACCCGTCCACTCCATGCCTTCTCTGCATCATCAGCGCAGAAATCTCTTTTATCTATCGCACCTCTCCTTCACAACCACTGGAATAGCATTCCTGAAGTACCTATGGCACTCAAGCGCATCTTTTTACTGAGACCTGTCTTACCACCATAGAGAATCCCAGCAAGAGGATAAACCAAAAGACTCCACACAGCTTGAAGTCTTTCTTCGCATCGGTTAGAACCAAAAGCAGAGCACATAAAGAGAGGACAATGTAGCAGGCTAGCTCCATACGTTTCCCCTACCTTTATCGTCCTATACCTACTAGCTCCACCCCTCCCATTCGCTCTCCATCAAAAACATTCCGCCCATCGAAGACCACAGCCCGCCGCATCAACTTCGCAATACGCCCCCAATCGGGCATACGATACTCCTTCCACTCGGTCACATGGAATATGGCATCAGCCCCTTCTGCCGCCTCATAGATACTTTTTGCATAACCCACGCTAGTTCCAAGCCGCTGCGACGCCTGCTCCATCGCCACTGGGTCGTACACGCTCACCTCGCACCCCGCCCCAAGTAACTTGTCTATAAGCACCAGTGCGGGGGCCTCACGCATGTCATCGGTCTCCGGTTTAAATGAGAGTCCCCAAACCCCCACCTTCTTTCCCTTTACGTTCCCCTTGTAGTATCGCACAAATTTTTCAAAGAGTAGCTCTTTTTGCTTATCGTTTACCCGCTCCACGGCCCGCAGCACCTCAAAGCCAACCCCATGCTCAGCTCCGGTGCGGATTAACGCTCGCACATCTTTCGGGAAGCACGAACCGCCGTAGCCGCAGCCCGCATAGAGGAACCGATTCCCTATACGACTATCCGCCCCTATTCCCAGCCGCACATTGGTAACATCAGCACCCACCGCCTCGCAGAGCGCCGCAACCTCATTCATGAAACTTATCCGTGTCGCAAGCATCGCATTCGCTGCGTACTTCGTCATCTCTGCAGAAGGTATATCCATAAAGAGAACCCGAAAATGGTTTAGCAGCATCGGTTTGTACAGCTCGGTCATGAGTTCTCTCGCCCGCTCGCTATCCACCCCGACCACCACCCTATCAGGCCGCATGAAATCGTTGATGGCATCGCCCTCCTTCAGAAACTCCGGGTTGGAGGCCACATCAAACTCTACCTCCACGCCACGCCGAGACAATGCCCCATTAATCTCCGCTCTCACACGCTCCGAGGCCCCTACTGGCACCGTACTCTTTGTCACCACGAGAACATACCGCTGCAAGTTCTCGCCTATGGTCCTCGCCACCTCCAGCACGTAGCTCATATCTGCGCTCCCATCCTCGTTGGGAGGAGTGCCAACCGCAATGAAAACAACCTCTACGTTCCCAAGCACCTCTGCCAGCGAGGTGCCAAATGAGAGTCTTCCCGATTCCACATTGCGATACACCATCGCCTCTATTCCAGGCTCGTAAATCGGAATATCCCCCCCCCTTAGACGTCGCACCTTTTTGCTATCAACATCAATGCAATGCACACGAGCTCCGATCTCAGCAAAACAGACACCGCTCACGAGCCCCACGTAGCCCGTACCAACTATCGCTATCTCCATACTGTACTACCAAATACAAATCGACAACACACTCTATCCTCTCGCAAAGGTAGTGATAACCCACAAGAACCCGGCAGCCTAACACTACAGCTGCCCCCCCAAAAACAAAAAAAGGAGCGTACCCCTCAGCACGCCCCTTCTATCGCTCCCCATCCAGGACTTGAACCTGGGACCCTCTGATTAACAGTCAGATGCTCTAACCAACTGAGCTAATGAGGAATAGAACCACACTACACGCTTCCACCTCGTCCCAAACGCAGCGCAAAGGTAAGGAGTTCCCTCCATTTAAACAAACAGAACCCCAAGAAAAAATTGCACTTCGGTTTAGCCAATGGGAATCCCATCCCCTGCTCCAAGCGATGCGCCTCCCATTGGATATTCAGAGATCGCCCTACGCTGCGAATGGGATGACAGTAATAAACACCCCCTACGCTCCCACCGCCTGCAGCTTCCCGTCCTGCACAGCCATCCGCACGTCCGCTTTCCCCTCCTCCCTTACGATGCACTCCGCGATGTTCCGCGTCTTCGAGGAGAAGCCCACCCCCAGCTTCACCACCGCCCGCCGATCCATCGCGAACGGCGCCGCGTACCCCTTCGCCTCGATCTGCGCCATCGCCTCCGCCGCCGGCCGGTCCAGCTTGAACTCAAAGATGTAGACGAGGTCCGGCGTGAGCACCACCGTGTCGATCCGCCCCGCGCTGACCCCCAGCTCCTTGTACGTCTCCAGCCCCATCCCGTAGAATATCGTCACCAGGATGTCCTGGAAGTGCGACTCCCGGTCGCCCTGCAGGTTGTAGCTGAACCCCGCGATGAACGCGTGCAGGCTCCCCAGCAGCTCCTCCACGTCGCCCGCCACCATGCGGTCCCGCATCCCCTGGATGCTCAGCCCCCGCACCTCCTCCACCCGGAAGAGGTAGGGCGACAGCCCCTTGTAGAACGCGGCGCGCACCTCCCCGTTCGGGAACGCCAGCTCGCAGCTGCCCGCCGCCGCGCTGTAGCTCGCGATGGTCAGGTAGCCCGCCTGGTAGAGCAGCGGCACCAGCCCGATGCTCCCCAGGTCGCACGCGTCCAGCCCGTCCAGCCCCATGCGGCAGCGGCGGAGCTCGGCCACCGGCACCCGCTGCCTGACGACCCGCTTGAAGAGCAGGGTCGGCGTGCCGCTGGCGTACCAGTAGTGGGCGATCCGCCCCTTGCTGAGCGCCATGAGCAGGCTGAACGGGTTGTAGAGCTGCTCGTCCGCGTAGGGCGAGAAGCGGTAGCCGTCGTACATTGCCTTGAGCTTCTCATACGCCTCCCCCTCCGTGAGTTCCTCCCCCTCCGCCAGCCGGCGCACCCCCTCGCCGAGGTTGGCCCGCAGCTCCTCCCCCGTGATGCCGCAGAGCGCAGCGTACGGCGCGTCCAGGCTGATGTCGTTCAGGTTGTTCAGCCCGCTGAAGATGTTGAGGTGGGCAAAGCGGGTGATGCCCGTCAGGAAGACGAACCGCAGGTGGTCGCCCGCACCCTTGAGCGCCCCGTAGAAGGCCCGAAGCTCCCGCTGGTTACGCGCCAGCAGCTCCTCATCGTCAACGGCGTCCAGCATCGGCTTGTCGTACTCGTCCACCAGCACCACCACCCGCCGCCCCGTCTGCGCGTGCGCATTCGCAATGACCCGTATAAAGCGATCGGCAAAGGTCGCATCCACCTCCTCTCGTCCATACGCTACCTCCCAGTTGTAGAGTATGGTGTTTAGTGTCTTTTCTAGCACGCCGGGAATAGCGAAATCATTCCGGCTGAAATCCACGTGCAGCACGGGGTGCTGCGTCCAATCCTGCTCTAGCTTTTCCATCGCCAGCCCCACGAAGAGCTCCCGCTTCCCCAGGAAGTACGCCTCCAGCGTGGAGACCAGCAGGCTCTTCCCGAACCGCCGCGGGCGGCTCAGGAAACAGTAGTCATAATCGTGGGTGAGCCTATACACCAAATCCGTTTTATCCACGTAGAGCCTGCCCTGCGTCCGTATCTTCGTAAAACTTGAGTCCCCTACTGGGTATACTACTGACATGCCATTATCCTCCTTGCGCCTTTTACAGAGTAAAGGTACAAAAAAGTTTTTAATGCAGCGTAGACCGCTTCTGCAACGGTTTTTCAACCCGAGGGTTACGCTAATCTGCCCTATGAAACTGCAATCCGCTGCAATGTGATGGAAGCATCGCACCATCAAAGATGATAGGTGGTAGCGGGGTTGCGCCCCAAGGGGTACACGACTCGATTGGCTAAATACTACGTGACAGCCGCCTCCTAGCCGCTGACACCCCGCAGCCACTCCACCACCACGGCGGGGCTAAAGAGCAGCGACAGGTGCGATTCGCCAGCGCCTACGCGCCGCGTACCATTTGGGGCAAAGCGCGCAAACAGCTCGGCCGTTATGTGCCAGCAAAGAATGCTTCGCTCCGCCTCCAAGAGCAGGAACGGACACATAATCGGCGAGCCATCTAGCGGCTCCGAGAGACGGTTAAACACATGGTCGGAAATTCCCTCAAAGCCAACCCTCCAACCCCATTCCCCATCCCGAAGAACGTAATTTCGCAACGCGTAACCCGCCATTTGGCTGTCTAGTCTCCGCTCCAATAGCCTACGCCGCAGCTCCTGCCGCGGCACGCCCGCCTCAGCCTCCGTGGCCCGCAGCAGCTGCACCACCCGCTGGTGGTAGTGCTCCAACTTAATTGAAAACGCCTCGGTGGGTATCGGCGCATCGAGCGACACGCACCCCAGCACCCTATCGCATTCCCGCTGGGCAATCCGCATGGCCACTCGTCCCCCCATGGAGTGCCCAACCAGCCAAAACCGCCCCACGCCCATCGCGTTGAGCGTGCGCAGCACATCATCTGCCATCTCCTCATGCCGCTGCGTTGGCGCGTGGAAGGCCTCCCCATGGTTCCGCATATCAAGCGCCACTACGTCAAACGCTCCCCGCAGCGCCTTCACGTAGAGCCACCATTGGGCGCTGTGCCCATAGAGCCCATGCAGCAGCACCAGCGTGGGCTTCTCGGGCCGCGCCGCACCCCAGCGCCTACTGGGCAGCAGCTCCGCTCGCCGTTCTGATGGCATCAAGGTAGCTCGCTATTGACTTCTCCAACCCCATGTAGAGCGCATCGCAAATCAGTGCGTGCCCTATCGACACCTCCGCGATCCATGGAATACGTTCTATGATATAACTCAAATTGACAAGGTCCAAATCGTGCCCCGCGTTCACCATCAACCCCAACTCCTTCGCCCGCTTAGCCGCCACCACGTAGGGTTCTATCGCTGCCTCTCTATTCCTGGCATATCCCTTTGCGTAGGGTTCCGTATATAGCTCCACCCGATCCGCCCCCACCTTGGCCGCCCCCTCCACCATGCGTACATCGGGGTCTACAAAGATGGAAACCCTGATCCCCTTCTCCTTCAGTGCCAACACAATGTTGTGCAAATACTCCGCATTCACTACGGTATCCCACCCCGCATTGGACGTTATTGCGTTCTCCGCATCCGGCACCAGCGTCACCTGCTGCGGACGAATTGAGGTCACCAACTCCATGAACCTCGGTATCGGATTCCCTTCAATATTGTACTCCGTGGAAATCACGCCCTTCAGCTGCTGCGCATCCTTATACGTTATGTGCCGTTCATCGGGCCGCGGATGCACCGTTACGCCCTGTGCGCCCCAGGCTTGGACCCGCTCCGCCGCAAGGAGAACATTGGGATTATCCCCTCCCCGGGCATTACGGAGCGTAGCCACCTTGTTTATATTTACACTCAGCTTAGTCATAACCTATCCAATCATAAAAACAGTGATCTCGCACCTATACGCCCCTATCGCCTACAGCCGCCCCAGCTTCGGAATTAGTGCCCCAACAATCCGTCCGAACCGCTCCGCCGCACGCGCACCCTCCGCCTGCACCTCCTCATGCGACACCGCCACGCGGCGATGCAGCCCCCCCACGTTTGAAATCAATGACAGCCCCACAACCTCCATGCCGCAATGCCGCGCCACTATCACCTCCGGCACAGTCGACATCCCCACCGCATCCGCGCCAATCACCCTAAAGAAATTGTACTCGTGCGGGGTCTCGAACGAGGGTCCCGTGGTGCCGAGGTAGCACCCCTCCACAATCATATCTCCCACCTCCCGCGCCGCCTCCTTCGCCAATCCGCGTAGCTCCTCGCTGAACGCATCGTGCATGCTCGGGAAGCGTACACCCCACGCATCCTCATTTGGACCGATTAACGGGTTCGGCATCATATTGATGTAATCGGAGATTAGCATGATATCTCCCGGGCGAAAGGCTGGGTTCACCCCGCCGCTTGCGTTTGACACCACCAGCCGCTTGCCTCCCAGCTCATGCATCACCCGAATCGGCATGGTCACCTGCTGCATGGTGTAGCCCTCGTAGTAGTGGAATCGCCCCTGCATTGCCAGCACCTCCACCCCCGCCACCTCGCCGCACACGAAGCGCCCCGCATGCCCCGCCACCGTTGACACAGGAAACCCCGGCAGCTCCCGATACTCCACCTCCACCGCGCGCTCTAACCTCTCCGCGAAACTCCCAAGCCCCGAGCCCAACACCAACGCGAGCCTCGGTTTCCTGCCAATCTTCTGCGCGAGCACCGCGGCGCAGTTCCTGACATCATCGTAGTAACTCATCTAGCAACTCTTCTATTTCATTCTCCCCATCAAAAAGCCAACGCACCGCTATCGGGGCAACCCATACCGCCTGCAATAGCGTCATGTCACCCTGCGCCGCCTCTTCAAGCCGCACCGCATCTTTCTCCGTGGTCACGATTTTACGTCCCTTGGCAGCCCATTGTTTCAACCGCTGCACATCGCGTTCCCTATAGCGCTGATGGTCACGCAACGCCAGCGTCCCCACCAAATGTTTTTCCTGCGCCAGCCATGCAAAGAAGGACGCAGGGTTGGCTATCCCAACTACACCCACCACCTCCGTCACACGCCCCCACGCCTCTTGCTTCACCGCGTCGAGCAGGCAGTACGGCTCTCCGTGCTCCACCGCGGCAAAAAGCACTCTTTTTCCAGACCGCAGCCCCAAGCGGCCTTCGATCCTTGCAGCGTCCCCCTGCGAAAGTTCTTTGGGACATTTCGTCACTACCACTGCATCGGCGCGGTGCGCCTGCCTCGCGGTATCCCGCAGCCGCCCCACCGGCAGTGGGTAATCATCTACGTAGAGTCTGCCATACTCGGTAAGCAGGAGATTTACTTTGCCTCGCAGCCGCCGATGCTGGTAGGCATCATCCAGCACCACTGCCCTTAGCGGCGGCCGCAGCTCCGCTAGCCTCCGGCATCCCTGCACCCTGTCCTCGCACACCGCCACTGTAACGCCCGGCAAACCGCGCGCCGCCATGAGCGGCTCATCGCCCACCTCGCTCGCCTTGCTGCGCTCCGCATCCACCAGCCGAAACCCCTTGGTCTGCCGCCCATACCCTCGGCTCAGCAACGCCACATTGCCGCCCCGCCCCGCAAGCCGTTCCAGCAGGTCGCGCGCCATGGGCGACTTCCCCGTTCCGCCCACCGCCAGATTACCCACCACGAGCGTTGGCACCTGCACGCTCTCAGAGCGAAACCACCCCACATCGTACAGCCATCCACGCACCGTCACCACCGCGCCGTAGAGCCACGCCAGCGGCCAAAGCAACATCCGTAAAAACCCATTTCTAATCATGCATTCCAACCACTGCGAATTCCTGCTTCAGGCTTTTAACGCTGCGGGCGCACCGCTTTTAGCAGCACGCCCGCCTTGCTATCCTTACTCTATTACAAACAGTTCCTTACCCTACTTTCAGCTAACGTACATCCACCCGGTACGGCAGCTCCGCCCTAATGCCCCGGCGCTGTAGCAGCCCCTCTAGCTCCTTCGCCTGACGCCGCAGCTCCTCCTTCATGGGGTCAATCGCCTTCGGCACACGCACCTCCACCTTCCGCATCATCTTGCGCAGGAAAGCATCAAACGAATTCGCATCCCGCTTGGGGAACTCACGAATCTGATAATTATCGAGCTCCGCTAGCTTTGCAGCCCGTTCTATCGCCAGCTGCAGCCCGCCCAGCGTATCCACTAACCCGATTTTCACCGCGTCAGCGCCGCTCCATATCCGCCCCTGCCCTATGCTGTCCACCGCCGCCTGCGTCATGCCACGCCCCGCAGCCACGCGGCTGGTGAACACGCTATAGACATTCTCCACCGAACGCTGCACCATCGCCTTCTCCTCCTCCGTCAGCAGCCTATCAGGCGACCCCATATCAGCATGTTCGTGCGTACGCACCACCTCCGAATTCACCTTAAAGGTCTCTTTCATTAGCTTCTCCACGCTAAATATCACGCCGAACACACCTATTGACCCCGTCAGCGTGGTGGTATCCGCCACGATCTCATTCGCCACGCATGAAATATAGTATCCGCCCGATGCCGCGTAGTCACCCATCGACACCACCAACGGTTTCTCCTGCTTGAGCAGGGTCAGCTCGCGCCATATCTCTTCGCTCGCCAGCGCGCTGCCGCCCGGGGAGTTCACCCGCATCACCACAGCCTTCACCTTATCATCCTTGCGCAGCTTCCGTATCTCCTCGATAAAGCCCTTTGACCCTATCTCGCCCTCCGTCTCATCAGTATCCACTATCTCACCCTGCGCGTAGAGCACCGCAACCCTGTCGCCCTTCGGGCTAACCTTACGCTTCGTCTTGGCGTACTGAACGTAATCCTCCAGCGATACGAAGTTAATATCCTCATCCTCCTCCCTAGCCGTCTCCTCCCGCAGCAACGAATCCACCTGGTCAACGTACACCAGAGAATCGGCCAACCCGTAGCGCACCGCATCGGCCGCCTCGCTCATCACAACCCCCTTGGCATACGACTCCAACGCCTCGCGCTGCATACCGCGGGACTTCGCTATGGCATTGGCCATGTAATCCCAAACCGTATTCAGATAGGTACTCAGCTGTAGCCTATTAGCCTCGCTCATTGACTCCTGTAAATAGGGCTCCACGGCCGACTTGAACTTGCCGTGACGTATCACCTGCGGCGTAATCCCGAACCGATCAAAGAAGCCCTTCACGTAGCGAATCCTCGTTGACAGACCCGGCACCTGCACCTCGCCCGCCGGATTCAACAAAATCTTGTCCGATTCGCCCACAAGAACGTACTGCCCCTGCCCATAGCCGGTGGAATAGGTGTAGATAAACTTCCCACTCTCCTCGCGGAACGCCTTTAGCGCCGGCCGCAGCTCCTCCATGTTCGTCAGCGACGTGCCCAGCCCATCGGCCTCTATGTAGATACCATCAATGTTATCGTCGTCCTTGGCGTACTCCAACGCCCAAAGCACCTGCAGCAACTCGTGCTCCGAGCCCATTGACCCCGCCCCAAACGGCGTAAACTGCGTCATAAAGTCAAACTTCCCAAGCCTATCCACAATTGGCTCGCTCAGCTTTATACGCAGGATAGAATGCTCTTTTACCTTCGGCGCGCTGTCCTCGCCGCTCTTCGAAACCGCAGCCCCTATCGCCATAAAAAAGAAAAACATCAGCAGCCCGTACAAGAATATCCCCACGATGACCGCCAAAAGCATTTTCAAAAACGTCTTCATCTCTTCTCTATTTTCATCCGTCCTCAAACGCGCAAAAGTACAAAAAAAAGCGAACAGCGGGCAGCTCCTCCCGCTACCCGCTCTATTGGCTTTCCTCGGCACACGGATTTTACCCTGTACGACTAACCCTCTTGCCCAACCATACTGCCCCCTATTCACCTCCAACCTACCACCCAGCTTAGACCCCCTTCGCATCAAATTCGGATTTCTCCGGAGAAATCCGAATTTGATGCGAA
>CALHSW010000049.1 GCA_938038735.1 uncultured Bacteroidia bacterium | reverse complement strand
AGCCTCTTTGATAAGCTGATGTGTACTTTTTAATTGCTTTCCCATGTCACAAATAAAGCTCATATTTGTGACATGTCAAAATGTTAAGCTTCCCCTCTTGCCCCACACATTCCAGTGTCAAGTGAAACACGGTTACAAATGCAGGAAAAAAACTTCGTAGGGAGTTAGCTCATTCCATTTAAATTTTTCGACCCACCTCTAAAACTACCTCCAAGGGAGGGTGCTTTTGTACGCTTCGTTTTTCGCTTACTACTAGGCATTGTGTGTGGTTCTGGCGAAGGGTCACGCGGGTCACTCTTTCAGACTGGTTGCCCTGGCGGGCAAGAATCCGGGGGTTTGAAAACCCCCGGCTATTCAAAGACCGTCCTTCGGACGGGGCGGCAATGGTTTGCGAAAAATTTAGGGAGTTGCGGCTTTTTGATATGGTAGGAATTCGCATAAGAAAAGGGGTGAAACGATATTTCGTTTCACCCCTTTTTCCCTCAAACCGGAGGGTTGCGAATCGTTTATTGTTTCGTCATTACCGATTCAAAGCACAACACCTTTTTGCCGTTGTAGCAAGTAACGTCAATAAGGTTTCTCGGGTATCTTAGCTCTAGCTTGACACCGGTAATCGTCCATGTAAAAGCGCCTGACTCCTTCTTGGCAGGTTTGCCGTCTTTATATGTAGTTTCTTTTGTGTACGTTCCGTTTCCATCCTCGCTAAAGACGTAGGTATCCGTATAGGTTTCACCTCTACCATCATCACGAATGCTGCCTCTCCAGGTGCCAATGAGGTTCTTTCGGCTGGCCTCTTCACCGGGTCCCTTATCGCCTTCCTTTATGTATAGTCTGCAGTGGCGGGTGAATTTCACAATTATCGTTTCGCCATCGAAGGTGGCGGAAATGTTTTCCCCCTTTAGAGCCAGACTTAAGTCGGAGCCTTCAAGCTTCCAAAAGAAAGATTCATCAGGGTCTCCTTGGGTGGTTGACTCTACCCCGCTGCCATCTCTGTTGAACTGTAGTGTGTGGGTAATAACTTCATCTAGTATAGAGTAATAGTTTATCCATTTGCCAGTGATGGCATCGGTGCTGGCAGTCTCTTCCTTTCCCTTGTCCTCTTTTTTACAGCCTGTTGCTGCAACCACCATGACGGCAGAGAGCGCCATCAATACAAACATCCTTCTGTACTTCATCTTTCCTTTGTCGTTTTAGCGTTACCAATTGTTTGCTTCATTGCGAGATGGTGCAAAGGTAGGGATATATTTCTAAAAAGGGTAATCTAAGTTATTGTTGTCGTAAATATCATGTTGCATTTGTTTATGGTGTCTTATGGGCTAATTTTTGTCTGTCGTTTTTTTGCTAGGGTCAGTCTTTCAGACTGTTTGCCTTGGCGGGCAAGAATCCGGGGGCCCCCCCGGCTATTGAGAGACCGTCCTTCGGACGGGGCTGCAATGGTTTGCGAAAAATTATGCGGGGGACGCACCAACGGGTATGGTAGGAAGTCGCATAAGAAAAGGGGGAAACGAATATTTCGTTCCCCCCTTTTCCCCTCAAACCGGAGGGTTTTGAATCGTTTATTGCTTCATTAATATCAGTCCACTGAAGCCGAGCACCTTTTTACCGTTGTAGCAAGTAGCACCAAAACTTCCATCTGTGAAATTTAGCTCTAGCTTGACACCGGTAAGCGTCCATGTAAAAGGGTCTGATTTGTTCTCAGGAGCACGACCGTCATCATATTTAATTTCTAGGTTGACGCTTCCTCTGCCATTTTCGTTAAAGACTATGGAAACCTTCTTGTTTGCTTTATCATTTTCATCACGATAGCTGCCTAGCCAGGTGCCGATGAGGTTCTTTCTGCTGGCTTCTTCACCGGGTCCCTTATCGCCTTCCTTAATGTATAGTTCAGAGCCTTCGTCTCCGAGATTCACAACAATCGTTTCACCATCGAAGGTGGCTGAGACGTTTTTCCCATTCTTGGTCAAAGTGAGGGTGGTTGCTTTAAGCGACCAAGAGAACTTTTCTTCAGGCTCCCCATTGGAGAAGGACATCACTACGCTGCCATCTTTATTGAATTGTAGTTTGAAGGTCAAAACATTGGCTCCATCGGAGGAATAGCTTATCCATTTTCCAATGAGATCATCGCTATTGATAGTCTTGTCCTTCCCTTTGTCCTCATTGCCATTGCCATTGTCCTCACTGCCATTGCCCGGTTCTTCCTTTCCCTTGTCCCCTTTGCTATTGGTAGTGTTTTCCGTTCTCTTGTCCTCTTTGCTACAGCCCGTTGCTGCAACCACCATGACGGTAGCGAGAGCCATCAATATAAATAACCTTACGTACTTCATCTTTTCTTTGCCTTTTAATCCGTTTACTTCACTGTAAGACGGCGCAAAGGTATAAACACGTTGTAAAAATCAAAAAGCGCATGTGTAATATTGTTTACGCAAATACGCTATTTTTCTTGTTTGTAGTATGTTGCGGATTGATTATTGTTTGTTTTTTTTTTGCTGGGGTCACTCTTTCAGACTGGCTTGCGTGACAAAAGAACGCATATTGCCCCCGCCGTTACCCTCTTCGGCAAGAGAAAATATTATACCTTTGCAGATGTAGCTATATAGGTAAGGCGACATCGGGGCATGGGGTACATTGACAATTTGCTGCGCGGGCGGAAGGTGGAATGGAAAACGCTGGGGGAGGTGGCGGAGGTAAGGCGTGGTGAGCGAGTGACCAAGAGAGAACTCAATACTAATTCCTGCGTAAAGTTTCCCGTATTCAGTGGCGGGGTAACTCCTATGGGTTTTTATACAAAGCACAATCAAGCAGCCAACACCATTACAGTTGTCAAATATGGCACTGCAGGATTTGTTAACTTTATCACTGAAGAATTCTGGGCTAATGACGTATGCTACTGCATAAAGCCACTAACGCAAGTAAACAACAAATACTTGTTTTACACATTAAAGAATAAACAAGAACTCATTTATTCTTTAACGACAGAGGCTATACCCAAACACTTACCATCCTTCGCATTAATACAAATACCCATCCCCGTTCCGCCCCTTGATGTGCAGGCGGAGATTGCGCGCATTTTGGATAGGTTCACCGCGCTGGAGGCGGAGCTGGAGGCGCGCCAGAAGCAGTACGAGTACTATAGGGATCGGCTGCTGACGTTTGATAAAACGAGAACAGACGTGGAATGGAAAACGCTGGGGGAGGTGGCGAAAATCAGAAATGGGAAGGACTATAAGCATCTTTTACAAGGGAAGATTCCGGTGTACGGATCGGGCGGAGTCATGACGTATGTTGACACTCCTATCTACGACCAGCCAACGGTTCTAATACCACGTAAAGGGTCGCTTAACAATCTGTTTTACGTGGACAGCCCATTTTGGAATGTGGATACCATCTTCTACACAGAAATAAATAGAGAAATAATACGCCCTAAGTTCCTGTACCACTACCTCTCCACGCTCCACCTAGAGGGTCTAAATCTTGCAGGGGGCGTGCCTAGCCTTACCCAAAAGATACTCAACGCCCTTCCTCTTCCCCTTCCCCCTCTCGCCGAGCAGGATCGTATCGTGCGCATTTTGGATAAGTTCACCGCGCTGACCACCTCCCTCACGGCGGGGCTGCCCCGCGAGATAGCGCTGCGCCGCCGGCAGTACGAGTACTACCGCGAGCAGCTGCTCTCCTTTGAGTAATGAACGTAAACAGTGGTGGTCACGATCCTACAGCCTAATCACGTGCCAGCCATGGCATATTACGGCACCGTCGCTGAGCTCCCAAACTTCATCGTTCTCAACTAGCTAGCTATTCCCCTCATCGGCGGGAATTTGGCTGGGCGTGCGGGGTAGCGGAGCGTGCTGGGGGTGCTAGGGTCAGTCTTTCAGACTGTCTTGCCTTACAGGCAAGAATCCGGGGGTTTGAAAACCCCTGGCTATTGAGAGACCGTCCTTCGGACGGGGCTGCAACGGTTTGCGAAAAATGCATGCGGGTTGTGGTGGAGAATTGGTTGACCGTTAGGGGACGGTTTTGCAAGGATGCGGGGGTAATGGTGTATGCAAGGGGTGCGAGGGTCTATTGAGAGACCGTCCTTCGGGCGGGGCTGCAATGGCTGCGAAAAATTCATACGGATTTTTATGGGTGTGCTGGTGGCGGCATTGTATGTCATTTTATGCGGGGACTGAGGTGAGTGCATTCTGCGCGCAGGGTATGGAGAGGATGGTCGTGTGTGGGGGGGGCTAATGCGCGGAGGGTCATGCGGGTCAGTCTTTCAGACTGGCTTGCCTTACAGGCAAGAATCCGGGGGTTTGAAAACCCCCGGCTATTGAGAGACCGTCCTTCGGGCGGGGCTGCAATGGCGGCGCTTAATTATGTGGGTTTGAGAGGCTAGAATATGATTGGAGGCTGTGGTATTGCGAGTCTTAACCGTATCTACAGGGCGCAATCGGATGGGCATCTTTGTTGAGCATCGCATAATGCAGTGAGCTTCCGTCTTTCGGACGGAGCGGCAGTTGCGATGAGAATTTATGCGTTTTTTTGAGAGAGTATGTAGGTTTATGCGGGTATTGAGAGGCCATTGTGGGCAGGTTATTGCCGGAGTATGGTCGACCATGGCCGCAGCAAAAAATGCGCAACGCTATGCCGCTGTAGATTGCGCAACGCACGATTGCCTACGCTATTGAAATCGCAGATATTAAAAAGTGCGGCGCTGCCGGTGCGTTTTCCGTCCGTAGGACGGTCTTTGGATAGCCGGGGGTTTTCAAACCCCCGGATTCTTGCCTGTAAGGCAAGCCAGTCTGAAAGACTGACCCTGGCGACCCTTGCGTGCGTACATCCAATGTATGGATTAGCATGGAAGGTCAGCCCAATTGAGAGACCGTCCTACGGACGGTGCTGCAATGGTTTGCGAAAAATGCATGCGGTTATTTTGGGGGCATTGCGGGCAGGTCATGGAGGAGGTGGCGGTTATTATGTGCGGATGCGGTGGGGATTTGGGCGACCATGGCCGCAGCAAAATAATGCGCAACACCATGTCGCTGCGGGCTGCGAAATGGTAGGCGAACCCAAATACGGAAGCTCGTGCTATTGAAAACTCAGATATTAAAAAAAGGGGCGCGGCGCAGCCGCTGCGTTTTCCGTCCGCAGGACGGTCTTTGAATAGCCGGGGGT
>CALHSW010000048.1 GCA_938038735.1 uncultured Bacteroidia bacterium | reverse complement strand
GACACGGCGGCGGGGCAGGCTGTGGTAGAAATGGCAGGTATGGAAGTGGTAGATTTCTCGCACTTTGACCGTTTGGAGTACAACAAGGAGAGCATGGAAAATCCGCCCTTCGTGGTGCGGTGTAAGCATTTACAGATCCCGAAGTTAATTTAAGAGACGAAGAGAGATGAGCTGGATGGACGCATTGGGGTTAGTGGCTGGGATATTGGTGGCGGTGTCGCTCGTGATGAAGAGTATGCGCTGGCTGCGCCCGATCAACTTGATGGGGTGTTCCCTATTCGTTGTGTGGGGATTGCTTGCGGGGGCGGCAGGAGTATGGATATGCAATGGGGTGGGGGTACTTGTGAATATCTATCGGATGTGCGAGGCGCGAAGCGATCGTAAAAAATGATTTCAGCGCGGGAGCTCGTAGACTATTTGAACTATCTTTTTTGTCGTATGGGATGCCCATACGATGATGCTAGTGCCGTATCGTCTGCATTGGTTGAGGCAGAGCTGCGGGGCGTGTCGGCGCATGGGGTACGCTGGGTAAAGCGGTACTACCAGATGATAGCCAATGGGCGCGTAAAGGCGGAGCCGGATGTGAGGGTGGTGTACCAAACCCCCTCAACGGCAACGATTGATGGCGATAGCTGCCTAGGGGCTGTGGCGGCAAGCAGGGCGATGCGGGTGGCGATAGAAAAGGCGCAAGCGGTGGGGTCTGGGCTGGTGGCTGTGCGCGGGAGTAACCATTTCGGGATAGGAGCCTACTACGTGTCGCAGGCGTTGGAACACGATATGGTGGGCGTTGCGGTTACGAATGCCCCCCCGATAGTAGCCCCCGTTTACAGCACGAGCCGCATGCTGGGGTCCAACCCCATAGCGATGGCGATGCCGGCACTTCGCTACCCCCCATTAGTGATAGACTTTGCCACAACGGCCTACTCTCAGGAGCTGCTTGAAGAGATGGCGCAGCGTGGGGAGCGTGTGTCGGCGGGGGTGGTGCAGGATGCCATTGGCGCTCCATCCTCTGACCCCTCAACGTTAGGGCGTGGCGGCGCGTTGGCTCCTTTGGGCAGCGATACGGAGCATGGTGCGCACAAGGGGTTTTGCCTTTCGGCAATGGTGGATTTGATTTCAGCGATGTTTGGAGGCGCAGGCTTTGGCCCATTCGTGCCGCCCCAGGTGCCGTATCTTCCACAGGCCCAGTGCGGAGAGGGGTGCGGCGTTGGCCATATGTTTGCTGCGGTTCGCATTGATGCCTTTCGGCCGGCACGGGAGTTCAAGTTGGCGGTAGATGCGTGGATTGAGACGTTTCGGAACGCCAAGGGCGTGGAGGGCACATCGGGGGTAGTGATCCCGGGCGAGCCGGAGCGGGTGATGCGCGAGTTGCGGCTGAAAGAGGGCATAGAACTCCCCGCAGAAACGCTGCGGGATCTGCGCGAGGTGGCTCAAGCGTTGGGCGCAGAGGTGCTTGGGTAGAGTGGGGACTCCCTGCGTGCCTCTCATGGTGCGCGATGAGGACTGTAAGGCTGTAGTTCTCCACGGAGAACGGTTGTCAACGTTAGTGAGTTCCCTTTGCTTCTGCTGCACATATAGGGCTTCGTAGCATCCCGGCCATCCCGCTGTGGCACTAAATCAGAGGGGGTACATTAACGTCTGGTGGGGTAAAAAGCGTGATAGAGCACTGACAACCCCATAGTCTTCGCATGGTCAAAGTGGTTTTTCATTCGCACAGTAAGAAAGACTGGCTATTTATAATCAGGAATGGAACATTTTAGCTGCGCATTCGTTTTGCCAATACACAATTGTTAAGAACAATGCTAGATAAGGCGTATAGGAGTTAAAAAATGAAAGGACTATGAGAGTAGAAGATAAGATGGATGTCAAGCAGGGCCACTGGGTGCTTGCGAAGCTCGGGAAGCGAGTGCTGCGGCCGGGAGGGTTGGAACTCACACGCAGCATGATTGGACACCTAGAGATAGGAAAAGCGGATGACGTGGTAGAGTTTGCCCCAGGCCTGGGGATAACAGCCGAAATAACATTGGCGAGAGAGCCTAAATCGTATACGGCGGTGGAGATAAACCGAGAGGCGGGGCGCCTATTCATGGATCGGCTCGGGTCAAAGGAGGTGAAGCAGGTGATAGCAGACGCAGCTGCAACCGGTCTGCCCGAGGGATACGCCGATAAAGTATACGGTGAGGCGATGCTAACGATGCTACCGCTTGAACGTAAAAAGGCCGTTGCTGCCGAGGCGTACCGTATCCTGCGGCCGGGAGGGCTATACGGAATACATGAGGTGGGGCTTTATCCGGATGATTTGTCGGAAGATGTCAAGGTCGCGGTGCGGCGAGACCTTGCGGATGCCATACAGGTAAATGCAACGCCCTACACGGCGGCGGATTGGGGTAAAATTCTAACAGATCAAGGGTTTGAAGTTGTCTACGTAGAGACGAATCCGATGCATCTCTTGGAGTTCAAGCGGCTCATTGCTGATGAGGGCTTTGGACGGGTGATAGGTATGCTGTTTAGACTACTCACACACCCTAAACTCCGTAGGCAAGCTATGAAAATGCGGCGGACGTTCCGCAAGCATGAGGGGCATATGAACGCAATAGCCATCGTGGCTCGGAAACCTAAAAACAACTAGGGAGGAATAGGATATGGAGAGCAAAGAGTTCAAAGTAGTGCAATTCTCGGTGGTAGATAGGGTGGAGTACCGGAAGGATGCCATTGTTAGCTCTGAGGTGGTGCGTAATCCTGCGGGGACGATTACCGTATTTGCCTTTGATGCAGGGCAGGGGCTCAGCGAGCACTCCGCACCGTTCGATGCGGTGGTGCAGGTGGTAGATGGTAGCGCAACGGTGCGTATCAATGGTGTACCGCACGAAGTGCAGCGCGGCGAAATGATAATTATGCCAGCCAACGTGCCGCATGCGCTTTCATGTGAAGTACCGTTCAAAATGGTGCTTACGATGCTAAAAGGGTGAGAGGCGAGGCTTGCAATAGAGGAGAGTAAGCAGGGGTGCAGGGAGAAGCCATCCCGATGCTGTTCGTAAAAACTTTTTTCTAACTTTGCATTGTCATGGTGCCGCCGAGAGGCGGTGAAAAGGGAAGCAGGTGTGAGTCCTGCGCAAGCCCATTGCTGTGAGTCTCCGCGAGGAAGGAGGGGCTGCCATGAGCCACTGGGGGAAGCGAAACGCAAGACCTCGGGAAGGCGGCAGCGCCAGGAGGCGAGCCAGAAGACCTGCCATGGCGTGAAGGCGTGCTGCACGCTCCCCGCGGACCGGGAGGAGGCGCGAGAAGGTGGAGTCTATGCTGCGCATGGTGGCGCAGCCTCTTCTCAGGCATCCATACGATACGTGGGGGCGTCGAGGTGGAAAGTTAACCGCACCGCGGAGTTGGTGCATAAATTTTTAGAGTCATGAGAAGAGCAAACTATTTGCTGATTACGCTAGTTCTGCTGCTGGGGCTGGCGGGGGGCCGAGGCTGGGGGCAGGAAAGAGCCGCGGCCTACTGGTGTTCGGAGGGGAATTTCTCAAATGATTATGGGCATATGTCCTATATAGATGCCCAGGGTACTCTGCATGAAGATGTGTTGAATATGCCTGCGAATGCGGGTAAGAAGCCCGGTATAACGCTGCAGTACGCCACGTTTTACAATGGGAAGATTTACGCGGTGAGCAAGCAGCGATATGGAAGTGCAAACAATCAGCTGGTTCGTATCAACCCTGCAACGTGGGAAATAGAGAAGATAGGGTCAGGGTCTACGTTTGACGGTATAAGCAGTGAAAATAGGATTTTTCATTTTCTAGGGGTTAGCAATAGCGTAGGATACCTCTCCAGCTCGGATTCGAAGCTTTATCGGGTAGATCTTGAGAATTTGACCGCGAGTCTGGTGAAGAAGAAGGGCTGGATTGGGCTTAAAGATCGCGAAGTAGGTACGATGGTGCTCTACCGGGGGAGGATCGTGGTGGAGGTGTATGGGAATAAAGCGGGTTACAGCACTGACGTCCTGGGGCATGAGCTGTGGGTGCTGAACGTGGAGAATGGTGCGATGATTGAAAAATTTTCAGACCAAGGGCTATTCAATCCAATTGTGACGAAAGATGGGCATTTACTTGCAGTTCGCGTGGTGAATGGTGGCGCGGATGCTAAGCACTACTCGTTGGTACAGCTGGATATTGATGCGCCTAGGACTCACTCGGTGGAACTGCTCCAGTTTAGCGATACCATACGCCCGGCGGATTTCCAGACGCAGGGATGGAGCTGGTCGCAGGGGTACGTTTTTGCTAGCGCGCGGGAGAATAAGCTGTATTGGAACGTGGAGAGCGGTATGTGGGACATGCGCAAGATAGCGATGCTTGATATGGATGCAACCCCGCTAACACCAAAGATTATTTACGCAGGAGAGGATAAGTTTTACGGGATTACGCGCGAGAATCCGCATGATGGGTCGTTGTGGGTGAATTTTAATGGAACATACGGGGCGCACGATAGGCTTGTGCGTTTGACGAGGGGCGGTGCGAGTGGTCTATACGGTGTGGATGCTACCTACACCTTGGCAGGAAACTACTACTTTTCAAGCTGCCCCTTCTTCGAGGATCAGCATGCGGCGGCGGCTGATGGTACAGGCCGCATAGTTGTGGGGGCTGGTTCAAGGGTTAATCTATGCAACTATGTAGCGGACGCGGATGGCTTTAGCGCGAGCGTGCTGTTTAGCAACCCTACTGTTTCTGGAGAGGGTTGGAACGTTACGCTCAGCGATAGGCATGTGCTAAACGTAACTGCTGCGGGAGCTGAGGATGCTATATTGACAGTGGATGCGTGGTCGAGCGGAAAGGCTAGTCAAATTTCCTTTACATTGACTCCGAGGCGTGTACGTAGTGCGAATACGGTGGTAGAGACTAAGCAGTTAAAAACTAGAAAAACGGCGAAGTATAGGTATTATTACCATGAAGACCATGAAGGGCTTGAAGTGCATGTCTTCTCGCTCAAGGATGTGAAGCAGAATGCGAATGGGGAAATAGTTGAGGCGAAAGTAGATAAGAAGTTACATGAAGAGGATGAGTTTAACCCAGAGAATGGACTGTATGCGAGAATTGATGTATTAGGAGGAAATGCAGCAGATTATTCCATAGAAGATTTAGAGGTTTTAATTCCCGGAGGACTAAAAGAGGTTAAGCGTGCTAAAAGTGGGAAAATGCTGGATGCGCTTTCAAAAGAGAGCCAGCAGCCGGGTGTCAAAGCATACCAAGAGTATTTTTTCATAGAGGGGGAACCCTTCTATGACCATACGGATGGTATGGCTGTAGTTGCGACAGCCCCATTTGAGGAGCATACTGACTTCATGGGGAAATCGGATACAGCAGTAACACTTACTCCGATTGAGCAGAAGTATAGCGATGAGGGGTACATATGGACGCTACGCCCGAGGGAGGAGAGCCACTGGCAGTTTCTGAGCGGTGTTGTGTGCAGACCGTCCAAGAAGGATGAGTTTATTGCTGGGGTTTACGATGAAAATGGGAAAAATGGGTATGCAGTGAACTACAGGGTTGAGGGGGAGCTGGGTAAGGCAGAAGAAAGGATTGGTAGGATTGTTAAGTTTACCCCGAAGAAGAGCGTTACGGTATCCGCTGAGTTCAAATTGCTGTACACGCTGAGCTACAGCGACCCTGCGGAGGGCACGATCACGGTGCTGCGCGGCGGGGTGAAGCTGGAGAGCGGCGATAAGACGTTGAAGGAGGGGGATGCGCTGGTGATTACTGCGACGCCTAAAGATGCGACGAAGCATGAGCTGGAGAGCCTCAAGGTGAACGGTGCGCCCTTTGAGAGCGGCGCGACCTTTACGGTTGGCGCGGGGGATGTGACGGTAGAGGCGACGTTCAAGGAGAAGGCGGTAGCGCCGGTGCTGTACACGCTGAGCTACAGCGACCCTGCGGAGGGCACGATCACGGTGCTGCGCGGCGGGGTGAAGCTGGAGAGCGGCGATAAGACGTTGAAGGAGGGGGATGCGCTGGTGATTACTGCGACGCCTAAAGATGCGACGAAGCATGAGCTGGAGAGCCTCAAGGTGAACGGTGCGCCCTTTGAGAGCGGCGCGACCTTTACGGTTGGCGCGG
>CALHSW010000047.1 GCA_938038735.1 uncultured Bacteroidia bacterium | reverse complement strand
ACCCCCTTCGCATCAAATTCGGATTTCTCCGGAGAAATCCGAATTTGATGCGAACTTGATACGAAATTGGTGGAAGGATAGCAATCGGCAAGCGTTAGGCCATGCTTTCCGGGTAGGGATTCCAGGATAGGAATTGTACACTTCTCTCTAATAGCTAATCTCCGACATGTCGCTGGCATCAGCGGCGTTGGCGCACATTCCGCAAGACTCCATCAAGCCACCTACTTTTGCCATATTGCGCATAATCAAGTAGACAAACGAACACCGCATTGCCCTCAAACGATAGTCAAAATGCGCCAAACAGCCATCAACCGCCGCCATTTCCGACTCTCGAAGGAACATGCTGCACAGCTTTGTCAACGAAATACAACCATTTATCAAACTCACACCGCACTTTGCAGCAGAAATGCAATCACTCTGCGAAATTCCCATTATGTTTGCAGCATTGAAATAGTTTTATCATAAAGATAGCAAATAAGTAGATTAAAATGAATACGGAAGTTCTGCATTTTTTTTCGTGACATGAGCATCATGGTTGCGATATTGGTGGCAGTGGGCGCTATTTTGATTTATATCTATAGGCACAGCCTAGCTCGAAAAGTGGTAGTGGCAGTTGCAATAGGCATCTTCTTAGCGTATGCAGCGGGTGTGGCAAAGACCACCTTTCCAAGGTATGTGATGTTTATAAACCAGGTTGTGCTGCTGGGCTATACAATCGGAGTGGTACGCTTTACGCTGCGAGAGCTAAAAAGGCCAGTGGATAGCATTACGGAGCGCATGGGAAGGGTGGCCTCTGGCGACCTCACCGCAGGAAACGATGGCACTACGAATAGCCTCCGCGATGAATTCGGCACTCTTAATCGGGAGTTCGCAGCTATGGTAACAACGCTGTCAGCACCGATCCATCGCACAATGAAAGCGAGCCAAAGTATGACCCACGAGAGCGAGCAATTCAAGCTCCACGCTGGCAACATAGCGCAGGGCGCAAACCAGCAGGCCGCATCAACGGAAGAGATTTCATCGGCCGTAGAGGAAATGGTGGCCAACATCACGCAGAATCTTGACAATGCGAAGCAGGGCTCAGCAATAGGGTCGCAAGTGGATAAAGATCTCAAGGACGTATCGGGGGCCTTTAACAACACGGAAGTGGCCATGCGGGACATACAGGCACGAGTAGATGCAATCTCTGACATTGCGAACAAAACGAACATCCTAGCCATTAACGCAGCGATTGAGGCGGCGCGCGCAGGCGAAATGGGTCGCGGTTTCGCTGTGGTGGCTGGCGAGGTGCGCCGCCTAGCGGACCAAAGTGCCAGGCTCTCCGATGAGATTCAGCAAAAAGCCCACCATAGCGCCAATGCGGTTGACACCATGGGCAACACCCTGCGCACTGCTATCCCTAGCATTCAAAAGATGGTAACTACAATGCAAGAGCTAGCGGCAGCGAGCGATGAGCAGAGGACTGGCACAGAGCAGATAAGCACGGCGCTCGCCACGTTGGCGCAAGTGACCAGCGAGAATGCCAGCACCTCTAATGCGCTCAATGAGTCGGCCGACCGCCTGGTGGCGCTCTCCGACGCGCTGCGTGAGAACATGCAGCAATTTAAAACTGAGTAACTTTGCCGGCGTGAATGCGCCTAAAAACGCTCAATTGTTTGACACGCTGTGAAGCACTTAGGAAAAATGTTGCTGCGAGACAGCACGCTGCGAATCGTAGCACTCACGCTACTGCTTAGCCTCGGAGGCTGCAAAGGAAAGGATCCGATTGATGACCAAACCATGGAGCAAATGCTCTACGAGATGTATATTGCCCAAAGCATGACGGAGCAAATTGATTCGCTACGCGCCCGTATGAACGACAGCGCGCTTGAGGTGTACGCTCCCATTGTAGCTCGCCATGGGCATACGATGGACGAATTCGACTCAATGCTCGCGCTCTACAGCGTAGAGCCGAAGCGGCTAGATGCTATCCTAGACCATCTCGTGGCTCGGATGGAAGAGGAGAAGGCAAGCCTCATGGCACCCGACACTACGCTGAGCAAGCGCATGAGGCTAGAGATAGAATAAGATAATCGGCAGGAAGATAAAAAGGGAATGGAGGCTTAATATGGTACGGAGGTACGCGGCGAATTACGTCATTACAAACACCGGGGATCCGATACGTAACGGCATTGTTAGCGTTGACGAAACGGGGAAGGTGGTAGAGATTGCCCAGCTGGGCGACAGCGGGGTATCAAATGCGGAAATACGTTTTTTCAACGGGTACCTAACGCCCGGCTTTGTCAATACGCATACCCACCTAGAACTCTCCTTTTTTGATGGTGTATTCTTGCCCGGAGGGTCCATGGTGGCGTTTCTCCGACAGATAGACTCGCTGCGCATGGACATCAACCAAGAGATTATTGACAGCGCGCTGGTAAAGGCGTACGAGGCGCTCCGGCGCGATGGGCAGGTGGCCTACGGCGACATCTCAAATGCGGCCGACACCGTACCCTTTAAGGCGAACGAGGAATTTGAATCGGTAACCTTTGTCGAAATGTTTGGGGCAAATGTGGAACTGGCCAACAAGGCGTTCGCCGAGGGGCAGAGGGTGCTTGGTCTATTCAGGGAGGCGGGAGTAAAGCACGCCTACCTCACGCCCCATGCCCCATACACGGTGAGCTACCGCCTTTTAGATCTGCTTGAAACGCCCGTGCAAGACGCTCCAATCTACTCGCTGCACTTCGCCGAAACGGGGCAGGAATGGGAGTTCATGCGTACGGGCGGCGGGGCCATCGACAATCTCTACAAAAATATTTGGCATCGCGAGGTGCAGATACCCACGCAGGAGGAGTACCTACGCTGGATAGAGCGCATGGGACGCAATGGAAAGCGTACGCTCCTAGTGCATTGCGTGCGCCTTGAGCGGGAAGAGATGGCGAGGCTTAAAGCCGCATGCCCCGAGCTGTCCATCGCCCTCTGCCCGCAGAGCAATCTCTTCATGGAGGGGCGCTTGGCCGATATTGAGGGCATGCGCGAGGCGGGGCTACGCATTACGGTGGGCACTGATAGCCTCTCATCGTCGCCCACCCTTTCCGTGCTGGAGCAGTTGAAGGTGATTAATAGGTACTACCCCTCGATTCCGGTGCCAGAGTTGCTGCTCTGGGCCACTCGCAACGGCGCGGAGGCGTTAGGATTTACCCAGCTTGGGAAACTAGCGGTAGGGGCGATGCCAGGGCTAAATGCTGTAGTGGGCGATGGGGTGCTACAGGGAGACCTGTCCAAGGCCGAGGTAAAGCCCCTAGCAGGGCTCCATGGGCTGCGGGAAGCGTAGTAGGGCTGCATCCGCCACTGCACACATCCCACCCCTGCCCCACTCGCTAACGCTTAGCTACGGCATCCTCGCCCATCTGGTAACCTTTCAACGCATGCGAAGGCGAAGGGATGAAGTTCCCCAGCCCTAACGCGGGCCACTTCTCGTCCACCCTCTTGATGGTGCTGCTATCGCTCGCCACCGGGTTCGGCCAAGGGCGACGCCCCGGCCATCCGCACTTCATTCGGGCATCGCACAGCAGAACATCACCCCCCGATGCGAGCCGCACATGGTGCATATCAACATCAGGGGCACAATTGGCAAGAGCAAGCCACAGCAACAGGTAGGGATTACGCCACGGCGCATTGGCGTTAACCAAGACGATAAACGGGGCGGAGATACCCTCCAAGAACTCTTGGGCCAACCCATGAAGAGGGGCCACAGCATCATTGGTAGGCACCACGCACGCAACATCAACACTCCCTAGGCTCAGCAACCCCACCCTATGACCATTCGCTAGCGTTTTCTCTTGGAGCGAGAGCCTATCATCCTTTGTAAGTTCCACTGCAATTCCCCTTGCATCAAGGAGAAGCTTACCCCCTTCGCACGGTTTAGGCGAGGAGTGGTCAAGCACATCAAGCGGGCCGTAGCCATGGTAAAAGCGGGTAGGATCATGGGCCGCTTTAGCCGCGAGGTAAAGCGCCACACGCCAATCGCTGGGGTTTATCGCCTCATCAACAACGAGGAGATATTTTGTGAACATGAGCTGCCCGGTGCTCCAAAAAAGGTTTGCAAGCCGCTCGGCCTGGGCTGGGTACAAGTTCAGCACGGATGCCACCGCGAGATTATGGGCTACCCCGGCAGTGGGAAGCGAGAAGGAGACGATTTCCGGCGCGAGGGTCTTGCGCAACGGCACGTTAAAAATGCGCTCCGTAGCGAGGGCAATTTGCGCATCCTCCATAGGGGGAACCCCCACTATCGTGGCGGGGTAGATAGCATCGCGACGATGGGTGATGGCCGTAACGCGTAGCGTGGGGTAGTAGTCGGGCAGCGAGTAGAAGCCCGTATGGTCTCCGAATGGTCCCTCAAGGAAAAGCTCCTGGGAAGTGTCCACATAGCCCTCGATGATAAAATCTGCCTCAGCCGGCACGAGGAGCGGTACGGTTTTGGCCGCGGCTAGGCGCACGCGCTTGCTGCGCAGAAACCCCGCCATAAGCCACTCGTCAACGCCCTCAGGCAGCGGCGCCGTGGCGCAGTAGGCAAGGAGGGGATCCCCGCCGAGCGCCACGGCGATAGGCATCGGTTTGCCCAAAGCTTGGTAGGCGCGGTAATGCGCAGCCCCCGTCTTATGCACGTGCCAATGCATGGCAGCGTGCGTGGGGTCAATGATTTGCATGCGGTACATCCCCACGTTACGTATGCCCGTGGTGGGGTGCTCCGTAATAACCATCGGGAGAGTGATAAATGGGGCGGCATCAGCCGGCCAGCATTTAAGCGCCGGAAGCTTTGTAAGGTCCGGCTCCGCCATAACTACCTCCTGGCATGGCGCAGCGCGCTGCGAACGCTTCGGCGCAATACGACTGAGCCGCGCGAGTTGCGACATAAGGGCAAGCTTTGAACGGAGACTCTTTGGCTGCGCAGTGAGGGTGTCAATGAATCCTTCAATGCGCTGGGCTAGCTCCTCGTAGGAGCTGCAACGGAGCGCAGTAAGCATGCGCTGCGCCGAACCGTAGAGGTTGATGGTCAGAGGGAAGGGAGTACCCGTGTTGGAGAATAGTAGAGCCTTCCCCTCGTCACGCAGACTCATGACGCGGTGCGCAATTTCACCGATTTCTAGCGTGGGGGAACAGGCGCAATCGATGCGCGCCAAATCGTTTTGTTTATCCAGTTCTTCAAGATAGGCACGTAGTGCTAATGCTCTTCCCATGATCATTACGTTGGCTAGTTCAAAATATGCTCCGAAGGTACGGAAAGTTACGCGCAGCGCGGGGGCGTGGCATATGATTTGTAAAATTTTAGCCAGTAGATATCGGTTTTTCGGAAGGGGTAACGTTTCATGGTAAGAGGCTTAGGGGTGGGCATTTTGTGGCGCGTGGCGACGGTCTGCGCAGCGTTAGCACTATGGTGCTACGCTGGAGCGCAACGTGCGTGCGCCTCCTTCCCCTGTAGCGACAGCGCATGGGCAATGCGCGATAGCATATCCGATGCACACGTGCAGAGCGTATCGCTCTCGCCCACAGCGTGGAGCATGGCGCCGCCCATTGTACCTCTTAATGGGGGAACGCTCCGCCTCTGCTTTGACTACCTTGGCGCCTCGCCTGGGTGGCTACGCTACCGCTTCGTGCGGTGCGAAAAGGATTGGCGGCGCTCCGACGTAATGCCAATGGAGTACCTTACGGGGTTTGAGGTGAATACCGTGTCGGGATATACCCCCTCCATGGGTGCTTCGCCCGACTACACGCACTACGAGTTAACTTTCCCCAATCGTGACGTGCGATTTAAGCTCTCGGGAAACTATCTGGTACAGGTCATTGACCCAGTTGATGATAGCGTGGTGCTTCTGCAACGGCAATTTGCCCTCAGCGATGATATACTACCGGGGGAGCTCTCCTTGAGCGGCTGCAGCGATGACAACTTCGTGGAGAGCACGGCGCTAGAAGTGAAACTGAATGGACGCTCCGTGGCACGAACCCCGGAACAAATGACGGTGTACAGTAAGCAGAACTGGAACGACCCGCGCTACAAAGAGCTACGCTACGAGCGCACCGCGGGTTGGGAGCAATGGACTTACGGAAGCCTTTTCACCCTCCGGCGCAATGGGGTGTGGAATAATGGGGCGGAGTGGCGCGTGCTAGATTTACGGTCCTTTGATCTCCCAGGGGTTGGGGTGGAACGCATCAGGAAGATAAGTTGGGAGAACCATGTGGAAGTAACGGTAGGCGAAGCCAACAATCGTTGGAATCCCCCGAAGGCTGATGGGCTGAAGGGGTACTACAAGTACGGTGAACGTCGGGGCGACGAGGAGCGGGAGGACGCAGAGGTCACGGCAAGCTATGCGTACGTCTATTTCGCCCTAAAACCATCCGATGACCTCTCTTCGTTCGCCCGACAAGGGACACCCCTGCTAGTTGTGCCGGGGATCGTAGGCGCAGAAGGGGGGGTGGAGATGCGCTACAGCGAGGCGCGGGGTCAATACGAGGCAACGCTCTACATGAAGCAAGGGGTCTACAGCTACCGCTACCTATGGAAAACGTCGGATGGCGTTGACTACCTTCCCTTTGAGGGGAGCTACGCAGAAACGCAGAATGAATACCACGTGCTGTGCTATTTGCGGGGCGACACCGACAGGAGCGACCGTCTCGTAGCGCATATTGTGGCGGGCGATAAACGGCCAAAGCAAGGGACTGCCACTGCAAGGGGCGGCAACCAAGGGGCATGGAGACCCTAACCCTCTACTCAACCTTGATAAACGGTTCCAACGTTGCGTAGGTGGCTGAGTCTACGCAGTAGAGCCTCTTAAAGTCCTCCTTCCTTCGGAAAACGCCCCCTTTCGCACGGTACTTCCCAATCATGTCTACCGCACGCTGCGAAAAGCCGAGACGTTGCAGCTCTTCACTCGTAACGGTGTTGGGGTTGAAGGGGAAAAGAGTCTTTGAGGGCGTAAAGTACGGGACACCCCGTTTGCCTCGCGGCGTGTTTTGCTGGATGGGCAGCTGGATGTGGGGTTCAAGGAGCGCGTAGGTGGAAGAGTCGACGCAGTAGAGCCTCTTGAAGTCCTCCTTCTTGCGGAAAACGCCCCCCTTCGCACGGTATTTCCCAATCATGTCCACCGCCCGCTGCGAGAAGCCCAGACGCAGTAGCTCTTCACTCGTAACGGTGTTAGGGTTGAAGGGGAAAAGAGCCTTTGGAGGCGTAAAGTAGGGGACACTCCGTTTGCCTCGCGTCGTGTTTTGCTGGGTGGGTAGCTGGATGTGGGGTTCAAGGAGCGCGTAGGTGGAAGAGTCGACGCAGTAGAGCCTCTTGAAGTCCTCCTTCTTGCGGAAAACGCCCCCCTTCGCACGGTATTTCCCAATCATGTCAACCGCACGCTGCGAAAAGCCCAGACGCAGTAGCTCTTCACTCGTAACGATGTTGGGGTTGAAAGGGAAAAGGGTTTGGGGAGGCGTAAAGTAGTAAGCATTGCCAGAAGGACGATCTACGTAGGCATAGGGGATAATAAGATCCGCCGCTCGCGCAGGGATGCCGTATACCCTTTTAAGTTGGTTAGGGTATCTATATTCGCCCCACTTTTCCCTACGCCTAACGATTCGTGCGGCTGCCGAGTGGGGAAGCCCCATGCTGACGAGGTCTCCCTCGGTGGCTGAGTTCAGGTTGAAGGGGTGGAGCGAAGCAAGAGTAGCTCTGCACACACTATCAGAAAAATCGTGCATGGCGAAGAGTGTAGGGCTGCATCTAACCTGCGCTGGCAAAGTAGGTAGGGTGCTGGGGGAAAGCGGAGTTCCTGCGCTCAAATCCGACTGTAAATGTCTGTGCAAAGCGAGTAAGGCAATCAGTATGAAAAGAAGATACCAAGTGCTATAGCGCAACCAATTGGGATGGAGAGCGAACATAGTATCGGAGGATGCTAAAGGAAACGGCTGCTAGGTAAGACTCTCTACCCAGCAGCCGTTACGTGACTATTGAATTAGCCAACAGCGTCAACGTTGACTAACACACTACGCAATATCAACCTGTTTGCAAAGGTAAACGTCCTGTATGGCGTTGAGGAGAGCAATCCCCTCCTTCATGGGCTTCTGGAACGCCTTCCGACCGCTAATTAGCCCCATACCTCCCGCACGCTTATTAATCACTGCGGTACGCACAGCCTCAGCAAGGTCGTTCTTTCCGCTCGCGCCGCCCGAATTGATTAGCCCCGCACGCCCCATGTAGCAATTTGCCAGCTGGTAGCGCGTAAGATCTATTTGATTGGCCGTTGTGAGCTCGGTGTACACCTTTTCGTTCGTCTTCCCGAAGCTCAACGCCTTGAACCCTCCGTTGTTCTCTGGGAGCTTTTGTTTTATAATGTCAGCCTGTATGGTTACGCCTATGTGGTTCGCCTGGCCCGTAAGGTCTGCACTCACATGGTAATCCACGCCATCCTTCTTGAAGGAAGAGTTACGGAGATAGCACCATAGAACAGTAGCCATACCTAGTTCGTGCGCACGCTCAAAGGCCTCAGCCACCTCTTGAATTTGTCGTGTTGATTCTGACGAACCGAAGTATATGGTGGCACCTACTGCCGTTGCCCCTAAATTCCACGCCTCCTCAACAGATCCGAACATGATTTGATCAAACTTATTCGGATAGGTAAGTAGCTCGTTATGGTTTAGCTTCACAATGAATGGAATTTTATGCGCATACTGCCTTGAACACGCAGCCAACACTCCAAAAGTGGAAGCGACAGCATTGCAGCCCCCGCTAACGGCTAGCTTCACTATGTTCTCTGGGTCAAAGTACTCAGGATTCGGCGCAAAGGACGCTGCCCCAGAATGCTCTATTCCTTGATCCACGGGTAGGATTGAGAGGTACCCAGTACCGCCGAGCCGTCCGTGGTCAAAAATAGACTGCAAGCTACGCATCACTTGGGGTGAACGATTAGAGTTTGCTACAACCCTGGTCACAAAGTCTGGACCTGGGAGATGCAACGATTTCTTACTGATACACTCGCACTTGTGCGACAGTAAAGGCTCAGCATTTGCGCCGAGCAACTCTTCGATTTGCTGAATTTTGGTCATGATACTATACGTTTTGCGTTGTGGCAAATATATAAACAATTTTTGAAAGTAACTAGCCCACCATCGTATTCAAATTCATAAGGAACTTGGGGCAAGTTGACAGGAGTAGGAAAACTATCCACAAAAAAGAGCGGCGAATCCCCATTGAACTAGAGATTCGCCGCTCCTCAGCAACAAAACGATGCTAACTACTCCTTCGTCAACACGTAGGCATCGGCCAACTCGCCTGTCACGGCCTGTCCATCACTTCCCAGTCTACGCAACGTATTTCCTTCCACTGCGTACAGCGTCACCTCTTCGTTCGTGTCGTTCGGCGTAAATACTAGTCTACCCTCAGCATCAAAACTCGCCGCACCTGCGATTACCCTAGGCTCCGTATCCCGTTCTTTGTACAACGTTGACAGCGTTGACCCATCCGTAGAAAGCACAAGCACAACCTCTACCCCTGGACAATCAGCGCAAGGTAACGTTCCCTTGTATACCCCGTACGGAAGCTGCATTTCTTCCGCAACCGCCACAGCCGCCAAAGAATCCGCCTTAGCTACCGCCGCCAACGAGTCAGCCTGCGCTGCATCATTCTTTTGGCTACCACACCCGCTGCAGCCATACGCCATTAGCATCGCCACAGCAGCCGCCATCACAACCAACTTCTTCATCTCTTTTCTCCTCTTAACTTTTTTTACAATTACTAACTAACATTCACAAACTTCTACGAACACTTCGAATTTCCGCAGTTCGCGCAGTGCAAACACCCCTCTTGGTACACCATCGTATCACATCCACACGAGGGGCATACCTCCCCGCGGTGCACCACCGTCCCATCGGGTACATAGCGCTGCAACGTGCGCTCCACGCCTGCCTTCCACGTCGTAATGCTCTCATCGTCTACTTGTAAATCATGTACTAGATTTACAACGTCAACGATCGGCATCCTGTTACGCAATACCCCCGATAGAAGCTTTGCGTAGTTCCAAAACTCCTTGTTAAACTGATGGCTCAGCCCGCCCATCACGTTAGGGTACCCATTGGAATCCTCGTACTGAAAATCGTAGCGACTACCCTTCTCCGTTTTCACCTTCACTATTTTTCCCTTCACTACAGAGTTCGGGATGGGTAGAACATCGCCCGACTGTCGCCCAGTGAAGATTTCATAGGGCTTCCCTTCATATAGCCCTACGAACGCAATCCAAGACTCCTCCCTGTTATGAAACCGTATTACGTCACAATCCAATGAGCGGGGCCGCTTACGGGGGAAACCATTCTGCGTGATCTCCTCCGCCGAGAGCAACACCCCATCCCGAGAGCCATCCCGATACACCGTACACCCCTTGCAACCCTCTCTCCACGCCGTTTCGTAGACCTTCGCCACAGCCTCTTCACTCACATCCTTCGGTAAATTTACCGTCACGCTTATTGAATGATCCACCCACTTTTGCACCGCGCCCTGCATGCGCACCTTCTCTTCCCAATCTATCTCATTAGCGGTTGCCATGTGGTACGGCGATTGCGCTACAAGGCTGTCAATAAACTCCAACGATCGCCCTTTAACCTCTTCTACATCATAGCCATTCGTTTCAAGCCACACTAAAAACTTGGGATGGAATACCGTAAACTCCTCAAAACAATCGCCATTTTTATCCCTAAAAGTCGCCTTAGCATTTTTATCGTCACTATTCACCTTGCGCCGACGACGGTAGTAGGGGAGAAAAACCGGTTCAATGCCTGATGTCGTCTGCGACATCAAGCTAACGGTTCCTGTCGGTGCTATCGTCAGTAGGGCAATGTTACGCCGGCCATGCTTCACCATCTGATCGTAGAGCTCTGGCGCTGCCTCACGGATGCGGCCTATAAATGGATTTTTCTCCTCTCGCTTCGCATCGTAGATCTCAAACGCCCCACGCTCCTCAGCCATCTCCACCGATGAGCTATACGCCGCCAACGCCAACATTTTCTGTATTTTTTCAGCCATCTGCGTTGCCTCAGGCGTGCCGTATCGCAATCCAAGGGCGGCAAGCATATCTCCCTCCGCCGTAATGCCAAGCCCTGTACGCCTCCCCCGGCGCGACTTGTACTCTATCTTTTCCCACAGCTCTCGCTCCACACGCTTAATAGCTTCCGACTCGGGATCCCTTTCAATTTTTGCCAGTATGGCAGCTATTTTCTCAAGCTCCAAGTCAATAATATCATCCATCAAACGCTGCGCACATCTCACATGCTCCACGAACAACGCTTCGTTAAATGAAGCCTCGGGGGTGTATGGCTTATCAACGTAGGAGTATAGATTCACCGCAAGAAGCCGACAGCTGTCGTATGGGCATAGGGGAATTTCACCGCATGGGTTTGTTGAAATCGTCTTGTACCCTAGATCCGCGTAGCAGTCAGGTATTGACTCCCGAATGATGGTATCCCAAAAGAGAACCCCTGGCTCTGCTGCCTTCCACGCATTGTGGATAATCTTCTTCCACAGACGCTGCGCATCGATTTCCTTGCTAACCTTCGGTGCATTGGAATCTACAGGGTAACGCTGCTCGTAATTACCCCCTTGCAGCGCTGCATGCATAAACTCATCATCTATGCGCACCGAGACGTTGGCTCCCGTGACTTTCGTCGTGTCAAGCTTTGCATCAATAAAGTCTTCAGAATCGGGGTGCTTAATCGAAATGGAAAGCATCAACGCACCCCTGCGCCCATCCTGCGCCACCTCACGCGTCGAGTTAGAGTAACGCTCCATGAAAGGCACTATCCCCGTAGAGGTTAGCGCACTATTCATCACGGGGCTGCCCTTAGGGCGTATGCCCGACATGTCATGCCCCACCCCGCCACGGCGCTTCATCAGCTGCACCTGCTCCTCGTCTATCTTCATGATACCGCCGTACGAATCGCCCATCCCCTCATTGCCTATAACGAAGCAATTGGAAAGGCTCGCCACCTGATAATCATTGCCTATACCCGTCATTGGGCCGCCTTGCGGTATCAAATACCTAAACTCATCGAGTAGCTCAAATATCTTGTCCTCATCGAGCGGATTGGGGTACTTTCTCTCTATTCGCGCCAGCTCTTTAGCCAGCCGACGATGCATGTCAGCCGGGGTCTTCTCATAAATCGTCCCCTCCGAATTCTTCAGCGCATACTTGCTCACCCAAACCTTCGCCGCCATCTCGTCCCCACCGAAATACTCTTTCGACGCACGCAACGCCTCTTCGTACGTATACTCTTTCTGTGCCACCTCTGCCTTCTATTACATATTTATAACGTTCTGTTCTACAACAGAATACATTCCAACTCAGCCTGCCCCCCATTCAAACTCGGACGGCTGCAAAGGTACAACAATTGAACCTATAACCCCAAAATCCGATCCTCTCTCTTCTCTGATCCTAGGCAACCACGCGCAAAAATCATGCTTCATCTCCTCCCCCCTCTCTCAACCGAATACTCGCCCCTTTGTTTTGCGGCACAAGGCAACGAGCCCATCAATCCATTATCGCGGATTGACAGGCTCGCTGCCACACACTCCAAAAACGCTAAACCTACGGCTACAGACCCATTATCGTGAAGTCCACGCGCCTATTCATCGCTCGTCCCTTCTTCGTCTTATTCGATGCCTTCGGCTTCGTTGGGCCGTAGCCCTCCGACTGGAATCGATCTCTCCCGATTCCCTGACCAATCAGGTAATCAGCCACAGCCTGCGCACGCGCCTTCGAGAGTCGCTTATTCACCGCCATGGACCCCGTGTTATCGGTATGGCCTCCAACCAGCACCTTCACGTTCGGGTACTCATTGAAGAAGTCAACCAACGCGTTCAACGAACGGTACGACTCCGGCTTCAGCTTGCTCTTACCCGTCTCAAAGTAGATATTTTCAATATCCACTGACTGCCCCACCTCGAGCGGCATCACGAAGAAATCGCGTGGCACCTTCGACCGCGGCTTGGCATTACGTAGGTCTACAACCTCCATCCGGTTGTAGAAGTTCTTCACGTTAGGCGTCACATCGTAGTCTGTCCCCACGGGGAGCATCAAACGGTAACTCGCATTCTTATCATTATACTGGAAATTGAGCGCATCCCTTCGGTTTACACGCATCTTCACGACCTGCCCCGGCTCAAGCGGCTTGCCCGTCTTGGTGTTGATTACCTTACCGTAAAGCGTTACCATATTGGCATTCAACGGCTGCGCGTAGACATCCGCCTGCAGCGTGCTATACTCATCGTAGGGAGTCAAGTCAACCTCTATCGGGATGCCCTTATACTCCTGCGCATCGATGGAGAACGAATACTTCTTCCCATAGGGCAACGTCACCTCATAGGTAGACTTCGCCGCATTCACCTTCAGCGAATCCACGGTCTTTCCATCCACCAGCACTTTCGGTGTGTACTTCCTGTCGATCGGCTGCATGCTGTAGCTGTCGAGCAGCTGCCCACTCACCAGCACGTAGGGTAGCGTACGCAGCGTAAGGGTAACGGTATCCTCTTTGTACAACCTACGCCCTGTTACATCCACCACCGCCGTATCGCTGATAAAATTCGTCACCTGCGAAGTGAACTCATAGCGTGCATTGAGCGGTAGCAACGCTGTGAAACGATTACCACCCTCTAACGTAACAGAATCGCTCTCCTCTCCATTGACCAAAATTTTCACATCCTTACCCGCGGGCAGGAGCTCATTGGTACGCGCGTCAACCAAACGCCCATGCACTAGCACCCACGGCCGCGTTTCCACTAGCATCGCAACGAAGATATCTGACCTTCCCACCGACCCGCTCTTCATCTCCTCCCGGATCGATGCCACGCTGCGCTCGCTTTGCTGCGTGGAGTCGGTAGCAACGGTAGTGCTATCGCTAGGCGCCCCATCACCTGTGCTGCATAGCGCAGCGTACGCACCGCTACGGCTCGGCGTGAAGTACGAGCTCCAGGATCCTATATGCACCGTATCTGATAGCTCCTTCACATCTGTCCACTCCCGCATCGGCTTGACCTTCTTAGAGGAGTTCTCGGCCGTCACCGGCACGGCACGATACATCTTGTGCCCATTGCCCTTTGCTGACACACCAGAGAAGTAGAGAACGCTATCTGCCACGGAGAACACCGGCGTCTCCGCCGTGTAGAACTTTCTCATGTCGCCTTTCAGCTTCTTCGGTTTGCTGTATTTTCCTGGCTTCTTCTGCTCCGACACGTACAGCTTCAAGCGCTTTCCCTTCCAGCACTTCGAGTAGGCCAAAAAGAGGTACTTCCCATCGGGCGTCATGCTCGCATTCACGAAATCGCCCCTAACGCCCGTAGTAAAACCCGACACATTCAACCGCTGCGGTGCGCTCCATGATGAATCACCCTGCGGACGAATCAACGAGAACCCATTACGCAGCCACTTCTTTCCCTTCTTGTCAAAAATCCCAGCTATAAGGTAGCTCCCATCATCGAGTGCCGCGTAGAGGGCATTGTAACGCCCAATGTTAACGCTATTTGGTAGACGTACAGCCTCGCCCCACTTCCCGCTCTTGTCCTTAACCGACATCCATATATCCTGCGTATCCTCCTCCCGGTGGCTATTCTTAGCCTTTGTAATCCTAGAGAAAAACAGCGTGTCGCCTCCCTTTGAGAACACAGGGTTAACGTCCGACTGCGCGCTGTTAACCCGCGGTCCTATATTCTCCGGCTTAAACGACTGCGCCACGCCTCGCCCCGCGCCAAACGGCAGTAGTAAAAGCAACGCAGCTACTGCTAACAATTCTATCCTTTTCATTCCTTGCTCTCCTCTCATTCCGTTTTGCTTTTACCCATCGTACGTCAGCATGTGGTTATTATTCAACCGCCCAAACACTAGATTCATGCCCAAGCGGACGTTCGTCGCTTTGGCTAACGCGGGGTTGATGAACGCCAGGAAGTTATCCGTTATAAGGTAGAGCTGCACCGGACCCGGGCACACCACGAGCCCCGCGCCGAAGTTCAACGCCGAATACTGGTTGTAGCTCCACGACACCTGCACCTGGAAAATATCCGACACCCCCTGCATGAACGACACCGTGGCCGATGGATAAAACTGCTTCGCCTGGTATATCCCCGAGAAGCTTGCCCCTACCACCGACTGGCGTGCAAACTCGTAGGTTGCCAAGAAGTGGAACTTAGGCGCCAGCCACTGCGTGTACCTTCCCCCATCGCTTACCCCCGTATCAAGGTCTCCTATTTGCTCGTGTAACTTCTCACGCGTTTCACCAAACGAGAGGTTCATTATGTTCTCTTTCCCTTCAAATAGGGCATTGACTGACACCTTCTTCTCCTGCAATTTGTACTCTTTCACGCTATCGTTCCACCCGATTAAACCAATATCTGAGAACGACAGCGCAAGGTTCAAATGGGGGATGGGGCGGTAGGAAACGCCCCCAGCCAATGCAAATCCCAAATTCTTCACGTTGAACCACGTTTTCGGATCCTTCAACAACTCCTCATCCCGAAAGCGATGGATGGACGAAGCGGTGGCAGTGCCTGCCGCCGTCGCCGTATGGGCGTACATCGTTTCGGGCTTGTCGCTTATGGCGATGTTAAATTCATCGAACGCCGCCACCCCTGAGGCGAGTCCTGAAAGGAAGCTAACCCTGGCCCCCACCAGCCACTTACGCCCCAACTCCTTGGAGAGGCCAAAGGTAATTTCATGGTAGTTTTTCACATCCGCCATTACCTTGTTTAGCGATAGGCTCTTTCCCACGTAAGCGCCATTCCCAGCGTACACAAAGTTGAACAGATCTCGCTCGTAGCCAAACGTTTCTGTTGTCACGTTGCGCGCAGCCAACCAAAAGTACCAATCCCGCCACTTCATCCGGAAGTGCAGCAAATCAATCTGGGTCTCCAGGTACTGCTGGTAGCCCTTCTTCTCTTTTAGCCCATTGGCTATCTTCTCTAGGTCAATATTCAACCAGCCTTCGCTGTCTACTTCCGACACCTGCGAGAGCTGGAACCCATTATTCACCACTCCCAGCTCTATTGATGAGAGTACCGGGAGCCCGAAGCTAAACCTATGCATCGGCCGCACCGCCGGGTTTTCCCACGTCGACTGGAAGAGAATATCGTTATACGGCAGCAGAAGCTGCGACTGCGCGCGCACGCTAACCGTCGCCGCGCAGCTGAGCACCGCAATCAGCAGCGCACCAATTCTTAATGCTTTTCTCATTGCTTACTTCTTATTCATCAATTCAATCGACACCTCGGGCTTCACCTCCACCCCTAGCCGTATGCTCACATAATCTTTCAGCCGCGGTGACACTACTATAGGCTGCCCATCATCTCCGTTGGGACTTCTGAAGAGCAGCAACGCCCTAACCTGGCGACCCGCAGCTGACTTTCTTGCCTCCTCATACTCGCTATACGGAATCGCTATCGTCGCCACCTTGCTTTTACTTCCCGTTGCGGTACCGTGTTCTCCACTCGCATCAGCACCCTCCACCGCCTTAAAGAAGTCAAATTTACCTATCGTCAACAAAGCACCTCCCTTTAGCACTTCGTCATCAATATGGCTATTTAGCCCCTCGATCACAGAAGCTTTTTGAGCTACTTCCCCTTTCGGTACTTTGTTGTTCTCTCCTATTCTCGTCGCGAGGTAAATATCCATCGGCGTTGCATTCTTGAAGTAGAAATGCAGCAGCACCGTATCGTTGTTCGTAAAACTCGATTTTACGTTCACCTTGCCTCCCGAATCCTGCAGCAATTTGTTCACATCGGGCAGCTCTATCCCCTCTTTATCTTCTGCCTTAAACTCCCGCACCAACGCATTGAACCGCCCCGTAAATGGAAGCTTAAGCGCCACGTCAGCGTTTACAGAACCATGTCCTTCTCCCGCATGCAACGTTACAACTTGATCCTTACATTCAACCATAAGCTTTCCAACTGTATAGCTCAACGGCCAATCCTTTGAGAAGTTAACCATACTGGTCTGATTAAAGAAATACTCTTTTTCTTGTGTAGCACCTTTTTCCCAGTAGGCGAAAAATTCGTTCTTGCCCTTCTCGTTAAAGGGTAGAGGATTTTTCCCAACCTGTCCAATTTGTCCAACCAATGGTTTTTCCTCTTCTTTCCCATCTACCCTCGTCTTCACCGAGGAACCTTCCACCCAATATTTTAACTTCTCAACTCGAGCTGTCCAGCCCTCGGGCGTTATTTTTACTGCAACCCGGGGGTCTGTTAACTCACCGCTATACCACAGCAATCCAGCGTATGTATCAAGAGTCATCGTGCGTGGCTCGCTACCAAGTCCTTGCAGGATCCCTATTTTTACCTCTACAGCTTCTACACTTTTGTTTTCATTTCTAAAGGTAAGAATACAGTCGTTACTCGCATCAATAGGAAGCTTTAGCGTACACCCCTTACCCAATGGGGCACAAGGATCTGAATTTAGCTTCAACTTCGAACCGTCTTCTAGAGAGAAAGTTACATCCATATTCGCACTAATCTCTGCCCCCTCAGCGAAAACAATCTTCTGCACCTTTAGAGAGCTACTGTTGCCAGAAATCAGCTCATCTTTTGAAACGTTCCCATCTTTAATTGTCAATTTTTTTAACGGTGTCAACAGCTTCAAAGCGATTAGGTTGTAAGTAGATGTATCATACCGAAGCCCTATTCTCCCCTCATCCTTATAGGAAATAGAATCCAGGTATTTTAGATCCCCCTCCTTCACAAGCATATCCTCAAAGGTAATGTTGTCCGCCGCGGCCAACGGCACCACCAAGTCTGGTTTGAACGGCTTGACTCGCACCTTGTCAAAATCCTTGTAGCAACTGGTAAGCAGCAACGTGGGCAGCAACACCAGTGCGTAAAGCAAACGATTCCTGTTTGTCATACTCTTTCCTCCATATCTTTCTCTCTTACATGTATCCTTTCTGCAGACCGCCCCGCCGTGGGCATAACCTTTCACACCACATGCCAAAGCGATCTGCTGTGAACTCACACTCCATCAATTTAAAAGAACTTGCCCCGCCTATCTATCACCCGCGACATCTGCTTGAGTGCCTCGTAGGCCTCGTAGCCGCTCCGCATCCGCAGCGTCTGCTGCACGCCGGCACGCACCGGCTCCACATCCTCGTCCTTCACCGTAACCTGCTCCGTCTGCACCATGAACACGCCGCCGTTACCCGCTACTGGGCTACTCGTACCGCCCTGCCCCAGCGCCACCGCGACGCCTACAGCGGCCGGCTCATAGCCCGCATTGCCAAACGAGTAGGAGTTAAACGACACCGCCGATGCCCGTTGCACCCCTTCGCCTACCGCCTGCGCCGCCGCCGTCACATCGCTTCCCGCGCCTGCGAGGGTAGCCTTCAGCTGCTCCGCCTTCTTTTCCTGGCGAGCCCCCGCAGCCGCATCCTCACGCACTGCCTCAAAGGTAGCGTAGCCATCCTTGCTCTTCTTAATCCGGCTCACCATCGCCACGATGTAATTCCCGTCCATCTCAAACACCGATGACACATCGCCCTCATGCGCCGTGAACGCCCACCGTATCACCTCGCGGCTCCGCTGCATGCCGTTCAGCGTGCGGCTATTGTACTCCACATCCTTCGCCTCACGCCGGGTTCTGCCCTGCGCCATCAGTAGCGTGTCCATCCCCGCCAGCACCTCCTGCACCCTATTCTTCCCCGCGCCGAAGAGGCGGGCAATCCACGATGGCCTCGGCTGATGCGCCAGCGCAGCAAACCGGCTCGCTTCGTTAAACGCCCCTTGGTAGGTCTCGCTCCCAGGCTGCACGTTCCGCTTGAGTATCGCCACGTCTACCCGCTCCGATTCGCCCTTATGGCCCAGCACCTCTATGACGTGCACCCCAAAATTGCTCTCCACTACTACCCGATCCCCCTTTGCACCCATAAAGCACGCATCGCCAAACGGCTTCACCATCACCCCCTGCGCAAACCATCCCAAATCGCCCCCCTTGCTCGCAGACCCTGGGTCATCGCTTAGCTTTTTAGCCAGCTCGGCAAAATCGCCTCCCGCTTTGAGCACATTCAGCACGCTATCGGCAAGCTCATGCGCCCGCGCCGCGGGGTACTTTTGGAACGAGAACAGGATGTGCCTTGCGCTCGCAGAGTCGGGCAGCGCCCGCTTGCCGAGCAGCCGCGCCGCCTCATAGCTATCCGCCTGCGCGATGATGTCGGTGGTCTCCCCCACGGCAGCCTCATCGAACGCCCACCCTGCAATCTCCGCCGGCAGCTCCCCGCGCGAGTACCACTTGCCCGCGTAGCGCTCATCGCCCATGTCGCTGGCATACTTCCCAGCATCTTCCACCGTGGCGAACTCGTCACGATACTTCTTCATCCACTCCTCAGCTCGCTCAAAGTCTATCGGCCCCGGCTTCACCTCAAAGAGCGCATATGAGAGGTCTCGGCGCTCCTGCTGCCGGTAGCTATTCCGATGCGCCTCGTAGTACCGCTCCGCATCGGCCTCCGTAATCCGAACCATTGAGTCGGGCACTGACGCGTAGGTTTTCGTCACGTAGGCCACATCGGCCGTATTGGCCTGCATCATCGCCCGCTCCTCGCCCTCAAGCTTGGTGGTGTAGAGGCCCTTGGAAACCGCTGTGCGATACTTCTCCGTGAGGAGCTGCGCCGAAATCTCATTCTCTATCTGTAGCCAGTAGGCCCGCTGCGCCGGCTGTACCTTGTCAAGGTTCTGCAAGAAGTTAAGCACCACCTCCTGCTCAAACGTCCCCGTTTCGGGATTCGTAAACAGCTGCTGCATGATGGGGTGCGGGTGGTCCTTTGACAGCACCACGCTCGATAGCTCCTCCGCGCTTACCGCAAGCCCTAGCTTTTCGCACGCTACATCGAGCGTCCCCTCCCGCACGTACTCCTGCCATATTTGGTCGCGCAGATACTCCGATGCCTCCTCGCCCAGCGACTGCCCGCTCATGGCCTGCTGCACCTGCGCACGCTCCTCGTAGCGAGCCATAAATTTCATGTAGTCGATCCCCTCGCCGTTCACCGACCCCACCTCCATCTCGCCGCTCGCAAAGAGCGAACGCCCCGACACCAAGAAGTCGGTTAGCACAAAGGCCAACATCGCAAAGCCTATCACCAGCCCCACAGCCACAGCCCACTTACCTCGCAGCCTCTCTAGAAGTACCATCTCTCGTCCCTCCTCTTTATTTCTTTTGCGAGGGTACTGCGGCACGCAATCAGCTTATGCCCAGCACCCTCACCCTATATCCTTTTACTTTTTACCCTCATTTTTCTCCGGCTTCGGCAGGAGAACCTTACGCGATAGGCGGAGCTTCCCAGTCTTTTGGTCTATCTCAATCAGCTTCACCTCAACCTCATCGCCCACCTGCAAGAAATCCTCCACGCGTTCCACCCGCTTCCAATCTATCTCCGACACGTGCAGCAAACCATCCTTGCCCGGCAGTATCTCTATAAATGCACCGAAAGGAAGTATCGACTTCACCTTGCCCTTGTATATCTCGCCCACCTCGGGGAGTGCCACGATTGATCGTATCTTGCTTTTGGCAATCTCCATTGACTCCTTCGATGTCGCGTAGATGGTCACCACCCCCTTGTCTTCCTTCTCCTCTATGTTGATCTGCGCACCCGATGCCCGCTGCATCTCTTGGATCACCTTGCCGCCGGGGCCAATCAGCGGGCCAATCATATCGCGCGGTATCGACAGCTGCTCGCAGCGCGGCACGTTTGGCCTAAACTCTGCGCGCGGCGCGGGGAGCGTCTCCAGCATCTTCCCAAGGATATGCATGCGCCCCGCCTTCGCCTGCTCCAACGCCTGTTTTAGCACCTCGTAGGGCAGCCCATCAACCTTAATGTCCATTTGGGTGGCCGTGATGCCGTCCCGCGTGCCGGTCACCTTGAAATCCATATCGCCAAGGTGGTCCTCATCGCCAAGGATGTCCGAAAGTATCGCATATTTGCCCGTGGCGGCATCTGAGATAAGCCCCATCGCGATGCCCGAAACCGGCTTGCGCATCGGCACGCCAGCATCCATAAGCGCAAGCGTACCCGCACACACCGTAGCCATTGACGATGACCCGTTTGACTCCAATATGTCGCTCACCACGCGGATGCAGTAGGGCTGATCCTCCCCCAGCGGGAGCTGACTCTTGAGCGCCCGCAGCGCCAAGTTGCCATGCCCTATCTCGCGGCGCCCCGGCGTGCGTGCCGATTTCGCCTCGCCCGTGGCGAACGGCGGGAAGTTGTAGTGCAGCATGAACTGCTCCGAGCCGGAGTATAGCGCCTCATCCACCAGCTTCTCATCGGCCTTTGTGCCGAGCGTCACCGTAGAGAGCGACTGCGTTTCACCTCGGGTAAATATTGCCGATCCATGCGCGCACGGCAGGTAGCCCACCTCGCACCATATCGGCCGCACCTCATCGGTCCGGCGCCCATCAAGGCGCACGTGTTCATCGAGTATCATCCGGCGCATTGCCTCCTTCTCCACTGCGTGGTAGTAGCGCGCCACCATCACCTTTAGCTCATCGCGGCGCTCCTCGGGGAGAGTCTGTAAGAAGTCAGCATGCAGCTTGGAAAAAGCTTCCTCCCGCTCCTGCTTCGGCAGCTTCGACTTCGCCAGCGCGTAGGCCTTGTCGTAGCAGTACTCGTGCACCGCCTTGCGGATCTCCTCGTCGTCCACCTCGTGGCAGTAGGCCCGCTTCACCACGCCGAGCTCCTCGGCCATCGAGAGCTGCGCGGCGCACTGCCCCTTGATCGCCTCATGCGCGCACTTGATCGCCTCGATCATCACATCCTCCGACACCTCATTCATCTCCCCCTCCACCATCAGGATATTTTCCATCGTGGCGCCCACCATGAGCTCAAGGTCGGCCCGCTTCGTCTCCTCGTACCCGGGGTTGATAACAAACTTCCCATCGATACGCGCCACGCGCACCTCAGAGATTGGGCCATTGAAGGGTATATCGGATACGCTCAACGCCGCCGAGGCCGCGAGCCCCGCCAACGCATCGGGCTGCACATCCGCCTCGGCCGAAATCAACGTCACCGACACCACCGTCTCCGCGTGGTAATTATCGGGAAATAGCGGCCGCAACGCCCTGTCCACCAGCCGCGAAATCAGCACCTCGTAGTCGGATGCCCGCATCTCCCGACGGAAAAAGCTCCCTGGAATTTTCCCAGCCGCCGCGTACTTCTCCCTATAATCCACGCTCAGCGGCATGAAGTCAACATCGCCGCCCGCCTCCTTCGCGCTCACCACCGTGGCCAGCAGCATTGTGTCACCCATGCGCACCACCACAGCCCCATCGGCCTGCTTAGCCAGCTTTCCCGTCTCTATCGTAATGGTACGGCCGTCAGCAAGCTCTATCTTCCGCTCAATAACTCTCATCACTCTATTTATCTCTATTTATATCGAAAAGGCTCGGCGCACCTCCCATCTTCACGCCCCACGATCCATACGCTACGAGGGCTCGCCCGAACCGACTTAACCCGCAAAAAGAGCCGTGCGGCACCATCCTTCAACCCCGCTGCCTCCAGCAGGGTAATCTACGGAACATGCCGCACGGCCCACCATGACTTCGCCCCTTCCTACCGCCGCAGATCCAACTCCTTCAAAATCGCGCGGTAACGCTCAATATCCCTATCCTTTAGGTAGTCGAGCAGCCGACGCCGTTTCCCCACGAGCTTCAGCAGCGACCGCTGCGTCACGTGGTCTTTCCTATGCACCCGAAGATGCTCCGTCAAATGGTCAATACGGTAAGAAAACAGCGCTATCTGGCTCTCCGCGGAACCCGTATCGCTCTTAGACTTCCCGTACTTCGCAAAAAGCTCTGCCTTTTGCTCCGATGTTAAGTAGTCCATACTCCTTTCCTCTGCGCCCTCCCAGGGCATTAAATTATACTGTTACTCGCCGCAAAGGTAAACAAATTTTATCATTCCAATCGGGCACGCTCCTCCACGCACTGGTACACCCGCCCCAAAAAACGGCGTACATTGCCGCGCAATGGATGGACTACCCCCGCCCGTTGCTATTAGCTAGCAGGATAAACGGCTCGCCACGCGGCGCACCCTCGCTATCACCACGCAACCCCAATGCGGGGATAGGGCGGGAGACCTGCGCGGATCACGCCTTCAGACCATCCTGCGAATGGGCAAGGGCGCTACGCCTCCGAACACGGTAGGTGCTGCGGCGTTTCAGCCCATTGGCTACGCGAGTCAATGGTTACATCGAATTCTCGCATACATCATCGCTTGCCATCGGGTGCGAACTCCCTCGCCAATCGCTCAAAATGCGTACCCCAACGTTACGCCCCCATCGTACAGCCCCTCCTTATACCACACCGGCCGCACATCCCCGAAGAAAGCCCCCAGCATCGGCCGCCATGAAAGGGCAAACAGGAAGTGCCGCGCCGTACGGAACTGGAACCCTATCGGCACCACCGCCCCCGCCACGGGGTACACCTCGTAGCGCGACGCACCGCAGTAGTATATAAACGTCCCAACCTGCACGCCTCCGCCCACAAAGGGCTCAAACGCACCGCCCGCATCATTCCTAAATGTCCAGGGAACGTAATTGTAGCTTGCCGTAACCATCGGGCATGCTGCCATCCACGGCACGCCCACGCCCCCCTCAATGAAGCCCGGCCCCAACGTATACTGGTAGCCCAGCTCGCTTACCCACCCCAGCCGCAGCGTTACCCCCCTCGGCTGCCCTAACGCACCGCCCACGCTTAGCAACAGCATCACCACTGCCAAAATGGATTCCTTCATTGCGCAACTACTCTTCATGGCTCAATCCTTTCCTTTTCTCCTTGATTACACGGCGTACCGCCCAGTCCACCTTACTTGTGTCTACCACCCGTACATATTTATTCGTGTTGCACTGCCCACACCCTATGCTCAGCGTATCCCCACGAACTGTGTACGGCTGTGCCCTCAGGTAATGCGCGAAATTATCTACCACAGCTATTTCATACAGAAGGCCTTCCTTCGTGAAAACCGGTTCGCTTTTCACCCGTACCACCTTCCCAAACGCCTCAAACGGGCACTCCAACCATATCCTGCTATTGCAATCTCCCTCCCGTTTGAATTGGATTAGGGAATAGACACCCGCCGAATCGCAGCACCCCGTTCCCCCTAACCAGAACCCTTCCAGCGCAGGATCTAACGCATTCTCCCTGAATGGTAGCCGCTTATCCCACTCGCAGCCACAAAGTACCGTCAGCAGCAGTACCACTGCCGCTCCGCGACTAATAGCCTTTCGCAAAGCCTCAAACATAGCCTTGCCCTCCGTTAATCGTCTCATAATGCGCTGCTCTTTTTTTACTCCCCTTCTCTCGCTTTATGCCTACCCACCCAGTCCAAGCTGCTCGTATCATTTACCCGCACGTAGCGGACCCGATAATCGTCCGGAGCCTCTCCCCGCACGATTGTCAGCGTGTCACCGCGCAGCGAGTAGGGTACCGCCCGGATATAGGCTTTCAAGGCACCATTACCCATTCTGTAAAGCAAACCGCCTTTCGTAAACACTGGCTCGGGGCGTGATGGCGTCACATGCTGGTTCGGCGCAGTGCCGTAGGCCCTCCAAAGCTGCATCGTACCTCCTTCTGCCCCTCGTTTAAATTCAACCAGTGCCTGGGTATACAGCGCGAACGAAAGCGTTGTGTCGGGCAGCACCTTCCACCAAAAACCCATAAGCGCCGAATCCAATTCATTTTCCCGGAACGGCAGCCGCTTGTCCCACTCGCAGCCTACCACCCCAAGGAGCAGCACGGCCATTACCAACGCGCCTATATATTTCCTACGCATACCCCTATCGTGTTACCTCTGTTCCCGCCTCTGCCAACACTGTAGAATATCTACTTTTCATCCTCCGTTCCTCCTTGTTAAAATTTTCGCAAATATAAAAATTTTCAACAAAACCTAACGATGGACGACCTATCTACAGAAATTGGTGCAAATTCATTAAAACGCTTATTTGTAAACATCTTTTAATCAGCTGATTGTCATCATGCAACAGGTATAAAACATTCATTGTTGCAACGGTCGTTGGTCTCAACACTAAGCGGACAGCCATCGTATGGTCAATACGCACGCAAATCCACATCCTCTCCCTGCACCCCCAGCCGCGCAGACAAGAGCTGCGCCGCAGCAAAAAATCGAGCGCAGATTTGCGCATGCACAGCAAGGATTGCACCATGCGGAAGCCCACCCGCGCGAAGGAGTTCATAAGGTGCAAGCAGCTGCACAACGCAGGAATCTCCCAGCGTTAGTACTAGATGGAACGTACCTACTGCGTCCTGCGCTAGCGATTCCTCAAAGCCGCTGCACTCAGCAAGCAAGCCCCGAAAGGCTCGCCTTTCTCGCCCCTCGCTGCGCCCACCCTCTCGCCGCCCCAACCCCGCATCGCCACCCCAAATTGATTCCCCATCAGCTAGCCACCCAACTACCACCCCCTTCGTATCAAATTCGGATTTCTCCGGAGAAATCCGAATTTGATACGAAGGGGGTACGGCTTCGGTAGGATACATGGCAATGCCTAACGCCAACGGAATGGGAATCCTAAACGGTTCTACTTCGCACCCATAGCGGAGAGGATGGGAGTCCTGCCCCGCAAAAGATGCTCCAGGGGTAGCCCAATGCCCCTGCCCACACGCTGCAACCCGATATGGCTCCACGCATTGCCCATAGGGTTCTCCACAGCCGATGCCCTATTGAAAAACTGCACCCACACAGTACAAAACGCCTCTAGTAGCCCTACCAATGCAACATTATGCGCTATGCAACGTACCCTATCGCAACGGCATTGCTCTATAGGTAGTACCGTTGCGGTTGTTTCGCCAAACCAAGCAAACACCGACCCTAAAGCCCGCTCCGGCGGCGGGGGAAGGGTTCTTGTGCTGTAGCGTGGTGAAGCGAACCGTTAGCGACATGGAGGGAGAGACCGCTATTGGGTCAATATGAAATAAAATAAGGTATGCTATTCAAGAAAAACATCTCCAATCGTTTTGCCTTCTACAGCCTCAGCAGCATGCTGGGCCTATCACTCGTTCTGCTGGCCATAGGCGCAATCTACTCCTTTCGCTTCGCACGGAGCAACATGCACGCCGAGCTGAAAATAACCGCGGAGGAGATCATCGGGGAAATCGGCAAGAAGCACCTCTACAAGGCCCAATACTTCGTTGAGGGTGTCGCCGACATTACCGATGCGCTCATTGAGAAGGGCAACAAGGATAGGGAGACCGTCAAACAGATGCTCTACGGCATTATAGAGAAGCATCCCGACATTACGGGGCTAGGTATCGCCTTCTCTGCCAATGGGTTCGACAGCCTCGACCACATGCACAAAGGAGAACCCAACTGCGACTCCGCGGGACGTTTCCTCCCCTACTACACCCTTAACGAGCAGGGAGTCCCCGCCTTAGACCCCCTCTACTCCTATGTACTCGATGAGCCCGACAACTACTACTTCACCCCCATGCGCTCCCTAAAGCCGCACGTCACCGACATTTACGAAAGTAAAATCCTTGACGTCACGCAGCTCATGTTTACGCTCGCATGGCCCGTGTTCAATCAAGATAAGTTTGCCGGCGTAGTCATCGCAGACATCTCGCTATCCAGCGAGCAGAAGCTCATTGCACAATTCCACAGCCAGGGCAAGACCAAGGCAATATTCCTCCTCTCCACCAAGCAGCGAGTCATCACGCATACCGACTCGCCCACGGGGAGTGGCAAACTGATCCATGAAGTAGACCCCCGCCGCGAGCCTACCGATGCCGAGTGGAAACAGCTGTGCGCCGGAAAGCAGGTGCTACGCCGCGGTAACGATGAGATTATGGTGCTGCAACCCCTCTTCTTGATGCACCACGACGTTCCGCTCACGCTGGGCATCGTGCTACCCACCGCTACCGCCTATCAATCCATCAACCGTCAGTTAATTTCCTTCCTTCTGATCGGGGTTGGGCTATCGTTGCTCTTCTCGTTCATCTTATCACGGCTGATGCATAGGCAGCTCCACCCCATTGTAAACCTCACGGCGCGCATCCGCGACATCGCCGATGGCAAACTGGATAGGAATTCCGTCGAGCAGTCAACGCGGCACGATGAGGTCGGCGTAATATCCCGCTCGCTGGACGACCTCCTAGTTAACTTCCATAACATCCTGAAGAATATACGAACCGCTACGGTAAACATTGATAGTACCACCGAAAAGACGCACGAGTTCTCCAATACGTTCAGCGATGTGCAGGAGCACTCCAAGAAGACCGTGCGCGAGGTGTCAACCATGTGCGACACAATGGGGGTCACGAGCAGCCAAGCCGCCAACACCACGCAGGAAGCCGTTGATATTCTCGGGAATGCCAACAAGCTACTCAACGATCTATCGGCACAGCAGCACGAGAATGCAAGAACGCAGGAGCTTGTAAATCAGCAGGTGCAGCTTATCACCGGCATCGCGAAGCAAACGAACATCTTGGCGCTCAACGCGGCCATAGAGGCGGCCCGCGCAGGGGCCTCTGGGCGAGGATTCAGCGTGGTGGCCACCGAGGTGCGCAAGCTAGCGGAGATGAGCGCCGCCGCGGCCAGTGCCATCACCGAGAAGAGCGCCACCAGCGTGGAGGAGAGCCAAAAGGCGCTGAAGAAAATCGGGGAAATCACCGCCATGATGGAGAAATGCACCCAAAGCATCATGGAGGTAAATAGTATCAATCACGAGAATGGGGACCTTGCGCAACAGGTGCAAACCTCGATGAACGAACTCGACGAGATGTCGGAGAAGAACGCCAATATTGCATCAGAGCTGCTAGAAATTTCAAAGGCCCTGCTGGAAAACAACCAGAAGCTGAGCCAGGTGATGGCGCAGTTTAGGGAAGAATAAGGCGGCCGAAGAAAGAGCAACCCCGCCCGCTGTACAGAGGTCCTCTCTGGGTAGGGGTAGAGGCTACCCGCTCCGCGCCTACCCCTCAAGCAGAGCCACGCCAAACACCTCTGCGAAACAGGTTAAGAAGGTGCGTCGCACCGCTCCGTAATCTACCGTATGGCCAAGCTCCGCCGCTAGCGATGTGACACCACGGTCGCTGAAACCGCAGGGGTTGATCTTCGCGAAGTAGCTTAGGTCGGTGTTAACATTCAACGCAAAGCCATGCGTTGACACCCCTTGGCCGATGTGCACCCCCACCGCGCATATCTTGCGGAGCGCGCCATGCCCATCACCTCCGAGCCAAAGCCCCGGCGCATCCTCTCGCGGCGCGCACGCCACCCCGTACAGTTCGCACGTACGTTGCACCGCCTCTAGAAGCCTCTCCACGTACGCCCTTGCGCCAATGCCCAACGCGGGGAGATGGAGAATGGGATAGCCTACCAACTGACCCGGGCCGTGGTACGTTATATCGCCCCCCCTATCGATTTGCACCAGCTTTACCCCCATACGCTGCAGGGCAACGCTGGACAGGAGCATATTTTCGTTGTGCCCATGCTTCCCAAGCGTATAGACATGCTCATGCTCTCCCGCCATGAGGTAACCCACCCGCTCCGCCAGCTCCGCCTGGCCACTCGCCGCCAAGGTATCATGCAGCGCATGCTGCCTTGCCAAGCCCTCCTCGTAGCCCCATGCGAAGGGCAATACTTCTACAGTTTTCATCTCCGCCGCACCCTTACTTTTCCGATGCCCCCCTCCGGGGCTTCACGCCGCACGCTGCTAACGCCCGAGCCGCATGGAACGACGAGCGGACCAGCGGCCCGGCCTCCACGTAGCGGAACCCCATCTGCTCCGCCTCTCGGCGCAGCGCGTCAAACTCTTCCGGCGGCACGTAGCGCTGCACGGGATAGTGATGCCGTGTGGGCTGCAAGTACTGCCCTATCGTCACCACCTGCACCCCGGCGCTCAGCAGGTCTTGCAAGGTCTTTAGCACCTCCTCCTGCCGCTCCCCAAGCCCCAGCATAAAGCCCGATTTACACACCACATCGCCAAGGGCTACCCGCGAAAGTACATTCATGCTGTACCGGTAGCGCGCCCGCGACCGCACCGCTGCCGTGAGCCGCTCTACCGTCTCAATATTATGCGCCGCGATATCGGGATGCAGCAGCAATACGCTTTCAAGCGCGAAGGGTTTCCCCATGAAGTCGGGGAGCAGCACCTCTAGCGTTGCGCTAGGGCATTCCCGACGCATTGACTGTATCAATGCCCTCCACTGCGCCGCGCCGCCGTCGGCGAGGTCGTCTCTATCCACCGATGTCACCACCACGTGGCGCAGCCCCATCTCCTTCGCCGATTGCGCCACGCGCATTGCCTCCCCCTCATCGGGGGGCAGCGGACGCCCCGTGGCGGTGGCGCAAAAACGGCATTGACGCGTGCATACATCCCCTAGGATCATGAACGTGGCCGTACCCTCACGCCAGCACTCCCCCTGGTTGGGGCAACGCCCGCTGCTGCATATCGTATGCAGCCCCTGTTTTTCTAGTAGCTTCGACACATCGGCGTAGCTCTCGCCGCCGCCTAGATTTACCTTGAGCCACTCCGGCTTGCGAAGCCGCTCGCCCCTCTTTTCAGAATCCATTTGTTCCTCCACCTCTCCTTTTTCCCTTCTCTCCCGCCCCATGGGCTAAAAGCCGTGCAGCGGGAAGTAGACCGTTGGGATCAGCAGTAAAAACCCCACGATAATAAGTATCACAAGCAATGGCCAAAACCAACGCAGCCACTTCACGTATGGGATTTTTGCCATCGACAGCACGCCCACCATCACCCCCGATGTGGGCGTAGCCAAATTGGTAAAACCACCCCCCAGCTGGTAGGCCGTTATCATGGTTTGCCGCGAAACGCCAACCAAGTCGCTAAATTGACTCATGATGGGCACCGTCAACGCCGCCTTCGCCGAGCCGGAGGCTATAATCAGATTGAGAAGCGTGTAGAATAGGTACATCACCGCCACCGAGGCTAACGGCCCTAGGCCTACCATGGCGCTGGCCGACCCATTTAGCAGGGTGTCGATTATCTGCCCCTGCTCCAACACCACCACAATCCCTGAAGCGAAACCCACCACGAGGGCGGCCGAAAGGATGTCCGCCGCGCCCGCCGTAAACGACTTTACAATCTCATTGGGGCGTTTGCCGAACGCTACGGACGAAAGCACCCCCATGGTGAGGAAGAGCGATGCGATTTCCTTGATATACCATCCGTACCCCATCACCCCCACCACCAGGAGCATGATTGTAAAAAGCAAGGCGGTAACGTTCAACAGCTGCACCGAGTGGCGCAGCGCGCGCCAGCCGAGCAGTAGCCACGCTGCCGCTAGTATCGGCAGCGCAGGAAGGGTCACCTCGCCCTGCCCTATTTGCAACGTGCTGAGCGGATGCGCCACCGCCGCCAGGGTCAACGCTACCAGCGCCGCTGTGAAGGAGACCCACGCCCCACGTCCCGCCTTTTTCGCGGGGAGACTCCCCGCCGCCTCCACCCGCGAACGCCACTCCGCATCCTCTTCGTAAACCGGCGAGCTGCGCGGGTTCTTTCGCAGCTTGGCCATGTAGCGCAGCACGTAGGCAATGCCTATCACATTAACTACTAGCCATATAGCCAATCGGTACTCCAGCCCCGAAAAGAGCTGCACCCCCGCCAGCCCCTGCGCTATTCCTATCGTGAAGGGGTTGAGCAGAGCCCCAGCGAAGCCTAACCCCGCCGCCAGAAAACACATGCTGATGCCTACGATAGAGTCGTAGCCCATGCTCACCGCCATCGGTACGAAAATCACCACAAAGGCTATCGTCTCCTCGCTCATCCCTATCACGGCGCCGAAAAAGCTAAAGCACAGCATGATAAGGGTCACAATAATGTTATCAACCCCCAGCCAACGGATGGCACGAACCCGCTCCACCCTACGCGCCGACTTCAGGAAACCCGCGATGGCCACGTCGAGCGCACGGCTCTCATTGAGCATCCAGAACGCCCCGCCGATGATAAGGATGTAAAAAATGATGTCCGCCGTGCGGAGCATCCCTTCAAAGAGGGCGGTAATCACCTGCCACGATTGCCCCGCGCGGGGCACCTCGTGGTACGAATCCGCCACCACCACGCTGCGCGGGATGCCATTGACCACTACCTCTTCCCGATCGAACGCCCCGCCCGGCACGAGCCATGTGAGCAATGCCCCCAGCAGAATAAGAGCGAAAATGATTACGTAGGTGTGCGGAAATTGACGTTTCTTCTTCCCCATTGTCACAGTACACTAGTTCAAACCCGACAAGCCGTTAGCGGTTGCGATACGCCTCAAGCACCCGCTGTATCGATGGAAACGATGCTTTTGCCCGCTCCAAGGCCTCCGCCAACTCCATCCATTCCGCTTTTTCTATCCCTTCCTCGCCCTGCGGCGTAAGCGGTTGCTCCTCGCCGATCTCCATGGCGTACCACATCGTACGCTTAATATAGGTGGTGTCGTTCTGCGTGTAGACGTGGTGGGTGTCGCGCAGGAATGAAACTATTTTAAGTCCATGCACCCCGGTCTCCTCCTCCACCTCGCGGAGCGCCGTGACCTCATCGTTTTCCCCCGGCTCCTGCTTTCCCTTGGGTAAATCCCAAACGCCGCGCCGATATATCATGAGTAGCTTCCCGCTGGGGGCAGTCACCGCGCCGCCGGCTGCAACAATTGATGGAAAGTGGCTAAAGAACGCCTGTTTCGCCTCCTCCTTGCACTCCCCGCAAATGTACAATCTCTCGATTTGCTCATTGGATAGAAAAATTTCCCATACCTTTGCAACGGAAGAAGCCTCCACGGCATCGATGGCGAGCACGTGGGGGCCAGACACAGCAGTTGGACTTTCATTTGAAAAAACGATACTCCGCTTTCCGCAAAAAATCTCTTGTTGAACCATGGTCAATTCTGAAGCTTTAGACATCCTGCTAAGTATCAACGCTATTCACTTCTACGAGGGTACCCCTTTCGTGTGGGCCTCCGGCTGGAACTCCCCTATATACTGCGACAATCGGTTGATTCTTTCGCAGCACGAAGCTAGGAAAAAAATTCGGAATGGGCTCGTTGGGCTTGCTAAAGAACACTTTGCGGAGCCCGACGTGGTGGCAGGCGTTGCCACAGGGGCCATAGCCATGGGGGCTCTCGTAGCCGATGCCATGGAAAAGCCCTTCGCCTACGTCCGTCCAAAGCCGAAGGATCACGGCATGGGGAACCAAATCGAGGGGTCTATCCCCCAAGGGAGCAAGGTGCTCATAGTGGAAGACCTCATCTCCACTGGGGGAAGTAGCCTTGCCGCAACCACGGCCGTTCGCAATGCCGGCGCAGAGGTGCTGGGGATGGTGGCCATATTCACCTATGATTTCCCCGTGGCGCAAACCAATTTCAAGAATCACGGCGTAGAGCTCCACACGCTGGCGAACTATCCTGACCTCATCGCATTGCTCGCGGCGCGGGGGCGCATTGCACCCGACCAGATGGCTACACTCGAAGAGTGGAGAAAAGCCCCAGAACTGTGGCATAACTAAGGCAAGGCAATGGACAAGTTCGTTAGTAAGGTCAGTAGGGCAAGCTGCTCCGCGGAATCAATCTACTCCCGCTTTGAGAACCTTGAGGGCGTGGCCAACGCTGTACACCACGAGAAGATTGAACACGTAGAGGCCTCGCGCGATGAGTGCCACGTCACGGTGAAGGGGATGGGGACTCTCGGTGTCCGTATCGTTGACCGTGAACCCTTCAAGACCATCAAGTTCACCGACATTGATGGGCAGCCCATGTCGTTCACCCTGTGGATACAATTCGTAGAGGTTGACAGTCGAGACACGCGCATTCGCCTCACGCTGCATGCCGAGATTCCGGCCTTACTACGCTTCATGCTAAAAAAGAAAATTCAATCGGGGCTCGACCAAGCCGCAGAGCAAATCGCCTCAACGTTCTCGCTTTAGAGTAGCCCAGGTTTTCGATAAAACTGGTCCTGGCGGCCTTCTGCATATGCCAATTCAACGTGGTTTATCATGGCGAAGGGCTACATGGGACACCCCTATTGAGGGGCAGTCCTGCGGATGGGGCTGCATTGCGGCATCCCTGAACATGCGAGGTTTGAGGGAAGGCACTGCATGCATGGGTTACGGCATTCATTCGGGGGATTGTGGGAGGCAGCCTTCAAGGCAGCGAGCAGAATGGGCGGTGCGTATGGTCACGCGGGTCAGTCTTTCAGACTGGCTTGCCTTTCAGGCAAGACTCCGGGGGTCTAAAGACCCCCGGCTATTGAGAGACCGTCCTTCGGACGGGGCAGCATTTTGTGCGAAAACATATGCGGTCGTTGCGTGCAGGTAGCGGTGAAGATAATTGGTGTCGCATAGGCTACGATGGCGCACGGATACGCAGGTCTGAGAGCTGCAACAGCATAATGCGCAAAACGATCCCGCAGCAGGTTGCGAAATGTGGTGAAGCCTACCTAG
>CALHSW010000046.1 GCA_938038735.1 uncultured Bacteroidia bacterium | reverse complement strand
TTTTCAAACCCCCGGTAACCTTGCCTGTAAGGCAAGCCAGTCTGAAAGACTGACCCGCGTGACAGATTTTTCCCGTTTTTAAGGTTCAGGTTGCGCAGAGAATGGAAACAGCGTGAACCTCTGCGCTTGCAAAAACCACCATCGCCCAACGCCCATGTTCAAGGCGTAGAACAAAATCAAAAACGAATACGTTTACACCTAGCAGTGGGGATGACCCGTTGTGCCTTGGGCTACTATCCATTAGCGAAAACGTTGCCCGATTTTGGACTGGGTGAAATATCATAGGACAACAGCATGGCGTACACGCAGCTGCTATATCACATCGTATTTAGCACAAAACGCAGAGCTCCGACCATCGCAACTGAGCATGAGCGGTCTCTTTACGCCTACATCATGGGCGTGGTAAACGATGCGGGTGGGCATCTGTACCGCATCGGGGGTATGCCTGACCACGTGCATATCGTTCTCTCCATTCCTTCCAAATGGTCATTGGCTGCATTTGTAAAACGCATCAAGCAGGGTTCAAGCCTATGGCTCCGAGGAAATCCTAGTTTTCCGAACTGGGACAGATGGGAGGAGGGTTACGGTGCGTTTAGCTACTCCTATAGGGATTTGCCCATGGTGGTGGAATACGTGAAGCGGCAAAAGGAGCACCATGTGCGAACGTCTTTCGCAGAGGAGTACCGGGCACTGCTTGACGAATTTGGCGTGGCGTACGATGGGCAGCATTTCCTTGAATAGCCCGCCAGGGTCAGTCTTTCAGACTGGCTTGCCCTTTGGGCAAGAATCCGGGGGTTTGAAAACCCCCGGCTATTGAGAGACCGTCCTACGGACGGGGCTGCATTTTGTGCGAAAATATATGCGTGCGTTGCGTACAGGTTGCGGTGGAAGCTCTGTTCTTTGCTGAGTGGGTAAATTTACGCGAGGCTGAGGGGTACGATAGGTCCATGGTGGGTCATACGGGTCAGTCTTTCAGACTGGTTTGCCCTTGTGGGCAAGAATCCGGGGGGCTAAAGCCCCCCGGCTATTGAGAGACCGTCCTACGGACGGGCTGCATGGGTTTGCAATTTTTATGCGGGTTTCATGGGGAACCTGTATTGGTTTATGAGGATCTACGAAAGGCACTGTGTGCAGGTTATGGCGAGGGGCTGTGCGGTCCCATCCTATTGGGACCGTTCTGCTGATTGGCTGCATCGGTTTGCAAAAATTCATGTGTGCGGGGGCGTGCAAGTTATTGCGGGAGTTTGGTTGACCATGGCCGCAGCATAATAGCGCGAAAGACCATACCGGTGCATGTTGCGAAATGTAGGGCGACCATGTACGGCTACCCACGCTGTTAAAAATGCAGCTATTTAAAGAAGGGCGGCGCAGCCGCTGCGCTTTCCGTCCGCAGGACGGTCTTTGAATAGCCGGGGGTTTTCAAACCCCCGGTACTCTGCCCGCAGGGCAAGCCAGTCTGCAAGACTGACCCGCGTGACCTTTCTTTTCCATCAATGCGTGTGGCCCAATGGGGTCTTCCCCATGCGCCCAAATAGCCTTCCGCATAAACTGCATCCATCACCCCCAGCATAAAATCGGCGTGCCATGCAGCCTCGTCCGCAGGACGGTCTTTGAATAGCCGGGGGTTTTCAACCCCCCGGTACTCTGCCCGCAGGGCAAGCCAGTCTGAAAGACTGACCCTGACGGTCTTTTGCATGCGAGATTTCAATGCGGGGATTAGTATGGGAGGGCAGTGCGGGTCAGCCAGGTTGAGGGTTCGTCCTTCGGATGGGGCTGCATGGACGGCAAAGAATCTATGCGTGCGGGGGCGGCTCTTGGTTGTAGTCTGCGCCGATTAGAACATCGGATTTACGTGAGGCTTATAGAAGTTTACCCCACGCAGCGCGGCGCGTACCAATTGCCATTAAATGATTAGCTTTGCAGGGAAAAATGAGTAGAAAACGGAGGTAGGAAGATGCAGAACTACGATGAGGCGGTGGCGATAGTGGTGAGCGAAGGGAAAAGCTTGAATGATGGGGAGCGCAAGAAGGCACTAGGCCCGTACGATGAGATATATTTAAGGGATAGGATAAAGCATCACAATCGGAGGCTGAACATGCGCCGCGGGGTGGTGTTTGTCCTCTATTTCTCGCTGATCGTGGCGGTTTACACGGTGTTCTTTTACCCTGTGGATGATACTACAGCGCAGGCATGGCTTAAAGGGACGGTCATATTGCTCACGGTGCTATCGTTGCTGGGTATCCCATTCCTGCTGCTTAATCATGGGCGGAATGCGAGCGTGCTTCGCGTAGTGCGCAGGCTGCGGCAGGCGGAGCAGCAGGCTGCCGCTCCAGCTGTGGGCGAGAGGAAGGAAGCGGCGGCGGAGTAGGCAGTGGCGATAGGGGCAGCGCGGTCGGTGTGTCGCGATGCGCCGCAGCGGGGGCGCATTCGCCATTGGCTCAATGCGCATGGGCGCAGGGGGCATGGGGTGCATTCGCCCTACCTGTACGCCATGTGCCGAGCGGTGTTTACTCCGCGTAGAAGACGGCCCGATTGGGTGGATGAAAAAATGCCCCGAGGGCTGTGGCGCGTAGCGTGCGAGGCTTCTAGGCTGTGCGAGTGGAGCGGGGCGGCGAAGCTGATGGTGCCAAATGGCTGGGCGGTAAATGGGGCGGAGCGTATTGAGGTTGTGGGAGGGAGGGTCTGCGAGCTCATTGAAGCCGGGGAAATAGGGCGGAGAGAGCGTTGGGTGGTTGTGATGCCGGTGGAGGAGTGGATGCGGCTGCCGGAGAGCGCATGGAGGACGCTGGTGCATTATTTTGACGAGGGGAGTTGGTTTATGCTGATGGACGTGCGCGATGATGAGGCATCGTGGCAGCGGTGGCGATGGTTTTCGGAGAGCCCTGTGTTCTCCGTGAGCGTTGACCGATGGCGCTACGGGATGGTGGTGTATCGTGCCGGTATGCCGCGCTATAGCTTCGGGGTGCGCTAGCAGCGAGAGGGGATTACGTGAGGCAACGTTCAAGCGTATGCGAATTATGTAGAAAAATAGTACATTTGCGTTCTATATCTACGGGGCGGACGAGTAAAAGCATTAGGGCATGGCGAGTCAAGAGTATCTGAATGCGGTAAATAGGGCGTTGGAGTCGTTTCCGTACCCCACGGAAGCTGTAGGGCTGTATGCCCCGGTGCGCTACGCGTTGGAGTCGGGCGGGAAGCGGATACGCCCAGTGCTGTTGCTATCGGCGTACGAGTGGGTGAGCGGGCGCAGCGATTGGCGTGAGGCGGCGCTGCCGGCGGCGGTGGCGGTGGAGGTCTTCCATAATTTCACCCTGCTGCATGATGACATTATGGACCGTTCGGACTTGCGCCGTGGCGTGCCGACGGTGCAGAAGAAGTGGGGGGAGAATGCGGCGATACTTTCGGGCGATGCCATGTGCATTTTGGCGTACCGGGAGTTGGCGAAGGTCGCGCCAGAGCATATACGGGAGGTGCTGGAGACGTTTAACTGGTTGGCGATGGCGGTATGCCAGGGTCAGCAGTACGACATGGAATTTGAGAGTCGTGCGTCGGTGGGCATGGAGGAGTACATACGGATGATATATCTCAAGACTTCGGCGCTGATCGAGGGTGCGCTACGCATCGGGGCGCAGCTGGGCGAAGGGAGCGAGGCGGTGGTTGCTGCGCTGGGAGAGTTCGGGAAGCAGCTCGGGCTGGCGTTCCAGCTGCAGGATGATATGCTTGACACCTACGGCGAGACGAAGACGTTTGGGAAGGAGTGCGGGGACGACATATGCGACAATAAGAGGACGTATCTATCGATATGGGCAGAGACGCACGCTGATGCTAATCAGCTGCGGGAGCTGCGTGCGTGCTTATCTAATGCGCAGATGGCGCGTGAGGAGAAGGTGCGGAGGGTAGTGGCGGTGTACGATGCCGTGGGTACGCGGGTGGCGGTAGAAGAGGCCATTGCGGAGCGGCTGCAGGCGGCGCGGCAAGCCTTGGCGCAGGGGGCGAAGCTGCTCGGCCGGCGCGGCGAGGCGTTGGAGGCCATGGTGGATGCGCTGACGGGGCGGAGCAATTGAATGAACTGTTTTGGAAGGACATATACGGAGGTGTGTGCTAAATAAAAAGTAGGAGGACGTGCGAGATGAGAGTTATTGTACCATGCGATTTCACGAAAGTAGTGCCCGCGGCGATGTCATACGCAGTGCGCATGTCGGGGACGGAGAACGTTCAGATAGATCTGCTGCATATCTATGAGGGGGGAACGAGCGGGGTGCGGCTGACCAAGGATCAGGTTCAGATCCATTTGGAGGAGGCGGCGCAGGAGTACGCGAAGACGTACGACGTAACGGTGCAAGCCCTTCTTCGGGAGGGTACTATAGAGAGCACCATCTCGGAGGTGGCCGAGGAGCGACATGCAGATTATGTTGTAATGGGAACGCATGGCATTAGCGGAATGCAGCGCTTTTTTGGAAGTAAGGCCATCAAGGTGGTAAGCCAGAGCGATGTGCCGTTCCTCATAGTGCAGGAGCCGGCCGGGGCAGAGGTCTTTAAGCGGCTGCTCATGCCGCTGGGGGCGAGGCAGGAGGACGTAGAGAAGCTGAATTGGTGCGTTCGGCTGCTAAAGGAGTACGGTTCGGAGCTATACGTGGTCCCCAACCTCTATTCCGACCCGAAGTTTCAGCGTAAGGTGAATGCCAACCTAGCCTTGCTGGAGCGCTTGTGCAGCACCAATGGGCTTCGCTACGAGGTGCATGCGGTGCAGAAGGGCAAGCGGCTAACGGAGGAGATGAATCGGGTGGCAAAGGAGAACAAGTGCGACTGGGTGTTGATCATGATAACCCAAAACGTGGGCGGCATAGCCACAGCGTTTAACTCTACCGATCAGGAGATCATGGCGAACGGGTTGGGCATTCCGGTGATGTGCGTAAATCCTGCCATGGCGTCGCGCTGGTAGCGGGATTCTGGAAAAAAATAAAATAATCAATGAGAGAAGAAGGGCTTAAAGCGGAAGGGGAGCCGAAGAGATCGGGGCGCAACCATGTGGTCAATCTATTGGCCGCGGTGGTGCTGGTGCTGTTGGTAGCGGCGGGGGTGCTAGTATTCATGTACGTGCGCCAATCGAACGAGTCGGAGCGGGTGGAGCAGATATTGCAGAATGAGCGGGACTCGTTGCAGGGCAATTTGGAGCGTGTAATCGGTGATTACGATATGCTCAAGACCGATAATGCGGCGCTGCAAAGCAAGCTGGATGAGGAGCGGAAACGTGCGGAGATGTTGCTTGCAGAGGTGAAGCAGGTGAAGGAGGTGAGCTACGGCAAGATTAAAGAGTACCAGCGGGAGCTGGGCACGCTGCGGGCGATTATGCGCAAGATGGTGGGGGAGATTGACTCGTTGAACACGCTGAATAAGGCGCTGGTGGCGGAGAATACGCAGGTACGCACGGAGTACCAACAGTCGCAAAAGGACGTGGAGAAGCTCTCCGAGGAGCGTACGCAGCTGGCGGCGCGCGTGGACAAGGGCGCGGAGCTGCGAGCCCGTGAGGTGGCGGTGGTGGGGCTATCGAAAAAGGATAAGGAGACGCGGCGCGCCTCGCATGTGTACAAGCTGCGCACGTGCTTCACGCTGATGGAGAATGCGATAGCCGACTCGGGGGTGCGTCAGGTATATATACGTCTCTTCGGCCCAGACGGCGTGCTGCTGGCCAATGCCGAGGGGGCATCGTTCGCATCGGGCGAAGAGCAATTGACCTACTCGGCGGTGCGCGACGTGGATTACCAAAATGCCGACACGGAGGTGTGTATATTCTACGGCGAGGCTGGGAGTTTCGTGAAGGGGGTGTACCGCGTGGAGGTCTACTGCGATGGAAAACTTGTGGGGAACGGCGAGGCAACATTGAAATGATAGAGGCGGCGCGGTATAACGTTAGTCGGGATAGGATACTCGAACGCTTTTTGCACTACGTGCGTGTGGATACGCAGAGCGTGGTGGGCGTTACGAGCTACCCGAGCAGCGTGAGCCAACGCTACTTTATTGAGAGTCTGGCGAAGGAGATAGAGTCGTTCGGTTTGATGCCAGAGATAGATGCGCATGGTTACCTATTTGTCCATTTGCCCGGGCAGGGGCGGCTGCGGAGCGCAACGAAGGTGGGTTTCTTGGCGCATGTAGACACCTCGCCCGATGCGCCTGGCAAGGGGGTTCGCCCCAGGGTGGTGCGCTATGACGGTACACCGATTCGGCTGGAGGGAAGCAACGAGGAGCTGAGCGAGACGCAGTACCCTACGCTTGCCCGCTACCGTGGGGAGGACATTGTGGTCTCTAATGGTAAGACGCTGCTGGGGGCAGATGACAAGGCGGGCGTATCGGCGCTGATGGAGGCGTTGGCCATGTGGAGCGAGGAGGGGACGAGCGTAGATAGGCGGCCGGTGCGGGTGGCGTTCACCATGGACGAGGAGGTGGGCAGCGGCGTGGATTTCTTTGATGTGAAGCATTTTGATGCCGATTTTGCCTATACCATTGATGGCGGAGCGCGGGGGGATTTCGAGTACGAGAATTTTAATGCGGCGTCAGCGCAGGTGCGTATATGGGGGCGCGTTACGCACACGGGTGACGCGAAGGGGAGCATGATCAATGCGACGCGGCTGGCGTTGGAGTACGATTCGCTGCTCCCCGCGCACGCTCGCCCAGAAGCTACCGAGGGGTATGAGGGTTTTTTCCATTTACACCGCGTGGAGGGCGATGGCGGCGCGGCGGAGATGGACTACCTCATTCGGGAGCATGACCGTGAGAAGTTCGAGATGATGAAGCGCATGATGCGCATGGCGGGGGAGGCGATAGAGGAGCGTTACGCTGGAGCGCGGGTTGAGGTGCGGGTGGTGGATAGCTACTACAATATGGGGGAGATCGTTACGCCGGAGAGCGAGGCGGTGCGGATCGGTTTGGCTGCTATACGAGAGGCTGGGGTCGAGCCGAATGTGCAGCCAATACGGGGTGGTACGGACGGTGCACGGCTCTCTTTCATGGGGCTTCCTTGTCCCAATATCTTCGCGGGGGGGCATAATTTTCACAGCGTGCATGAATATTTGCCGGTGCAGAGCCTGGTGAAAGCGTGCGAGGTGGTGCTGCGGATCGCGGCGTTGGGTGCTTAACGCATGGTTTAGGGCATCCCATTGGGAGGCGGCAAGCGGCGTTGCGGTAGTTGGGCGTGGTTAGAGGAGGGGTCTGCTGTGTTTCCCGCCCGTAGGACTACACCCCGAGGGAGTATCCCCATGCAGCCCTCCCGTGTTAATCTCAACGTTGTGTTTACATGTGCAATATGCCGCTAGGGTCAGTCTTTCAGACTGTTTTTTCCCTATGGGGCAAAGGGACCGGGGGGTGAAAACCCCCGGCTATTCAAAGACCGTCCTGCGGACGGAAACGCAGCGGCATGCGCCGCCCCCCTTTATGTATCTGCGTTTGCAATAGCGTGGGCAACTGCAGCTACCCGCTTCTACGTTTCGCAACCCGCTGCGATATATTTTTTCGCATTGTGTTGCTGCCGACATGGTAAACTAAACTCCATCCAGAACCTACACGCAATGCCTCTTCTAAATCCACATCAACCTGCTCACAATGCCCGCATATATTTTCGCACAAAATGCAGCCCCGTCCGTAGGACGGTCTCTCAATAGCCGGGGGTTTTCAAACCCCCGGATTCTTGCCTGAAAGGCAAGCCAGTCTGAAAGACTGACCCGCGTGACCTTGCACCAAAACTTACGCGCAATGCCTCTCAAAAATCCACATCAATCTGCATGCAATGCCCCCTCCATACCCCCGCACAGATTTTCGCCACCCATGCATCCCCGTCCGCATGACGGCCCCGCAATAGCTGAGGACCTTTAGCCCCTCCGGCCTACTCCCATATGACATTTCTCATTTTCCACCGGCAGCCACGCTTCCCTTTAACCCCTAAAATACATACCTTTGCACTATTCAACGGCATGCAGCATGAAATACAAAAACATCCCCGAGGAGGAGCTGAAAAACAAGGTCGCCCGCGACTGGTTCTCCAAGT